>SUWD01000004.1 GCA_015061685.1 Lentisphaerota bacterium | reverse complement strand
AGAAACGCAAAATTTCCGCAAAAAATTTGTGCAAATGCTGGTATCTTCCCAAACTCCTTTCATCTACTCGTGCGGTTTCTGGCAGCATGGGAAGTTCCTTTATTGTGCCAGAGCTGTATTCGTCGGCGACTTTGAGCATAACGGCACGACCGGCAATTTTTACAACCAGGTATCACAGCTCAAAGAAATAAATAAGGAGGCAGCAAAAACTGTTGAACAACTCTGCTACTTAAATCGCGGCGGAACTGTACTGTTCAAACAAAATGGAGAAAATTTATTGCTTACCGTCGCTGCCGTACCGGCAAAACAGCCACGGAATAAACAATTGATCTTCGCAAAAACTCAAGCACAGAAAAATTTTGTCAGTTTCATTTCGGGCGGCAAACTGGAGCATCAGCTTAACCGCATTGCCGAAACTTATTCAAGCAGCAATGGTGAAAATTACTCCCGATCCGAAAAAAGAAAAAATCTGACAACTTTCATAAATGGGGAGTTCCAATTTCTTAAGCCGGACGCCTATTGGCAGGTGAGTGGAACAAACTGCTGTTTTTACCTCTACACTGTCAAACTTAAAGAATTGTAATTTTTGCTCCAATACATGCCGGGGGGCTTTTTTTAGGCATAGCATTTGAAAAATGTGCGGTTGGGGACTATATTATAAGATCATCAACAACAAATAACAGAGGTGTTTTTATGGCGACGTTACAACCGTTTCACGGTTTGGTGCCGACTCCGGAAAAGGCGGCAATGGTTTCAGCAGTTCCCTATGATGTGGTCAACAGCGAAGAAGCGGCAGTTCTGGCAGAGGGCAATCCCTTGAGCTTCCTGCACGTTTCCCGTCCGGAAATCGACCTCGAGCCGGGGATCGATCTGCACGATGACAAAGTTTACGCCCAGGCAAAAGCGGCATTCGACCGGATCATCGCCGAAGCCCCCCTCGCTCTGGATGCCGGTGAGCATCTCTATATCTACCGCCTCATCATGAATGGCAGAAGTCAGACCGGTGTCATCGGTGCCGCCAGTGCCGCCGAATACAATGCCGGGATCATCAAAAAACATGAAAAGACCCGCAAAGATAAAGAGGATGACCGTACCCGTCATGTCATGACTCTGCGTTCTCATACCGGTCCGGCATTTTTCACCTACCGTGCCGTGGCGGAGATCAACGCCCTTATCGGTACTGAAACGGCAAAAGCTCCGACCTTTGACTTCACTGCTCCGGATGGCATTCAGCATACCGTGTGGCGGATGGATGAAGCAAAAAGTGCCGAGCTGTCTGCTCTTTTTGCCGACAAAGTTCCGGTATTCTACATTGCCGACGGCCACCACCGCAGTGCGGCTGCCGCCCGTACTGCCGCTGAATGTGCCCCCAACAATCCCAATCACACCGGCAAAGAGGATTACAATTACTTCCTGACCGTGGCTTTTCCGGACAGCGAACTTGCGATCATGCCCTACAACCGGGCGGTCAAAACTCTCAACGGTCTGGATGAAGCCGGATTTATCGCCGCTTTGGAGAAAGAATTCACCATCAGCGATGCCGCCGACGGTGTCGTTGCCAAACCGGGCGAATTCAAATTCTATATGAATGGCTCCTGGCGTCTGGCAGTTCCCAAATTTGATATCAGCAAATTTGATGAGATCGGCAGACTTGATGCCAGCTGGCTGCAGGATCGGGTGCTTGCTCCGATTCTGGGGATCGACGATCCGCGTACCAGTACCGGTATTGATTTCATTGGCGGTATCCGCGGTACGGCAGAGCTGGAAAAACTGGTCAATACCGGTTCACATGCTGTTACGATCTCCCTCCATGCGGTAACACTGGATCAGTTGATGGCGATTGCGGATGCCGGAAAAATCATGCCGCCCAAATCGACCTGGTTTGAGCCGAAATTGCGTGACGGATTGGTTTCTCACAATTTTTAATGATAAAATGACATTTCACGCTTGCATTTTTGCAAAACGGGTGTACATTAACTGAATGTCATATATGAAATTTAAAAATTTTTAATAAGGAGATTTAATCATGGCACATAAAAAAGGACAGTCCAGCAGCCGTAACGGTCGTGACAGCAATCCGAAGTTCCTCGGTGTCAAAGCTTACAGCAGTGAATTTGTTACCGCCGGTTCTATCATCGTCCGTCAGCGCGGAACCCGTTTCCGTCCCGGCAACAATGTCGGTTGCGGTCGTGACTTCACCCTCTTTGCTCTTTGCGACGGAACCGTTGAGTTTGTTCGCGAGCAGCGTAAAGTCAATGTTATTCCCGCCCGGTAATTTCTGGCGGAAAGCTGAAATTTGACGATTATCCCCGGTTCGGTTGCTGAATCCGGGGATTTTTTGTATCTGAACAAAAGCAGAATGGAATAAAATCATGTTTGTCGATAAAACTCAAATTACCGTAAAGAGCGGTGACGGCGGCAATGGCTGCTGCAGTTTCCGCCGGGAAAAATTCATTCCCAAAGGCGGCCCGGACGGTGGTGACGGCGGCAATGGCGGCGACGTTATTCTCGAAAGCACCACCAGTGAGCAGAATTTGAACAGCCTCGTTTACCGCCGCCGTTATTGTGCCCCCAACGGCCCCGGCGGTCAGGGATCGGATATGCACGGCCGCAATGCTGAAGCGGTTACGATCAAGGTTCCCGTAGGTACCGTTATCCGTGATGTTGCCACCGGCGAAGTGCTTGCGGATCTTGATTCACCGGGAGCAAAAGTTGTCGTTGCCAAAGGCGGCAGAGGCGGCAGAGGCAATGCCCGTTTTGCCACGAGTACCAACCGGGCTCCCCGCCGCCGTGAATTGGGCTTCCCCGGCGAGGAAAAAATGCTGGAATTGGAGCTTAAACTGATTGCCGATGCCGGTCTGGTCGGTTACCCCAATGCCGGTAAATCCACTTTGCTCACCCGCATTTCCGGGGCGAGACCCAAAGTGGCGGCATATCCGTTTACGACATTGCATCCGGTGATCGGAGTCGCTGAATATTTTGATTATGCCAGAGTCAATGTGGCAGACATTCCCGGTTTGATCGACGGTGCCCACGCCAACATCGGCTTGGGGCATGAATTTCTCCGGCACATTGAAAGAACGAAAGTTCTGATCTATGTGCTGGATATGGGTGGCGTTGACGGCAGAAAACCGCAGGATGACTATGCCAATCTGAAAAAAGAATTGGAACTTTACAAAGAGGGACTTTCCACCCGGCCGTCGCTGATCGTTGCCAATAAGATGGATATAGACGGTGCGGCGGAAAATCTGGTGGCACTCAAAGCTGAATTGGGCAGCGATGCTCCGGAAGTTTTCGCTCTTGAACCGGAGGGGGATTGCACTGCATTTCTGGATGCTTTGCGGGCATTGGTCAAGGCGAATTCCAGCGAAGAAGAGGCGGCATTACGCCGTTTGTAACCGGGAAATAAGGGGATAAAAATGATTGAGATCACCAATTTGTGTCAGGGTGCGATTTTGAATCGCAATCATGGCGTGGAAACGGAGCATTCTTTGGCGGTACAGGTGGAGGGCATCTCTGATCACGGTTGTCCGGTAACGGTCAATGGTGTTCCTGCCCGGATGGACGGCAGACGTTTTTTTGCTGAAGTTGAATTGACGCAAAAGATCAATATCATTACGGTTTTCACAGTCACTCCTTATGGTAACTTCAGTCAGGAATTGACGGTGGTCTGGGATAAAAAATCCTTCAAACGTTACAATTTCTACATTGATGACAACATTTTTGTTTTTACCGATCTGGCGAAAGAGCGTCCCCGTAAAGCTTTTGACCACTTTTATCTGAAAGGGTTGAAAGATATCCATGATAAATACGGCACGAAATTTTCTCTGAATTGTTTTTATCACAATGCCCATAATGAATTTCTGCTCAAAGATATGCCGGATATCTGGAAAAGCGAATTTCTTGACAATTCCGATTGGCTGAAGTTTTCTTTTCACGCATACAGCGAATTTCCCGACCGTCCTTATTCGGAAGCTTCTGCTGAAGAATTCGGACGTGACTGGGATCTGGTTCAGAATGAGATTTGCCGTTTTGCCGGTGAATCGGCGTATATTCCTCCCTGCGTGACTCACTGGGTGAATATCCATCCGGCGGCGGCACAGGAGATGATCCGCCGCGGCACGTGCTGTTATCCGGCAACATTGAGATTGCGGGTGATGGGCGGCCCGAGTCTGGCTGACCGTCAGAGAGGCGGAGACATGGCAAAAGTGCAGTCTGCTTCGCTTGCCGGGACAGACCGCAATCCGGAGACTCTGGGGTTGAAACTGCACTATGATTTCGGGGATAACCGCAGCTGTCTGGAGAATCACCGCTGCTGTTACGATCCGTTGCTCAAGATATATTTCTATCTCAATGACTTGTGCTGCAATCTGACTCCGATTGCCGATATCCCCTTAAAGGCGGAAACGGTGTTGTCAAGGGCGGAGAAATTCCATGCCGAGACCTTCGGACTTTGTACCCATGAGCAATATACCTTTCCGTACTATCCGAATTACCTGCCGGATCACCTTGAACGCATTGAGTGTGCGGTGAAGTATTACAGCGATGCCGGATGCAAGCCGGTATTTTTCAACGAGGGAATTTTGGGTAATACAGCGTGGGACAAGTAAGATATTATGGAAAAAATAACAGTTGATTCAATGGAGTTCCTTGCCGGTGAAATGGATTTTTCCGGGGTGAAAATTCTGCTGATAAAAGGTGGCAAAGGTGCTTTGGGGTGCGGCTATCTGAATTTGGCAGCGGCAGAAAAATTCGGTCATGCTCTGGCGATCGTTACCGGCGTATCATCATGGGATGATATGTTGAGTGCCGAAGTCAAAAGTGTCTCTGCTGCTGCGGAAAAACTTGGTGTCGTTCCCGGCATTTCCGGCAGAGAAGCCTTGAAAATACTCCATTGATTTACAAGGAAATTGCCACAGAATACCACCGTTTTGCTGCTGTGTAATATAACGGAACCGGATGGTCAGATGCGGTACAGCAGAAACAAAACAGTGATAAATAAGAAAAAAATGCAAAAATGTGGAAAAAGTTTGCTTTTTCAGCGGAAAAAATTTGCATAATTTCTCATTTGATAGTATATTAATAGAACTTTTACAGATGCACTGTGCATGGACCTATGGCCGATATCCTCTGGGCCTGTCGGTTCGTCGCTGAATGCAGACAAGGTGGAGCAGGCTTTATCTCCCTGTCTCCGGTAACGTAGCTGTACTTGTCTGAACTATGCGAACAGCAAAAAGTACAACGTGAAGAAACGAAAAAACAAAAGAGGTAATTTTTTATGGTCAGAATCAGATTGAAACGTACCGGTACCCGCAATGCGGTCTGCTTCCGTATCGTCGTCATGGATCAGCGTTCCAGCCGCGACGGCAAAGCTATCGAGGAAGTCGGCTTCTACAATCCCCGCAGCAAAGAGGAAAAAGTCAACCTCGATCGCGTGGCTTACTGGACCGGTGTCGGTGCTGATGTTTCCGAAACCGTTAAGGACATCGTCGAGCGTGCCAAAGCCGGTATCGTTCTGAAAGATCGTGTCCGCCCGGCCAATATCTCCAAAAAAGCCAAAGCCAAGGCCGCCGCCGAAGCTGAAGCCAAAGCCGCTGCCGAAGCAGAAGCCAAGGCCGCCGCTGAAGCCGCTGCCGCTGAAGCCGCCGAAGCTCCCGCTGAGGCATAATTGGGGTAATTCCGATGTTTAAGAAGTTGTTCAGCTTCCTTTTTGGCGGCAGCAAGGCGAAATCTGCTGCATCCACCGGCAGAGGTTCTCTGCGGGAGTTGGAGTCATTCGTTGACTACGTGGTCAAATCACTGGTTGACAATCCGGATGAAGTTACTCTTTCCACTGTCGAAAACAGTGAGGGTGCGACGATCCAGATCCGCTGCAGCAAGGAAGATATCGGAAAAATTGTCGGTAAACGCGGCAAAACCATCATGGCCATCCGCTCTCTGGTCAGCGGTGCCGCCGGCAGACAACGCAAACGCGTTTCTGTCGATGTGATGGATTGATCAAGCTGTTTGAAAATCATAGCGGGCACTTATGCACATTGACATATTGACGCTCTTTCCGGAGTTGTTCCCCGGACCCCTCGGTGAAAGCATCATCGGGCGGGCGGTCAAAAAAGGAGTGATTTCGGTCAATGCCGTCGATGTAAGGAAATTTGCCACCGATGCCCGCGGTACAGTGGATGAGAAGCCCTATGGGGGCGGTCCGGGGATGCTTATGGTCCCCGACGTCCTCACCCGGGCGGTCGAGTCCGTAAAAAGTGCCAAAAGCACCGTGATCCTGACCTCTCCGCGTGGAGAAGTCATGAATCAGCGTTTGGCACAGGAACTGGCGAAAGAGGAACATCTGGTTCTTATCGCCGGACATTATGAAGGCGTGGATCAAAGGGTGATCGACCTGGTCGTTGACCGGGAGATCTCCATCGGAGATTTCGTTCTTTCCAGCGGCAATATTGCGGCAATGGCGATCGCTGATGCAGTGATCCGTCTTTTGCCGGGAGTGCTGGGGGATGGCGAATCAGCCGTAGAGGAGTCCCATTCGATGGGACTTTTGGAGTATCCGCAGTACACACGTCCTCCGGTTTTCCGGGGGTTGAAGGTGCCGGAGCTGCTTTTGAGCGGTGATCACGGCAAAGTAGCTGAGTTCCGGAAGCTTGAGGCGGAGAGAATAACCCGCGAGAGGCGGCCGGATTTATGGGAAAAGTATCTGATTTCAGAACTTAATAATAAAAGAGGTAAAAAATGAACATAGTTGACACCATCCGTAACGCAGAGGCGAAAGCCGATTATCAGTTCAATATCGGTGATACCGTCAAAATCGCTGTTAAAATCGTTGAAGGCGACACCGAGCGTATCCAGTACTTCCAGGGTACAGTCATTGCCCGTCGCGGCAGCGGTATCGAAGAAACTTTCACTGTCCGTCGTGTGCAGGCCGGTCAGGGCGTGGAACGTGTTTTCCCGATCAACAGCCCCCGTATCGCCGGTATCGAGGTTGTCCGTCGCGGTCAGGTTCGCCGTGCCAAGCTCTACTACCTCCGCGACAAAGTCGGTAAAGCCGCCCGCGTTAAAGAGCTTCGTACCAAGTAATCAATTTTGCCGGGTGCATTGATTTATGGCACGGCAAAATGCTGTCCTGAGACAGGACGATGAACTCCTCCTCTCGGAGCGGCAGCTTCGGGCGGAGGGTTTTTCTTGGATCGCCGGTGTTGATGAAGCCGGCAGAGGTCCATTGGCAGGTTCGGTTTTTGCGGCGGCGGTTATTCTGCCGCCGGATCTGCCGGAATTGCCTGGAGTTTTTGACTCCAAACAGATTTCCGAAGCCGGGCGTGAAGAACTTTTTCAGGCTCTTTACGCTCTGCCCGGAATAAAAATTTCAGTCGCCTCTGCTTCTGCAGCGGAGATTGATCGGCTTAATATTCTGCGAGCCACTCATCTGGCTATGCGTCGGGCGGTAAGCGGTATTCCGGAAGCAGATTTCGTTCTGGTTGACGGTTTGCCGGTGCAGTTTACACTGCCTTCACGTAATATAGTCAAAGGTGACGCAAAATGTGCAAGTATTGCGGCGGCAAGTATCATTGCCAAAGTTACCCGTGATCGTGAAATGATGGATTTTGACCGGGAATTTCCCGGATACGGTTTTGCAAAACATAAAGGTTACGGTACCGCAGAGCATCTGGAAGCTCTGAAAAAATTGGGGCCGTCGCCGATTCACCGGAAAAGTTTCCGTCCGGTGTATGAACTTTTACCGGAAACCCCGGTGCAGGGAACGTTGGATTTTTGAATGATGTTGAATAGAGCTGAAATTTTTCAAGGAGGTATCCCCCGCGCAACCGGCGCGGGTGGCACTTGTTTCTGACGGAAAATTTTGGATAGAGATATTGTTTTGATTGGTAATGTCCCAAATTTTGTGAAACCCGTAACAGGAACTCATAAACAAACATTTTTGTTAACGTATAAAACATATCACATAAGTTGTGATTTGTCAAACCGGCAAGCACTGGTTTGATCCAACCGGTGGATGCAGTGTGAGGCAAGGTCGCAGACAAATCAAGGCGGATGAGCAGGAGTGTACTAAACGTACATGACTGCTAAAACGTCCGCAGATTTGCCAAGAGATCGCCCGCAATGCACCACCGCAGGAAAGATTTTTTACAAAAAATGAGACAATAAATTTTGATTAAATATATTACATATATAATGGAGAATTGTTATTATGAGCAAATTTGATTTGGAAACCATCCGGCACAGTGCCGCTCACGTTATGGCGGCGGCGGTGAAACAGCTTTATCCGGATGCCCGGTTCGATATCGGTCCTGCCACTGACAACGGTTTTTATTACGACTTTGACATGGAACACCGTCTGGTTGCCGAAGATCTCAAAGAGATCGAGAAAGTCATGAAAAAAATCATCGGCAGAAAGCTGCCCTTTGAGCGTTTTGAAGCAACCCGTGAAGAGGCCAAAGAGCTGCTTGCCGGTCAGAATTACAAACTGGAAAGACTCGCTGATATCGAGGATGGTTCTCCTATTTCCTTTTACCGCACCGGAGATTACCTTGATCTCTGCCGCGGACCTCATGTCGATCACACCGGGGACATCGGTGCGGTCAAATTGACAGGTATTGCCGGCAGTTATTTCCGCGGCGATGAAAACAATCCGATGCTTCAGCGTATTTACGGTACCGCCTTTGCTACGCAGGAAGAGCTGCAGACCTATCTCAAACAGATTGAGGAAGCCGCCAAACGTGACCACCGCAAACTTGGTACTGAACTTGATCTTTTCGGTTTCTCTGATTGCGTCGGTCCCGGTCTGGTTTTGTGGCATCCCAAAGGTGCCTTGGTGCGTCATCTGATGGAAACTTTCTGGAAAGATGAGCATTACAAAAACGGTTATGAATTGCTCTATACTCCGCACATCGGTCAGAGCAACCTCTGGGAGACCAGCGGTCACCTCAATTTCTACCGTGAAGGCATGTATTCCGCAATGGAAATTGATGAAAAGGACTACTATGTCAAGCCGATGAATTGTCCTTTCCATATCGAAGTTTACCGTTCCAAGCTTCGCAGTTATCGTGAGCTGCCCCTCCGCTGGGCGGAATTGGGTACGGTTTACCGCTATGAAAAATCCGGTTCACTGCATGGTTTGATGCGTGTACGCGGATTCACCCAGGATGACTCTCACATTATCTGTACTCCGGAATCCATCGAGGATGAGATTGCAGAAGTTCTCCGTTTCAGTCTGGCGATCAACCGGGCATTCGGATTCACTGATATTAAAGCTTACCTCTCCACCCGCCCGGAGAAAGCTGTTGGTGAGCCGGAACGCTGGGACAAAGCCATTGATTCTCTGCGTAAAGCGGTTGCCAAATGTGAGCTGGAGTGCGACGTGGATGAGGGCGGCGGTGCCTTCTACGGACCTAAAATCGACCTTAAACTGCGTGATGCGATCGGCCGTGAATGGCAGACCACCACGATCCAGTTTGACTTCAACCTGCCGGAACGTTTTGACATGACCTATATCGGTGAAGACGGTAAAAAGCACCGTCCTTTCATGGTTCACCGTGCATTGCTCGGATCTCTGGAACGCTTCTTCGGTATTCTGGTTGAGCATTATGCCGGAGCTTTCCCGATGTGGCTGGCTCCGGAACAGGCAAGGATTTTGCCGGTTTCCGACAAACAGCTGCCGCTTGCCAAAGAGTTCTGTGCCGAATTGCGTGCCAAAGGTTTCCGGGTCGGCATCGATACACAGGCGGCCGGACTGGGAGCTAAAATCCGCAATGCCCGTTCCGAGCGTGTTCCCTACTTGCTGGTTCTCGGTGAAAAAGAGGCGGAAAACCGTACTCTTGCCGTCCGCAACCGCAACGAGGGCGACATTGGCGAGATGACGATCGATAATCTTGTCGAAAAAATGCGTTCTGAAGTTGACAATAAGGTAATTTGGTAATATATTATATGAGATGACACCCTCTGTCAGGTTGATTGGGGGTGTCTTGGTTTTGGAAAAATGGCAGGGATTGCCGTTTTTCTGTTGAAAATTGGTGAAAAATTAAAATACCGTTTGAGAGGAGGGTGTTCTTATCGCCAAGTTATTGAAACCTAATGATCGCAGCGTCCAACTCGATCAGGTTCGTTTGATCGGATCTGACGGGAGTCAGCTGGGGGTGGTAGCCTATGCCAGAGCCAAGGAATTGGCACTTGAGGCAGGGGAGGATCTCGTATTGGTTTCCGATACGTCAAATCCGCCGGTGGTCAGGATCATGAACTTCGGTAAGCTGTGCTATGAGCAGAAGAAAAATCTCAAAGCACAACGCAAGAACACTGCTGCACAGAAAATCAAAGAGATCAAGTTTCATATCAATATCGATCAGCATGATTATGAGACGAAACTTAATAAAGCGATCGATTTTCTTGATAAGAAATTCCGCTTGAAGATCACTTTGGCACTGCGCGGCCGCGAGATGGCTCATCAGGATATGGCGTTTGAGCTGATGGACAAAGTTTCCGAAGCTCTTTCCCAATATGCCGAGGCAGATGGTAAACCGAAATTGTTGGGAAGAAATATTTCCGTCAACTTCGCACCTAAAAATTAAGTTGTTGTACCCGTGAAAGCGGGAGTTATAAAACAGGCTTCTTCAAGGAGCCGCACCGGAGAGGGTAAAGCATTGACCCTGCCGGTGATAAACATCAAAATAAAGGATGTAAACAATGCCGAAACTCAAAACCAGAAAATGTGCCGCAAAGCGTCTGAAACAGACCGGCACCGGTAAGTTCCGCCACAACAAGGCGGGCGCACGTCACCTCATGAGCTGCAAAAATGCCAAACGCCGTCGTCGTCTCCGTCAGGATGGTGCCGTTTCTCACGCCGAGAAACGCCGTATCCAGGTCGCGTTGCCGTATGGTCTGTAATTTTTGAAAAAGGAGACTGCGAAAAATGTCAAGAACTACTTGTGCTGTTCCCTCCCGCAAACGCCGCAAAATGGTGCTTGCCCGTGCTAAAGGTTTCTACGGTAACTCCAGCAGAAACATCCGTACTGCTTATGACGCAGTGGATAAGGCGCTGGTACACTCCTACAAAGGCCGTAAACAGAAAAAGCAGCAGTACCGTCAGCTGTGGATTGTCCGTATCAACGCCGCCTGCCGTGCTTTGAATGTCAATTACAGCACCTTCATGAACGGTCTGAAGAAAGCTGAAATCGCTCTCAACCGCAAAGTTCTCGCTGATCTGGCAGTAACTGCACCGGCGGAGTTTAAGGCTCTGGTGGAGAAAGTCACCCAGGCCTGAGGTTGGTTTCAAAGATCACAACAGCTTGGAAATGGTGACTTTTTTCACCACTTTCAAGCTGTTTTTTGTTTTTTTGCCGGAAAAATTGGTCGATCCGGCGGGATTTCAGAGGAAAAAGCAATATGAATGAAATTATCGAAGCGGTAAATCGTGCTGCTGCTGATGCCGAAGCAAAAGCCGCTGCCGCCAGTGAAGTTTCGGCACTGGAAGCGTTGCGTATTGAATATCTCGGACGCAATGGCCTGTTTCCGGAATTGTCAAAAAAAATGGGTTCCGTCCCTCCCGAAGAACGTAAAGAAACCGGTTCGGCATTCAATACCGGCAGGACCCGAATTCAGGCGGCTTTGGATGCCGCAGCTGCCCGCATCGGCGGAGCAGGTAGAAAAGACAAAGATGCTATTGATTTGACTTTACCGGGCAGAAAGTGTGCCCCCGGACACCGGCATCCGATCACCCAGTTGGCTGACGAGTGCGTGTCGGTTTTCCGCCGCATGGGATTTGTGGCGGTTGACGGTCCGGAAATTGAAGATATCTACCACAATTTTGATGCTCTTAATACTCCGGACGATCACCCGTCCAGAGATCCCAAAGATACGTTTTATTTCCCTGACGGCAGGATTTTGCGTTCCCAGACCAGTCCGGTGCAGATCCGGGTCATGGAAACCCATGAACCGCCGGTGCGGATCGTTGCTCCCGGCAGAGTTTTCCGCCGCGACACTCCGGATGCCACTCATGGTATGAACTTCCATCAGATCGAGGGCTTGTATATAGACAAAGGTGTTTCCATGGCGGATCTCAAAAGTGTTTTGCAGAATTTCGCCTGGGAGATGTTCGGCAAGGATGTCAACATCCGTTTGCGTCCGCACTTTTTCCCCTTTACTGAACCGAGCGTTGAATATGACTTCAGCTGCGTGGTTTGCGGAGGCAAAGGCTGCAATGTCTGCAAAAATTCCGGCTACATAGAGATTGCCGGAGCCGGTATGGTTGACCCGAATGTGTTGAAAAATGTCGGTTACGATCCGGAGATTTGGAGCGGTTATGCTTTCGGTCTCGGTCTGGAACGTCTGGCGATGCTGCGTTACCGGATTCCGGATTTGCGTTTCCTGTATGACAATGATGTCCGTTTTCTGGAACAATTTTGAGGTGCGTATAAATGGATATTTCAAGAAAATGGCTCAGTGATTACGTCAAACTTGATTGCGATGATGCTTATCTTTGCGACAAATTGACTATGGCCGGTATCGAGGTGGAAAAAATTGAAAAAAATTCCACTGTTCCTGTAGGTGTGGTTACGGCGAAAATTCTTTCCCGTGAAGCTCATCCGGGCAGCGATCATCTTTCAGTTTGTAAAGTGACTGACGGCAGTGAAGAATTGCAGATAGTTTGCGGTGCACCTAATTGCGATGCCGGCAACATTGTTCCTCTTGCCAAAATCGGTACGGTTTTCAGCACTGACGAGGGTGAATTCAAGATCAAACGTTCCAAATTACGCGGCGTTGAATCTTTCGGTATGATGTGCAGTGAAAAAGAGTTGGGTATTTCTGAAAACAATGACGGTTTGATGATTTTCCCGGCTGATACCGCATTGGGACAGCCATTGACAGCTCTTTATCCCGGAGACACCAGAATTGAATTGGAGATCACTCCGAATCGTCCGGACTGCCTGTCCATGTGGGGTGTGGCACGGGATGTTTCCTGTCTGTTGTCCACGCCTGCCAGTCTGCCGGAAATTTCCATTCCGCAGTGCGAAATTGCGGTGGATGATCTGGTCACTGTGGAAAATCAGGAACTTTGTCCGCGTTATATCGGCAGAGTTATCAAAAATGTCAAAGTTGCTCCCTCTCCGGCATGGCTCAAGGAGCGTTTGGAGAGCGTCGGTCTGCGTTCGATCAACAATGTTGTTGACGTCACCAACTTTGTAATGCTTGAACTCGGTCAGCCGCTTCATGCTTTTGACCGGGCTACTCTTGCCGGGAACCGGGTGGTTGCCCGTAATGCCAAAGCCGGTGAGAAGATCACTCTTTTAGACGGCAGAGTTGTTGAATTGACTCCTGACCATCTGGTGATCGCTGATGCGGAAAAACCGATGGCACTTGCCGGTATCATGGGCGGAGAAAACTCCGGAGTTACGGAAAGTACTACTGAAATTCTGCTGGAAAGTGCGGTTTTCAAATCTTCGCACATCCGTACCGAGAGCCGTTCACTGGGTATATCCACTGATGCGAGCTACCGCTACGAGCGTGGCGTTGACTTTGACATGGCTGAATTGGCATCCATCCGTGCCTGTCAGCTTATTTTGGCGACTGCCGGCGGTGAATTGGCAAGCAAAGCCATGGAAGTTGTCGCCGTCCGTCCGGCTGAACCGGTCATAAACTGCCGTTTTGCCAAGATCCGTGATCTTATCGGTACGACCGTATCCAATGAAAGGATCGTGGATATCCTTCAGAAGCTTCACCTCAAAGTCGAGAATATCACTGCGGAATCCTGCGTGGTAACTGCTCCGCTTTTCCGTCTTGATCTGACCCGTGAAGCTGACCTTGCCGAGGAAGTTGCCCGTATTGACGGACTGGATAAGATCCCGATGATCCCGGTTGCCGGGAAAGTCTGTCATCCGGACAGTGAAGATGCTTACTCACCTTTGCGTAATCTGCGAGATCTGGTTATTGGCATGGGTTTTGATGAGTGTGTACATTACAGTATTGTCGGTTCAGCATCGGCATTGGCAGACAGCCGTTTTGAGAAGAGTGATCTGATCGAGTTGTCCAATCCGCTTTCCCCTGATAATGGCTGGATGCGTCCGGGATTGCTCGGTGAAATGCTGGGGACTGTCGGCCGCAATATTGCCCGCGGCAACCGTAATTTGCGGCTGTTTGAATTGGACAAGGCATTCTGCAAAAATCCGGCGAAATTCCCGGAAGAACGCAATGAATTGCTGATTCTTATGACCGGCAAACGCCATCCGGAACTTTTCTCTGCTGCAGGTGAAGCTCTGTGTGATTTCTACGATATCAAAGGTGTGGTGGAAACATTGCTGGAAAAACTGGCGATCACCAATTACCGTTTTGTTGCTCCGCAGGAATCCGACGGCCGCTTCCGTGACGGACATGCTCTGGTACTGCTTCTGGAAGGAAAAGTTGCCGGTATGTTCGGTGAACTCAACGGCAAATTTGCCTCATCCTGGCGCAGTTCCGCACCGGTATTCTTTGCCCAGATGGAGGTTGCCGCATTGATTGATGCCGCATCCCATGTAAAAAAGAGCTGCAAAGCTCTGGCTCAATTCCCCGGCACCACCCGTGACATTGCCTTTGTTGCACCGGAGAATCTCACTCACGGCGAAGTGATGGATTTCATCCGCAAGTGCAAAGCTCCCAACTTTGAATCTGTGCGTCTTTTTGATATTTTCGTCGGCGAAGATCTGAAAAAGCAGCAGAAAAAGAGCATGGCATACAGTTTGAGTTTCCGCAACCGGGAACGCACTTTGACCGATAATGAAGTCAATGCGGCGATGGAAAAGATCCGTACCCGTCTGGCGGCGGAATTGAAAGTCGAATTACGCTGATTGCGATAGAGAAAGGATTATATCTATGGATAAGAATGCAGGAAAGATTTTTGAGGGGGCTCTTTGTGCCGAAGGAATCAAAATCGGTATCGTCTGTGCCCGTTTCAACGATTTTCTGGTCAGCCGTCTGCTCTCCGGAGCGATTGATGCCATCGTCCGTCACGGCGGAAGTGCGGAAAACGTTTCCGTTGCTTATGTTCCCGGTTCGTATGAGATTCCTTTTGCGGTGAAAAAGATGCTTGACCGCAAAGAATTTGACGCCATTGTTGCTTTGGGTGTGGTCATTCAGGGAGATACTCCCCACGCATCCTACATCAATGCTGAAGTCGCCAAAGGTCTGGCCCAGCTCGGCCTGGAATCCGGAGTTCCGGTCACTTACGGCATGATCACTGCCGACAATCTGGAGCAGGCGATCAACCGCAGCGGTGTGAAAGCCGGCAATAAAGGTGTTGATGCCGCTCTGGCTGCGATTGAAATGGTAAATCTGACCCGGGCGATCAAAAATGCATAATCCGGCGACAGATGAGATGCCCCCGGCACACTCCAAACGCCTGGGCAGAGAGTTGGCTATGGAGTTTCTGTTTGCCTGTGAGAGCAAGCAGGAACTTCCCGGAGCCGCTGAATTTGATGTTTTTCTTGAATCAGTAAAAGAGGAATTTTTACTGGAGGACAACCGCAATACCCGGCGGGCAAAAGATTACGCTGTCCGGCTTTATGAAGCGGTCGCCTGTGATCAGGAAAAGATCGACGGTATAATTTCATCCCATTGCCGTAACTGGGATATGGCACGACTTTCCGGCGTTGACCGCAATATCATGCGTGTGGCGGTTGCGGAGATGATCGCTTTTCCGGAGGTTCCGGCAGTGGTGAGTATTGATGAAGCTGTGGAGATCGCCCGTGATTTTTCCGGAGTTGAAGCCGGTAATTTCATCAATGGCGTATTGAATTCGATCAAGAATTCGGAAAACAAAAAGAACGGCAATTGAGATGTCAATATTTTCAATATTCAAGCGGGGACTGGAAAAGAGTGCCACCAAGCTGGCCCGGGTGGTCAGCGGAGTATTTTCCGGGGTCAAGAGTCATGGTGTGGAGAGCTTTGATGATCTTGAAGCCATGCTTATTGCTGCAGACTTCGGAGTGGCGGCGGCGAAAAAGATCGTCGATGAGATCCGGGATCGTTATGCCCGGGGAAAAATCGCTACGGATGCGGATTTGGTTGCTGTGGCAAAAGAGAAAGTTTTGTCCATTCTTCAGCGTGGAGCGAGGGAAATCGCTTCTGCTCCGGAGAATGAACCGCTGGTAATATTGATGGTAGGTGTCAACGGCAGCGGCAAAACCACTACGATCGGCAAGCTGGCTGCCAAATGGAAAAAATCCGGCAAAAAAGTGATTCTCGGGGCGTGTGACACATTCCGGGCGGCGGCGGTCGAGCAGCTGCAGTTGTGGGGTGAACGCACCGGTTGTCAGGTTGTTGCCGCCAAACATGGAGCAGATCCGGCAAGTGTGGCATTTGATGCGACGATGGCGGCGAAATCCCGTGGAGCGGATATATTGTTGATCGACACCGCCGGCAGACAGCAGAATCAGCAGGATTTGATGGCTGAATTGAGCAAGATCCGCCGGTCGATAGGTAAAGTTTTGCCCGGGGCGCCTCACGAGGTGTGGCTCACGGTGGATGCTTCTCTGGGATCGAACGTTATCAGTCAGGCCCGTGAATTCGGCAAGACCGCCGGGGTTACCGGTCTGGTGTTGACCAAGCTTGACGGCACCGGCCGCGGCGGAATGGCGGTTGCTCTGCATGAAGAATTTGAATTACCCACATTTTTTGCCGGTTTCGGTGAAGCTCCGGAAGATCTTCAGGAATTTGAACCGGAATTTTACGCCCAGGCACTATTTTCAACGGAGCAGGCATGAGCAGTGATTCTGAATTTATGCTTGAAGCACTTGCTCTGGCAAAAATGGGTTGGGGATTGACCAATCCCAATCCGATGGTTGGAGCGGTGCTGGTCAAAGATGGCGAGATCATCGGCAGAGGATTTCACCGCAAAGCCGGTGAAGCTCATGCTGAAATAAATGCCTTGAGTGATGCCGGACGCAAAGGTAATGATGTCAAGGGGGCAACTCTTTACGTTACATTGGAGCCGTGTTCCACTTTCGGCAGGACTCCGCCGTGTACGGAAGCGATCATTGCCGCCGGTATTTCCCGGGTGGTGATCGGTTCGATGGATCCCAATCCCAAACATGCCGGCAGAGCGGAAGAGATTCTCACATCTCACGGTATCCAGGTGGATTGCGGTGTGGAAAATGCCGCCTGCTGGGATTTGAATAAACACTTTTTCCGCTGGATAACCAGTGGAAAACCTTTTGTGATATTGAAAATGGCGATGACACTTGACGGCAAGATCGCCTGTGCCAATGGTGAATCCCGTTGGGTCACCGGAGTTGAAGCCCGCCGCCGGGTGCAATCTTTGCGTCGTCTGTCGGATGCCATTATGGTTGGCGGTGCGACATTGCGTCAGGACAATCCGCAGTTGACGGTCAGAGAACCGGAAAACTGGGAGCGTCAGCCTTTACGGATAATCGTTTCTGATTCGGTCGATCAGGATGTTCTGGATGAATATTTCCCGGATGGCAGAGCGGAGGCAGTTTCCTTGCCGGATGCTGAAGCATGGGATGTTTATCTCAAAGAGTTGGGCAGCAAAGGTATCACCGCACTGCTTATTGAGGGCGGCGGTGAATTGGCAGCTTCTGCGGTCAAAGCCGGAGCGGTGGATTTTGTTGAATTTCATATCGCCCCCAAACTTCTTGGGGGGAAAGAGAGTATTCCGGTTTTGGGAGGAGCTTCACCGGAAAGCATGTCCGAGGCTCTGCCTTTGCACCGGATGAAAACTTTCAGTTGCGGCGATGATATTGTAGTCAGCGGTTTTTTGAAGGAGTTTTAAGAGATGTTTACCGGGTTGGTACAGGGGATGGGAAAGATCATTTCCCGGTCATCGGGCAAATTGGTTATCCGTCCGGAATTTCCGGTTACAGAACCGGTTTACGGTGAAAGCATTGCGGTAAACGGTTGTTGTCTGACTCTGGAAAGTGCCTCCGGAGGTGAATTGCTTTTTCACACCCTTGAGGAGAGTTTACGCCGCACCAATCTGGGAAGTTTACTTCCGGGCAGCCGGGTGAATCTGGAACGTGCCTTGCGTGTGGGCGACCGTTTGGGCGGACATATTGTGCAGGGGCATATTGATACTGCCGCTGAAGTTATTGAATGCTGCCGGATGCCGGACGGGGATTTTAAATTTGCGGTCAGGCTTGATCCGCAATTTGCTGCTCTGGTAGTGGAAAAAGGCGGTATAGCCATAGATGGTGTATCCTTGACGGTGGTTGAAGCGGCATCGGATTATTTTGCAGTACGTCTGATTCCGGTAACATTGCAGGATACTGCTTTGAAAGAGCGTACTCCGGGGACTTTGGTGAATCTGGAATTTGATGTCATCGGGCGCTACATTTTGCGGATGCTTGAATTGCGTGAGCAGCCGTCTGCGAAATCCGGGATAACGCTGGAAACTCTGCAGGAGGCGGGATTTCTGTGAAACTGCATTACGGAATAGCTGTGGCATCGGCAAAACAGCTCAATGATTTGCCGGGGTTGGAAAAGGTTGATTTTCTGGAGCTGCCCACATTTCTCCGGGATGAACCGGATTTGGTTATTCCGCCGGTGTGGAAAAAACGTTTACATCGTGCCGGCGGCCGCCGTGAAGCACGCACATTAAGTTCTCTGGTCTGTGCCGGGAGCGGGATAAAGCTGGAATATTTCCGCATGTTTTCTGCTTGTTGTGCTGATTTTTCCCGTTGGGGAGCAAAAGAAATAACTCTTTGCGTTGATTGGGAAGCGGCATTTTCTGATACAGATTATGCGGTAAATCTCCGGGAAATTCTGCGTTGCTGTTTCGGCATAACGGAAAAATACCGGTTGAAACCGGTTTTGGAATTGCGTATTCCCGGCAGTGCGGTTTTGGATCCTGCTAAATTTATAAAATTCCGTAATTCTTTGCTTATACCGGTACGCACGCTGGTTGATTTGCATCCTCACGAACCGGGAGCTTTGGAGTTTCTGGAGAAATTTTCTGCGGCGATGCCCTTTGACAGCAGTTGTTTCCGGATCAGTTTTGATGCCGCCGGGGGCAATTATCTTACTGTGAAATTGTTGGAGAAAATATGCCGGCATATCCGTCCGGCAGGGGCTGAAACGCCGCAGATCTGTTTTTATCCGGGCAAAAATGCCGACCGGGAAGCGTACTTACTTCTGGAAACGGTGATGCAATGAGCGATGAAAAAAAATTGCTGAAAAACAGTTTCGGGGTTTCTCTAGCAACTCTTGCCAGCCGGATACTCGGCTTGCTCCGGGTCCGGTTGGAAGCGGTTTCTCTTGGCGGCGGCACTACCGCCAGTATCTGGTTTTTGACCTTGATGATCCCCAATATGCTCCGCCGTCTTCTGGGGGAAGGGGCGTTGGGAACAGCTCTTACTCCGATCATTGCGGGGACCGAAAGGGAATCGGGGATCCCTGCTGCCCGTCGTGAATTGGCACAGATTTTAACTGTACTTGGAGCATTGCTGGCATTGATCGTTGCGGTCGTTTCCTGTGGGGCATTGCTTCTGGGGAAATATCATGATCTTTTCGGATCGGCATTTTTGAGCAGTGAAAGAGTTGTCGGGGTTTATGAATATCTCCCTTTGATCATGCCGTATGCTTTTTTCATCTGCCTTACCGGAGTTATCGGGGCGGTATTGAATTATGCCGGTATATTTGTCCGTCCGGCGTTGACGGCACTGCTTTTCAATATCTGTATGATAGCCGGTTTGAGTGCCGGAGTTTTATTTGATCTTTCACCGGGGCATTTGATTACCGGTTTGGCGGTTCTCACTCCGGTTGCCGGGATGGTGCAATTTCTGCTCATGCTCTGGATGCTTCAAAGTTGTGGCAGATTTCCTGTTTTCTCCCGGGAAACATTTCGTTCCTTTGCTGTCACCGGAAAAGTTTTCAAACTTGCTTTGCCGGCGTTGCTTGGTTACGGTGTTTTGCAATTCAGTTTTGTAATTGACCGCACTTTGGCACTTTATCTTGGTGATCAGGCGGTTCCGGCGTTGACTTATGTTGACCGGATCGTGGATTTACCCATCGGGCTGTTTGCGGTATCTTTGGGGGCGGTATTGATGGCATCAATGACCCATGCGGCGACGGAGAAAAACTGGGATGAGATGCGGGAACAATTGAATTTCAGTATGCGTCACGTCTGGTTTTTCTGTTCACCTATGGCGGCGGCGGTACTTTTTTTCCATATTGAGATTTTGCGGGTACTCTGTCTTGGCGGCCGTTACACTTTGAATGATCTGGATGCGACCCGTATGGTGGCGGTTTTTTACGGACTTGGAATACCTTTCTTTTGTTCGCTGAAAGTTATTTTGCCGGCATTTTACTCCCGTAAAGATATGAAGCGTCCCTTTTATGTTTCGCTTGCGGCAATCTGTGTCAACATCACGTTGAATTTGATTTTGATGTTTCCCTTGAAACAGGGCGGTCTGGCATTGGCAACGGTCATTGCTTCCGGGGTGAATAATACTGTTTTGCTTATATTGCTTAAAAAGGACGGTTTTCCGCTTTACCGGAGAACTTTTTTCTCGGCTGTCCGTTCGGTAATTATTTCTCTGCTTGCCGGAGGATGTGTCCGGTTGTTTTTACCGGTAATGAAAAAACTTTTCCGGACATCATACTGGTCGGATTGTCTTTTGCTCCTGTTTACCGGAATCTGTTTCGGTATGGTTTTCCTGATTCTCGCGTGGCTTTCCAAAGCTCCGGAATTGAAAGAATTTCTCAGTATTTTACGCCGCAAACGGAAAAAAACAGTATAAGCTGTTGATTTTCTCCCCAATGCAGTATATATTATAGAATATTAATGGCGCCCGGGTGGTGGAATTGGCAGACACACGAGACTTAAAATCTTGTGCCGCAAGGCGTACGGGTTCGAGCCCCGTCTCGGGTACCATTTTTACGATCATCGTAAAGAGATCACTCTGAAAAACACCAAACCGGTCCGGCAAATAAATTTGCCTTTCCGGTTTTGTTTTTTTCCGGATATTGTTTTTACATGCGTAAAAACGTGATCTCTTTACTTGCCGGGTTGCCTTCGCTTCGCTCCGGCACGTCGTCGCTTTGCTCCTCCGTCGAGCCCCGTCTCGGGTACCATTTTTACGATCATCGTAAAGGATCACTCTGAAAAACACCAAACCGGTCCGGCAAATAAATTTGCCTTTCCGGTTTTGTTTTTTTCCGGATATTGTTTTTACATGCGTAAAAACGTGATCTCTTTACTTCATCGGGTTGCCTTCGCTTCGCTCCGGCACGTCGTCGCGTTGCTCCTCCGTCGAGCCCCGTCTTTTCCAGCAAATATTTTTGTCTCACCGATTTTGTTTTTTTTACCGTTCAGTTTTTACGCATGTAAAAACGTGATCTTTTTACTTGCCGGGTTGCCTTCGCTCCGGCAAATATTTTTTATTTTTGGATAATGTCCCGAATTTTGTGAAACCCGTAACAGAAGCTTATAAACAAACATTTTTGTTAACGGCAAGTACGGGTTCGATCTAACCGGTGGATGCAGTGTGAGGCAAGGTCGCAGACAAATCAAGGCGGATGAGCAGGAGTGTACTAAACGTACATGACTGCGAAAACGTCCGCTGATTTGTCAAGAGATTGCCCGCAATGCACCACCGCAGGAAAGATTTTTCACAAAAAATGAGACAATAACTATTTTTGGGAGGGCGGCGAAAAGTTGTGATAAAATGAATAAATCGTTCAAAAAAAGATTGAAAAATGTTTGATGTTTGTTTATATTATACGGTGAACGATTGAGTTTGAATTGGTTGTTGTGCGGTAAACCGTTGTGTTTGATCGTAAAGAGGAGATAATTGGTAATGAATAAAACAATCATTTTTGAAAGAGTTAAAACCGCCGTTGATCATATGATCCGGCATCAGGTGATTGATCGGCTCAATGCCAATCAGGGGCGGACATTGAATATCTATAATTCCGTTTCCGGCTTTGAGTGTTACACCACCAGCTGGGAAACCGGTATTTTTCTTGCCTGTCTGCTGGCGATGTATAAACGCACCGGGGACCCGCTCTATCTTGACCGTGCTGAACACGCAGGGCATTACATCATGAGTTTGCAGGTGATGGATCACCGTGATCCGACCCGTTACGGAGCGATCCGGGAGTGTACGCCCCAGAGCGTTGAGTTTTGTCCTCGTGACGCAACTACTGCCGCATGGAGTCTGGTGTGGCTTTATGAGGCCACGCAAAAAGATGAATACCTTGACCGGGCCGTACTTTTTGCCGAGTGGCACTTGCGTAATGGTATGTGCGGCTCTTGGCCACTGTGGGCTGTATTCATGGATGAAAATAATTTCAAATACTATACCAGAGGGTCATTCCAGTCCGGCACCGGATTATTCTATCATGACCTGTTCATGCAGACCCGTGACCCCCGCTATATCGAGTTGGGATTGCGTCCGATTGCCGAGACATACATCCGGGATTTTTTCAACGAAGACGGCAGTCTTATCGTGGAGCGTTCTGTTTTCAGCAATCAGGTGCAAACGAGAAACGGGGCCAATTCGGTGGAATCCACGATGCACAATTTTAACGATGATTTCGGCAACCAGATGCTTATGGCGGCGGCCGATATTTTCAAAGATGAAAAATTCCGTGATCATGCCCGGAAATTTGCCCGTTTCCTCACCACCGTTCAGCAGGAAGACGGAAATTTTTTCGATGGCAAAAAGGCCGTATCCTCTGCCGTGGCCCAAGCATTGATGTATTACGATGAACTCGGACGTTATCATCAAGATCCGGTTTTACTGGCTGCTGCCGAAAAAACCTTTAACAAAGTTCTTGAAATGCAGCTCCTTGACACTGCTGATCCGAAACTTTTCGGTGCTTTTGAAGGAATGACCGATTCCGATTGTTCCGATCCCAGAAAACTTACTCAAATGCGAACCAACGCCTACATGGTGATCGCGTTGTTGAAAGTTGAAGGAAAAATCAAAAATTTCTGGCTCGGCGGAGAACACAACACTGCGTTTATTGATCCATTGTGTGACCCGTCTCAACCGCCTTATAAATTCAAATGGTAAACTGCCTTTAATGGAACAATAAAGCGGCATTCCCGGAGAGATATTATGGCTGAAATATTTGATTTTCCCAATGGAACTCAATTTTCTTTTGATGAAAAAAGTTCTGCTCTGACCCTGACTTCCCTTTGCGGGATGACCTGTGGACACAACACCCGGG
The DNA here is from genome assembly GCA_015061685.1 of Lentisphaerota bacterium. GTDB lineage: Bacteria > Verrucomicrobiota > Lentisphaeria > Victivallales > Victivallaceae > UBA1784. The sequence continues at coordinate 152,108 of SUWD01000004.1, read as the reverse complement.
AAGATGATTATTCCTGTTCCGGGCTGGCGGTGATATGTGTTGATCAGCACCGTTTAGAGGGAGCCAAGCTGCGGTATGAGATCATTTCCCGTTCCGGGGATCGCTTCCACTTTGCGGCGGCGGATGAAAAGCGGACTATCCGGATGGAGTGCATTTGGAAGTTTGAAACCGGCTTTGATCTGATCAGCTGTAACTATAAATTGTACAATACCGGCGATGCTCCGGTTGTTATCCGCCGTGCCGTGCCCCGGTGGTGTTTTTCTCCGGGCGATTACAGGATTTTTTTCCAGATTTCCCGCTGGGGCATGGAAAATCAGCTGCGTTCCCAGTTGTTATGCGGGGCGGATATCCATCTTCACGGCCGGGCAGCCCGTTCCACGGTCGGCAGTACTCCTTTTTGCATCATCCGGGATGAAGAAAACAAAAATGCGGCGGCATTTCATGTGCTTCCCCGGGGCAACTGGACTATTGATATACATTCGGATATTTTGAGCAATGAAGCTCCGGCGGCGATTCTTGAAGCCGGATTGAGTGATACAGATCTTTTTCTTACTCTGGAACCGGGAAAAGCGGTTGAATTGCCGGAAATATTTATTCAGGATATTGCCGGTAAAGATATTTTCAATGCCGGTGCATTTCTTCATAAATATATGGTGCAAAAGAGATTGACCGAATTTTCTCTTCATCAGCCCCCGGTGATTTACAACAGCTGGCTTTATCGTTTTACCGATTTTACCCGGGAACAGTTATCCCGGCAGCTGCAGGCGGCCAAAGAGGTCGGCTGTGAAGTTTTTGTTGTCGATGCCGGATGGTTCGGTTATAACAATGGCTGGAGCGATGTCGGCGACTGGCGGGAAAAGCAGGGAGCTCCGTTTTTCGGAAATATGAAAAGTTTTGCTGATGAAGTCCGGGCGGCGGGGTTGAAATTCGGTTTCTGGCTGGAACCGGAACGTTTCGCTTCCGGCATCCCCATCCGGCAGGAGCATCCTGAATGGTTCCCCGAACACTCCACCCGGATCGATCTGACCCAGCCGGAAGCCGCTGAATTTTTCCGCAACACGATCATTGAAAACGTTAAAAAATTCGGTGCTGAATATTTGAAAATAGACTTCAATGCCAGTATCGGCTATGATGCTTACGGTACTGAACAGAGTTGTTACTGCACGATCCTGAATGATCAGATCCGTCTGATCCGGGAGTGTTTGCCCGGATTGGTTCTTGAAAATTGCGGTTCCGGGGCTCTTCGCAATGATCTGGTCACGGCCGGGCTGTATGATGTTTCTTTTGTCAGTGACAATGCAAATCCCGTTGACACTCTAAAGATCAGACAGGGGGCATTTATGCGGACTTTGCCGGGCAGAACTTTGAATTGGCTGGTCATGCGTTCCGCTCCGGAACGGAGAACTCCCATCCATGATGGTGATCAGGTTTTGGCGTGTGCCGGGGGCACTTGGGATGAAGCTGCTCTTTTTGATCCGGAGTATCTTCTTGTTTCCGGATTGCTCGGCGTGCCGGGCTTCAGTGGTGATCTTGCTGAATTGTCTCCTGAAATCAAAAACAGAATCAAAACCTGTATCAGTTATTACAAAGAAAACCGCCGTTTTTTTATTGACTCCCATGTTTTTCTGCTGACAGAGCCGGATTTGGCAGTTTCTGACAGTGAAAAGTATTTTGTCTTTCAAATGCAGGGGGATGACACCACCGACTCTTTGCTGTTTGTTTTCAGCAACAGTATGTCCCGGCGTGCGGTTCGCAATTTCCGGCTGAAAAATCTGGATCCGGCCCAGGAGTACCGGATCGAAAAACTTTTTGATGATCAGAGTGAACTTATGATCAAAAGCGGTGCTGAATTGATGCGTTACGGTTTGAAAACGATTCTTGTTGAGAATATGCATTTGCGGCATACCGCCGGCTTGTATAAAATTTCCGGGATCCGGTAAGCCGTCATTGCAGAATACGCCACTGTTTACCGTCGAAAAAAACGGCATTTGTTTTTACAATCAGAAAAAAAGAAAAAAATTTCACATTTTTTTGGTTTTTTCTGCCTGATTTCTGTTGAAAAAATCAGAGTTGCAGTCTATAGTATCTCCGACAGTGTGGAAAACCATTGAGGTACTGCGATGAAAATGTATAAAAAACACTCTTTTACGCTGATAGAATTACTGGCGGTGATCGCTATTACTGCCTTGCTTATCGGCATATTTACTCCGGCATTCAGCCGGATGATGCTCGGTAACAAAGTTGAACAGATGGCATCAAATTTCAAAACCGGCATGGAGGTCGCCCAGGCAAAAGCGGTAGCATCCCGCAAACATGTCGCCATGGTTATGCCTTCGACTTTCAAGGATATCGACCCGAAATTGAAATCTTTTGTCGGCGGAGGTTACCGTTTCGCTTTTGTCAAGAAAGACGGAGACAAGTGGAAATTTGCCGGTTGGGTTCCCGGTTCAGCTTGGAGCAATATGTCCGACGGAGCCATGCTGGTGGGGATCGTATCTCGGAAAGACTGGTATGTGGAGGAAGGCAAACGCAGCAGCGGTTTGCTGAATCTCAACGGGAATGATTCCGGGAAGCCCAATGTTTCTCTGGCGTCCGGTATTGATGACCAATTTACCGGAGCAGGAATATTGACTGATCTGGAGGTGGATAAGGAAACTGTCGGCGAGACAGAGGAGCCTGTTGATGCTGATATGAAAGCTCTCGGGTGTGATGAGAACCGTCGGGCATTGATTTTCAGTCCATTCGGCGGCTGCTCTGACACCGGATCCGTGTTGTTGTTTTTCTTTACCGAAGCACGTTTTACCAATGATAACTATCAGTATGACAATGAAGACAACTTTATGGTGATGAAACTCAATCCCATAACCGGCAAAGTTTTGTTCCTTGCTGATGAGGAGTGATAATATGAGAAGATACAATTTCAATCTGGTTGAGATCATGCTGGCGGTGGTTATTCTGTCGGTCGGCATGGCAAGTGTATTTGTTCTTTTTCCTGCCGGTTTGAGCAATCACCGGGATGCTATGGCGGAGAACAGTATTGCCGACATGGCTGAATTGGTCATCTCTCACATCCGGGCGGAAGCGGCATTGAAGTCGGATGAAGATTCTTTGGATTTTGCTTCAACTTTTCCAACTTATTCGGATTTGGCAGATGAACCCTCTGAAAATTGGGATGAGGTTGGAGATGGCTGGACATATAAAAAATCTTCGACCGCCGGTTACTATTTTGTCCGTCAGCTTTCCGGTCCGGTCGATGATCCTTATGTGGATTTTGCTGCTGTGGTGCGGGTTTACAAAGATGGTGATTTCAACAATGAGTTGTTTATTCCTTTCCGGGATATTCCCGGTTCGGGGGACATAAAACATTTGCCGGATCTTAATTTGGCTGGTACGAATAACACCGGTTCCGGAGTGAAGAATGTAAAAGAGATCTCTACTGCCAATATTGTTTTGCCCTTGATCGTGGAAATCAGTTATCCGGCAGACGTGGATTATGCGGAAAGAAGCAAATCATATTTCCGGTTTGAGATATTCAATGAAAAATATCAGTTGATAGAAACTGCATCGGGGAGCTGATCGTGAAAAAATATTACAAAAATCCTTTTACACTGGTTGAATTACTGGCGGCGATGGCGGTATTTGCCATTTTGCTGGCTGTTTCTCTGCAGCTTTTTTCCGGGGCCCAGAATATCTGGTTACGCAGTGAACGCAAAACCGACACCTTCGCCGGAGCGAGAACTGCGATGGAATTTCTCGCATCCCGGTTGCAGACACTTGTTTTCGTTGATACTGACAATGATGCCCAGCGTTATCCGTTTAATATTGATGATGACTCCGGGAGCAAAGATGCTGAATTGGATTCGATCTGGTTTATCAGCCGCATGGCAAGGGGCAATGGCGGTCATTACCGTCACATTGTCAAATTCCGTCTGGTCGATCCGGACGGGACACAGGAGAATGCCGGAACTTTGCAGATGATCGTTTATTCCGGGCAGAATGCCAGAGGAAGTAAAAACTTCTACGGTCAGCTTTTCCCGACCTACCGGGATTCGAGTCGCCGTGATAAAGTGATAAAATCTATTTCCCAAGCCAATACTCATATCAATAAAGTTTTTAAAGCCGTTGAAGACAGTGGAGATAAACCGACAGTGGATTCTGTTAAGACCTATGCAGCGGCGACAGATATTATTGAAAATGTCATCGGTTTGAAATTGGAGCATTACACGGTGAATGCAGATGGAGATGGATTGTCCAATGCTTTATCCGAAGACAGCAGTTTTGCTCCTTACCTGATTGATATTGAGTTGCGTGTGCTGGACAGCCGGGAGAGTTTTCTGCTGTGGCAGGAGGCTTCCAATGAGGAAAAAGAAGAGATCTTTATGGAGCATGGATATACATTCCGCCGGGCGGTATTGCTTGGAAAGAAAGGAAGTTCATTATGAAAAATATCAGATACAATTCCGAAAGCGGTACAGCTCTGGTTTTTGCCCTCGGTTTGCTGGCACTGCTGCTGCTTATCGGCTTGGCATTTGTGGGAAATTCGATAAATTACCGGAAAGTTGCGGAAAACAACAGTGCCCGTTCCCAATCCCGTATGTTTGCCTTATCCTCCGTCAGCCGGGCGGCAATGTCATTGATGATCTATTCCCACCAGTTTACCAAAGCGAGTACGGATCTGGTGCCGCCGGATAATTTTGACAACATTTTCAGTTTTGCCCAATACGATGAAAATGGTGCTGTTGAAAAAGATGGTTCTTTTGAATTTATCGACGGTTTGAAAGGCGAGAAATCGTTGATGCTTCTGCCGAACAGCAGCAGTGTGGTCTCTTATCAGACCGCAGCCAGATTCAACCAGCAGTTTGCCGGCGGCAGATGGCCGGGGAACTGGGTATTTTTCACCAATGGCAAAAGCGGCGATTACCGGCGGATCATCGGGCGTGCCGCCTGGCAGGTGATCGGTTCTCCGGCACAGTTGATGGCACCGGTTTTTCTGCGTGGTCATATTGATTTGGATGGCAAGGGATTCGTTCCGAGAAATCACCGCTGGGGCAGGGAGATCGACGAAGTTTTTCTGGATTATGGCGATGGCGAGAGCGGTCATCTTTTCAGCAATCTTGGAGCAAAATTGGATTCAACAGATGATACCGTAAGTGATTACGATACGATTTACGGTGTTACCAGAGACAGCACTTCTCCTGAAATCCAGCGTTGGGTTGAGAGATGGTTCATTCCGGACTTTGATTTGTCCAAAAATATTGTAAATGTTTCCCGGATCAGTGCGGAAACTTATTCAGATGATGGAGACTCTTTGCTGCGGTTCAACATATCTGAATTGGGTGACGGAGTAAATTGGAATACCGGAGATGATTCTTACACCGGACTTGACCAGTGGTACGCCCGTTTCGGTATCAACAGTGCCGATAAAGCCAACAGCGAAGAGGCGATCAAGCTTTTAACGCAGGATAGTATGCTCTATGCCGATGCCGGTGGAGATGTTGATGCGGCATATATTCAGGACGGCATGTCCAATGGTCTGCCATATTTGCGGCGTATCGGCAGCAGTGCCGGGACTTTCACGGACATTGCCGGAGGTGATACCGGTTTGGCACAGCTGCGTAAACAGATAGCGGCGAACTTCAATGATTATTGTGACAGTGATGGTATTCCCACGTCGGATGTCCCGGCGGCAGATTGGATCAAAAGTATGGATGACACCGCCAATCCCTACACTCATCCCAAATATACCGGCAATGAAAAAACTCCCTACCTCTATGAATTGGGAATGAATTTCGGTATCGTTCCCAGCGATAAAACCCTTGATGTTGTCCAGGCGGTCAAGGATGCAGCTACCGGGAAATACAAGATCGGAATTGCCGTGAAAGCTGCACCGATCGTTAAACTTTGCAACATTTATCCCTTTGATCCGGATGAGAAAGTCAACGGCAAGACGCTTTACGAAAATTTTGCAATAGATGACTTCATGCGTGCTTATGTGAATTTCGGAAAGACGGATTTTTCATTCACGATTCTCAAAGCGGTACTCAACGGGGTGACTTTTTCCTACAAGGTGACTACTCAGAAATATAAGGATGATGGCACTGGAAGTCCGATTGAAGACGGAGATCCGGATGAGGAGACCAAGAGTTTCAAAGTTGATACAGTTACTCTGGCATCTGAATTTATGTCGGCAATTCCGGACGGAAATATTAAAAATGCTCTGGGCAAGACATTTAATTTTTCCGGCGAGAATTGGAAACGGGCAGGGGCTGCCGATGCTACAAGCGGATCGACTGCCGTTGAACCGGTGGTTTTTTCGGCGGCTGAGGTCAAAAACAGTGATGGTATTCTCCCATATCCGGTAAAGATGAGTTCTGCCAAAGATGATAAATTGTGGCAGTTGCTTGAGTGCGATAATAATGCCGGCAGTACCAGTCCGATGGAGTTTTCCATGACAGATCCCGGCAGTACGGAATTGTTTACCGCCAGTGGTTTCGATTCGGCGGCAGGTGATGCCGCACTCAAAGCCGGTGTTACCGTCGGGAGCAAAATCGATGACAGCGGAGACGGCACATTGGATGAATTTAAGTATGCAGTCGGTAAAAGAATAACCGGTGAGGAGAAGATCGGAGATCAGATTGTAACTTACAGTGATCCGGTCATCGGTATTCCGGATTCAGTGGATATTGAAGAAATTCAGCTTGGCACCCTTGATTTCGGCGGGATCCGCCGGGCGGTATTGACTGCCAACAGCAAAGGTTATGGGGATACTGCTTCGGAAATCGGCGTGGATTATGTCAAAAGTCTGCCGGTATTGAGTGTAGCTATCGATTCGTGGACAAACAGTGAGAAAACATTGACTTTCAAACCGGATGCCAATGGTAAAGTTGCCGGTTTTACTCTCGGAGCTTACCGCAACCATGATCCCCGGCAGAACCTCAATCCGGGAGACTGGGAGTCGATTCCGGCGATAAAGAGAGTTGATGATTTTATCAAGCCCGGATATTCAGAAGTTGATGATTTTATGAATATTTCTGATTCCGGCAAAGGTGAAGTAAACAAAGACTCCTCCGGCAATAATACTCTTTCTCCGGAAAATAATGGCAGCAACAGCAATATGGATATGGAATTGGCAGAAGAGCCGGGTTATACTTTCCTGTCAACTGACAGTAAAAAAACGGAAACCGGGCGGAGCAAATTCATCTCGACGGCAGTTATCCGCAATGCTCCGATGATGAGTCCGTGGGAGATCGGTTTCATCCACCGCGGGGTCAAGTGGCAGACGATCAATCTGCAGAAAAGCAGCAGTGCTGATTTCAGTGCCAACGGCGATGTGTGGAAAAACAATGGTACATCTTATGCCGCCGGCGATGCGGCAATCCTCATGCAGATCAAGATGACGGATAAAATCGTTACTTTCGGCAAAATCAATGTGAATATGCTTTCGCACAAATATCAGAATTTTGATCCGGAGTTGGACAAATATATTATTGAAGCTCTTTTCCGCGGTCTGGTCTATGCGGAAGATCCGGCTGAATTTATCAAATATTCCACCCGTGACAGTGACGGTAAATTCACGGCGCCGCCGTCAGAAGCTTCCGGTTGTGAGATCGATAAAGATGCTGCAAGTAATATCGTGACAAAGTTTCTGGCAGACGGTAATCGCAAAGCTTCATTCGGCAGCCGCCTTGAATTTCTCAACTATGATTATACGGAGAGTGGTCATGATTGGAATCTTATGAACGCATTTTCTCCGGATGTTGAAAATACTTATGAAGGAATCGGAGATAATGATGCTGCCCGTGAGGAGATCATTGGCAAGACGATCAATCTGCTTTGTGCAACGACGTCCACACCGTCAGTGGTCAATGTTTTGGTAGTTGCACAGAGCATCCGGGACAATGCCGGTGAGCAGGTGAGGGTTACTGAAGTAAATGATGCTGGCAAGCTTGAAAATCCGTATGGAGGGAGTGTTGAGCTTGAGGATGGTATTGCTGTTATGGAATGTAAATCCGGCAGATTTGACTATCTGGAATACACCGGAGAAGGTGATGTGAAAGAGGAAGATCCGGACAAAAATATTTACTTTGACGAGATCACCGGTGAAGTTAAAATGTTCGTCCGGCTGTATCATGATCAGAATACCGGTAAGATGACAATTCAGCAAATAAGTTATCTCTGAGAAAAAGATGGGTGATGTAATTATTCTTGCGGATGGTGAGTTCCCCCGCCGTCCGCAACTTTTGGATATGCTTGTCAAAGCGGAGTGTGTTGTCTGCTGTGATGGAGCGGCAGATAAACTGCTTGCATTCGGCAGGGAACCGGATTGGATCGTCGGCGACCTTGACAGTGTATCTCCGGCGGTGAAATCACGTTTTTCAGATCGTGCGGTGAAGTTCTTTGAACAGGAGACCAATGATTTGGCAAAGAGTTTCCGTTTTTGTTTTGAGCGTGGTCTGATGGTATCAGCTGTTCTTGGTGCCGCCGGGATGCGTGAAGACCACCTTTTGGGCAATCTTGGGCAATTTGCGGAAGCTTCGGGAAATTTCCCCGGCAGCCGTTTATATACGGATACCGGGTATTTCTGCAGTTTTTCCGGGAGCGGAAGTTTTGAAGCTTTGATCGGCAGTCAGGTATCGATATTCAGTTTTGATCCGGCGGCGAAATTGAATTCGACCGGGTTGAAGTATCCGCTGAAAGATCTGGCACTTTCCTGGTGGTATTCCGGTACGCTCAATGAAGTTATCCAAACCCCGTTCACCCTTGAATCGGATCGGAAAATGCCGATTTTGCTGTTTTTTAAATATCCGGACTTGATTTGAGAGTATTTGTGTTGTATATTAAGAGATATTGTGTAGCTTTAATCTGTTGAAAGGGGGTGAATTCCATGCATACCGAAGTCCGCGTCAAAAAAGGTGAGGTCATCGACCGCGCACTGCGTCGGCTCAAAAAGAAGCTCGACAAGGAGGGAACCCTCAAAGAACTGCGTAACCGCCGGCACTATGAAAAGCCGAGCGAAATCAAACGCCGCGAAGCCAAACAGCGTCGCCACTGATTTACGCAAGTGCAAAAAAAAGCCCCGCTTTATGTGGGGCTTTTTTTTGTGTATCGTCATCCGGGGGATCGGTAATGACAGGAGATTTTATTTCCAGGAAGCTATTTTTCTGCAGACTTCTCTGGCGGCGGCAGTAACTTCTGCTTCACCGGGAACGATTCTGTTTTTCATAAGGAAATTTCCGTCACAGATCACGGAGTGGATGACATCCGTACCGGCGGCGTAAACCATATCGGCAATAAGATCATAATTCCCGCTCATAACCGGATGATCCAAGTCGATCAACAGCATATCTGCTGTTTTACCGACGGCGATTTCTCCGGCATTTACTCCGGCGAATCCGGCACCGGCGGCGGTAGCCGCATGGAAAATTGCTGCGGTTCTTCCGGCGGTGGGTACTTTGCTTACGGTTTTAGCGGTCAGGGCGGCAATTTTCATCTCATCGAGCATAGAGAGATTGTTGTTGCTGGAAGTCCCATCGGTGCCGATGGCAACTTTGCATCCGGCTTTTACAGCACTTTCAAAATCGAAAAGTCCACTGCAGAGTTTCATATTGGAAACCGGGTTATGGGCAATGTACGCACCTCTTGCGGCGATGATTTCCCGGTCGTGATCGGTCAAATGTACGCAGTGAGCGAGCATGGCACGTTCATTGATCAAGCCGAGAGAATCCAGATATTCCACCGGGGTGGCATGATGTTCTTTCAGGCAATCCTCCACTTCTTTTGCGGTTTCGGAAACGTGGATATGGATTTTTCTGCCATCGGATTCCATCATTTTGGCGATCTTTTGCAAAGTTGCTTTGTCCACGGTGTAAATTGCATGCGGGGTGTGGGAAACATCTATTCTGCTGACACCTTTTGCAGCTTCGATCAAGGCGGCATTGGCGGCTTTGGCGTCATCGGAGACATTTCCCAGATAGAGCAGGCCCAAAGTTGCCCTCATGCCGGACTCCTGCACGGCACGCAAAGCGGCTTCCGGGTGCCAGTATGAATCGTTGAAATATACGGTGCCGGAATGGATCATTTCGATAGTGGCAAGCCGGGTACCGATGTATATATCTTCGGCAGAGAGTTTTGCTTCGACTGGCCAGATATGATTGCTGAGCCAGTCAAAAAGTTCCATATCTTCGGCGTATCCCCGCAGCAGGGTCATTGCCGCATGGTTGTGAGCGTTGTAAAAAGGCGGCAGGACAGCCAGGGATGATTTCCCGTCAAAGATTTCAGCATCCGGTGAATCGATATTTCGGGCGATAGCGGAGATTTTGCCATTATCCAGCAGAATATCGGTGACGGCCTTATTTAAGATGACATTTTTAAGTAAAGTTTTCATAAGAATTTTCCTTTCAGGATCAAATCAATTTCCTTATTCATCTTTCCGGAGTTTCGCATATCATTGATGACAGCTTGTTCCAGAGCTTGCGGCGGCAGATTTATACCCGGAGCTACATTACCCTGCAGAAGTATCAGCAGAGCTTCATTGCTCAATGCCATGCTTGGATCGATGAAGTTGATCCGGGTCGGTTCTGAGAGGATGAAATTCAGCGGCAGTTTGTGATTCAGGACGCAATTTTCCGGCAGGACAGGGCCGAATTCATCCTCGACGCCCATATTGGCGATAAGCGGCTGCTTCTCCAGAAGCTGCGGGACATATTCCGCCAGCACCCCCGGCAATCCGGTGGCAGAGACAACACACCATGCTCCGGAAATCAGCTGTATTACGTCAGACTTGTTTTGTGCCGCGACGAGAGTTGTTCCGGGGGGAGGAGTAATGTTATTGGTATCGACGATAAAAGTTTCAGCACCGGCTTTAGAAGCAAAAAATGCAGTTCCGCAGCCGACTTTACCGCCGCCGAAAACGACGATTTTTTTATTTTTGAAATCGTTGAAGCCGAGCTGATTCATTGCTCTTACGAAACTTTCTCCGGTTCCGAGGTTTGTTTCAAAGCGTTTGAGGATACCGGAATCAACCGAAAACACCGGCTGACGGCAGTTCCGGTAATATTCCAATCCGGAACGGGTCAATTCCGCATATCCGCAACGTGAAGAAACATTGATATGCCTGCCGGCACAGTCGGCGACAACATCGAATTTTTCCCGGAGGATCTTTTCATCAGCAATTCTGATCCCGAAGTCCGGCAGCATCCGGATAATAGCCGGATCGCAGGGAATATCTTTACCGGCAGAAACTGTTAAATCCGCTCCGGCGGCAAGCAGAACCATGTATTTGACCATCGTATTGCGGAAAACCGGAGTTCCGTCGAGGATCTTTGCCGATGACAACGGTCGGGAAATTTTCCAGCGTTCCATCTGGGCGGCAAGAGCGGCATAATCGTCCGGTGAATAGAAATCCGATAAATATTTTTGCAAAGATATCATAACTGTTTTTCTATTAGTTGTTTCAATATTTCCCGGTCATCAAACGGGTGCTTGATCCCATTTATGACCTGATAATTTTCATGCCCTTTTCCGGCAATCAGAATGACATCATCTTTTTGGGCATTTTTCACCGCATGAGCAATGGCATCCCGCCGGGAAACGATAGTTTCAAAGGCGGTATTTTCCGGCAATCCGGCAACGATTTGCGAGATGATATCTTCGGGATTTTCAAACCGGGGATTATCGCTGGTAATGATAAGGCGATCGGCAAATTTTGCGGCTGCCGCCCCCATTCTCGGACGTTTGGACTTGTCCCGGTTGCCTCCGGCACCGAAAACGGCGGTCAATTTCCCGGTACAGAGTTTTTTCAACGCCGCCAGGACATTGGCAAGAGCATCATCGGTGTGGGCGTAATCCACGAAAAAGTGGGCTCCGGAAGGGGAGGGGAAGTATTCAACTCTGCCGGGGACCTGCAAAGGAGTACTTAAAGCACGGTCAATGGCTTCCGGAGAGATATTATCGCAGAGCAGCAGAGTGAGGACTCCGGCGAGGTTGGTGATGTTGTATTCTCCGGGGAGGGGGAAATTCACCTGAAAAGCCTGTTTCGCATTGCTGAGGATGAAACTGCATCCGGTGATAGTGGTATTTTCCTGCGATATCCGCCACCCGGCATTTTCGCTTCTGCCGAAAGTGGGGATTTTGAGATCGGGTCTTTCAAAACTCAACTCCTCTGCCAGACGGCATCCTGCCGGGGAATCGATATTGATAGCGGCGATACCGTTTTTTTCCAGCATGGAGGTAAATAAAATTTTCTTTGCCTGATAGTAATTTTCCATATCCTGATGGTAATCAAGATGATCTCCGGTCAGATTGGTGAATATTGCTCCATGCAGAGAAATTCCGTGGATCCGCTTTTGATCCAGAGCGTGGCTGGAAAATTCCATGGCAACGGCGTTTATACCGTTGGCGGTCATATTGTCGAGCAGCGGATAGAGGGTTTGGGGATCCGGGGTGGTGTGGGTTGCCGGGAGAGTATTTTCCCCGTCGCAGAATTCGACTGTTGAAATCAATCCGCAGGGGAGACCTGCTGCATCAAGCAGATGCCGCAGCAGATATACGCTGGTGGTTTTGCCGTTGGTTCCGGTTACGCCGTAAACTTTTAATTTCTCATCCGGATTGCCGCAAAAGTGGCGGCAGAGCAATGAAAATGCCTGCCGGACATCACTAACCTGACAAAAGAGAATATCTTGCGGAGGAGCGAATCCCAAATTTTTTGAGTGAATTACCATTGACACCCCGGCGGTCAAAACGGCGGGGATAAAGTCATGACCGTCAACGGCTGTGCCGGGGATAGCGGCAAAGATACTTCCTTTTTCCACCTTTCTGGAATCGGAATAAACGGGGGCATTGGGGATGAATTTCAAATTCCCCTGTTTGGCGATAAGAAGCGGACCGAAAAGATCTTCCGGGGTGATCTGCATTATCTTGCCTCCGGCGGTAAAGCTTTTTCCACGGCGTTTCCCCGTGAACCTTTGGCAAAAACGGTATCGTTGCTTTGCAGAATTTCTTTCAGATATTCACCTGCTTTTTCCGGCGAATCAAAGTGACAGCCGGACAAACCGGAAAACTCCTGTCCGATGGTGATGACAATGGCATCCGGCATAGTTGTGCGGATATTTTGCAGAAGTTTACGGTGTTCTTCCACAGAAGAAGCCCCCAATTCTCTCATTCCGCCTAAAAGCAGGATCAATCTGCCGGGGAATGTTGATTGGCTCAATAATTCAATGGAAGCAGACATGCTGGCAGGATTGGCGTTATATGCGTCATTGTAGTAAGTAATGCTGTTGATACAGCTTTTTTTCATCCTCATTCCCGGCAGTCTGGTATCCGGCAATGCGTCACAGATGATTTCCGGGGCGATCCCGCAGGCATTGGCCAAAGCGGCGGCTCCGGCGGCATTGAGGGCGTTGTGCTTGCCGGTCAATGGCCAGGTGACGGTGAATATTCTGCCGTCGGCAAAGGTCAATTCAAAGGAACTTTGTTCCAGAGTTCCGGAGATGAATCTGGACGAAACGTCTCCTTGTCCATCGTTTCCAAAGGTAATGATCCGGCAATTTTCTGCGGCTTTGGTGAGCAGAGCCTTACCGGCGGCATTTTCCGGGAAAACAGCCGGAGCATTTGCGGCCAGTGGGGAGAAAATATCCCCTTTTTCCCGGGCGACACCGTCAAGATCGATCAAATTTTCCAGATGACATGGAGCAATGGAGTTGACGATCGCTCCGGTCGGATTGATGATCCGGGCAAGCGGCAGGATTTCTCCCGGGGAACTGGTTCCTGCTTCTAAAACGGCGAAGCGGTGTTCCGGGGTCAGCCGCAGTAAATTCTGGGCGACCCCGATCTGATTGTTGGTATTTCCGATGGTGTAGAGAACGGCATCTTCTCCGGCAACTTTGGAGCATATTGCCCGGAGCATCTCTTTTACGCTGGTTTTTCCCACGCTGCCGGTAACGGCGAAAACGGTTAATTTCTTAAAGCGGTTGCGATGATAAGCTGCACACATCTGCATGGCGATCAAAGGATCATCGACCATCAGGACGGGGAGATCATCCGGCAGGTCGATATCATTCAGGCGGCTTTTTTTTATGCAGACAGCTTCGCATCCGGAATCCGCGGCCTGTTGGAGAAAGTTGTGAGCGTCGAAGCGTTCTCCTGAAAGAGCGAAAAATATTTTCCCCTGATTATCGTTGCGGGTATCGGTTGAAATGGCAAGAGCTTTTTCCGGGAGTGAATCCTTGAGCCAGCTCCCGCCGGTAACAATGGAAAACTCCGAAGCGGAAAAAAGAGCCGTATTCACAGATTCTGTCCCACGTTGAGAATGGTCGTTACCCGGTCACGGCGGAAGACCAGCCGGATGATATCTTCGCTGCTTTTCCAGTATATCCAGGTACCGTTACGCAGATCCGGGGTGCGGCATGCCGGCGGCGGACCGTAGGTCAAAAGGACGGCTTTTTCATTCATGCCGGGGACGACTTCACCTCTGACGACCCGTGCCTGCATGGCTTCGGGGATGTCAGCGAGCAGTTGGGCTTGATCTTTGGTGGTAAAGGTGTAGGAGATGAATTCCCGCATGGTGCAGAGCCGGTGTGCGGAGGAGAATTTGATGCAGTGTATTTTGCCGGTGGAGAGATCTTTGAAGCGGATCTCATCGCTCCATCTGCCGGTTGAAAGCGGTTCGATTTCGGTACCGACGGGGATGAATGATCCCTGCTGGACGTTGAGCGAATCCATATTCAATGGATCGGTGTACCAGAGGTTGTAACTGGTATATATTTTCTGATCCTTTGATTGCTGAAAGAGTTCAGAAAAGACGACCGGATCGGCACAACCGCACATGACAAGTCCGGCAAAAAGAGCGGTTAAAAATCTGAGTTTACGCATAAAAAATCTCCCCCGTAATAAAATGTATTCCGGGAATCCTTTGGTCAAGGGTTCCCGGAGTTGATGAAAAGCAGGATCAGCCGACGAAAACTTTTTCCAGGTCGATCTTGCTGTAAGCATTCAGGGTAACCAGTGTTTTGGTATGGAGGATACCATCGATATCGCGGGTCATGCGGGTTGCGATGATTTCGGCCAATTCAGCGTTGTCGGCGACCCGGATCATAGCGACCAGATCGTATTCACCGGCGACGGAATAAACTTCAGTAACGCCCTTGAGTTTCATCAGACCGTCGATGACGTCGTTGATCATGGAACGCTCTACGCTTACCAAAACAATACCAGTAACCATGGGAATGCTTGCTCCTTATCATTAATTTTCCCTTTTTCCTCCGTAAACGTACTTCCGGAGTAACCGTTATAAACTATAAGCGGTGTTTGGCTGTAAGTCAAATGATTTTTTGAAAAAAATTGAATTTTCTTTTTTTGACTTGAATATTTCGTCAATATGGGTTATCTTTTAAGATCGTCAATTTGAATTTATCCAAACGTATATGATAAAAGGAGAGAATAAGGATGAAAAAAGTTCTGGTAGTCGGTTCCGGCGGTCGTGAACATGCATTGGTATGGCAGCTCAAACGCAGTCCGCAGGTGAAAAAAGTTTTCTGTGCACCGGGCAATGCCGGTATTGCCGCAGATGCCGAGTGTGTCAATATCAAGGTCGATCAGCTGGAGAAGCTGGCAGATTTCGCAGTTAAGGAAAAGATCGACCTGACAGTTGTCGGTCCGGAAGCTCCGTTGTGTGCCGGGATCGTGGATGTTTTCAAAGCGAGAGGCTTGAAAGTTTTCGGGCCGGACAAGATCGCCGCCCAGTTGGAGGGCAGCAAAGACTTTGCCAAGAAGTTCATGGTCAAATACGGCATTCCCACTGCTGCATCGGAAACTTTTGAAGATCCCGCTGCGGCATGTGATTACATTGATGCTCAATTTTCTGCCGGAGCCAAAGGGATCGTGGTCAAAGCTGACGGTCTTGCTGCCGGCAAAGGAGTGCTGGTTGCCGAGAACCGCACCGGGGCAAAAGATTTTGTCAAGGAGTGCTTTGAGGGGGCTTTCGGCAGTGCCGGGACCAAAGTTGTCATTGAGGAGATGCTTCTGGGCGAAGAAGCCAGTGTTCTGGCTTTGACCGACGGCAAAACGATCATCCAGATGGTTTCCTCCCAGGATCACAAACGGATTTTTGACAATGACAAAGGGCCCAATACCGGCGGTATGGGAGCGTATTCTCCGGCTCCGGTGGTCACCAAAGAGGTCGAGCAGCTTATTGAAACGCAGGTGCTTCAGCCTTTTCTCAAAGGTATCAATGAGGAAAAACTCAACTTCCGCGGCGTTATTTTCTGCGGTGTTATGATTGATGACGGCAAGCCGAAAGTTCTGGAATTCAATGTCCGTTTCGGAGATCCGGAGATCCAGCCGGTGATGCGTCGTTTTGTCGGGGACTGGTACGATGTTCTGGAAAAGACCGTTGACGGCAGACTTGCGGAAGCCAAACTTGAGTGGAGCAAAGAAACTGCGATTTCCGTGGTGATCGCTTCCGGCGGTTATCCCGGCGATTATGAAAAGGGCAAAGAGATCACCGGTTTGGATCGTGCTGCAGAGTGCGGAGCGGTGGTTTTCCATTGCGGTACGGAGGAAAAACACGGCAGGATCGTTACTGCCGGCGGCCGTGTGCTTGGCGTGAGTGCCACCGGACGCAATATCGTTGATGCCATCCGCAGTGCGTATTATGGCGTGCGTCAGATAAGTTTTGACAAAATGTTTTACCGCAACGACATTGGTGCGAAAGCTCTGCGTCGTCCTTTCATGCCTATGAAACCCAAAAAAGCGTGGATCTGCATCGGGATAATTGCCTTGCTCTGTGCGTGCTGGATCCAGCCGTTTTTCAATGAAGCTTGTCTGCCCAAATATCTGATTGCGAAGTGTTTGATTTCTGCGTATGTGCTGGGACACAGCCTGTGGCTTTTGCGTAAGAAGCGTTTCAGCATCCGCAACTTTGTTTTCACGCTCTTTATTCTGGCGATAATGGCGATGATGGTCTCCATGTTCTCCGGACAGGAGTTGAAAAAGAATCAGGCGGCGAAAAACAGTTCAGTTCCGGCTGAATCAATTCCGGTGAAGAAATAATTCTGCCTGTTTGCAAATCATGATACTATGAGAATCCGTCAGTGGCTCTCATAGTATTTTTTTTAATGTTTTTTGGTATCAGTTTTGCTAATAAAATTAAAATTGGTAACAGTTGGATTTAGAAAATAATTGCATTTTCTTTTGTTTGTGTATATATTTATTTCGGAAACTTGATAAAAGAGGTTTAACAGTTACTTATGGACTTGAAACTTAATCCGGCGGTTTGTTCGTCCCGGACTCTTTTGTCTTCGGCACTGCGGAGTTTTGCAGGGCATCTTGAGCCGGGGGATCGTTTCCCCAGTGAGAGTTTTTTACGCCGGGAGTTCGGAATCTCCCGGATGACATTGAATCGTGCGTTGAATGATCTGGTAAAAGACGGCACATTGTATTCCCGGCTGGGCAGTGGACGTTTTGTAGCAGAAAAGAATTGCAGCAGGATATACTTTATTCTGCCGCTGTATGAGAGCCGTCGGGGTGAATTACGCCGTCGTTTTATCATGCACGAATTTTATGATAGATTTTCTTTGCTGGCGAAAGAAAGGGGAGTGGTTTTAACGCCTCTTGCGGCGTCGTTGACCAATCGCAGGAATGAGTTGGATCTGGAAGTTTTCCGCAAGCTGCCGGATGGGGCAAAGGTGATTTTGCCGGGCTACTGGTACAGTGGTCTTTTTGAGCTGCTGCACAGCAAAAAATGCAAAGTTGCTTTTATTACTCCGCAGTCGAGTTTTGATTTTCTCTACGAGGAGCAGTTATCGGGCTGGTTCCGGATGGAATATGATTTAAGCGGAGCTGTTGTATTGGCGATGGATGAATTACGCCGTTGCGGAGTTAAGCGGGCGGTATTGATAGATGACGACGATCATTGGCGAAGTCCGTACCAGACCGGTTTTCGCCGTTCTCTCGGGGCAGACTTTATGCCGGAATTGGTCATTTACGGAGCGAAGGGGGGAGATTTCGGAGGCAATACTCTGTCAGATATGCTCAAGGCCCGGAGCCGTTATCCTTTTGAGGGGATAATCGCCGCATCGCATTCGATCGCCGTGAAAGCGGAGGATGTTTTGCGTCGTTTCAAAATCAGTCTGCCGCTGGTACTTTTGAAAGAGGGACGCAGTGGAGAAAGAATAAGTTTTATCCGTTATCCGGAACAAAGTGTGGCAGAAAAGGTATTTGATTATTTGGCAGGAGAAGATTCTGCTGCGGAATTTGAAAAAATAAGTCCGTTGTTTTGTGAATTGGATTCCACAAGGAATTTTATAAAATAACCCCCAAAAAACAGAAAAAGGAGAAAGAAATCATGAAAAAAGTACTCCAGACGTCTGGAGTAAAGCACCAGTGCTTTACTCTTATTGAACTCCTCGTAGTCATAGCCATCATCGCCATTCTGGCGGCGATATTGCTTCCGGCACTTAATTCAGCCCGTGAACGCGGCAGAACGGCAGATTGTCTTTCGCACCACAAGACATTGTCCACTTGGAATCTTATGTATCTTGGAGAAAACAACGATCAGCAGCCGCCGGACAGTACTAAATTGGCACATGGGAAACCTGTAGCCTGGTTGAGTTATCTTCTTGCTGCCAATAATTCCGGAATGGAAATAGTCAAGTGTTCATCATTTATCACCCACCAAACCGACCGCCGGGCTTGCAACGCCTCTGCCTCAAGTATCAAGAAAAATTTTGAGACCGGTTACGATGACTGGGGAGCCGGATATACCGTTTATTCTCAAATTGGACGCAATTTTTATCTCAACGATAAAACTTACGGGATCCAGATCGGCGGCAAAATTTCCCGGGTGAGAACACCGGCAAAAACTCTTTCTTTTGCCGATTCTTATCAGGCAAGTTCTTCCCGCAGTACGGGGTGGCACATCCTGCAATCCCAGTATTCGACCGGAGATTCCATCGGATGTCTTGATGCACGTCATGGTGGTTCTGTGAATAGTTCTTTTGTTGACGGTCACGCTGAATCGGTCAAAACCGGAGCCACGGCTGATCGTATGACCTATTCAACTGCCAACAATCCTTACAGTGCATTTTCCGGCCGCTGGACGGGGAAATAAGGTGATATGATGAAAAGAACGATCGGAATACTTTTTGGAAGTTTGATTTTTGCTGCTGCAAGTGCCGCCGCAACGGATGAAGCTTATTATTGTGACCGCAGCAGTGTTATCGGCTTTCAGGAGTTCAAAAGCGGCCGTCCCAACAAAGTTCTGCCCACTTTGAAAGAGCAGATGCAGAGTTACCGGATGGCATCTTATGATATTCCGGCGAAGCTCTCTGCCGCGGAAGCTGCGAAACAGGCGAAGTGGTACAAAGATGCCGGATTCAACATGGTTCTGGCGGAGAAATGCCGTACATTGATCATGGATCTGCTTCCGGCTTCGGAACGCAGTGCGGTTCGCCGCAGTATTGATGACACCATCCGTGACAGCAGGATGTTTTTTGATGCCGCCCGCAAAGAGGGGTTGCAGACGATGCACCACGTTACCTGCACGATGGTTCCGATGAAACTTCTGCAGGCACATCCGGAATGGGCGGCGGTGAATCTGGTTACCGGCAAGACTGAAATCAATACTTACGGTACCGGAAACACCTGCGTCAACAATGATGAATTCTGGAAACTCTGGTTCGCCCGTCTGGAAAGACTGCTGCGTGAATCCCCCTGTGATTCGGTGATGATCGACGAGATCCAGTTTTTCTCTCCCCAGCTGTGCGGCTGTAACTCCTGCCGGAGCAAATTCAAAGCCGACACCGGTTATGAATTGCCTCCCAACGGCAAATACAAAGGCTGGTCGACCCGGGAACCGGAGGCTTTCCGCCGCTGGAGAAAATGGCGTATCGAAAAACTCCTTGAGCGGCAGGACGAGTGCCGTAAACTAATCAAGAGTTTGAATACCGAAATGGTCTTTTCTGCGTACTTGTGCAACAACCTTTCCGGTTATACCAACTATGCTTTCGGTTATGATGTGTGCAATCTGCCGCTGTATGCCGATTCCGTCGGTCTGGAGAGTATGCCGCACGGTCTGCGTTATCCGGAATACTATCCTCTGGTGACTTTGGAGCTGAAATTGCTCCGGGCAGTTGCCGAACAGACCGGCAATGCCCCGTGGGTTCTGTTTTATGCCCAGGACAGTTTCAGTGATATGGTTTCTTCGCTCTGTGCCTTTGCTACGGGGACCCGTCAGTGGTGGTGGCTTCTGGGCAAAAAAGATCATGTCTGGCGACCGCTCACCCAGTGGGAAATGGAGCATGAAACTCTGGTCACTCCCAATGAAAATGCCGGAAATATCGCCATGTATTTCTCCTCTCTCAACCGCAACAACAACCCTTTGGGAGCTTTGGAGTGGGAATTGGGATTTTCCGGAGTATGCAATGCTCTTACCGATCAGATGATCCCGTACCGGGTGGTGATCGATGCCGACTTCAAAGATGCGGCATCTTTGCGGAAAAAAGCTGATACTGTGATCGCCATGAATGCGGCAGTCTGGCAGAAAGATGCCCTCGCTGAAGTGGAGAAATTTGTCCGCAACGGCGGTACATTCATCACCTCCGGCAACTTCTCAATGGCAGATGACAACTACAATAAATTCTCCGATTTTGCAGCGGCAGAACTGCTTGGATTCAGCTATGACGGTGAAGTCAAATCAGCCGCCGCTCTTGAGATCCCGGAGAAAAATCCGGTTACTGGAGACGTTACCGGCAAAATTGATTACACCAAACGGATAATCAAGCTGAAAAACATTGCTTCTGATGTGAAAGTGCTTGCTTCTTTTATCGACAAAAACGGTAAGGCTTATCCGGGTATTCTCGTCAGGGAAGTCGGCAAGGGACGCATAGTTTACTTTGCCGGTTCTCCGGAAAGATGCACCTTTTTCCACTTTTACAACATGAATAAGCTTGTTCCCGGGCAGTTCTGGAACGATCAGCGTGATCCGCAGTGGAGTTCGCTGTGGACAAAGATCGTCAAGTCCTACAATGACAAAGTTCTTTTTGAGGCAGACAATTTCCCTGCCGGTATCGTTATTGAGGGACTCAAGCATAAAAACGGCAATACGCAGGGAACGATGCTGACGCTGGTCAACTTCCAATCCAACCGTGCCAAAGGCGGTGTCCAGCCGCAGCTGCGTAATTATGACTTCCCGGCGGCATCGGAGAATCGTCCGGACAAATCCAAACCGATGACATTGGATGTTTTCGCTCCCGGCACTCAAAAAGTCTATCTTTTCAGTGTTGACTTTGACGATGTGGTGGAGTGGCAGTTTGAGAAAAACGGCGACCGGGTCAAAGTTGAGATCCCGGAGGTGGATCGTCATCTGGTGGTTTATTTGAGTTCCGGCAGTGATGCTGCTTTTGCTCTGCCGGGCAGAAAGATCGTAAAAGAGTTCCCGGCGGCGAAACCGCTTTTGCGGGAAGTGCTTCCGGCTCTGGCAGCTCCCCGCAACCCGGATGCAGTTACCATCTTTTCGGACAGTGAAGCATTTACCGGTGGCGTTAAACGCTCCGACTGGTGCATGGGAGAACCCATCCGCATAATTTACGGCAGCCGCAGTAAAAAGACGGAGATCAGTGTTACTTTCAAAATCGAAAAGAGCATGGTCAAACCGATTCTGGAGATCGGAGCGATGTGTGATGATGTCGTCAACAGCCGGGCGCCGATAAAGATCGAGTTTAACGGTCAGACGGTCTTTACCGGCAAAGCTCCTTATCCTGATTACCGCTGGGCGGTGCAGGAATTTCCGCTCAATCTGGAAAAACTTGAGCCGGGTACTTACACTCTGCGGATAACCAATACCGGCAATGGTCCATTGAATAATGTTCCGTGGCTGGGTGTGGCATTCTGCCGGATCAAGCCCTCCGGCAAAACACTGGATGTGAAGTTTGCCGCCGGTTCTCCGATCCCGATGGGCGGTAAATTTATTCCGGTCAACGGCAGAATCGCCGATGGCGGCGTGGTTATAGGCGGCAAGGTCAATGCAGTACGGATTCCGGCGAAAGCTCTTGCCGGAAATCAGGGAGCAGTTGCCGTGAAATTCCGGATGCTTCCGGCTGCGGCAACGGTGAAAGGGGAGCAGAGCATCCTCTACCTGCGTCCGGCAAGTCTGGCAAGTCTGGCGATCTTTGCGACGGGTAATCCGGCAAAACTTTCGATTATTTTCTGGCATCCGGTCAAAAAGGCCGGTACGATCGCCCGGTTGAATACCCCGCTGGAGCCGGGCAGGGAGTATATCGCGGCGGCCGTTTGGGAAAACGGGAAGTTCCGGGCATATGTTGACGGACAATTGATCAAAGAAGGGGTGGTCCCGTTGGAAAAGGTGAAGTTCAATGATCTTTTCCTCGGTCCCTTCAAGGATTCCTGGTTCAATTTCACCGCTCCGGGCGAATCGGTGGCAGTAACCGGATTGCGCACCTGGAATCTGGCTCCGGAAATCGAAGAGATTTTCCCTGCCGGGAATTGATTACCCTCCTGAAAAATAATTTGACCGCACTCCGGAAAATAATTTTGTTTTCCGGGGTGTTTTTTATTGATAATGTCCCAAATTTTGTGAAACCCGTAACAGGAGCTTATAAACAAACATTTTTGTTAACGTATAAAACATGTCACATAAGTTGTGATTTGTCAACCCGGCAAATACGGGGTTGTTTGCAACCGGTGGATGCAGTGTGAGGCAAGGTCGCGGGCAAATCAAGGCGGATTAGCAGGAGTGTACTGTCGTACATGACTGCGAAAACGTCCGCAGATTTGCCAAGAGATTGCCCGCAATGCACCGCCGCAGGAAAGATTTCTCACAAAAAATAAGACAATAATTTTTTATTTGTTGAGGCAAAATATTTTGAAAAAAAGAAGTGAAAAACACGGAATATCCATATTCAAGTCTTGTAAATTTTACGCAGTTACACTATATTAGCGTTTAACGGTATGATTTTATATTCCGGGCAATATTTGACAAAAAATGATTGACGGAGTATATTAAGCAGGATTACAAAGTTTTTTCAGGGAGAATTTCTGAATGAACCGGATCGCTTTGATCGGTATAATCGTAGAAGATAATGAGCAATCAGGAGAGATCAACCGTCTGCTCCATGAGTGCGGAGAATATATTATCGGCAGGATGGGGTTGCCCCACCGGGAAAGAGCCGTCAGCATTATCAGTGTGGTGCTGGATGCTCCGGCGGATGTGGTAAATTCATTGTCCGGCAAACTTGGTATGCTCGACGGAGTGAGTGTGAAAACGGTCTGTTCCCGCAGTGTGTTCCCGGAAAAACAGAATATCCCGGAGGATAAATGACTATGAAATATCTTGAATTGACCATCGGTGCCGTGCTGGTGAATAATTTTGTTCTGACCCGCTTTCTGGGTATCTGTCCGTTTCTCGGTGTCTCCAAAAGGCTGGATACGGCACTGGGAATGGGCGGAGCAGTTACCGTGGTAATGACGATGGCATCGTGTATAACCTCGGTTATTGCCAACTGTCTTTTGCGTTTTACCGTAAACGGCAAAGTTGTGGATTTGAGTTTTCTGCGGGTTCTGACCTTTATTCTGGTGATAGCGGCTCTGGTTCAGCTTTTGGAGATCATGCTTCAGAAGCTCAGTCCGGTACTCTACCGGGCATTGGGGATCTACCTGCCTTTGATAACCACCAACTGTGCGGTGCTTGGGGCGGCGACGATCAATGCCGAAAGCGGCAGAAGTATTCTTGATTCGACGATATTCGGCGGATTTTCCGGTCTTGGTTTTGCACTGGCACTGATTTTGTTTTCCAGCATCCGGGAAAAACTGGAACTTGCCGAACCTCCGAAAGCCTTTGAAGGAACTCCGATAGCTTTGATCACCGCCGGGATCCTGGCGATGGCATTTGTCGGTTTTTCCGGGTTGTGCTGAAAATGGGAGCTTGAAACAGCTATGGATATTTTAACTGTTATCTATGCGATTTTGCTTATGGGGGTGCTTGGCTTGGTACTCGGCGGCATAATTGCGATTTTCGTCCGGGTATTCCATGTGAAGTCTGACCCCCGGATAGATTTGGCACTGGAATTGCTTCCCGGAGCCAATTGCGGCGGATGCGGCAAGGCAGGGTGTGCGGATTTTGCCAAAGCTCTTGCCTCCGGCAAGGCGGTTCCGGCGAATTGTCCGGTTTCCAGTTCGGAGCAGATCGCAGCAATTTCATTGGCATTGGGGATAGATGCCGGCAAGGTCGAATGCAAACAGGCGGTTGTTTTCTGCCGCAGTTTTATCGGCGGAGTCCAGCGGATGAATTACAATGGTGTTCAGGATTGTGTGGCGGCTAATATGGTTGCCGGAGGGCCGGATGCGTGTCGTTTCGGCTGTCTCGGCTTGGGTACTTGTGCCCGCAAATGCCCCTTCGGAGCGATTGAAATCATCGGTCAGGTTGCCGTTGTCCACCGGGAATTGTGTGTCGGCTGCGGCAAATGTGCTGAAGTATGTCCCCGTGGAGTTATCAAGATGGTTCCGGCTGATGCCGATTACCATATCTATTGTAATTCTCCGGAAAAAGGAGCCGTCAAAAGGAGCATTTGTCAGGCAGGCTGTATCGGTTGCCGCAAGTGTGAAAAACTTTTTGGAGATAAATTCAAAATTTCCGGATTTCTGGCGCAGGTCAACTATGACAAAGCGGAAAGTGTCAGTGCCGCAGATGCCGCCTCGATCAACTGTCCTGCCGGTTGTCTGCTCTCGGAAAATGACCGTTTGAAAGCCGCTTATGAAAAGGCAGGGAAGGGGGCAAAGAATGAATAAGAGTTCCCGCAGTGTAATGACTTTTTCCGGCGGCATCCATCCTGTCGGTGACGGCAAAGATTTGACCAATAAACTGGCGGTGCGTACCGCTCCGCTGCTGGAAAGATATTTTGTGCTTCTTGCTGAAAATTCCGGCAAGCCGCCGGTCCCGGTGGTTAAAAAAGGTGATAAAGTAAGCAAATATCAGCTCATTGCTCAAGCAGACGGTTTTGTTTCCGCCAATCTTCATGCTCCGACCAGCGGAGTTGTCGGGGGGATAGTTGAAGTTCCCGGGCCTATGGGTATTCCGTCGCAGGCGGTGGAGATCCTTGCCGATGGTGAAGATCGCGGTGATCCGCCTTTTGAACCGATTTACAACTGGGAGAATATCGATCCGGAGATATTGAAAAAACGGGTCATTGAGGCAGGTTTGGTCGGTATGGGGGGAGCATCGTTCCCGACACATGTTAAACTTGCTCCGCCGCCGGGAAAAAAGATAGATACACTCATCCTCAATGGAGCGGAGTGTGAACCGTATTTGACCGCTGACCACCGTCTGATGTTTGAAAAACCGGAGAAAGTTGCCCGCGGGGCGGCGATTTTCGGCAGGATCCTCGGTGTACGCCGTCCCTGTATTGGTGTGGAGATCAACAAGGGCGATGCCATTGAAGCTCTGGAGAAATTTGAAGACCGTTACGGCATTTCCGTTGTTCCGCTGCAGGTGCGTTATCCGCAGGGATCGGAAAAACAGCTTATCAGTGCCATTACCAAACGGGCGGTACGTTCCGGCGGTCTGCCGATGGATGCCGGTTGTGTGGTGCAGAATGTCGGTACGGCGGCGGCACTTTCCGACGCCGTGATAAAAGGTATTCCGCTGGTGGAAAGGATCGTTACGGTTACCGGAGACGTGGTAGTTTCTCCGGGAAATTGGAAATTGAAACTCGGTACACCGGCTATTGAAGCTGTCAAATTTGCCGGAGGAGTGACCGAAGAACCGGGTAAACTGATTTTCGGCGGGCCGATGATGGGATTCGCTCAAAAGTCCTTTGACGTGCCGATCGCCAAAAACACCTCCGGAATACTGCTTTTGCCGACCCGTCTGGCGGTCAATTATGAGGCGAGCGGCTGCATCCGGTGCGGCAGATGCGTGCAGGGATGTCCGATGCACCTGATGCCCTGTCTGCTTTCAACGGCGATTGAGGCAGACCGTATGGATCTGGCGTATCAGAATCATGTTATGGATTGCATGGAGTGCGGTTCATGTGCATACGTCTGCCCCGACCACCGGCCGCTGGTGCAGAATATCCGCCGTGCCAAAGCTGAATTGCGTAAAGAACTTGCCAATAAAGGAAAGTAACAGTTATGGAAAATATAAAACTGCCGACCGGCAAAAAACTGGTGTTGAGTTCCTCTCCGCACCTGTCGACCGGGGCGAATTTACGTACGATCATGGGTGGAGTGCTTCTGGCACTGCTGCCGGCGGTTGCCGCATCGACATGGTTCTTCGGATTCCGGGCATTGCTGGTGATCGTTTACACGGTATTCTGCTGTGTTGCCGCTGAAGCATTATGGTGTTGGGCAGTCGGGAAAGCGGTGTGGCGTACTGTCGGAGACTTGTCAGCGGCATTGACCGGCGTGCTTCTGGCGTTGTGTCTGCCGGTAAGTGTACCGCTTTATGTTCCGCCGATCGGGGCGATACTGGCGATCTGGCTCGGAAAACAGGTTTACGGCGGTCTGGGCAACAATCCTTTCAATCCGGCACTGGTGGCAAGAGTTGGATTGCTTATAGCTCTGCCGGCGGCGATGACCTTGTGGACACCGTCAAGAGGTATGGTGGTTTCTGATTATCCGGGACGGACAGAATTTTTCAATGGGGCGGATGCGGTTACCTGTGCCACTCCCTTGGGAGTGGTCGGCACAACTCCCAAAGTCATGGGAAAAGATCAGGCGGCGGCAAACAATTTCCATAAAGTTGAAGACCGTGAATTTCTTAAACGCTGTTTCTGGGGAGACCGGGCAGGGTGTTTGGGGGAAACCAGTGTATTTGCATTACTGCTTGGCTATGTGATATTGGTTGCACTCAATCTGATAAACTGGCGGGTTCCGTTATTTTTCATCGGGAGTGTGGCAATTTTTACCGGGATAGTTCACTATTTTCTACCCGGAGTAACACCGTCGCCGTTGTTCCATATACTTAATGGCGGTTTGTTTTTAGGAGCGGTATTCATGGCGACGGACATGGTTACCAGTCCGATCACGGGAGCCGGCTGTGTGGTTTTTGCAGTTGGTTGCGGAGTAATGACTTCAGTGATCCGGATTTGGGGCAATTACCCGGAGGGGGTCAGTTTTGCGATCCTGTTTATGAATGCCCTTGTTCCTTTGATCGACCGCTGGTGCGGACACCGTCCTTTTGGTTATGTCCCGAAACGCCGTAAGGAGGAGAGTGCAGAATGAAGCTTCGCAACCGTGAAAGTTTACCGGTACTGGGGTTGTTTCTTGGCGGTATAGCCTTGCTGGCGGCATTGGTGCTGGCGGTGGTTTCCCAGCTGACTGCCGAACCGATCCGCAAATCACAGGAGAGCAAGAAAGTAAATGAATTCAAGCGTCTGCGTCTTCCTGAATTTGATCGCATTGGTGATGTCGTTGATATTGACGGCAAATCTTTTTATCCGGTGGAAAAAGATGGTAAAACAGTGGGATTTGTCGGATCCGCAGTTACCCGCAAAGGATATGCCGGAGAGATCGAAGCATTGGTCGGTTTCGACCTTGCCGGAAGGATCACCGGGGTACAGATATTGCGGCAGAAGGAGACTCCCGGATTGGGGGCGGAAGTTTGCAGCCGTAAATTCCAGAGGACGATTTTTAATTTGAGTGAAGAAGCTCCGGAAATTCCGGCACAGCAGTATTTGGATCAGTATAACGGGAAAAATGCACAGGAAGCCGGGGCATGGAAAACTTCAGCAGACGGCGGTGAATTCATCTATAAGACCGGAGCGACGGTCACCAGCCGGGCGGTAACGTCAGTTGTTGATGAAATCGCATCGGCATTTGCAAAATCCGGCTTGACGGAAATGGAGAAAAAGCAATGAAAAACACACTGTTTCAGGATTTTTCCAAAGGGATTTGGAAAGAAAACCCGGTATTGGTTCTTCTGCTTGGCACCTGTCCGACTCTGGCACTGACCAGCAGTGCCGCCAATGGATTCGGGATGGGGATCGCCACGACCTGCGTGCTTGCGGGGAGCAATCTGGTGATCAGTCTGATTGCCGGATTTACGCCCAAAAAGATCCGTATCCCGGTGTATATTGTGGTAATTGCCGGTTTTGTAACGGTGGTTGATCTGCTGCTGCAGGCATACGCACCATCTTCATTGTATGAAGCACTGGGGATTTTTATTCCGCTGATAGTTGTCAATTGTATTGTTTTGGGGCGGGCGGAAGCTTTTGCCTCCCGCAATACGCCTTTGCGTTCAATTCTGGATGGTATCGGTATGGGGTTGGGCTTTACTCTGACTTTGACCATGCTTGGGATGATCCGGGAATTTTTGACCTGCGGAGCGGTATTCGGGATAAAATTGATTCCGTCCTGGACGGTTGATTTTCTTTTGCCGGGTGCGGCACCCGGAGCATTTATTATTGTCGGTTGTATCTTGGCATTGAAAAGTTATTTCAACCGTCGTGCGGCGATCAAAGCTCATCGCCTTTACGTTCCGCCGCAGGGATTGAATTGTCATAATTGCGGGATTTGCCGTATTGCAGACGATAAATGATAAAAAAATATGATTTTTTTGCGGATTTGCAATAAAATCACTTGTAAAAATTGCATTTGAAGTGTAGTTTACATACATGTATATTTGTGTGGAATTAACTGCAGCATATTGAAAGTGATTTTTTAGTTATGATTCGAAAGACAGTCAGCCAGGCTCCGATCTATGTCCGGGATGCATTGACCCGGGCCGCCAGAATGGCACAAGTGCAGGATTTTAACAGTGCAGTAGATATCCTGTATCCGATTTTATGCAAGAATCCGGAAGTTCCGATGCTCTATGAAAAGCTCCGTGAATACGAATTGGGTAAATTGAAAAATTTAAGCGGCGGGGTTAAATTTTTGGCTAAACTGGCAGCGTTGTTCAAAGCTCCGGTCGTTCAGATCATTTCAGCATCCGATCCGGTGAAAGCGATGGCGATGTGCGAAAACAGTTTGGCAGTTTGCGTGGATAATCCGGTTATGCTCGGTGTTCTGGCCTCCGCCGGAGAATCTGCCGGTTCTCCCTGGGCTGTGGTATCGGCACTGGATATTTTGTGCAAACTGCACCCGTCTCCTGCCCGGATGAAAAAACTTGCCGATGCCATGCAGCGTAACGGTCAGGGTATCGACGCTCTGAAAATCCACCAGGACATGATTGCCAAAACTGCCGATAAGAAGAATATTGACAAAGCCGGATTGCAGGCGGCGATGGTTTTGGCGAGTATTGAAAAAGGTAACTTCAACGATCAGAAATCCAATAAAAAGGCTAATGCCGCCGATGCGGAAGATGCTATTATCCAGCAACTTCTGGATGGTACGATCCACGATGCCAATCAGGCCCAGCTGCTCATAGACCGTTTTTCAGCGGAGTTGCGTAAGCAGGATTCGGTGGATATGCGGCGTAAAATGGCGGATGCTTTTATGGTTGCCGGCAGATACGAAGAAGCTTTGCAGGAGTACAAAAACGTTGCTGACCGGCTGGGTGTGCTTGACCCGGTGTTGGACAAACATATTGAAAAGGCCTACATTTCCCATCTCAAAACTACGATAGAAGCCTTGAAAGCAGAGCCGGAAAAATATGAGAATGCCGATGCTCAAGTCGCTCAATTGGAAAAGGATATTTATGATTACCGTTGGGAGCATGCGACAATGCGGGCCCAGCGTTTCCCGAATGATATGCAGCTGCAATTTGATCTTGGTGAATTACAGTTTGAATTTGACATGTTTGAAGCTGCCGAAGCTACATTCAAAGCGGTTGCGGAAAACCCGCAGAAACGGCGTGGCAGTCTGGTTTATCTCGGCCGTTGTGAATTGTTGAAAAACAATCCTGCTCAGGCGGTAGAATATTTGACTGCGGCAGTAAACGATATGGCTCGTATGGACAAGTACAAGCGGGAAGCAATGTATTATCTCGGCAATGCTCTTGTTCTGGTTGGCAGAATTGATGAAGCCAAAGAGAACTACAAGCAGATTTTGATAAGCATGGCAGATTACCGTGATGTTCCACAGCGTATGAAAGCTCTGGAAGAAAATGCAGCGGTATAATTGCGGATAATGAAAAAGATAAAAGTTAATATATATTCGGAAAGGACTTGAAAAATGGCGGATCAGGAAAATATTCCGGTAACTCCGGCTCCTTTGGATGACGATACCAGAACAAGAAAAACGATGCGTTTGCGGACTCTTATTCCGGCGGCGACCGGTCCGCAATTAGCTTCTCCGGAGCAGTCTGCTGCTGAAGCACCTGCCCCTGCCGGAGTCGATGAAGACACCCGTACGAGAATGACGGTTAAATTGAAACCGGCAGCTCCTGCCGGTGCAGAGTTGAATGATGACCGGACTGTACGCATCCAGCGTCCAGCTTCTGCTGCCGCTCCTGTTGTCGCCACCCCGGCTGCTCCTGCCGCCGCTCCTGTTGTCGCCACCCCGGCTGCTCCTGCCGCCGCTCCTGTTGTCGCCACCCCGGCTGCTCCTGCCGCTGCTCCTGCTGCCGCTCCTGTTGTCGCTACCCCGGCTGCTCCTGCCGCCGCTCCTGTTGTCGCTACCCCGGCTGCTCCTGCCGCCGCTCCTGTTGTCGCCGCTCCGGGAATTAAGCCGGGAATGCCCGGTGCCCCCGGAATGCCCGGTGCCCCCGGAATGCCCGGTGCCCCCGGAATGCCCGGTGCCCCCGGAATGCCCGCCGCTCCGGGAATTAAGCCGGGAATGCCGGCTCCTGTTGCTCCTGTTGCCGCCGCCCCGGGAATTAAGCCGGGAATGCCTGGTGCCCCGGGAATTAAGCCGGGAATGCCTGGTGCCCCGGGAATTAAGCCGGGAATGCCTGGTGCCCCCGGAATGCCCGGTGCCCCCGGAATGCCCGGTGCCCCCGGAATGCCCGGTGCCCCCGGAATGCCCGGTGCCCCCGGAATGCCCGGTGCCCCCGGAATGCCTGCTGCCGTAAATGTTTCTGCACCGTCTAAATTCTATTTGATAATGTCGATAATTACGATACTGTTTTTTATCGGAGCTGCGGTGCTGACCACATTCCATTATCTTGGTTTTGAACATCTTATCGAGATTGAAATTCCGGGAATCCCTTTCGGAAAGTAATTTGTCAGTCTGAAATACGATGAGGAACGCTGCAACGTTCCTCATTTTTATGTAAAGGAGTAATATGAAAAGTTTGATCGTTATTCCGGCCCGCTTCGGGTCGAAACGTTTTCCCGGTAAACCACTGGCAGAGTTGTGCGGCAAAGCAATTATCCAGCGGGTTTGGGATATTGCCGATGCGGTGTGCCGCAGCCGCAAGGATTGTGAAGCGGTCGTCGCTACTGAAGAACCGGAAGTTCCCGGTGAAGGCAGTGCCAAAATCATAGAATATTGTGAAAAGCACGATATTCCGGTGGAGATCACCCCATCCAGCTGCCGTTCCGGCTCTGACCGGGTCTGGGCAGTGGCGATGAATCGCAAAGAGCGTCCCGATGTTCTGCTCAATTTACAGGGGGATAATCCGCTTTGTCCTCCATCTTTCATCAGTGCTTTGCTTGATGCATTCGACAAATTTCCGGCAACGCAGGTTGCTACTCCTTATACCCGTTTGACTTGGGAGGAGCTTGCGGCACTCCGTGAATCCAAGAAGACCTCTCCGTTTTCCGGTACAACTGCGATCGTTGGAGCTGACGGAAATGCGAAGTGGTTTTCCAAAAATATCATTCCGGCGATCCGCGGGGAAGAAAAACTTGCCGCAGACGGTGGTTTTTCTCCGGTTTGCCGCCATGTCGGTTTGTATGCTTATAAATTTGCCGCATTAGCTTATTTTTCGCAGGCTCCGCTGGGCGAATATGAGAAATTTGAGCAGCTTGAACAGTTGCGTTTTATTGAAAACGGTATTCCGGTACGCATGGTGGAAGTCACTTATCCTGACGGTTACGATGCGGCCGCCAGCGGTGTGGATTCACCGGAAGACCTTGAGCGTGCCGCAAAATTGATTGCCAAAGCCGGGGAGTTGTTGAAATGAGTGAAGTTACCCGTTTGATCGTTGTCCGTCATGGAAATACTTTTAATTCCGGGGATGTTATTTTGCGGGTCGGCAGTGCCACGGATATTCCGCTTACAGAGACCGGGATGCGTCAGGCGTATGCCGCCGGAGAGATGCTTGCTGAAATGGGTATCGAACCGCAGATGATTTTTCATGCTCCGCTTCAGCGTACCTGCCAGAGTGCGGTCGGGATCGCCGCATCCTTTCCCGGAGCGGTCTTGTCTGAAGCTGAATTTCTTACAGAGCTTGATTACGGCATGGATGACGGCAAGCCGGAAGATGATGTTGTTCTGCGTCTCGGTATTGCTGAAAAACTCTCGTCGATGACCGTTGATACCTCTCTGGATGATTTGCGTGCCGCCGGTAAAGCGGCATTGAAACGCTGGGACAGTGAGGCGGTATTGCCGGCGGCGTGGCATTTTCTTGCTGCCAGAGCCGGTGAATTGGAATCTCAATGGAAAGAATTTGCCGATAAAGTGCTTGCTGAATATTCCGGAAAAACTGTGATTGCGGTCACCAGTAACGGGATCGCCCGTTTTTCCAAGGCTATTCTTCCGGAAGGAAATTTGCCGGAAGGCTCTTTGAAACTTGCCACCGGAGCATTCGGCATATATGAATTTAAGGATGGAGCATGGGGCAGTACATCGTGGAATGTGCGTCCCCGGCTTTGAATTTGTGTTTCACTCACCCCAAATATCTTAAAAAGGAGAAATATAATGACAGCAGATGAATTGAAACAGCTTGCATTGGATTATCATGCCGGTAAATGTCCCGGTAAGATCGCCATTACGACTACCAAACCTTGTGATACCGGAGATGACTTGAGTTTGGCTTATACTCCCGGCGTAGCCCAGCCCTGTCTTGAGATCAACAAGGATGTGGATAATGTCTGGCGTTACACCTCCCGAGGCAATATGGTTGCGGTGGTCAGCAACGGGACTGCGGTTCTTGGTTTGGGCAACATCGGTCCTGAAGCCGGTTTGCCGGTTATGGAAGGAAAAGCGGTGCTTTTCAAACATTTTGCTGACATTGACGCCATTCCGCTCTGTCTGGGCAAGGTTTTTGACGAAAAAAACCGTACTGATGCGGCAAAAATGATTGCGGCAGTTGAGCATCTGGAACCTACTTTCGGCGGAATCAACCTGGAAGATATTGCCGCACCTGCCTGCTTTGAGATCGAAAAAGTGTTGAAAGAGCGGATGAATATTCCGGTTTTCCACGATGACCAGCATGGTACGGCGATCATCTCCATGGCGGCGATCATCAACGCCTTGAAACTGTTGGGCAAAGACATTGCCAAATGCCGTTTCGTGGTCAATGGTGCCGGTGCAGCCGGTATTGCCTGCAGCCGTTTTTACCTGACTGCCGGTGCGAAAAAAGAGAATTTTATCATGTGCGACTCCAAAGGAGTTATCCATACCGGCAGAAACGATCTGAATGCGGAAAAAGCATTCTTTGCCGCGGACACTCCGTGCCGCACTTTGGAAGATGCTCTTAAGGGAGCGGATATTTTCCTCGGTTTCTCGGTTCCGGATTGTGTAACTGCCGAAATGGTAAAAACCATGGCTCCGAATCCGGTGATTTTTGCCATGGCCAATCCTACTCCGGAAATTTTCCCGGATGTTGCATTGGCGGCCGGAGCAGCTGTGGTCGGTACCGGACGCAGTGATTTCCCCAATCAGATCAACAACGTTCTTGGTTTC
The DNA here is from genome assembly GCA_015061685.1 of Lentisphaerota bacterium. Lineage (GTDB taxonomy): Bacteria > Verrucomicrobiota > Lentisphaeria > Victivallales > Victivallaceae > UBA1784. The sequence goes on along the minus strand of SUWD01000004.1, from coordinate 118,367 downwards.
CCCGGTATTTTCCGCGGAGCATTGGATGTCCGTGCCAAAGATATCAATGAAGAGATGAAACTTGCCGCCAGCGAAGCTCTTGCCGAATTGGCGACTATGGAGATCCCTGAAGACGTCAAAGTCGAATTGAAAAAAGCTTATCCGGCAGATGCTGAAAAAGGTACTTTTGACGGACCTGCCGGAATCCGTCTGGATATGGTCATCCCGAAACCTTTCGATCCCCGGGTCGTGCCTCACGTTGCCCGCAAAGTTGCGGAAGCGGCAATGCGTACCGGCGTGGCCCAGTTGACCATTGATGATCTTGACGCTTATGAGGCGGAAGTTGCTGCCCGTTTGAAACAGCGTTGAAGTTGTTATTGCGGAGAGATCGTTGATCGAGCTGGAGAAAGAGACAGCTGCCATCAGAGAGCAGCGGGCATTCCTGATCGGCTTTTTGGAGCCGGATCAGGATTGTTCTGTTGTGGAATCCCAGCTTGATGAATTGGCTGATCTGGTCCGCAATCTGGAAATCATTCCTCTGGAGCCGGAGATCGTCCGGCTCCGCAATCATCAGGTTCGCTACCGTACCGGCAGCGGCAAGGCGGAAGAACTTGCCCGTATGGTGCAGGAGTGTGAAGCTGATATTCTGGTATTTGATTCAGATCTGACACCTTCCCAGCAGCGAAACTGGGAAAAACTTACCGGCTGTCCGGTTGTGGGCAGGGAGGAGATCATTCTGGAGATTTTTGCCTCCCGGGCAATGACCAAAGAAGCGGTTTTGCAGGTTGAGCTGGCAAAACTTGAGTACTCCTTGCCCCGTTTGCATAAAGCCTGGACTCACTTGTCCCGTCAGCGTGGCGGAGGGACGACCAACCGCGGTCAGGGCGAAGCCCAGCTGGAAACCGACCGCCGTTTGATAAAAAGACGTATCCAGCAGTTGAAAGAAGAGCTGGCACTGGTTCGCAAACAGCGGGCATCTCAAAGGAAATCCCGTATCCGCCGCCCGGTTGCCCAGGGTGCGTTAGTAGGCTATACGAATGTCGGTAAATCCTCTTTGCTAAATGCGTTATGTGATTCTGACGTATTGGTGAAAGATCAGTTGTTTGCGACACTTGATCCGACTGCCCGCCGGATAAATCTGCCGGGCAATGTGGAGATGGTTCTCAATGACACTGTGGGTTTTGTCCGTAAACTGCCTCACCAATTGGTTGAGGCATTCAAATCGACTCTGGAAGAAGCGGTATTGGCAGATATTTTATTGGTTGTACTGGATGTTTCTTCTGAAGACATTGATAATGAATGGGAAACCACTCTCGGTGTATTGAAAGAGCTGGGAGCTGATGAGAAAAAAATGGTGGTTGTTTTCAACAAAAGCGACCGAATCGACCGGGAGAAAGATGCGATAAAACTTGCCCGTTTGCGGGGGCTTTTCCCGGATGCGTTGTATGTTTCGGCATCTACCGGAGAGGGCTTGGATAATTTAAGGAATCTTCTTGCTGATTTTGCCTCCCGTTCCCGTTGTTTACTGCGTGCGGAAATTCCGCCTTCCCGTTATGATTTGATTACTCTGGCACATGGATCGGGAAATATTTATGAAGAAAATTACGCACCGAATGGTACGGTGCAGATCGTTTTTGCGATTGAAGAAAAATATCAACATCGTTTTAAGGAGTTTCTGCAATGAAAAAGGGGAAATTTCTGTGGGCGGCACTGATTGTTTCAAGTTGTCTGATTTTGGCGGCCGCTCCCTCTCCGTGGGACTCCTGGCGGGCAGGTTATACCAATTTTGAACAGGGTGAGGCACGCCGGGAAAGAGGTAATTATACAGATGCTTTGAGATACTTTGAAAAAGCGAGGAAAAATTATCAGGCGGTGCGTTCCGCCCGTCCGGATTGGAACCAGCGGGTGATCGCAGACCGTTTGCGTGATTGTGACCGGCAGATCGCCGAGTTGAAACGTTTGCTCAATGAATCAGGAACTCCGCAAAATACCGGCAAAACGGAAACACCGGCGGCTTCTTCAAACAACCAAAATTCCCGGACTTCCGGCAATAATTCCGGTGGCTCCAGAAACAGCTACACTCCGGTATCTCCTGCCGGAAAGAATCACTACACTCCGATAACAGCTGTTTCATCAGCGAATGAAAAAGAGATGGCAAAACTGCGGGTGGAAAATGCTGAATTGCGGGTCAATAACGGTAAACTTAACAAAGAATTGCAGAGACAACGCAATTTTGAATCTGAAATAGCCGCATTGCTTCGAGACCGGAAAGTGGCTACTGACCGCTATCTGCTTCTGGAAAAACGTTTCAAGGCCTTGCAGGAGGAGCTGAAACGTCCGGATGAGCGGATCGTGCTTCTGGAGCAGAAGCTTCTGGATGAAAGGATGAATATTGAGCGTGTCAGCAAGCAGTTGACCAGTTTGGAGCAGCAGCTCAAAATTGAAAAAGAGAATGCCCGGATGAGCGGTCTGGCAAAAAATGCTCTTGAAGATCTGTTGAAACGCCGCAATGAAGAGTTGCTCAACTCCAATAAACAAATCGCTGATCTTCTGGAAAAAGTCCGGGAAATTGAGACATTGACGGTCAAAATCAAGGGGTTGAATACCCAAGTCGAAACTCAAAAAAATCAGATTTCCGTGTTGAATAACAGAATCGCAGAATTGAATCAGCAAAATGCCGGATTGAGTCAGCAGGGCAGTAATTTGCAAAATACCAATACCGGATTGCAGGAGCAGATCACTTCTTTGAATACCCGGATCGCCTCTGCGGAAAATGTTGTAAAAGAGCAGACAGATGAGATTGCCCGTTTGAAACAGGAACTTGCTGTAAAAAACAGCAGTGTTTCAGCAATGGAAATTGAATTGGCTTCTCTGCGTAATGCTCTTGCTTCATCCCGCAAAGCTGCTGAAGATGCTGCAGCAAAGGAGGCCATTGCCCGTAAAGCCGCCGAGGATGCCGCAGCAAAGGAAGTTGAATCCCGGCAGGCAGCAGCAGTTGCTTCTGCCAGAGAAGCTGCGGCTGCAAAAGAGATGGCAGACGCATTGGCGGCATTGGCGGCAGCAAAAAAAGGTGAAACATCCGGTGCTGCTGCAAACGCCGAGCTGCAGGGAGAATTGCAGAAATCAAGGTCCCGCATTGCCGGTTTGGAGGTGCAGACTGCCGCTTTGGAGACCCAAAAAAATGAGTTGCTCAAACAGCTTGATCTCGCACTTGCCGCAAAAGTTGAGGTGGATAAAGAAAATGCCGGGTTGAAAAACGAACTTTCAGAACTCCGTCTTCTTGCTGATGAGCAGAAAAATAAGTTGACAGTCGCTAATGAAAGTCTCCGGCAGACCGGCAGGGATTTGACCGGAGCAGGAGAAGAACTTGCCAAACTGCGGAAAACTCTTGCCGAAACTGCGGAAAATTTAACCGCTGTTCAGAAAAAGTCAGCTGAAACAGAAAGAAAATTGACCTCTGTTTCCGGTCAATTGACCGATGCCCGGGAACAGTTGGAGAGTTCAGGTGTGCAGTTGGAAGCATTTAAAAAACAGTATGCTGTTCTGGAAAGAAGTCTGGCTGATCTCCGCAAAGAGCATGAGAGCATGGGGATCACTCTGAATGGTGAAAAAGAAAAAAATACTTTGCTCAACAACGAAAACCGTACCATAAGAATGAATCTTGAGCAGGAGCAGAATGCCGCCAGACTCAGTGCCGCAGAGTTGGCAAATCTGCGGGAAAGAAACCGCACCCTTGAAGAAGATATCAAACGCCTTTATGATCGGGCAGAGGATTTGGAGCGTCGTTTGTCAACCCGCAACAGTGCTGACTTCCAGGCTGCCACAGCCGCCCGCAGTTCGGTGAAAAAATTGGAGGAGGATCTGCTTGCGGCACAGAATGAGTTGATCAAATTACGTTCTGAATTGGATTCCGATAAAAAAGCTCTCTCCGAGTATGAGCGTAAACTCAAATCGGTCAATGATGAAAATACTAAAGCCCGGGCAGAAGTTCTTGCCGCATCGGAAAGAGAAAAATCATTACAGCAGCAGATAAATAAATTGTTGCAGTTTCAAACGCAGTATGAGCAGCTTTCACGGGATTTCAAAGCTCTTGCCGCAGAAAACCGGGAAAACCGTTCGCTTTTGGAGGCGGCCCGACCGCATCAGGCTGAATTGGAAAGGGCAAAATTGCGTTTGATGGAGCTGGATCAGCTCAAAAGTACACTGGCAAAGGAGCAGCAGTTGAGTGCGGAAATGAAATCTGCTTATTCCCGTATGGAAAGTGAATTGTCTGCTTTACGCAGCCGTGCCGCTGAATTTGAGAATGCCCGCCGCAAGCTTGTGGAATTGGAAGCCCGGGCAAAAGAGGTTGAGCGTCTTAAAAATGTGGAGAGCGAATTGAGTAAGCTCCGGGCAAGGGAGGTTGAGCTGGCAGCTTTGAAAGTGAAAAACAGCGAGGTTGAAAGCACTTTGCGGACACTGAATGTTGAATATGCGGCTTTGCAGAAAAATTGGAATAAACTTTCCGGAGAATTGGTTTCTTTACGCAAAGAAAATGCTGAATTACAACGTCTCCGCCGGTTGAATAATGAATTGCAGGTCATGCTCAGCAGTCAGAATTCCGAATTGGAAAAACTTGGCAGTCAGCTTGCTGCAGCTATGAAAGACAGTAAAAAAGATCTTCATGTTTCCTGTCGGCTGGAGATTGAAAAATATCGTGCCGCCGCCGCAGATGCCGCCGCCGCCGTTTCCGAAGCCACGACTCCGTTGAATGCTAAAATCGCCTCTTTGCAGGATGAGCAGTCAAAGATGAAAACGTTGATCACTGCTTTGCAGAATGCCCAAAATGAGCTTAACAGTCAGCTTAATTTGAAAAGCACCGAAATCGCAGAATTGCGCAAGTTGAATACCGACTTGGCAAATATGCAGCAGACTTCAGCAGCCGCCTTGCTCAATCAGGTCGATCTGGCCCGTTTGAACCGTTTGGAAGATGAAATTGCGGCATTGAATAAGCTCAATGCAGAGCTTGCCGCCGAAAGGGACAAACTTCTTGCACAGGTAAATCGTCCGGCAGAGGAAAAGAAAGAACAGACTTATTCCGGGATCAGAGACAGCCGTCCTCCGGCAGAGTTGACCGGAGCAGGTTTTGTTGCTGAAAAAAATGGCAAAGATGAATTGGCTATCTGGAATTACCGTCAGGCATTGACCAATGATCCGGAGTTTGCTCTGGCACATTCCCGGCTGGGTATGCTGTTTTTCCGCCGCGGCAGTTTCAAGGATGCCATTGGGCACTTGGAAAAAGCGTACAATGCCGCACCGGATAATTTACAGTTGGCATTGACTGCGGCCCGTTGTTATATTTCGCTTGAGCGTTTCGGCAATGCGAAATCGATCATTGACCCCTTGTTGAAAAAACATCCGGAAAATGCCTACATCCAGATGTGTGCGGCCTTGATCGAAGCCGGTTGCGGGGCTCCGGTGAGAGCGGAGGAAAAGCTTGTGACCGCAGCCCGGTTGGCTCCGGAATCAGCCGAGATACTGATTGAATTGGCACGATTGCTTTCAAATTCGATCACCGACCGCCGCCGGGAAGCGGTGATTGCCTATGAAAAGGCCCGCCAGTTGGGGGCAGCTCCGGTGCCGGATCTGGAAAAAGTTCTTGGTTCGATGCTCGATCAACGCCGGGAATTGGTACGTTTTATGGCAGGTGCCGCCAGAGAAGCGGAATTGAATAAAGATTGGCTCTCTGCGGCATGGTATTACAAGAAGATCATGGAAGATGATCATCCGGAGTATTTGCCGCTCCTGGCGTTTGCCCAGTGGCGTGCCGGTAATGCTTCGGCGGCGAAAGAGTCATTGGAATTCAATCAGGTCAGTCGCAATGCCATGGTGATCCGGGCGTTGATCGCCTTGAGTGAAAATGATATGGAAAATGCTATGCGTGCCGCCCAGCAGAGTGCCGGAGCCAAGATCCCGGTGGAGTGGATCGGCGTGAATCAGGAATTGGATAAATTGAAAAAACAGAGCAAACCGTCGGCGGCGGTGAAGATCCTGCTGAAAAGTATTCAGGACAACGGCAAACAGGGTCAATAAAATTCGGCGATGCCGTCCAGCATGGTCATCGTGATGCCTTTGGCAAAGCGGTGCGGATCAATGAAATCAGCATCAGAGTCGATATCATCGGGTGAAAAAACGGTGATATCGGCTTTTTTTCCGGTCTGTAAAGTTCCAATATTTTCCAGATTGAAAAAGTCTGCCGGAGATGATGATACACATTTGACGGCCTGACCGATGGAACAACCGCTGTCAAGCTTGAGCCGGATAAGTTTGGCAACTGCCCCGAAAGCTCTGGGGTGGGCGGTTCCGAAGCAGGTCGATTCCGGCAGGGCATTACCGTCAGTACCGGGCATACAGAGTGGGTGATTGATTATTTTGAGCATATTGTTTTCGGACATACCGGCGGCACCGATGGTGGCAGTCGTTGCATCAAAAGTCAATTGTTCAATGACAGCTTCGACTTTGTTACCGGGGATTTCGGTATATTTTTTCCCGATGAATTTACGCCACTCCGGGTGGTTTGTTCCGGTCAGGCGCCACCTTGACCAATCGGATTCCGGTCGGTTTTTCAGGGAATTGCGAACTTTTTCCCGGGCAGCTTCATCTTGCAGAGCGATCGTTATATCTCTATCGGGCATGGTATCGAATGGCGGGGGGAGGATCACGCTCAACATGGTTTGACTTTCCACATAGGGGTATCGGTCAAACCGGATGTCGATGCCCTCATTGCGATATTGATTGATCAATTCCAAGACCTCATCAAGTTTGTGCCAGTTATCTTTACCGGCGGTTTTCAGGTGACTTATCTGGAGTTTGGTCAAGCCTGAAGCAAGTGCGGCGTCAAGAGTTTCCTGCAAACTTTCCACGAGGTGATCACCTTCGCTCCGCAAGTGAGTGGCATATACGGCATTATATTTTGCCAGAATTCTCATCAGGTCGGTAATTTCGTCAGCATCAGCGAAACATCCGGGGGTATAGAGCAATCCGGTGGACAATCCTTTTGCTCCTGCGGCGAGGTTTTTTTCGAGCAAAACAGCCATTTCGAGTTTCTGTTTAGGTGATAATTCTTGCGTGTCGTATGCGGCGACGGCTGCCCGCAGGGTATTGTGTCCGCAGAGGGAAAAGGTGCGTAAATTTACTTTTTTATCAGCGAGGGTTTGTTTGTATTCCGGAAAATTTTCCCACGTCAAAGGGATGCCGTAATTGGCGTAAAGGTGTTCCAGATGTTCCCGGTTTTTCCCGGTCAGAGGGAAGGGGGATAATCCGCAGTTTCCGGTTATTTCGCAGGTGACACCCTGACGCCGTTTGCTTTCTGCTCCGGGGCAAGCTAAAATAGAAATATCGCTGTGACCGTGGACATCGATAAATCCCGGAGCGATGATTTCATCTTTGAATGAATAAATTTTATCAGCGACACAGCTGCCGTACAACTCTTTTTCCACGGCGATGATCCGGTCATTTTCCACCAGAACCGCCATCCGGGATGGTTCATTTATTCCATCGGCGACAAAACCTTTCAGGAGAGTTTTCATTATGGATTCAATCTTTCTTCAAAATTTTGAAAACCCGGTAAAATTCGGAAATGCTCCATGCTTGAGCCGGACATCCGCCATTGCGATGAGGGATATTGCCATCGACGACTTCGGGCAGTTCTCCGATGACGCCTTTTTCCATCCATACGGCGACGGACATCAGCATAGCCAAAGCCCGTTTTCTGCTTCCGTCTCCGCCGACGGCGGCGAGAGCTTCGCAGTAAGCCGGAAATGGCCAGCACCAGGCGGTACCGTTGTGGTAAGCGACTTTTCTTGCGGTATCTTCTGCCCCCCGGTAATATCCCTGATACGGGTGAGTTGGATCATTGAGTAATTTACCGTTATGACTTACCGGCAGTTGATAAGTCACATTGGCATCATCCAGGGTCCGGATAGCTCCCGGGACGAGGAGTTTGCCTGCGGCATTGATAATAGCGAGCTGTTTTTCCGGATCGTTCACCATTTTGGAAGTGATTGCCGTAAGGATATTGCACCGCAGGTGATCGTCCGGGACAGCTTCTGCTGCTGGAATACCGGGAGGACAGTGCAGACAATCAGATGGAATACTTCGGGTAAAAAACAATTTTTCCACGCTGTTGCGGACTTTTTCAGCCAGAGTTTTTTCTCCGAGGAACTGCAATGCGGCGAACCAGAGGGATTGGATTTCGATCGGATACCCCTCTCTGGGGGAACCTGCCGGGTAATTGGTATCCATCCAGCTGAAGTGCGAGGGGCTGAAAATAAGGCCGCTTTCTTTATCCATAACAATACCGTTTGGAGTACCGGTTTGATAATTACGGATAATTGAAAGGAGGATCTCTTTCAAAGTTCTGTTTCCGCAGTTGACGTCAAGGAAGTTCCGGTCTCCGGTTTCAGCGATATAATCTCTGACAGCGATAATGAGATAGAGCGGAGCATCGGAAGTATCCCGGTTGGAATCATTGCCGCCGCAGATCATATTGGGGATGGTGCCGGATTTTTCAAAAGCGGCAAATCTCCGGATGATTTCGGCACTTTTGCTTTGAAATTCCGGGAATTTCACCAGACCTCTTAAAACGATAAGGGTATCTCTGCCCCAGTCGAGGAACCACGGGAAACCTGCGATCACGGTTGACAGATCATCTCTTTTGACGATGAAACGCTGCAGGGCATCAATGGCAAAACTTTCCGGCGGCAGGGCTGACGGGAAATCGAATTCCGGGAATGAGGCACTGCTGTTTTCCGGGCAATCGACAGATGCGGTCAAAGTGACACTTTCGCCCTGTTCCAGAGGGATGATGAAGTAACCTGGGCTGAAAAGGTCAGTTTTATCGCTCATGCCGTAATAACGCTCCTGCGGCAGATCGACCATATAGTTCCATTCCGGGGCGGAATGGAATTCTCCGGAAGATACTTTCATATCGAGTTTGCGTTTACCCGGCTGGAAAGAGAAAGCCCTTTCTCCGGCGGATACGCTGTTGCGGAAAAGATGTTCTGCTCCGTCATAAGCTTTGGTGGTGGTATGATTTATTCGGTCTTCCAGATCGGGACGTATGATGAGTTTTGCCTTTGGTGAAATCCCATCGGAGCGGTGTTTGCGGAGGAATTTCAGTTCCACGCAATTCTGATCGAAAGCCATCCGGAATTCCACATCCAGAGAGCATCTTCCCCCGTGACCGTCGGGCAGGATAAATTCCCATTTTGCCCGGTTGCCGGGGTGACCGCTGTAAGTTTCAAGATTGGTGACCGTCAGTTCTCTGGAATACTCTTCGACCACCAGCCAGGCCCGGCATCGGGTGAACATCACATGCCGGTCAACCGGGAAACCGGGTTCATCATTGACTGCTAAAATGGCATCATATTTGCTGTTGATCTGCCCCCAGTGGGCGCTGAATAACGCATAAGATCCGCTGTTATTGGAGGCAAAAGCACAGCAGTTTGCCGCCTCATCCCAGCGTCCGGAAAGTTTTATCATCTGTTTATCCGGCATCGGCAGCAGCAGGAGAGAACCATCGGATTTTTTCACGCCGTCATGGCTGAATGTGGTGATTTTGAGTTGCAGTTTTTCCGGGATATGCTTTCTTTTTCCGGGGATTCTTATTAAGGCGAAATATTCATCACAGCTCTCATTTTTCAAGCTGTATATCCGGCAGATATTCTCCTTATCGTGTTTCAGATCGCAGATAAACGGATCCGGATCGTGGATCATCAGCAAGTCTCCGGGAGCGATCATGACCATCCGGTTTGAATCGGCGGGGGAATACCAGTGGGAGATGGGGGCGGGGGAGATACCGGAAATTTTTTCGATGAATTTTTCTGGATTTTTGCACATTTCCTGACCGTCGGCACTGGCGGCATGTGGCAGTGTGGTGAAATTCAAAGCGGCATTTTGAGCCATGGCGGCAGCCATCAGGGATCGTTTCCCGTCTGACCGCAGCGGCATATATTCCGGGATCTTGAAATCATCGAAAGCGACACAGAGGACTTCGCCGGGATCGAGGGGGCATTTTTGCATATTGTTTCCGGCATTGGAAAAATCGATCATGCGTTCGGAAAAGAGTTCTCTGCCGGAAAAGTATTTTATATCCGGGAAATGCACTTCGGCAGATTGTTCACAGTCGAGATTGATAAGGATCAGCAATTCCGGGATATTTTTTCCGCTGCGCAGTGCGGCGATGACATTGCCCGGACCCTGCTGGATAAGTTTTACTTCGGCATCGCTGCCGAATGCCGGATGCGAGGCGAGCAGGATATTTATTTTGCCGATGAGCTGACAGAGGTTATCCACTGCGCCGAAATTCAAAGCACCGCATTGGTGGACATCGATTTTTTCTGTTGCGAAAAATTCTGCACCGTTGGCAAATCCGAAAGTTCCGTTGCTTGAGAGCATTGCATTGACCATGAAGCGGAGTTTGGCATAGGTTTTTCCTCCGGCACCGAGCCGCAAATTATCGTGAGTTTCGGCGAAATTTATCAAAGTGCCGCCGCGTTTGGCGGAATTATTCATATACGGATAATAGGAATTTATCGCATCTCTGGTATAATTTTGGAACAATTCCGAGTATCCCCAGTCCAGTCCGGTTTTTTCCAGCAGTTTTTCCTGTACAGCCGGAGGGCCGCCGAGACCTTCGAGGAGGAAAGTGGTATCGGGATATTCCCGTCGGACTTTGGCGATGATATATTCCCAGGCTTCGCCGGGGACCATGTATCCGGCATCGCAGCGGAATCCGTCCACGCCGTTGCGGCACCAGAAAAGGAAAACTTTTGCCATCAATTCATGGACTTGCTGTTTGTGATAATCCAGCTGACAGAGATCCTCCCAGACGATCCCCCAAGCTCCGGGGCTGGTGAATTTACCTTTTTCATCCCGGATGAAGTAATCGGGGTGTTCATTTTGGAGTTTTGATGCCCATCCGGTATGATTTACGGGGAGATCCATGAATATTCTGCCGCCTTTAGCGTGGACGGCATCGACAAGTTCGATAAATTGCTGCATCGGGGTTGCCGCCGGATCGAAGTCGGCAAGAGCCGGATCGACTGCGAAATAATCGGTTGCGGCAAAAGGGCTGCCGTAACGTCCCATCCTGCCGTAAGCCATGGGGGTGGGGTGGATGGGGAGCAGCTGGAGTATCCGGCAGTTGAGGGTATCGAAAATGTGGTCAAGCTTGCTTATGACATTGCGGAAAGTACCTGACGGCGGCACGACGACGAAATTTTCCTGATCAAGCACCTTGAAATCCGGCATTTCCGGGCTGTGGGGCAGGTGCATCCACTTGCCCCATTGCCTTACGAAACAGCTGTATATTCCGTTGCCGGAAAAGTTGATATTGGAAGATACTTTCAAGTGGAAATTGCTTCCTTCCGGCCAGATCACCGGTGAATTATCTGCCGGAATGAAGCAGCATTTTGCCTCAAACACGCCGATTTCGATAAGCGGCAGAGTTATCTGGAAATCTCCGGATTCTTTATTGCGTGCCATTTCGAAATCCCGCCAATCACTGCCTTTTGGGGTACGGTTGGAGAGAGTTTTTTCTATCTGTTCGGCGATTTTTGCTGAATTACCGCCGATATTGGTACGGACGACGGCACGTCCTTTGAGATGACGCGGGATACCGGTGAGTTTGAATGTAACAGTTTCTCCGGAAAAGAAAAGCACTTTATCCGGGAGGATGTACTGATTTGCCATTGTTTATTTCTCCGGCAGTTGTCCGGTGGTGAAAAATACCATCACATCCTGAATATACTGATCCCAGAATTCCCAGGTATGACTTCCGGGGCGTTCAAAGGAATAGAATCCGGGATATTCGATTTTCCGCATGAAGCGGTTGAATTTCCGGTTATCTTCGATCATGAAATCCTCCGTACCGCAAATGGAGAGGATTTCGGGCATCTCTTTACCGGAGATGCGGAGTTTTTCAGCCAGATCAAAGAGGTCATTGCCCCGTGGTGCGAGCTGTGCGGTGGAGCCGAAAATGGCACGCAATTCACTTCTCCATGAAGCAGTATCAGTTGCCCGGTAACGCAATTTCAGATCGACCAGACTGGAAAGACCGGCGACGGCGGCGAATTTTTCCGGGCATCGGAGTCCGAGTTTGATCGCACCGTAACCGCCCATGGATAATCCGGCGGCGAAACAATTCTCCTTTTTGGGGTCGATATTGAATAATTTCCGGACGGTTCCCGGCAGTTCTTCGGCAAGGAACGTCCAGTATTGACTGCCGTTTACTGCGTCAGTGTAAAAACCTCTGCCGCCGTCGGGCATGATTACGATCATATCGTATCTGTCGGCGTAACGCTCTATGGAAGTCCGCCGCATCCACATAGAGGCATCATCGCTCAAGCCGTGGAGCAGATACATAACTTTGCGTTCTTCGGGGCGGTTTTGGGAAAACTGGGGGATAACCACATTCATACTGACCGCTTTCTGCAGTACGACCGAGTGGAAATTACATTCTAAAAAAGCCATATTTCAAATCCTTGATTTTAACACATGTTTGTCCACCATTAAAAATAACACCTTTTGCGGTGTTATTCAAGGGTGAGAAATAAAAAAAGCGGACAGTATAAACCATCCGCTTACCCGGGGGCAACTGCCTGTACGGCTTATGCGGCATTGCCCGCTCCACCCGATGCCCGGCAGTCAGTGGCTTTGATGCACCCCTGGCCACAAACACCCCTGCAGTCTGCGTGGCTCTGACCGTGAGCTTGCCAAGCCCTCCACCGTTCAATTCTGTTCAATTCCGTTTTAGCTTTGCTCCACCCAAGGGTAAAGCAGTCAGCGGCGTATTACTTCACAGCCGTCGGGAAAAGCTTCAGAATCAACAATGCAATTTTGCGGTATCATAACACTTTTCAGACTTTTACAACCCCTAAATGCCTCCCACCAAATCTCCTTTACGCTGTCGGGAATGGTAATACTTGTCAGACTTGAGCAACCCCTAAATGCCCTAGCCTTAATCACCGTTACGCTGTCGGGAATGGTAATACTTGTCAAACTTGAGCAACCCTCAAATGTCCCCCACCCAATCCACGTTACGCTGTCGGGAATGGTAACACTAGTCAAACTTGAGCAACCACTAAATGCCCCATTTTCAATCACCGTTACGCTGTCGGGAATGGTAACACTTTTCAGACTTGAGCAACCCCTAAATGCCCCAATCCAAATCTTCGTTACGCTGTCGGGGATGGTAATACTTTTCAGACTTTTACAACCCCTAAATGCCCAATTTTCAATCTCCGTTACGCCATCCGGAATGGTAAATTCAGTAATGTTTTTATCTGTTACTTCAATCAGTGTTTTACCATCTGATTTGTAACCTCTGATGTAGGGAAAGGCAATGAAAACGGCAACCGCAATACTAACAATGCCGATAATGGGTAACAACAAGTACAGGAGGATTTTTTTGAATCTCTGCTCTTCTTCCTGCCGTCTTTTTTCTTCCCGCAGTCTTTGTTCTTCTTCCCGCCGTCTTTGCTCTTCTTCAGCTCTGCGTTGTTCTTCTTCCTGCCGTCGATCGGAATATCTTTGGCAAAGACATACCAATTGCTTCCTGTAACGATTTTGCTCTTCTTCAGCTCTGCGTTGTTCTTCTTCTATCCGGAAATTGATTATTTCATCCAAAATTTCCGCTAAACGATTGTCTGCAAATCTTTTGGCAAGTTGAAATGTTTTCTGTTGATCGATTCCGTCAATATTGAGCAATAACTTCTCATCCCCGACTTTATTTTCTGCCATTATCCGGTAGAAGTACGCCCAGCCGTTTTGGGGATTGAGATCCAGCAATTTTTCGCAATACTCTTTGGCTGAATCAAATTCCTCTGTTTCCAGAAAGAGTTTTGCTCTTTGCAGAAACGGGTGATCTTTGCTGTTGGCATCGCCGGCGGCAGTAGATGACGCCGGAGCCGGGGCGACAGATGGATCGTTTTTCGTCACCACTTTGGCGATACCGTGGAGCAGATCCTGAATAAAGCCGATCTTTCCCATATCCTGTGCCTGAAACATGGACAATTCATCGGGAATATCGTAGGCATCCATATCTTTGTAGCAGGGAATGAGCAGTTTGGAGCGGTCTTTTTTCATCAATGCGAGGAATCTGCTCCACTCATTGCGTACCCAGACTGCCTCAAAATACTCTTTCTTTGAACCGATGACCAGCATGACTTTAGCTGAATTCAAGGCGGCAAAGATGTACGGTTCATACTGCTGACCGAGCTTTGACTCAAGGGTGATCCGGGAGAAAAAGACCTTGTATCCGGCATTGGTCAACTGGTAGTAGATATCCTGTGCCAGAGCTGAATCTTTGGTGCGGCTGCCGCCGTCGGTGGTCTCTTTGTAGCAGATAAAGACATCAAAGGGTTTCTCCTGATTGGAGACCCGCAGAATATTTTTCTGGATATCGGCAATGCATTTGGCTTCGTTTTCGTAGATATCTTTTTCGGCACTTCCGGCGTGATCGAGAGCGGCAAGGTAGTCGGCATCATTGAGAATGGACTCAAACTGCACTCGGTGACAGGTGGGGATACGTTCATGGGTGAGGGGATCTTCGACATATTCGATACCGAAGCGGGAGAGAACCAGTCCCCAGTAGGCTTCCGGATCATCCGGAGTTGCTTCAATTATTTTCTCGTAAGCGGCAACCGCCTTGTCATATTCATTTATCCGGCGGAAGTGTTCCGCCCGGTTGTAGAGATTTTCCTGATGTTCGCCGGAAATTTTAGGAAACGTGGTCAAGGTGCCGCAGTAAGGACACTCTCCGCTTGAAATATTTTCCGGCAGCTCCAGAGAGCCGCCGCACATTTTGCATTGAATTTTTGCCATGGATTTTCCCCGCTGTTGGCTGTAAATAATAATGCGGTTAATATAGCATCGTATTTAATGCAATACAAGGAAGTTGTATAATTTTTAACAATTTTGCCGTCAATTTTGACTTGCTCCGCTCCAGTCAGTGGCTTTTGATTGCACCGTGGGTGAGCCGCTTGGGCTTCTGTGGGCGGTGACTCTTGTAGGACTTATAAGACTTGTAGGACTTATAAGACCCGCATAACCTTTTATACCGTTTGCAGTCTGCGGGCCGGGTTGCACCAGGCGTTGCACGCCGGTGCGAGGGGGTTCCGGGGGATCCTCCCCCGGTGCGGCAACTCGCGGACACAGTCCAAGATCCCACCTGCCGCCAGAAAAGGCGGCAGTGGGTCTGAGTGTGGACGCAAATTTCGGAGCCAAAGGCCGACAAAGCCGGGAAGTCAAACCGAACCTGTACAAAACCCGCTGTGCGGGCGCCTTGGGGGTGCAGGGGGTGCGGCGTGAGCAGCCCCCTGCAAAAGCACCAGTGGCAACGCAACCCGCCGGGTGCTGCCTCCCGCTCAAGTGTCATGGAAAACTTGCGTTTACCATGACTTCGCTCCCGGCAGGGGGTATCGCCCTGCCGGCGATATGACCGCCTTACGGCGAATGTTTCGCCGCTTATGGCGGCGACAAGCGTCCCGCCGCTTGACCGCGTCCGGGTAGCACCCGGTGGCAGATTTTTTTATTTTTTTTACCCCGCAACTTTCCGAGCGGGTGGCGTGAGCGGCCCCCTTCCAAAAGTATTCAGAGAGAAGCGTTGAGCTTCTGCATGGCATCAAATTGTTCCTCGATGGACTGGGCAAGTTTGATTTGGGTGCGGCAGCGGTCGAGGTTGTGTTTTTCCCGGTGGATCTTGAAATAGACATCCCCGGAGAGGTAATCGGTCAGGAACCGCATACCGATCTCCAGAGTGATGAGTTTGCCGGAGAATGGCAGCAGCTCTTTTTCTCTGGCATTGAGGAAGTTTCCGGCGGTGGAGAGGAATCCCCGCAGAAGTGCTTCAAACATTTCAAACCGCATCCCGACTTTGGAGAGATCCAATTCATCTTCCGGGGCGGGACTGGTTCCGGTACGCACCATATCACCGAAGTCATAGTGCGGCAGACCGGGCATGACGGTATCAAGGTCGATCACGCAGACTCCTTCACCGGTAAGGTCGTCGATCAGGACGTTATTGAGTTTGGTATCGTTGTGGGTGGTTCTTTCAAAGACATTTCCGGCGGCAAGTTCATTGAGCAAAAGTGAATACTC
Organism: Lentisphaerota bacterium; assembly: GCA_015061685.1. Classification (GTDB taxonomy): domain Bacteria; phylum Verrucomicrobiota; class Lentisphaeria; order Victivallales; family Victivallaceae; genus UBA1784. Next base: position 102,248 of record SUWD01000004.1, on the reverse strand, counting down.
TTTTTCTCTGGCGACGATGAAATCCAATTCCGGAGAGACCTCTTTGAGTCTGCCGCATTTATCAGCTTTGACGGCATTCATCAGGTCGTTGAATCGGCTGGGGGTATTGTGGAAATTGGCGATGGTTTCATTGAGTCTGCCGGGGAGATCGGCGAGGTCATTCTGAAAAGCTCCGAATGCTTTGGCGGCGGCGAAAGCCTGGGAGGAATTTTCCAGCACGTCATAAGTCCTTGCTTCATCGACGAAAATGTAGCACCGCCAGAAGTTCCCGTCATTGTCGATAAAAAACGGCTCATCTTTGAATGAGGAGATCACCTGCAGAAAGCGGCGGCGGCAGTTGGGATCGGCATTTTTTTCGGCGGCGATTTTTCCGGCGATATGTTTGGAAACTTTTACGAAGTTGTCCATCAGGAGGACTGGTTCTTTGAAAATGGCGGTATTGATTCTCTGGAGGATATAATTTTCTTCCGTGGTCGCCATTTTGAAAGTATCGTTGATGTGTCCGGTACCGTATCTTTCAGCGTTGACAAATTTGCCTTTGACTTGGAAACCGCCGGCGATGGCGGCAAGATCGAAATTACTCATTTTTTCACCTCTTGTTGATTCAGAATTTTTCTGTTGACAATATAATATAGCCGGAAAAATATGATTTTGCCACTATAAAATCCACTGCAACTATGGACTTTTTTGCAAACGTGGTGTATATTTATAGCCGGATCAGTAAACAACCCCAAAATCAGGAGGTCAGCGATGGGCAGCATGCCGATGGAATTGTTTCTCAGTGATGAGGTGCAGCGTCTTCTGGATGATTTCGCCTCACTGCTTGATGTACGGGTAACCTTTTTCTCTCTTGCCGGTGAACGTCTCCGCCGCGGCAAAGAGATGCGGAATTGTACATATTGTTCGCTGGTGCATGAGGTTCTGCACGGCTATGACCGCTGTGTTTCCATGGATTGTGACAAACAGCGTGAAGCGGTTGAATGTAATGAGATCATCAACTACCGCTGCCATGCCGGTCTGCATGAGTGCCTTGCCCCGGTCACGGTACGCAACCGGGTGGCAGGTTTTGTGATGTTCGGGCAATTCCGCATAGATGGTGATGAGGAACCGGATTGGCAGTTGATCCCGGAGGAACACCGGGAGAGCTTACGCCGGGCATATTATGAATTGCCCTGTTTTACGGATGAAAAACTGCAGGCGGTTCTGGGGGTGCTTAAAACTCTGATCGATTATATTGCCGTGCGTGAATTGGCAGTATTGCAGGGCGACCGTCTGCGTAACGAGATAGACATGTATATTGAAAAACACGCTTCAGAAGATATCCGTCTGCCGGATATGGCGAAAAAACTTGGCCGCAGTGTTTCGACTATTTCGCAGTTTTTGCGGAATAATTACCAGACCAGTTTCAAAGGACTGCTTCTGGATGCGAGGTTGAAAATTGCTGAAAAGATGTGGCGTGATGATCCCGAAGCTACTGTGGCGGAGGTGGCATACGCTTCCGGCTTCTGCGATCAATTTTACTTTTCGAGGGTATTCAGCCGCCGCCGTGGAATGCCGCCGGGTAAATTCCGCAGCCAGATGAGCAGGGCAGGGAAGGTCAATATTTCCGGCGAGAATGAATAAAAAATCCGCCCGGCAGAGGATTCCGGACGGAAAAGCGGCGTAATTTTCCGGTAATCGTTTAAGTTATTCCTCAACGGTGATCTTGTGGGTTTTGGCACTTTCTGACTTCGGCAGAAAGAGGGTCAGGATACCGTCGCTGATCTTTGCCGTGATATTATCAGAATCCACTGCATCAGAGAGATAAAATGCCCGTTTGTATAAAATGGGCATACCCCGGCGGTGGAGAGTGCTTTGGGCTTTGAGGGTCAGCAGGCGGTTTTTGACTTCCAGTTCCACATTTTCGGCGGAAACACCGGGCAATTCAAAAGAAATTTCCATGCCGTCATATTCATCGGTAACATCGGCGGCGGGGCGGATGGCGATGAAATCATGTTTTTCTGCGGCGGGCATTTTTTCCATCTCTTTTTTATCTTCATTTTTCTTGGCCATGATAAGTTCCTCCATTATTTTCCGCAGATGACTTTAATGGTTTTTGCCGGGAGCGGTTTCTGCCTATCTCTGGGGATTCTGACACAGATCACGCCATCGGCATATTTAGCTTTTGCTTCGCTGCCTTTGATGGGGACGGGGATTTTGATGCTGTCCTCGTATTCGGCACATGAGCGTTCCCGGAAAACATAATGTTTGTTTTTTGCGGAATTCTCTTTTTCCTCGCAGTGACAGATTTTGAAATTGAGGAAGTCTCCTACGATTTCCAGATCGAATTCACTGCTTTTGCAGCCGGGACAGGAAATTTTGACGACGACTTCATCATCTTTGAGTTCGGTTTCCCAGCGTGAATCAAAAACTGATCCGCGGAGCAGACCGGAACCAGGTTCGATCATGCGACCGAACATACTGCGGACAAGTTCATCCATTCCCGGGAAGACTTTTTCCAGAGCGGCAGGTACTTCATGTTCGCGTTTGGCAAGCAGATTCATAAAACATTCTCCTCTTTTGTTTGTCCTGCCGGAATAACGCCGCATTTCCGGCGGGATGTTTCTCCTCTAAGGTGGTACAAAATAAGTTTAATCCGGGAAAAATCAAGTCTTTATTGCCCGATACCCTTGAATAAATGTAAAATGTGGAGTATTTTATTAGACCGTCAACTTTGATCGGGGTGTAGCGCAGTGGCTAGCGCGCTTGCTTTGGGAGCAAGATGTCGGGGGTTCGACTCCCCCCACCCCGACCATTTTTTTGCCGCAAAGCCGTAAGCAATCCCCGCAAAAATTAACTCCTGACTTTTGCAAATAGGATTTGCTCCGTCATGAGTTTTCTTTTTGCTTCAGTTATTTTTTGCACATGCAAAAAATGGGATTGCTCACTTGTCCGGGGTTGCCTTCACTTTGTTCAGGCACTCGGCTTCGCCTCGTCGACTCCCCCCACCCCGACCATTTTTTTTTGCCGCAAAGCCGTAAGCAATCCCCGCAAAAATCAACTCCTGACTTTTGCAAATTGGATTTGCTCCGTCATGAGTTTTCTTTTTGCTTCAGTTATTTTTTGCACATGCAAAAAATGGGATTGCTCACTTGTCCGGGGTTGCCTTCACTTTGTTCAGGCACTCGGCTTCGCCTCGTCGACTCCCCCCACCCTGACCATTTTTTTGCCCGAATGGGCAAAAAAACATGAAGCCTGTCAATGCGTCGCAAAACTGCCGAACCTCCAGAGTGAGCATGGATGATCTTTCTGAATTAAAAGCCATTGAAAAAATGCCGTTTTGTGGTATATTAAATCAAGTTGAATTGACTGAAAGAAAGGAAATACCCGCTTATGCCGGAGGAGTTGAAAAATAAGACCGCTTTTATTTCGGATATGGATGGAGTTATCTATCACGGCAACAATCTGCTGCCCGGAGCAGCCGATTTTGTCCGGATGCTGGAGAAACGCCGTTTGAAGTATCTTTTTCTGACCAATTCAAGTGAGCGTACCCCCCGGGAATTGGCAGAGAAACTTTCCCGTCTGGGTGTCGATGTCGCTCCGGAACACTTCTATACCAGTGCTCTTGCCACGGCAGATTTTCTTTCCCGGCAGAAGCCCGGCTGTTCCGTTTTCGCCATCGGGGAAGCCGGATTGACCAATGCCCTCTACGAAAAAGGTATCTCCATGAATGATATTGACCCGGATTATGTGGTCATCGGCGAAACCCGTTCCTACAGTTTTGAACGCCTGGAAAAAGCTGTCCATCTGGTGCTTAAAGGGGCGAAATTGATCGGGACCAATCCGGATTTGACCGGGCCGACGGAAAAGGGGATCGTCCCGGCGACCGGAGCATTGATTTCGCCGATCGAATTATCCACCGGGAAAAAGGGCTATTTTATCGGCAAACCCAATCCCTTTATGATGCGGCGTGCGGTAAAATTTCTCAATGCGATGTCCAGAGAGACGGTCATTATCGGTGACCGCATGGATACCGATATCATTGCCGGAGTAGAGGCGGAGGTGGATACGGTACTGGTGCTTTCCGGGGTGACAAAACAGGAGGATATCGGGAATTTTGCCTACTCTCCCAAATACATTATGAGCGGTCTTGCGGAATTGGTTGAGAAACTCTCCTGATCCTGCCGGAAAAATTCCCGGAAATTTGCTGCCGCAGTTTCATTTTTGCCTTGACAAAAGCATTTTGCCGTATTATTTTAATGCCTACAGCATATTAAGGAGCAAGATGAGATCATTTTTCCGGAAAATTGAATCAGTGCGGCAGCTGCTGCCGTTGTTTGCCGTTTTGGTTGCGGCATTATTCATCTTTGCCGGTTTCCGGGAAGATGGCAAAGAGATATCTTCTTTGCCGCAGCTTGTCAGCCGTGAATTACCGCCTGATTTTCAAACTCTGCCGCATCCGGGAAGTTCCGGAGATGAAAAAGGCTCTCTGCGTGTCGCCGTACCGGGCAATGCGATCCCGGCAATAGTTTCCCGCCGCAATTCAGAACCGTTGCTCCTGCGTCTTTTCCGCAATGTCAATGCCGGAGCGTGGTGGCAGGAAACAGTCATTGCCATACCGCATATCTGTTCGGAAAATATAAATCCTCCCGATATATTTATTTTTCAAAGTTTTCTCAAACATTCATTACCTCCCCGTGCCGGACCGGCGTTGGTTTGATCTGTTTTGTGCTGTTTGATTTTTCAAACGGCAGAACTGCCGGATTTCCGGATCAAACCTGGTAATAAATTAAAGAGAGAACTTGATTATGAAAGAATTTTTCAAAAAACATCGTGATGATATCATTGTCTATGGTTTCGGTGCCATCATGGTCATCGCCGGAATAATGATTTGCGTGATCATTCTTGCCTGAAAATATTCGGGCTGTATAGCCAAAAGGGGTGTTGCAAAACCTTGACAGGGGTAAGCAACGCCCCTTATTATTTTTTTAAGCAGAAAGAGTTTCTGCCGGAGCAGTACCTGCTTAACAGTTTCTTACCGCTCATGGCAGATGATTTTTGTAACAGCTACTGTTTTTGCACATAAAGAACATCGGTTGTGATATTTTTTTGAAAATGATCGGAAAAGATAGCTTTTTTGGTAAATAACATCTTGCATTTCAGTTTACTTGTGATAGTTTAAGATAGATGCTGTTTTGGATATGCAAAAAGTATATCAGTAAAAAATTCCGCAGGAAAGGAAGAAAAAATGAGAAAGATCAAAGTTGGTATCATCGGACAGGGCCGCAGCGGCAGAGACATCCACCGTCATCTGTTTGAGTGTATGCCCGCATTGCAGGAGCGTTTTGATGTGGTCGCAGTTGCCGATCCGATCCCGGAGCGGCGTGCCAACAGCAATCCGGGGGCAAATCCCGATTGCAAACACTATGCCGACTATCGTGAATTGCTTCAGGATAAAAATATTGAATTGGTCGTCAATGCCAGCCGCAGTCACAAGCATGTGGACATCTCCATTGAAGCAATGGAAGCCGGATTTGACGTCATTTGTGAAAAACCTGCCGCCAAAACCGTCGCTGAATTTGACCGGGCTCTGGAAGCAGCCAAACGTACCGGTAAATTTTTCGCCGTGTATCAGCAGTCCCGTTTCCGTACCGTTTATCAGAAAGTCTGTGATGTCATCCGTTCCGGAGTTCTTGGCGAGATCGCCATGGTGAAAGTTGCTCTCAACGGCTTCGGCCGCCGCTGGGACTGGCAGACCATCCAGGATCTCAACGGTGGTGAATTGCTCAATACCGCTCCGCATCCGCTTGATCAGATCGTTGGTTTGTGGGATATGTTCGGTGAAACCATGCCGGAACGTATTTTTGCCAAACTTGCCAATTACAATAACTCCGGTGATGCTGAAGACTTCGTAAAAGTCGTCCTTGAGGGCAAAGACCATCCGGTGATCGACCTTGAAGTTACCAAAGAGTGTCTTTTCCCCGGCAAGGCTTTCATGGTTTACGGTTCTGACGGTACGCTGGCAGCTGACGGCAATGTTGCCGAGTGGAAATACTTCATCCGCAAAGATGCGGTTGCCCGTCCGGTTTGTATCGACACTCTGGAAAGAGAAGGCCGTTTGCCCAATTACTGCGGTGAAAAGCTGGACTTCTACACTGAAAAATGGGAAATTCCGGCGGAAAAAAGCTATTGTGCCGATGACTGGGGTGTGCAGTACTATTTGAATATTTACGATGCCATCGTCAACGGTGCTGAATTGGTCGTCAAACTCTCCCAGGTTCGCCGTCAGATTGCGATCATTGAGGAGTGCTACCGCCAGAATACGCTTCCTAAATTTGTCGAAGTTCCCGAAGGAACCATTTGAGGAATAATGAACTATTTCGATGACCTGGAATTCATCTGTTACGGCAACAGTCGCAAAAATGCTTATGCGAATTGCAAACGTAACTTTGAATACTACGGCTTGCAATTCATCCGCAGCGGCAGAATATTGGTCGAGTGTGAGGATTGCGAGCCGTGGCAGGACTCCGGACCGCTGGTTTTTTTCACCGCTCCGGGCAGGAATTTTTCTTACTGTACTCCGACTGGCACCCGGGATCACCTCTTCATTTGCTTCAGAGGAGACCGGGTCCGGCGTTATCTGGCCAGCGGTTTGCTGCCGGATGTGTGCGGCAGGAAGTTCCCGATCACTGCCCCGGAAGATTTTTCCGAAGCTTTGGAAAATCTGTTGCGTACTTTACGGAGGGGGAGTTCCATAAGTCACTGCAAAGCGGTGCTTCAGCTGGAGAATATTCTGCTTCAGGTCATCAATCAGCCGCAGATCCGTCAGGACGGGAATGATACAGTGGATTCTGTACGGGACTTGGTTCGCCGCATAGCGGAGCATCCGGAAAAGAGATGGTCGCTGCCTGAAGAAGCGGCGGCATGCCGGATCTCTCAAGTCCACTTCCGCAGATTGTTCACCCGGGAAACCGGGGTATCTCCGCAGGCTTATCTTTTGGATCACCGGGTGCGTTATGCTGCTCAATTACTGCAATCCACAGATATGCTTATCAAGGAGATCGCCTGGTCAAGCGGCTTTGGCGGGGCGTTTTACTTTTCCCGCCAGTTCCGCAAAATGATGAATATGTCTCCGGCTGAATACCGGAAAAAATTCTCCAATAAATTGTAAGTTTTAATTTAAGGAAAAAGAAAATGTCAGAGAATATCAAAGTAGCTTTGATCGGTTTGGATACCAGTCATACTGTCGCATTTGCCGGTTTGATCCACGATCCTGCCACCCCCGCAGAACAGCAGATCAAAGGTTTGCAGGTCACCAAATGCCTCCGTTTCGATACTCCTTTCCAGAATACCGAGGGTCTTGACAAACGTCAGGCGTACCTGGAGAGCATCGGAATTCCTGTCACGCTGGATTTTGATGAAGCCGTGGAGGGTTGCGATGCGATCATGATTGAGATAAATGATCCGTCCAAGCATCTGGAATATTTTGAAAAGTGTGCTCCGCTGGGCAAACCGATCTTCCTTGACAAGCCCTTTGCCGACAATCTGGAAAATATGAAAAAGATCATTGAATTGATCAAAAAATACAATATCCGTTTTTTCACCTCATCCAGTTTGCGTTATGATGTCGATTTTGTGGAAGCTCTTGCTAAAGGCGTTGACGCTCATAAAGTTACCGTTTGGGGACCGGTCGGAGCCGCTCCTGCCGGTTCCGGTCTGATCTGGTACGGCTGCCATGTTTTTGAAATGCTTCAGGCGGCGATGGGCAGAGGGGCCCAGTCTGTTTCCGCCTATGAGGATGAGAATGGTTATGTTTTCCAGGTTTTCTATGCTGACGGCCGCCGCGGTACAGTGGATATGACTCCCGGAGCTTATCAGTACGGTGCATTGATCCGCAACAAGGAAAGTGAGTGTGCATTGGGCTGTGTCACCATGCGGATACCTTTCTACTTTATGCTGATGAAAGAGATAGTCCGCTTTTTCAACGGCGAGGATATCCTTCCTCTGGAAGATTCCGTGGAAGTCATGGCGATGCAGGTTGCCGCTGAAGCTGCTCTTGCCAGCGGCAAAGCAGAACCGGTCTTTCATCTGTAATTGAGGTATTTGCAATGAGTTGGAAAATTGCATTCATCGGTTTGCGTCACGGTCATATCGGTACTTTGTATGACCGTTTGAAAACAGATCCCCGTTTCGAGATCACTGCGATCTGCGAGGAGGATGCCGAAGCCCGCAAAGTTGCGGCAGAGAGTTGGAAAATCGAGGCGACGCACAGCAGTTTTGCTGAAATGATGGAGAATGTCGATTTTGATATTCTGGCGATCGGAGATTATTACGGTATCCGCGGCGAGCGGGCGATCGCCGGTTTGAAAAACGGCAAACACATTTTGAGTGATAAACCGCTTTGTACCGATCTTGCTGAACTTGCTGAGATCCGCAAACTTGCCGCAGAAAAAAATCTTGTGATAGGCGAGATGCTTGATCTGCGGGATTTCCCCTGCATCCGTGCTGCGAAAGAGTTGATTGATTCCGAAGCTGTCGGGGAGATCAACGCCATCAATTTCGGCGGTCAGCATCCCTTGAATTACGGGACCCGTCCGGGCTGGTATTTTGAGGAGGGAAAACATGGCGGTACGATCAATGATATCGCCATTCACGGTCTGGATATCGTGGAATATCTGACCGGACACCGGATCACTGACCTCATTGCGGCACGCTGTTGGAATGCCTTTGCCACGGAAGTTCCGGGCTTCAAGGATTCTGCCCAGCTGATGTTTGCATTGGACAACAACTGCGGCTGTATTGCTGATGTCTCTTATGCCGCACCGTCGAAGATCGGTTTTTCCACTCCGCTTTACTGGCGTTTCACCCTCTGGGGCAGCAAAGGCGTTATCGAATTCTCCCCCAAAGCGGAAACCGTCCGTTTTTACGAAAGCGGTAATGAAAATGTCCGGGACATCGCCGCTGAAAAAGATATTCACAGCGATTATCTTGATATTTTCGTCAATGAACTTGAAGGCAAAAAAGAGCCTTTCGGTACGGAGCATCTGCTCAAAGTCACCGAAGATGCCCTGATGCTTCAAAAGCTCGCAGACTGACTTGCTTTTCTTTTCACGGAAAAGTAAGCAAAAGAAAAGCGGTTTGTCACTGCCCTCGCTTCGCTGGGCCTTGATCGATCGCTTTTTTTATCCCTGCACTCTGCGTGGCACTTGCTTTACAAGCGGCACACCGTTTTGTCCTGCTGTATCGAAAAATCTTCCCATCCCACTTGAAAAGATTGTCAGCAGAGTGTATTTTAATAACAGTGATTTTTCTGTAACTTAAACTTTTCAGAGGTTTTTTATGAAAAAGTTATCATTGTTTTTATTGCTGCTGATGCTTTGCGGCTGTGCCAGTTCTGACCGGATGTTCCGGATGTCCGGCGGTGTGCTTGATGAGTATTCCGCTCCCAAAAGTTCCCGTATCCGTTCGGAAAAATATCAGAAAATAAGCCGTAAATTCTCCTCTGTCACCCGTTCAAACAAGAGTGAAGTTTCCGGTTTGGATGATACATTGGTCAATATCTGGCCCTTCTTTTTCCGTTCCAATGAGTATTGGAGTGCTTTGTGGCCGCTGATAGATAAAGATCCTTACGGTTTTGCGTTCCGTCCGTTTTACAACCATGAGGGAGATGATTACAGTGTGCTTTTTCCGTTGTCGGCGTGGAACAACAGTGCCGGCAGCGGATGGGTAACTCTGTTTGCATGGAAGCAGGGGGGATTTGGTTTCATTCCGTTGACGTGGCAGTGGAAAAACGATCAATACTCCGGAGGAGCATATTATACACCGCTTTTTTACACTTCTTACGATAAAACCCCTTTGCATTACACTGTAAAAGCTGATGGCAAAGTGGTTGACAACTGGTCGCAGAAACTCTCTCTTTTTGCCTTTTTGATCTATTACGGCAAAAGTGTTACCGTCGAAGCAGGCAACTGGGGCTGGCTCTACCGCAACTGGTATGATGATCAGAGGATGCGGGCGGTGTGGAATTACCGCTTTGAGGGGAAGAAGCCTTTCCCGGAGAGCAAAGTTGAATTAGAAAACTTCCGGGCGGCAGTTTTTTCCACTTTGCCGCAGGTGGTGCGGAAAAGTTACGGTCTTTTTCCGTTATGGTACGGTTCACGTTCAGATAAGGGTGATTATCTGAATCGCTTCCTGATGATTGCCGGTAATTACAGGGCAGGCAAAGATTTTTCTTTTGATCTGTGCGGCCCGGTATTGGGAATGTACGGCGAGACCTGGCATGGTACGGAATACTGGAGACATTGCCGCAATGAGACGGAGTTTATCTCCTATGCTTTGATGTCATATTTTTCCCGGGAATATCGTTTTGAGAATACCCGGGAGAGAAGAATATTAAGGGAGATGGGGGAGGAATTATACAGTTATTACAACGGGGATTTTTCCGCTCTGAAACCGAGGATATTGGATAAGCTTAAAGAACTTGATCCTGAATTGGTTCTGCCGGAAACGGTCAAGGATTTTGAGACCTGTGAATTATTTGTTTCCGATTTGGTGAAAAGGTATGATTTTCCGGTTTACCCCTCTTATTCCGGCACGATCCTGCCGCTTGTCTGGTATGAGATTGACCGGGACAATTACCGCTGTACTTTGCCGCCGCTGCTGACATGGTGGAAACAGTGGGATAATTGTTTTTCTTTCCGTTCTCTGCCGCTGCTGACTTTTATTTCCCGTACCCCGTCGGAAGACAGCACGGTGATTTTTACCCCGCTTGTTTATTATGCCAAGGAGTTCCGGCGGCAGAAAGAGGATTATCCGGTATTTTCCCGGGATGAACAGCGGGTTGGAGAATACGGGTGTGTGGAGTTGAAAGATCAATATGCCGCATTGGGGCTTTTCTACCGTGGGCGTTTCGGTTTCAACATCGTCAAAGAAAAGATTGAAGCCAAACAGGTTGAATCACTCCGGCAGTATTTGCACTCTTTGCCCCGCACCGGACGGCAGCTGGTAAGGGATCTGGCTGCCATTGAAAAAGAAAAAGCGATCAATGACCGTTGGCAAACCACCACGGAAATCGAAAGATTGAAAAAACTTATCCGCTATGAAGAAATTAAACTGATGCGTGAGAAGTGGGCAAAAGATCAGCTTGAATATCTTGCCGGGATTTCCAATGCACAGGCTATTGCCGGGAAATTGGGTTTTGAGTTGAGCAGAGAGGTATTAGGTTCAGAAGAAAAGTCTGCTGCCGCGGCGAAAGAATTGATTGCAAAATATACGGAATTACGCTTTTATGAGGACATCGGCAACGGTCTTTTTTTCCGCCGGGAGAAGAATTCAAACGGCGATTACAACTGGCACTTCTGCCACATTCTTGCCGGAGGAGAAAAGCAGGGTGATAAGGAATCGACTCATATACTGCATCTGCTCTACCGTTACCGCAAAGACGGCGACCGCTCGGAGACGTTGTTTTTCCCCTTTGTATCCATGGTTGAGGATGGGGAAGACTCCAAATTCAGCTTCTTGTGGCGGGTATTCAGTTTGAGCAAAAGGGACGGTAAAACCGGCGGTCATATTCTTTTCATTCCCTTTGGCAGTGAGTGGTGAAAAGAGCGTTTCACAAAACGATTTTGCGGTCACATGCTTCGAGGGTTGATTCCCGGTGTGAGATGACGATGATCGTAAGTTTGCCGTGGAGTTCTTTGAGGACATTGCAGAAATCATTTTCGGTTTCGGCGTCCAATGCACTGGTTGCTTCATCGAGGATGAGCAGTTTTGCCTGTTTGTAAAATGCTCTGGCAATGCCGATACGCTGTCTCTGACCTCCGGAAAGATTACCCTGGGAAGTGAGCATCATATCCGGAGAGAACTCTTTCAAACCGGCATCCTGTAAGGCTTTTTCAACTCTTTTCAGATCGATATCACTTTCGCCGAAAGCGATATTTTCGGCAACGCTTCCTTCCAGAAGGAAGATATTTTGCGGCACGATGCCGATTTGTTTCCGCCATGCCGGTAAATTGCTGGCTATATCGATATTTCCGGCGGTGATATTTCCTGTTTCCGGCTTGAGCAGTCCCAGCAGCAAATCGACAAGGGTACTTTTTCCTCTGCCGGATTTACCGGCGATTGCGAGGGAAGTTTCAGGCTCAATGGTCAGATTGAAGTTGTCAAAAATTTTCTGACCGCCTTTGTAGGCAAAAGAAATATTATTGAAAGAGATCGTTTCTCCGGCATCTCCGGCAGTACCGTCAGTTCGCAGTTCCTGCGGCAGATCCCGGAGGATATCTGTAGTCGATTCCAGAAGCGGCAGACTTTGCCGGATCAAAGTCAAATTGTAGTGGCATCTGCTCAAAGCCGGCAGGATCCGGCTGATTACAGCAGTTAGGATCGCAAAGATGAACATGATCCGGCTTTTTTCCGCATCCATAAAGACCATTACGGCAAAAACGACGGCGGCGAGGATTATGGATGCTGACTCCAGAGAGAGCCGTGGAAGTTGTCCGAGGGTATAGAGTTTGCAGGCGAAATCATTTTTCTTTTTGTATTCTCCGGCAAAACGGTCGAGAAAATACTCCTCTTTTACGGCACACTTGATCGTTTTTTCTCCGCTGATACCGGCTTGGCAGAAGCGGTTTTCTTCAAGGGTGTGTTTGAACATGTCTTCGCTGAATTTTTTATTCGCTCTGCGGCTGAAAAAAGATATGGCAAAAGCGGTCAAAACCATAAAAAATGTTCCGGCAAGAGTGATCGCCGGGAACATTATTACTGCCGCACAGCTTAAAACTGCGATCATCATGACATCAGCGATGACTTGCATCGTTGGCAGCAGGATCACATTCCCGATATCATTGAGCCGGAAGAAACTGCCGAAACAGTATTCCGGGGAGAGCTGTGAAAAGCTCTCGTAATCAGCATAAAGAAAACCCTTGAAAAGCCGCTTTGCCAATTCGTTACGTTTGGCAAAGATGAATTTAGCCTGGATATTGATAACCAGCAATGCAAAAAGATTTTTCAGCATCAGCAGTAATCCGATGGCGATTATTGCCCATGCAACCTGATATTTTGCCGCAATCCCCGGCATACAGAAAGAGAGGATCTGTGCCGCCTTTATTCCGGCCGGAGTGTCCGATGCCAGAAAAACCGTTGCCGCTCCCAGCAGAATTCCGATCCCGGCAAGTTCCAGAATCGCAGAAAATGCCATCAACATGGCAATGAAAATAAATTTGCGTTTGTCCTGCGGTGAAAAGAGCCACCGCAGATGGTTGATAAAAGAAAACATATTGAAAAATCCTCTGAAAATATCAAATATAATAATATAAGTCCGATTAAGGCGGTTTGCAAGTTGAAAAAATCACTTAGACAGATTACATTATAGTTGATGCCGAAAAAATAGGTAGTGTCCCAAATTTTGTGAAACCCGTAACAGGAGCTTATAAACAAACATTTTTGTCAATCCGGCAAACACGGGTTCGATCCGACCGGTGGATGCAGTGTGAGGCAAGGTCGCGGGCAAATCAAGGCGGATGAGCAGGAGTGTACCAAATGTACATGACTGCGAAAACGTCCGCAGATTTGCCAGGAGATTGCCCGCAATGCACCGCCGCGGAAAGATTTTTCACAAAAAATGAGACAATAATAAAAAATAACTTTTGGAGATAAAAATGGAATTGCGTTTTTTCAACACTCTTGAACGCCGCCAGATGAATTTTAAAGCTTTGGATCCCGGCTGTGCCAAAATGTACACCTGCGGACCGACCGTTTACAACTTTGCCCACATCGGCAATTTCCGGGCGTATGTTTTTGAGGATATCCTGCGGCGTACACTGGAGTACTTCGGCTACACCGTTACGCAGGTGATGAATCTTACCGACGTGGATGACAAAACGATCCGGGATTCCCGGAAAGAGGGGTTGCCGCTGCGTGAATTTACCGCCAGATACAAGCAGGCATTTTTCGATGATATCCGCACGCTTAAAATCGAGCCTGCGGAGATCTATCCGGCGGCGACTGATCACATTCCCGAAATGATCGCACTTATCCAGACTCTGATGGATAAAGGATTTGCTTATCAGGCTCCGGACAAATGTATCTATTTTTCCATTGATAAGTGCAAAGATTACGGCAAACTTGCCCGCATCGACCGGGAGAATCAGCGTGACGGTGTGCGTATTTCCACTGATGAATACGCCAAAGATGCGGTCGGGGATTTTGCTTTGTGGAAAGCCTGGGATGAGGCGGATGGCGATGTATTCTGGGAGAGTCCCTGGGGCAAAGGCCGTCCGGGCTGGCACATTGAGTGCAGTGCGATGTCCATGAAGTATCTCGGTGAATCTTTTGACATCCATACCGGCGGAGTGGATAATATGTTCCCGCACCACGAGGATGAGATCGCCCAGAGCGAATCAGCCACCGGCAAAAAATGGGTCAATTACTGGCTGCACTGCGAACACCTGATGGTTGACGGAACCAAAATGTCCAAATCACTGGGCAACTTCTACACTCTGCGTGATTTGCAGGACAAAGGCTGGAATGGCAGAGAGATCCGCTGGGTGCTGGTCGGGGCGCACTACCGTAAAAAGCTCAACTTCACGCTTGATGCTTTGAGTCAGGCAAGAGAAACGCTGGGCAAATTTGACGCATTGTTTGACCGTCTGCGTGGTATTGAAGCGGATGGTGACGGTGCTGAAGTCAAAGAACTGATTGAAAATTGCAAAAAAGATTTTGCTTCTGCAATGGCAGATGATCTGAATATTGCTCCGGCACTGGCGGCGGCATTTGAACTTATGCGTGGAGCCAACCGTCTGGCGGATGAGAAGAAACTTTCCGGCAACGGAGCCAAAGCGGTCATGGCGGCATTCCGTGATTTTGACCGGGTGATCGGCTGTTTTGAGGTTGATGCGGTGCGTGCAGTTTCGGCGATCCCGGCTGAAGTTACTGCACTTGCCGAAGCCCGTGCTGCGGCCCGCAAAGCGAAAAACTTTGCCGAGAGCGACCGTTTGCGTGATGAATTGACCAAACTCGGTTATGCCGTCAAAGATATTCCCGGCGGAGCATGGGAATTGAAAAAGCTCTGAATTCCTGCTTTTTTTGAAAATCAAAAAAGTTTATCAGGGGGCTGTTGCCAAACCTCGTAGAGGTAAGCAGCAGTCCCCTTTTCTTTTGCCGCATTTGGAGAGGAAGATAGATGAATGCAAAAGTTTTTCAGAAAATTGCAAAATTTTTGCATTTTGCGATTGACAATCCGTTTTATCCGGTGTATATTTTGGGTGTAAGAGCGATTGACAATCCGTTTTGACGTTAAAAGGAGAAAAACTTATGGTCAGTGTTTCGCAAGTAGCCCAAGCTGCAGATGTTTCTGTTGCCACCGCCTCAAGGGTACTCCGCAATCCGGACAATGCCCGCACTGCCGGACAGAAACGGGTATTGGCGGCAGCATCAAGACTTGGGTATAATCTTTCTTTCATGTCAGGCAGAAGTACCCGGCAGATATTGTTTCTCACATTTGAAAATGTTCTGTCTGCCACATCGTTTTTCAGTACGGCCTGCAATTTGGTGGTGGACGGAGTGAACCGTGTCATAGCTCCACATGGTTATAATCTTCTGGTATCGGCGGTGGGCTTGGATGAGGTGCCGCCACCGTCATTGCTCCGCAAAGAGATTGACGGGGTGATTTTTCACGGTAAAGTCAGCAAGGAATTCCGGGAGAAGTATTTTCAGGACATTCCGGTGATCGGAGTTCAGTATGCTGATTTGGATATTGACTGCAGTTGTGTCAAGATCGACAATCGTGCCATTTCCGCTTTGGCGGTTCGCCATCTGGCAGCTCACGGGCATAAGCGGATAGTCTTTCTTTCCGATGAATCGGAATCATTGCATACCCGTGAACGCCTTGCCGGTTTCCGGGAGGCGATGAGTGATTGCGGTTTACCGCTTGACCCGGCATGGGAGTGCTGCTGGCAGCGTGAATTGGTCAACGGAGTGCTGCCGCCATTCAGTGCCGCTGAAGGTTTTGCGGAGCGTTTGATTCCGCTGTTTTCCGGCAAGGATCGTCCGACGGCGTTGATCGGGGTGGATTTTTACCGGGCGATGATCGCGGTGCAGATATTACAGGATAAATTACAGTTGCAGATGCCGCGAGACATTTCAATAATCGGGAGCAGTTCCCATATTCCGCTGCCGGCAGATGTGAGCTGGATAAGTGACCGTTTTGATGATGTTTGCTCGGAAGCGGCAAAATTACTGCTGGAACTTATCAATGGAGGGAATTTTGCACCTAAAACAGTTGCTTTGCGTCCTGAATTGATTCCGGGTAAAACCGTTTTGAATTTGAGATAAAAACAAAAAAGGAGAGAAAAATCATGAAAAAAGCATTCCAGATGTCCGGAGTAAAGAACCGGTTCTTTACTCTTATTGAACTCCTCGTAGTCATTGCAATTATAGCCATTCTTGCGGCGATATTGCTTCCTGCACTTAATTCCGCCCGGGAACGCGGCAGAAGTGCGTCCTGCATCAACAACCTCAAACAATTCGGTAATGCGTCTGCCATGTACAGCGGTGACAATGATGATTTTTACGAGCCTTGCCGGGATAACAGTTCCAAATGGTGGGTTTTTCTGCTTGATACTTATATCGCCAAAAATACCGCTTCTTACATCTGTCCTTCAGAAAGCCGGCTGGATTCCTGCAACACCAATTACGGTCACACCCGGCATACCTATACTTATGGAGGGGATGGTGCCCGTGAAACGACTTACCGGAAATACGGCAAAGCTGCCAATGCCACAACTGTGCCTTTAATTATTGACCGGTACAAACCTGCTGATGCCAGTCCCTGGTTTGATATCTGGGTGACCAATGATTTAACTGCTTTCAAGGATGAAAATCCCTATTTCAAACGTCACAACGGCATGATCAATGTACTTTTTGCCGGCGGTAATGTCGCCACGGAAAATGCTTTGGTTTGGGAACAGAAAATATTCTATTTCCGTGATTCCAACGGGGTGGCATTATGAAAAAGTTTCTGGTATTGATATCACTGCTGCCGTTATTGAGTGTGTCGGCTGCCGGGATCGCTTATAAAGTTGTTGAATTGAAAAATGAAGCATTGTATTGGCCCGGTCAGCAGCTTAAAGATACCAATACCAAGGTTGACAAGCTTGGATATTATGAGGTGGGGAAAGACCCGGCAGAGCGTTTGAATGACGGTAAATTTGATTATCCGAATTCTGTCAAGACCTATTTCTGGGGCAATCAGCCGAAAAGAATTACTGCATTGGTTGATCTCGGGGCCGAATATATTGTGGACAAGGTAGTGCTTTTCCACGGTTCTGCCGGTCAATACGGTAATCTGATCGAGAAAATTGAAGTTTCCGGCGGGGAAAAGATCAACGGCAAAGATGTTTTTGATGTGCCGGAGACATTGAAATTGACCGCAATGCCGGAGGGCAAAGGAGAGTTGCGCCGGTTGGTCATTCCCATGAAAAATCGAAAATACCGTTACATCCGGGTGGTTTGTTCATCGCATAAAAGTGCTATGATGGTGCTTGCTGAATTGGAGATACATGGAGTTGTATCAACCGGAGAGAGTGCCGGTACTGCTTTTCCCCAAGAGTGCTGGCGTTATGAATTGGAGAATTTGCCCGGCACATACAAACTTACTTCCGGCACTTTACTTGGCGGCGGCGGTTCATTTATCACCGCTGAACACCGGGAGACTCTGCTGCTGCCCGATTGCGGAGGGAAAAAACTTTATCTCTGGATCCGTCATGCAAATAACGGCAGCAATCCGACAGCCTTTTCGGTAAACGGAGTCGAAAAAGTATTGCCTTTTACCGGAGGGAAATGGCTCTGGCACCGTGCCGGTGAAGTCAGCGGGAGCGAAGTGGAAATTATTTTGCAGCGGGCAAAAAGCGGTAACGGGGTCGTTGACAGTCTGCTGCTGACCGCTGATCCGGAATATGATCCCGGTAAGGCGGCATCGTTGATGGAGTTGAAAGCTTTTCCCGAAATCAAAGGGAAAGTGCCGTTTGCCAAGCAGTTATTGCTTGACCGCCCGGATATTGATCCGGTTGAATTCGGCAAAGCAGTGGCACTTCATCACGGGATCAAATACCGTCCTCCGGCGGCTGTTACGGATGAAAATAACAACATTCTCTGGAACGGCACGCCTTTTTTCCCGATCGGCTTTTATCATGTAAAGCCATCGGATGCCCGTCTGGAAAATGCCGCTGTCAATACTTTCATTACCGGGATGGACAGCGGCAAACGTCCGAATGGAGAAAATTTTGCGGTTGTACTTTCGCATCTGGCACATTTGCGGGAGTATGATGAAATTGTCCGGAAATTGAAAAACCGGGATCAGCAGCAGTTGCTTCTTCACTATCTTTGCGATGAACCGGACGGAAATATCGGTGTGACATTACGGGATATTCAACTGTTGAATGAGGTGGTCAAAGCGGTTTGTCCCGGCAGTGCGACATTTTTGAATTTTGCGGCAAATTCCACCATGCACCAGGCATTCAAAGTAACCGATATTCTTGGGGTGGATCATTATCCGATTCCGGCGGGCAGGATAGTTGATATCGGATATTCGATGGATTCCATGCGTTATTTTTCCGGCAACCGCCCGGTGATTTTTGTACCGCAGGCATTTTCCTGGGGTGGATACGGTCAAAAAGACGGCCGCTATCCGACACCGGATGAATTGCGTGCAATGACGTTGCTTGGGATCATTCACGGAGCGAAGGGGGTGCTTTTTTATGAATTTCCGGCACCGCACATGAGCAGTAAAACAGCTTTGCCGGAGAAAAATCCGTCATTGTGGGCAGATTTGAAAGAATTTATTGCTTTATTGAATATGCTTACTCCGGGATTGCTTGGGCCGGATTGGCGTCTGCCGGGTAAAGTTGTTGCTCCGGATTCCATGCGCCGTCCTGAATTCCGGTTGATCGCGGATAAATCGGCGAAGCAGGCGTGGCTGATTGCGGTCAATCCCTGGGATACCAAAGTGTCCTGCCGGATCGATTGGCAGCTTCCGCAGGTGGATCTGACGCCGGTCGAGCTGCGAAATGCCGCAGTTTCAGGTGGGAGGTTTGATCTTTTGCCTTTCGGTACCGGGGTATGGAAATTTGAAACATCCGCACCGGAAAAGCTGTTGACCCGCAGCAGTGAGGAATTACTGGCGGAATTGAAAGAATCTTTTGAAAAATCTGCCGCCGCTTTGAAAATAGATCTGTATCCCGGAAAAAAAGTTGATCTGCGTGAATCATGGCAGAGTTTGAATCGTCCGGAAAATGCCGGGATCTGCAGTGATGCAGAGGGCATCCATATCCGTGCCGTTTTGCGTTTCCCGGTCGGCTTGCAAGCCAAATGCCGTACCCGTGATGGTTCAGTATGGCTTGATCCGGGAATTGAGGTGTTTTTGGGAACTCCCGGTCAATCAAGATATATTCATTTGATGGTCAATACGTTGAATATTCAGGCAGACTGGCGTTTTGATGCCTCATTGCCTGCTCCTCTGGATAAGAGTGTAAATTTCCAATGGCATTCCAAAGTTGATGTTGCCGGGGAAAAAGCGGAGTTTCAGATCGATATTCCGTGGCAGACCGTCAGGAAGATGCTTGGAGCGGGGCAGGGGGATACGATCATATTCAATCTGGCATCGAGCAGTGCCCAACTGGATTGGGCGGGGTTGACCGGTTCCGGTTATCATGCTCCGCGCCGTTTCGGAGTGGTCAAACTGGTCAAACCGTGATATTATAGGAATTGAAAAATAAACAAAAAGTTATTGTCTCATTTTTTTGTAAAAAATCCATCCACCGGTTAGATCGAACCCGTGTTTGCCGGTTTGACAAATCCAAACTTATGTTACATATTCCATACGTTACAGAAATGTTTGTTTATAAGCTCCTGATTGGGTTTCACAAAATTTGAGACATGACCAACAAAAAAATTCTTGTTTTTTCTCTTCATTGACTTATATTGCTGAAAAGAGGAGTAAATTATTTCATGAGGAGGAGAAATGAAGAAGATTGAAAAACTTTCTGCGGCAGCTTTTCCGGTTGCGGTCCGGCGAGGGGTGGTTCTGGTGGATTTTTTTGCCCAGTGGCACGGCCCGTGTCACAAACAGGGTGATCTGCTCAATGCCCTTGCTGACAGTGACCGTTTTCCCGAGGAAGTAAAAGTAACCAAGATCGATATTGATGAAGCTCCGGTGATCGCCGCCAAGTTTGAGGTGGATATAGTTCCTACGCTGGTAGTTTTCCGCGATGGCGAAGAAGTTGGCAGACTGGTCGGAGTTGCTGACGAAGAAAAGGTTATGAATCTTTTTCCCGCCGGGACAACTTCTTCTCCGGAAGATCAATAAAACTTGAAAATCACCATTGCCAGTTGTTCAGTGCCGCCGCCGCCTTGGAAAATGGACGGCTGCCGAAAAATCCCCGGTAAGCTGAAAGCGGTGAGGGGTGGGCACTGGCAATGACGGTATGCTTTTCCGGATCGATAAGTTTACTTTTTTTCCCGGCAAAACCTCCCCAGAGAATGAATACCAGAGAAGATTTTTCCTGATTCAGTGCGGCGATTACCGCATCGGTGAATTTTTCCCAGCCGAAATCGGCATGACTTCCCGGTTTATGGGCATCGACGGTCAAAATAGCATTGATCAGCAGCACTCCCTTTTCCGCCCATTTTCCCAAATGACCTGAATCCGGCTGTGGACGCTGCAGATCCGATGAGTATTCCTTGAAAATATTTTTCAGAGATGGTGGCAGAGGAGTATTTCCCGGTACGGAAAAAGCCAATCCTTCAGCCTGACCGTCATCGTGATAAGGGTCCTGACCGAGGATAACGATTCTGACTTTTTCCGGCGGAGTAAGTTCAAACGCCCGGAATACCAGATTTTCCGGCGGAAAGACCGTATTATTTTTTCTCCGTTGATTTGCTTTATCAAGCGGCATTTGCCACAGAGCCGGATCGACATTGGTGGCGGTCAGGAACTCCTGCCATGCTTCTGGGAGGGAGGCACTCACTTCACGCCTCCGTCTTTCAAATAGAAACTCAAAGAGTGCAGGGTATTGGGGAAAATCCGCACATTTTCAAAATCGGCATCGATGGCAACCAGAGCATCACTGCAAAAGAGGAAGGTATAAGGTTGATCCAGATGGATGATTTTTTCGATCTGCCGGGAGATCTCAATACGTTTTTTCATGTCGAATTCCTGCCGCAGTTTGAGTATAAGTTCATCGAGCTGCGGATTTTTATATCCGATGAAATTGTCTCCGCCGGGTTTGCTCTGACTGGAGTGGAAAATTTGATAAAGGTCAGGATCCACGGAGTTCTGCCAGCCTAAAGAGCAGGCTTCAAAGGTCTGTTTTTTGATTCTTTCCAAAAGGACGCTCCATTCAACAGTCTGCAATTTCATCTCAATTCCGGCGGCGGCGAAAAAATTCTGCACCAGAAGCAGCATCCGGTGCTGTTCAGTTGCTCCGGAGATCTGCAGCATGGTAAAGGAGAATTTTTCACCGTTTCTTTCCAGTATTCCGTCACCGTCGGAATCGGACCATCCGGCTTGTGCCAGCAGTTTTTTTGCTTCTTCCGGATCATAGGGCCACGGTTTCAATTCCGGATCGGCATAGGCTGAATCCGGTATCAACGGCCCTTTGGAGATCGTGCCGAGTCCGAATTTGATTTTGTCAAGGATCTCCTGCCGGTTGATGAGCATCGTCAAAGCCCGGCGGGTAGCGGCATCTTTGAAACAGTGCATCCGGTGGTTGTAGCCGATATAGCTGTAACTTGAATAATCCGGGAAACTGATTTTTCTGATTTTTCCACTGGTAAATTGAGTTGTTCCGGTACGGTTTTTCCACTGTTCCGGGGTGAGACCGAGCATACCGAGTTCACCTGCGAGCAGGGATTGGAAGCGGGTATTGGGCAGTTTGATGATTTTGAAAATTCTTGTTTTCAAGGGGGGGGCGGCTCCATAGTCGAAACCGATATAATCCGGATTGCGTTCCAGACGGATCTCTTTGCCGCTCTCCCAACTCTGAAAAATGTATGCTCCGCAGCCGACGATCATCCGGTTTCTCTGGTGGTCATCGTTGAATTTTCTGCCGTCGAAAGTGCCATCGGGCATATAGAAGTGCCGGGGCAGGGGAAAGAGTCCCAATGTTTGAGCCATTGAACCGTAATATTCTCTATCCCAGATGACGGTGAATTCATGGTCGTTGATGACTTTGATCTCTTTCAAATCCATGTAATAAGCTCTGATCGCCGCACAGTTGACCTCCGGATTTTTTATTACATCGACGGTGAATTTGACATCGTGAGCGGTAACTTCTTTTTTCGGGTGCCGGATCCGGGTGACCGGATCGGTGAAACTGTGCCAGTATATACCTTTTCTCAATCTGATATGGTAAGTTTTGCGGTCGGGGGATATCTCCCAGCTTTCAGCGAGCATCGGGCGGAACAATTCCTGCTGCATCCAGTCTCTTTCAGCGAGAGTCATGGAGCAGTAACCGAAAATATCCTGTGCTGATGCTTCATTGTTCAGCAGAGGATTCAATCCCGGCGGATCGGAAGCGATTGCCGTTGTCAGGGTACCTCCGTCAACTGCATCCGGGGAAAAATATTGCTGATTGGCAAAAATTCCACTGCGGTGGTGCTGCTGACCTGAGGACATTTTACGGATATTCAGGGTGGAAATTTTTTCCGTCAGCAGCCGGTTTGCCGCTCTTGCCCGGTCGTAACTGCTGATCAGTAAAAACAGCAGGACAGAGCAGACCAGAAGCAGGATCATCACCGCAGACTGGAGAACGTACCGCATTTCTTACCTCTGGGATATCCGATAGGTGAGAATCGCTCCGAGCATCTGGAAAATGATATTGGGCAGCCAGAGCAGATATTGGGGGTAGAGCCAGGAAAATTCATCCAGAGATTCAAAGAGGACGACGGTGAAAAAATAGACCGACGCCAGAGCAACGCAGATGAACAGTCCGACAGACGTTTCTCTGCGGCTGGTCCGGATCGCCAGGGGCAGACCGAGTAAAAGAAAGGCGATCGGAGAAAGTGCGAAAGCGATTCTCTTATTGAGCTGTACTTCCAGAATGGTGGTATCTTTGTTTTCCAGTTTTGTCCGGCGTATTTCACCGAGCAATTCATTCAGCGGCATGTATTTGGGTTTTTCGCTTATTTTTTGAGCATTGGCCTCTTTGCCGTAGGGGAAAACAAATTCAAATGTTTCTGAATAAGCTCTGGATACACCTTCCTTACTGTCTCCGGTACGGTCGGTAAGCATACAGTCATAGAGGGTGAAATAAAGTACCATTGCATCGGTATCTGCTTTGATAATACCTTTGGTTGCACTGACCTCCTGCAAAAGATTCCCATCCGGGTCAGTTTTGCAGAAAAGCACTCCTTTGAGTTCATTGTCTCCGACCCGGTCATCAATGGCAATGACGATGTTGTTTTTCCCCTCCTTGTAACTGAAAGGATTTCCCGGTTCAAAGAGAGCCATCGGGCGTTGAGCGGCCTCCATGGACATCATACTGCGTGATTTCCAGAGGAGCTGCGGGCCGACTTCGACTTGCAGATACAGGCAGAGGGCGGTCATCAGAAAGGTTATCAGCAGGACCGGGCTGAGTATCTGGATGATACTTACACCGCAGGCACGCATGGCGGTGATTTCGCTGTCGGCAGACATTCTGCTGAAAACCAGTACTGCTGCGACCATTACCGCCCAAGGGACGGTGAATGTCAGCAGCCGGGGCAGAATAAATAAGACATACTTACAGAAAACATGCAGCGGGATACCCCGGGAGACGTAATCGAGAACTTTGATGAGGTTTGCTCCGGTCATGGCGAATGTGAGTACCAGGATCGCCATTCCGAAAGTAACCAGAAAAGATTTTGTAACGTACCAATTCAAACAACGCATTATGCCGTATTCTCCGGATATGAAACTTAAACATTTTATACCATAGCACGGGTAATCGTTTTTTTCAAGCATTTTCCGCTTGAATTACCGCCTCTTTCTGATTATATTAAGTAGATGTACCCTTTTTTGTGCCGTTTTTTGAAAAATTTTTATGTAAAAGGAAATTGGATTATTATGCACGGAGTAGTTATTATCGGTGCGGCAGGCCGCATGGGACGCCGTTTGGTGGCAAATATCATGGCGAGCGAAACGCTTACTCTTGCCGGAGCAGTTGAATATTCCGGATCCCCGTTTATCGGTCAGGATGCCGGGATCGTTGCCGGCTGCGGCGAAGCCGGAGTTAAAATCATTGATTCTCTGGAGGAAGCACTGGCTTCCGGGGCAGAAGCGGTGATCGACTTTGCCACCTCCGGGGTTATTGAGGCTGCTCAACTTGCGGTCAGATCAAATTGTGCGATGGTTATCGGCACGACTGCACTGACTGCAGATGACCGGGCTGAACTCAAACGTCTGGCGGATGAAGAAAATGGCAGGATCGTTGCTGCCAACAATATGAGTGTCGGAGTGAATCTGCTCTTTAAGCTGGTTTCGGAAGCTGCGGCATTTCTGGGAATAGATTACAACGTTGAAATTGTGGAAATGCACCACAATAAAAAGCTTGACGCTCCCAGCGGTACTGCTGTACGCCTGGGCGAAGTTGTCTGCGAAGCCCGTAAATGGCAGTATGATCAGGCGGTGAAAAACGGCCGTGCCGGTATGGTCGGCAAACGTCCGGCAGAGGAGATCGGTATGCACGCTCTGCGCGGCGGCGATGTGGTCGGAGATCACACGGTGATTTTTTCTGCCGAGGGCGAGCGTCTGGAACTCTCTCACCGGGCATCCAGCCGGGATATGTTTGCCCGTGGTGCATTGCTGGCGGTCGAATATCTGCTCACCGCCCCCAATGGTCTTTATGACATGCAGGATGTTTTGAATCTGAAATGAGCCGCCGCAATGAATTGAAATATACTCTCCTGCAGTATCTTCTTCTGCACGGACATGCCACCCGTCCGGAATTGGTCGCTATGACCGGAGTCCGGGCGGCGACGGTTTTTGAGGCGGTCGATGAGCTGAAAGATGAGCGGATCATTGAGGAACCCGAAAGGCACGGTAAAAAGACCGGGCGCCGGGCTCCTGAATTGTATTGTGCCGCCAAAAGCTGTTATGTTGTCGGAGTGGAATTGCGTTTGACCGGCTGTATCGGAGTGGTTATTGATGCCGTCGGAAATGTGCTTCACAGCGTGGAACACGCTTCCGGAGCGAGAAATACTCTCCTTGCGGTAAAGCGGGAGATTTTGGAAGTGCTTCAGCATTTGCGTGATCTTACCGGAGATGAGTGGCATCTGGTCAGAGGTTTGGGGTTTGCCGACCCCGGTCTGGTCGATGTTGAACGCAACCGCTCCATAAGGGCGGTCAATATTCCTCCGTGGCAGGAGTTGGAAACCGGACGGATGCTGGAAAATGCTTCCGGTCTTCCTTCGCAGGTTTGGCCGGAAGCTATGGTCAAGACCAGGATGGAATTTTTACAGCGTCTGCCGGAAGCCCCGGAAAGTATTTTCAATCTGGTCACCGATGACGGTATTGGTGGCGGTTTTGTCAAAAAAGGTGAACTTTTCATTGGCAAATCAGGCAGAGCCATGGAGATCGGTCATATCGTAGTCCATCCGGGCGGCAGCCGTTGCCAGTGTGGTAATTGCGGTTGTCTGGAGTCTGTGGCAAGTCCTGCCGGATTGGCGGAGAAGATCGCCGAATCCCGGATGGCAGGAGTCGATCTAGGCGGATTGCCGGAAAATTTCACCATGAAAACTTTCGCTGAATTTGCCGCTCGCAACCGTGGAGTGAGGATCATTGCCGAGGAGTTGTGCCGGGATCTGGGCAATGCTTTGAGCGTGGCGGTGATGCTGCTCAATCCGGAGATGATCGTCATTTCCGGTGAATTTGCCAGTCTGGGCAGTTTCCTTACTGAATCTTTACGCCGGGAATTGGAATTACGTTGTTTTCCGGAAGCGGTGAAAGAGCTGAAAATAGAGATATCCACATTGACTCCCACTGACACCGCCAGAGGTGCGGCGATGATGATGCGGGATCGGATTTTGCTTGGAGAATATTGTAACTTATGAAAATCGTTGCCGATGACCGGATCCCGTTTCTGCGGGGAGTTTTTGAACCTTTTGCCGGGGTGGTTTACCTGCCGGGTAAAAAGATCACTCCGGCAGATGTCGCTGATGCCGATGCGTTGATCGTCCGCACCCGTACCCGCTGTGACAAAGAGTTGCTGGGCAATTCAAAGGTGCGTTGTGTGGCGACGGCTACGATCGGATTCGATCATATAGCCGGAGATGAGCTGGATGATTGCGGTATCCTCTGGAGCAATGCTCCGGGGTGCAATGCCGACAGTGTGAAAAATTATATTGCCAGTGCCCTTGCCGCAATGGATATTCCCTTGCGTGGCAAGACGATGGGGATCGTCGGAGTGGGGCAGGTCGGCAGCCGGGTGGCGGCAGTTGCGGAAAGTTTCGGGATGAAAGTTTTGCTCAACGATCCTCCCCGGGCAGACCGGGAGGGGCGTGAAAAATTCGTATCTCTCGATGAAGTTTTAGCTCAATCGGACATAGTTACTCTCCATGTGCCTTTGGAAAAAGCAGGCAAATACCCGACTTTATCAATGGCAAACGGTGAATTTTTCCGGAAAATGCGTAATGGAGCATGGTTTTTCAACAGCTGCCGCGGCGAGGTTATGGAAGAAGAAGCCTTTCTGCAGGCGGTCTCATCCGGAAAACTTGGCGGATCATTGATCGACGTCTGGCCCGGAGAACCGCAGATCAGCAGAGAGATGCTGGCGGCGGTCGATTTCGGGACGCCGCATATTGCCGGATATTCAGCTGACGGCAAAGCCAACGGCACATCTGCTTCGGTGCGTTTTGTTGCCCGGACATTGGGCATAAAAGAACTGGTTGATTTTCAGGCGGCAGAACTGCCGGAGCCGGTATATCCGGCAATGATCGATCTTGCCGGAGTATCAGATGCGGATGAAGCGGTGAAAAAAGCGATCCTTCATGCGTATGATATCCGCCGGGATACGGTATCTTTGCGGGAGAATCCCGGAGATTTTGAAGCATTGCGGGGCAAATACTGGATCCGGCGGGAGTTCAAGGCGTATAAAGTATGCAATGCTCCGGGAAGTGCTGCTGCAGCATTGAAAACGCTGGGATTTGAGGTGATTTGATGGTTGCTTATGCGGAAACTTTGACGGAGAAAGAACGCCGCCGGGGCAGGATCTATGCCTATTTTGCCTGTCTTTTCGGCTGTGTTTCCGAAGTGATGATCGACAGCAGTGCGATCATCATCATCTATTTCACCATGCTCAAGGGCGGGGATATGCTGACGATGCTGGGAACCAGTTTCAGCGGATTGATGGGGACATTTCTCTATATTCCCGGCGGCATAATCGTCATGCACCTCGGTTTGAAACGGACAGTCCGTTATGCCTGTATGCTTGGGTGTGCCGGATTTCTGCTGATGGCATTGGCGCCGTTATTCGGTATCTGGGCGAAGTATGCGGCATTGGCAGGTTGTCTGATTTACAGTATTCAGCGGAGTTGTTACGGAGCGACCTGGTATCCATTGCTGGATATTTTTCTCCGTCAGGAGGACAGGGCGAAGTTTTTCGGTACGATGCGTTTTTTCTACACCTGTTTTACCGGGGGGCTTTTCTTTGTTATCGGATTGATTTTGCAGAAGAATCCGCCGATAATTTTCATTCAGCTGGTCATTGCAGTTACGGGGTTATTGATTCTGGGCAGAAATTATTGTATTTCCAGATTCCCGGATAATCTGCGTGATGCTCCGGAAAAACCGCAGGTGAAAAAAGGGTTGTCCATAGCTCTGCATAATGGATCATTGACAGCGTATTCGGTATATGTGGGTTTGTTGATGCTCTCCTACAACTCTCTTTTGCCGATGCTTTACTTGTATTTGAAACAGTATGTTCAGATGAATTCCGGTACGGTGCAGATTCTTTCCTCGATCGGTTTGGTCGGGAGCATGACCGGTTATCTGTGTTACAGCCGGGTTTTCAACGATACCAAATTGAAGTATCTTGAATTGCTGGTTCATGTACTTTGTACTGTAGTGGCACTTTTGCTGTTTCTGGTGGATAAAAGTATGCCCGGATTCACGTTTTTTGCCGGGGCGATGGTGTGGTGTCTGACCTTTGCTGCCAGCATCCATTTATGTAATTTCTCTGCTGAATTGCTCACTCTTGCCCGTCCGGGGAACAAGATGATGGCGATGACATTTGTGCAGACTTACAGTAATTGCGGTACAGCGGTCAGCCGGGTGGGAGTTTCGCTGATTCTGGGGACGGCGATGCTTGCTCCGGTCTGGGAATTCTGCGGCAGGGAAGTCAGTCGTTATCAGACCTTGTTTCTGGCAAGTTTTGTAATGCTTTTGATATTGTTTCTGCTTTTGCCTACTTTATCTTCATTTGTGCCGCCGGCTTATATGGACAATGAAGAATCAAAAAAGTAAGTCAGGTATTGAAAGTTGCATGGTGCAGCATTATATTGGAAATAGTATTTGATAAACATTCTATCTGGAGAATTTGATTATGAGTGATAAGTCCAATCCGGGCGGTTTTGACCGTTTGACTCCCCGTGCCCGTCAGGTTTTGATGCTGGCGAAACGGGAATCGATGCGTTTCAATCACGGATATGTCGGTACGGAACATCTTCTGCTTGGTCTGCTCGCTTTAGGCGAGGGCGTGGCGGTAAGCGTTTTGCAGGAAAAGGGCTTGAATCTGGAAGCTCTGCGTCTGGAGGTCGAAAAGAGCTGCGGGCAGGGTGAAACGACCATGCAGGCGGGCGAATTGGCAATGACCGGTGGCTTGAGTAAAGTCCTGGAAATCGCTGCGGCTGAAGCTAAAGCGATGAATTACAATTTTATCGGCACAGAACATCTTCTGCTTGGTATTCTCCGTGAAGGAGCAAGTCAGGCGGCACGGGTGATGCGGAATTTGGGCGTGGATGCCGGAGAGGTGCGTCAGGCGGTTCTCAAGGCACTTGATCCGGATTATCTGCCGGAAAACAATTCTGCCGATGGCGAAAATGCCGGGGCGTCTTCTGCTGAAAACGGCGGAGGTTCGTCCGGTAATTTTACGGCATTGGAGGCATTCGGCCGCAATCTTACGGCATTGGCAGCCAATGGATCACTTGATCCGGTGGTAGGCAGAGCCGATGAAATTGAAAGAGTCATCCAGATATTGTGCCGCCGCACAAAGAACAATCCGGTTCTGATCGGTGAAGCCGGTGTCGGAAAAACTGCCATTATTGAAGGGCTCGCTCTGGCGATAGCGGAAAAACGGGTTCCCGACCTTCTGGCGGATAAACAAATATATTCCATTGACCTGCCTTTGATGGTTGCCGGAACCAAATACCGCGGTCAGTTCGAGGAACGGATCAAAGGGGTTATCGACGAAGTCCGTAATTCCGGCAA
Source organism: Lentisphaerota bacterium (assembly GCA_015061685.1). Lineage (GTDB taxonomy): Bacteria > Verrucomicrobiota > Lentisphaeria > Victivallales > Victivallaceae > UBA1784. The sequence continues at coordinate 72,814 of SUWD01000004.1, read as the reverse complement.
AGTGATTCTTTTCATTGACGAATTGCATACCATTGTCGGAGCCGGAGGAGCGGAGGGGGCGATGGATGCCGCCAATATCATCAAGCCGGCACTTTCCCGCGGCGAATTGCAGTGCGTGGGAGCGACAACGCTGGACGAATACCGCAAAGGAATTGAAAAAGATGCCGCATTGGAGCGTCGTTTTCAGCCGGTGATGGTCAATCCTCCCTCGGTGGAAGATTCCATAAAGATCCTGTATGGACTGAAAGAAACCTATGAGAAACACCATCATGTCAGTTACGAGGCCGGTTCTCTGGAAAGTGCGGTCAAGTTGTCCGACCGTTTTATCTCCGGGCGTTTCCTGCCGGATAAAGCGATCGACATTATGGATGAAGCCGGGGCAAGAGCCAGGATCAGTCAGGTGATTCCTCCGCCGGATACAGAGAAACTGGATAAGAAATTGCTGGTTCTTTCCGGGAAAAAACTTAAAGCAGTGGCTTCGCAGGATTTTGAATCCGCTGCCGGTCTGCGGGATGAGGAACGCAAAGTGAAAGCTCAACTGGATGAATTGATCTCTAATTGGCACAATGCCAAAAAAGATACGGTCACACCGGTTACTCCGCAGGATATTGCGGCGGTGGTTGCAAAGTTGACCGGAGTACCGGTTCAGCAGCTGGAGGAGGGCGAGAGTGCCAAACTCCTGCGTATGGAGAGTGAATTGAAGCGGATGGTCGTCGGACAGGATGCGGCGGTATCGGTTATTTCCAAAGCGTTACGCCGTTCCCGTGCCGAGCTGAAAAATCCTCTGCGTCCGATCGGGTCATTTATCTTTCTGGGGCCGACCGGAGTGGGAAAAACGCTGTTGGCAAAGGCGTTGGCTGAATTTATGTTCGGTGATGCCGATTCCCTTATCCAGATCGACATGTCCGAATACATGGAGAAATTCAATGTATCCCGTCTGGTAGGTTCCCCTCCGGGATATGTCGGTCATGGTGACGGTGGTGAATTGACGGAAAAAGTCCGTCGCCGTCCTTACTCTGTGGTGTTGTTCGATGAGATTGAAAAAGCTCATCCTGACGTTATTAATATGCTTCTGCAAATCCTTGAGGAAGGAAGAATTACCGATACTCTTGGCCGCAAGATAGATTTCCGTAATACGGTGGTGATAATGACCAGTAATGTCGGTGCGGCAGAGATTTCCGGTACCGGGACTTTGGGATTTGGAACAGATTCAGCTGCCGATTCACTCAAGCAGGAGGATCGTCTGCTGAATATTGCCAAAAAGTATTTTAAACCGGAATTTATCAACCGTCTGGATGAAGTGGTGGTGTTTCATTCGCTGGACAAGACCGCATTGATTCAGATCATTGATTTGGAGCTGGATAAATTGAGTGTCAAACTTGCTGAACGCGGTTTGACTTTGAGCGTGGCAAATGAGGTGAAAGAGTTTCTGCTGGAGAAGCACGTTGAGCCGGAATATGGTGCAAGACCTTTGCGGCGTGCCGTGGAACACTGGATCGAAGATCCTCTGGCAGAGGAGATCCTGCGTGGTTCATTCAAAGATGCTTCCGGAGTAAAAGTGGAGTTGGACAATCAGAAAATACTGATTTTCCCGGAGTTGAAACAGGAGTAAAAGTTATGCGTTGTCCTCATTGCGGCGAGGAGAGCTTTGCCAAAAAGAAAAATCTGACCGAAAACTGGAAAGTAATCGGGGTGGTGGAAGTTTGTGCTTTGTGCGGAAAGGAGTGGAAAAAATCCTCTCCCTCCGATGCCGGAAAAAACAGCGATGCCGGGAAATCCCGTCTGGCAGCTCTGCTGGGGGGAGATTTCACTGAAAAGGTCGTTCTTTCCGGCGAAGCGGAGAGCAGTTTCTGCCGTAATTGCCGTCATTTTCTGGTGCATCCATTCAAGAGCATCTGTGCCCTGACCGACCTTGAGGCGGATCCTGCGGGGGAGTGCGGCAGATTTGAAAAACGTCCTTCCGGCGGGAAAGAAGATCAGTAACCCAGCAGACGGTTGAGTTCATCGGTCTTTTTGTAGAGCAGGTAGTGAAATACCTGACGCTGTTTGACAGCGGATCTGCTGCTTAGGGGGCTGATGCTGCCGAATTTTTCTTTCTCTTCCGCACTTATTTTCCGGTCTTCAGCTTTCGGGGCACCGAATTCCTGCGAATTGGTGGTATAAACGCTGAAAGAATCGATTCCGGACTTGGTGAGACAGAGGAGGTCTCCGCCATATTCTCTTGCTTCTTCAAGGATGGCTTCTTCCACATCGTAGGGATGGTACATCGGCCGGGCCTTGACGGTGAATCTGCCGATGAGAGTGTAATCATCCATCGGCACCTGATCGGTGTTTTCGACGTAACGGACATTTTCCGTGGGGGCAAATTTCTTTCCGACGTAATCGATATTCATACATCCGGCAAAGAGAAACGGCAGCAGCAGAAAGAGAAGTTTTTTCATATTCGGTCCTTGAGTTTATCCACTTGAAACACATTCAACAGAATAATATAACACACATTGTCCGTCTATTCCAACTTTTTTTCAAGAACAATCGCTTTTTATTGCGGAAAAATGATAAAAAAGTTTGTAAAAAACGTCCTTTGGGGATATAGTATAAAAATAACAGTGTATGCTGGTGAAAAAAGTATTTTTTTATTAAATAGTCAATTTTAAGAAAGGTGTGTCAGAAAATGGCCAAAAAATTGAGCGAAGTGATCAAGCTTGAAATCAAAGAGAGCGGTGTTTGTACCAAAGAATTTGCAGTTGCTATCGACGCTGAAACTGCGAAAAGTGAGCAGAACAAAGTTGTTTCCTACATCGCCGGTGTTGCCAGCATGCCCGGATTCCGTCCCGGCAAAGCCCCGATGGGCATGGTGAGCAAAAAATATGCCGCCGAGATCAATGAAGAGCTGCGTAACCGCTTCGTCGGTGCCGCTGTGGAAAAAATCGAGAGCGATGAGACTCTGGATCTGCTCTCTTTGCGTTTCAAAGAATTCGGCGAAATCAAAGCCGGTGAGGAATTCTCCTTCACCATGGAGGGTGTCGTTGCTCCTGTCATCAATCCGGGTGACTACAAAAATCTGAAAGTCGATGTCCCGATGGATGCCATCGAAGACAAAGCCATTGAAGAACGTCTTGATATGTACCGTGCCATGTACGGCACTTACGCCGATGCCGAGGGTGCCGCCCAGGCTGAAGATATGCTCAAAGTCGATTACAAAGGCGACTTCGCTCTGCCCGAAGATGCTTCTGCTTCTCTGAAACGTCAGGTCGAGGCGACCGATGCTTTCATGTGGCTCAACGAGCCGGAAAACATCCCCGGCTGCATCAAAGCTCTTACCGGTGCTGAAGTCGGCAAAGAGTACACCTTTGACGCTGAATATCCCGCTGATTACCGTGAAGCCGCTCTCGCCGGCAAAAAAGTTTCCTACACGGTCAAAGTTTCTGCTGTCCAGCGCCGCAAAAAACTCACCGATGCCGAGTTGATCGAACGCACCGGCAGCAAAGATATTGAAACTCTCCGCAACAACATCCGTCAGGGTTTGGAGCTGGATGCCAAAAATCAGCAGCGCCGCAACGCTTCTGAAGCTGTCTTTGCCAAATTGAATGAGCAGGCCGGCGAATTTGATCTGCCCGATGCTCTGGTCGAAAATGAAGTTCAGAAAATGCTTCAGCAGAAAGCCCGTGAGATCGTCAAGAGCGATGAAGATGCCGAGAAATTCAAAGCTGAGCTGGCCGACCACCGTGCCGCTGTCGAGGCCGATGCCAAAACTGCAGTCCGCCGTGCTTTGATCCTCCGTCAGATCGCCAAACTGGAAAACATCACCGTTGAAGAGAGCGAATTGGACAGCCAGCTGCAGATGATGAGCCGTTACTACGGCTGCAAGCCCCGTGAATTGCGGGATATGCTGGAGAAATCCGGTTCCATCGACGAATTGCGTGTTGACATCGTCAACGGCAAAGTTCTGGAAAAACTTACCGAAGCAGCTCTTAATTGATTTGAGCTTTACAATGTATAACCCGGGTGTGGGGAGAAGCAAGGAGAAATTATGAAAAAAGCCAATTCTTATCTGGTTCCGACAGTGATCGAGCAGACCGGTCAGGGCGAAAGAGCCTTTGATATTTACAGCCGTCTGCTCAAAGACCGGATCATCCTTTTGGGTACTCCGATCGACGATCAGGTTGCCGGTCTGGTGGTTGCCCAGTTGCTTTTCCTGCAGGCCGAAGATCCTAAAAAGGATATTGAGCTGTACATCAACAGTCCCGGCGGTTCAGTTACTGCCGGACTGGCGATCTACGATACGATGCAGTTGATTTCCTGTGATGTCCGCACCTATTGTATCGGTCAGTGTGCCAGTATGGGAGCGGTGCTTCTGGCTGCCGGAGCCCCCGGCAAGCGTTTTGCTCTGCCCAACAGCCGGATCATGATCCATCAGCCCTGGGGCGGTGCCGAGGGTACGGCGGCAGATATCGACATTCAGGCAAAAGAGATTTTGCGTTTGAAAGAGATGCTCAACAATATTCTTGCGTCCCATTCCGGACAGCCGTTGAAAAAGCTGTACAAGGATACGGAAAGGGACTTCTTTATGAGTGCCCGGGAAGCCTGCGACTATCACCTGGTGGATAAAGTTTTGCTTCCCAAAAAAGCAGAGAAGTAAGCAATGGCAAAATCCAGAGACAAACAAACATGTGCTTTTTGCGGCAGTGAAGCCGGAGAGAGAAAAGATCTTTTCTTCATTCCCAGCATGTACGAGGGATTGAATATCTGTTCTGACTGCCTGTGCAAAGGTTATGAGATCGTCAGCGATGTCAAAGAGCAGAGAGCCGGGAAAAAAGGGAAAAAATCTCCGGTAACGGAGTTGAAAGTTCCTTCTCCGGTGGAGATCAAAGAAGAACTTGACCGCTTTGTTATCGGACAGGAACAGGCGAAAAAAGTTCTTTCTGTGGCGGTTCATAATCACTATGCCCGTTTGAAAGCCAGGTTTACCGGCAGAGATGATGCTTTGCCCGGTGATCTTGCTGAAGTTGAGCTGGATAAGAGCAACGTTCTGCTTCTTGGACCTACCGGCAGCGGGAAAACTCTTTTGGCACAGACGCTGGCAAAAATGCTTGACGTTCCTTTTGCCATTACCGATGCCACGACTCTGACTGAAGCCGGTTATGTTGGAGAGGACGTGGAGAATATCCTTTTGCGTCTTTATCAGGCATCCGGCAATGATATTGAGCGTACCCAGATCGGCATTATATATATCGACGAACTGGATAAAATTTCCCGCAAGGGTGAAAATGCCTCCATTACCCGTGATGTTTCCGGGGAAGGTGTGCAGCAGGCTCTGCTCAAAATATTGGAGGGTACTGTTGCCAATGTGCCGCCGCAGGGTGGAAGAAAGCATCCCAATCAGGAATTTCTGCACATTGACACCAGCAACATTCTCTTCATCTGCGGCGGAGCTTTCGTTGGTCTGGACAAGGTGGTCAAACGCCGCCGCGGCCGCCGGGTGCTGGGTTTCGGCGATAACGCCGGAGCTGAAAATGCCGTGATCGAGAACATGGAGAATGAAGATCCCGGTAAACTTTTTGCCGAGTGCGAACCGGAAGATCTGGTGCATTTCGGTTTGATTCCCGAACTTATCGGCCGTTTGCCGGTGCTTACTGCTTTGGAACCTTTGGATAAAGCAGCTCTGGTTCGGGTTTTGAAAGAGCCGAAAAATGCTCTGGTAAAACAGTATCGCCGTCTGCTGGCGATGGAAGATGTTGATTTGCAATTTTCCGATGATGCTTTGGAGGAACTTGCTGACCGGGCGGTAAAACGCGGTACCGGTGCACGCGGTTTGCGGGCATTGATGGAAAAATTGATGTTGGATATTATGTTTGCCGCCCCTTCTCAAAAAGGAAAAAGTAATTGTCTGATCACAGCAGAGGTGGTGCGTGGAGAGTCCGAGCCAGTACTCAAGTGTGATTGACACCGATGTGGAACCTACCGTGGTTCTCACCGACGGTGAAAAAAACGCTGATCCGGAAAATTTACTTGCTTCGTTGCCGCTGAAACCGCAGGATCGTTATAAATTCATCCGCAGTATCGGTTTCGGCGGTATGAAAGGCGTCCTGCTGGTGCACGACCGTGATACCGGCAGAGATGTGGCGATGGCGATCATGCCGGATTTCCGGGATCGTCCGTTGCAGGACTTGAATCGTTTTGTCCGGGAAGCCCAGATAACAGCCAAACTTGAACACCCAAATATCGTGCCGGTTTATGATATTGGTATTGATATGTCCGGATCGCCGTTTTTCACGATGAAATATTTGCGTGGATCTTCGCTTGCGGTGGTTCTCAAACGTTTGCGTGCCGGAGATATGGAGATGATGGAGAAATTTCCGCAATCCCGTCTGCTGCAATTCTATTTGCGGGTCTGCAACGCTGTCGCTTTCGCTCACTCCATGGGAATTTGCCACTTTGATTTGAAACCGGGCAATATCCATTGCGGTGACTACGGTGAAGTTCAGGTCATCGACTGGGGCTTGGCGGGAGACATTTCCACCGGGTTGCCGAATCAGATCAAAGGTACTCCCGGTTACATGGCTCCGGAATTGGTTTCCGGCACCGGCAAGCCGGGTAAAGCGGCGGATATTTATGCTTTGGGCGGCATTTTATATGCGATATTGACTTTGGATTCACCTCTGGCGGGTTTGCCGCAGCAGGAGATTTTGCGGCGGACGGTTGCCGGTAAAATACCCCAGCCGTCGCTGTTGGTTCCCCGGCTGCTTCCGGCATTGGAAGCTGTGTGTATGAAAGCAATGGCACTTAATCCGGCGGATCGTTATTCCGATCCCATGGAGATCCGTTCTGATATCAATGCGATCCTTGCCGGTTATGCGGCACAGGCGGAACAGGCCTCGGCGATGCGGAATTGTTTTCTGTTTTTGCGGCGTAATCTTGCTGCGGTGACCATTATTATTCTGCTGATTCTTTCCGGAGTCCTTGCATATCTGGCGTTTCTCGTATCGTGAAAGGTGATTATGCAGAGAGTAACTGTACTTGGGGCCAGCGGCTCGATCGGGAAAAGTACCGCAGATGTGCTGGCGGCAAATCCGGATAAATATTCCGTCTATGCCTTGGCGGCGAAAGAGAATATTGATGAATTGTGCCGCCAGAGTGAATTATTTTCCCCTTGTCAGGTGATTACGGCATCGGAGGATAAATTCCCGGAATTACAGCGGCGTCTTGCCGGAAAAACGCAGGTTTTGTGCGGTATGGATGCCATGATAGCAGCGGCGACAGCTCCGGAAGTGGACATCGTGCTTTGTGCCATTATCGGTACGGCGGGGATACTGCCGGTACTTGCGGCATTGAAAGCGGGAAAAAAGGTTGCACTTGCCAGTAAAGAGGTACTGGTGCTTGCCGGAGAATTGGTCATGAAAGCTGCCGCAGAGTCACCCGGTGGTATGATCGTGCCGGTGGACAGTGAACACTCCGGGGTATTTCAATGCCTTGCCGGACGGCGTAATGATGAGATCCGCAAAGTTTGGCTGACTGCCAGCGGCGGACCTTTCCGAACCTGGGAAAAGGAGAAAATATTCCATGCGTCTTTGAAAGACGCTCTTGCTCACCCGACGTGGAATATGGGCAGGAAGATCACGATAGATTCGGCATCAATGATGAATAAGGCTCTGGAATTGATCGAGGCTAAATATCTTTTTAATCTTGATGCTGACCGTTTGGGAGTGGTCATCAATCCGCAGAGTGTGGTACATGCTCTTGCTGAATTGACCGATGGATCGATGTTGGCACAACTTTCCGTGCCGGATATGCGTCTGGCGATCGCCTACGGATTGAGTTATCCGGAGCGGTTGGATAAACCGGGCAGCTCCATGGATCTGTCAAAACTGGCAGAGCTGAAATTTTTTGCTCCTGATCCGGTGAAGTTTCCCTCGCTGGAATTTGCCGACGCGGCGTTGCGTGCCGGAGGAACTCTGCCTGCGGTGATGAATGCCGCCAATGAAGTGGCGGTGGAGCGTTTCTGTGCCGGGGAGATCGAATTCGGCGATATCTGGCGGATCGTCGGCAGTGTTATGGAATCGGTTCCCGTTGAGGGGCAGGAATCATTGGAGCAACTCCTTGCTGTGGATGCCAAAGCCCGCAGCAAAGCTTGGCAGTGGCGGTGAAAATCATGGATGAAACAACGGCAAAAACGAAGATAATCCGCTTGATATTTGCAATTGGATTTATTTTGCCATTGCTGCTGATGACGGTCAATTTCACCTATGACGAATATTGGAGTCTGCTTAATTTTTCTCCTTTGGGTACATGGCAGATTTTGACAGATCTGTCATTGCCGAATAATCACCCGTTAAACACGTTTTCGCTTAAGATCTTATCATATTTATCCTATGAACCGGTGATTTTGCGTCTGCCTTCATTGATTTGCGGAGCGTTGATTCCCTGTTTTTGCGGAGTTCTGGCGTATAAATTCAGTCAAAGGAACAAGCTTGCCGCTCTGATATCGGCGGCGTTATTGGCTTTGCTGTCGGCACCGCTTGTTGTGTACAGTGCAGTTGCAAGGGGATATGTTTTCCAGTTGTTTTTTCTGTTGTTGTGTGTGTACGGCATGAGTTCGGCAAAGGAAGTTCCCCTGAAAGCGGCATATCTGACGGCCATCGGTTCAATCGGGACGATCCTTTCAGTTTCCAATGGAGCATTATTTCTGCTGCCGGCGGGGATGGGGTATTTGCTTTTGAGTGAAAATACGCAGCGGAAGAGCTGTCCGATGTGGATCTCTGCCGGGGTGATCGCTCTTTTTGCCGGGATTTTTTACGGGATAAATTTTTCTGCCTTGCGAAGCGGTCAAGCGTGGGGCGTTGAAATTACCGGGCTTGACAGTTTCGGAATGTTTCTTGAAAGTACCTTTCTGTCATTGATCCTTGTTCCGTCATCTTTGGCATCTTTATTCTTTTTTGTCAGTAAAAATTACCGGCGTTGGATAATACTTTTTCTGCTTTTTCTGCCGTTTTTGCTGGCGGTATTCAGCAATGGCGGCCCGGCGAGGTGTTATTTATATCTTCCTGCGGCATTGGCAGTTGCCGGAGGGATCGGTCTGGCGGAATTTACCGGCAGGTTTGAGAAGTGGCGTTACGCATCGATTGCCGCAGCTCTGCTTCTGGGCGGGGCGGGATTTATTCTGCAGAGGAGTGACTGGCAGTTTGTTGATTATGCGGAATCTTTTTCTCAAATCCATGATACATTGCCGTTAAATATTTATCCGGTGTTCCGGGCATCGGCCGGATTCCCGGTACGTTGCGGCATTCCGGAAAGAGTATTGCTGGCAAATCAGCAGCGTTTGAATCCCGGTACATTGGAAGCAATGGCATTTTTTGAGTGTGATGAGGGCATTTTCAACGGATTGGATGGCAAGCACAGTGAAGAAGTTATGAGTGTTTCATGCCGTGGGGATGCCGGAGATTACGGTGAATTGCCCTGCTTTATCTATCCTCTGCACCGGACAGAGGTGTTGAATTCCGGCGAGTGTGGTATCATCATCGGGGATAATATTCCGCAAAGACTTGACAATCGCGGGGATATGCTGTATCTTAATTCCTGGATCACTTTGCATGACAAAATTGCGGTATTCCGGGGAGAAGCTTTGAATGTGTCTGACTTGCCCGGATGCCGGTTGTACAGAATAGGGAAATGAGAGATGAAAAAGTATTTGCTGCTGATATTTCTTTTGTTGTTTACGGCATTTCTGCCGTCGGCGAAAGCGGTTGATCCGGCAACGGTAACAGCTGCCGCTCCCAAAGCTCTGGAACTGGCGGCGATCTGGAGCCCTCATACGATCAGCACGTTACAGTCAAGCGGCATAGGATTGATGAAAATCGGCGAATCCACATTGTCGATTTTACTGCTTCCGGCAGGGATATTGCAGTGTACGCTCGGGGCTCCATTCGGGATGTTTGATGATGGCGTACAGAATTGCATTGCCGGCGGTACGGCTCCGTTTGAATTGATTTATCAGGTCATTTTGCTGCCGATACGGATATTAAGTCTGGGGACAGTGCGTTAGAACGCTTTTTTTTGCATAAAAAGCTTGACTATTTGCCGGTATGGAGTTATATTTCAAGCGGTATAGTACAGGTTAAAGAACAACAGGGACCGGTTAGTCAGATGTTTCATAAAAATAATGTGGTTTGTGCGGTTGAATTCGGCACATCCAAGGTTTGCGTGCTGATCGGAGAAGTCGGCAGCCGCGGCGAATTGAGTTCCGTTATCGGGCAGGGGATGGTTCATGCCCCCGGAGCCGTTATCAAAGGCGAAATTTCGGACATGGAGCGTGCCGAAGATGCCTTGAGCAAGGCTCTGGAAGATGCCGACCGCAGTTCCGGAGGGCAGCTGGTGAATTGCCAGCTGCTTACTTTGCTGGTTTCCGGCTGCGGTATTGAATCCAAACAATCCAAAGGCATCGTGACGGTGAAAAATCCCGACGGGGTGATTACCGAGGCGGAAAAGCAGGAAGCCAATGAAAATGCCAAAGTAATTCCTCTGACCGGCGGCCGTGAGATCATCAATACTTCGATATCCTATTATCTGGTTGACAACCGGCGGGTCAGCAATCCTCTGCGTCACTCCGGACGGCGTCTGGAAGCTTTTGTACATGTTATTCACGCTGTGGCGAGCCGTCTGGAGAATTTCCGGTCAGCGGTCATCAATGCCGGAGTGGAGAATGTGCGGATGGAGCCGGTATTTTCTCCTTTGGCGACCGGCATCGGTATTTGCAGTGATGCTGAAAGGGAAAACGGGGCATTGCTTATCGACCTCGGAGCCGGAGCGACTGAATATCTGGTTTATTTTGATCGCGGAGTTTGTGCTTCGGGAGTGGTTCAACTGGGTATGGAGCATGTTGCCAATGATCTGGCGATCGGCTTGAAACTGCACATTGATGCCTGCCGCCGTCTGCTTGAGAGCGGCACATTGGAAAAAGCGGTAAAAGAGAAAAAGAGTACTCTTGAATTGCCCGGAGTTACCGGCAGGATGCGTTCCATACCGGTATCGTCTTTTGAAGTTATCGTCGATGCCCGTCTGCGGGAGATATTTGAAGTGATCCGCTGTCAGCTTCAGGAGAAAAACGCTCCGCAGGCATTGGGGGCCGGTGGTATTCTGACCGGCGGCGGAGCGGATTATTTCCGCAGTAAAGAGTTGTTCAGTGACACATTTGATTTGGATTGCCGCATTGGTTTGCCGGTGGAAGCCGGTGGTGCTGATCTGGCGTCTCCCCGATTCAGTGCGATTTGGGGAGCGTTGAAAGTGGCAGCATTTTTCCAGCAGAATTACGTTGCCTCTCCGGAAGGCGGTTTCAATAAAGTTATCGGCAAATTCCGCCGGTTTTGGGAACGGGGGAATTGACAGAAAATGGACGGACGTAAAATTACGATCATGGCTCTCGGCGGAGCCGGTTGCCGGATAATCAGTCAATTTGCCGACAGTGCAAGTGCGGAAAGATTTCACTTGCTGGCAGTTGACAGTGACGTTGAGAGTTTGAAGCTTTCCGGAGTGAGTGAAGAACACTGGATCCAGGCCGGGCGTCTGCTGCGTTCCGGCAGGGGATGCGGCGGTGATGTTATTGCCGGACAGCAGGCACTTGCCAATGAACGCAAACTGCTTGCCGGAGTTTTATCCTCGACGGATGTATTGATTATTGTTGCCGGTCTGGGCGGCGGTCTTGCCACGGGGGGATTGCCGGTCATTCTGGGGGTTGCGGCAAAAATGCACATTACCACGGCGGTATTGGTGACCTTGCCGTTTTCCATGGAGGGATTCAAGCGGCGTCATCTGGCGGATGACAAGATCAAAAATGATATTCTGCCGATCGCCGATGCGGTGATTGCTCTGCCCAATGATCTGCTGTTTTCCACGCTTGAAGCTGAAACATCGCTTACTGAAGCACTGCAATTATCGGATCAGGAGTTGTCCCGTACGCTGCTTGCATTGGCTTCTGTTTTGGGAGGGGCAAATCTTTTCAATGCTGATTTTGCGGCATTTACCGGAGTTTTGAAACGGCGGCACACGCTCTGTTCGCTGGGTACAGCGGTGGTGGATAATGCTGAAAATGCCGCAGACATGGTAATGGAAAAAATGCTGATTTCGCCGCTTCTTGGCGGCCCGGACAGTTTGGATAATGCTGATGCAGTGGCATTTTCACTTGTCGGCGGTAAGGAGTTGTCTATGGGCAGTGCCCGTGCGGTGCTGGATCTGTGTTCCCGTCAGATCAATCAGGATTTGGAGAAAACCATGCTGCTTGGGGCATCTGTTGCCGAAGAATTTGCCGGGAAAATCCAGCTTACAGCTTTGGCGGTACGTTATCTGGACACCGTTTCCAAAAGAACTGACAATAAAAATAAACGCAGTTTTGTGCGGGAAAATATTGTCCCCGGCGACAGTGATGAGCAGTTGGATCTGCCGAATCTGACCGTGGAAGAAAAAGGAATTATGGAGAATACCACTCCGGTTATCATCGACGGCAAAGATCTGGATGTGCCGACATTCCGGAGAAAAGGGATAGTTGTTGACAGTGGAAAATAAAAAAAAGAAGAAATTTTATAAAGGATATAAAATAATAAGGCTTTCCTTAACGTTTTAAGATTGGAAACACCTTTTATGTACGGTGTGGGGTTCAATCTTATAAAATGAAAGGAAAAGATTATGAAAACCATGATGAAAACTGCGATGATTGCCGGGATGATGTTTTTGGGGACGGCGGTATTCGCCGGGCCACATCACCATCATAAAAGAGACGGTCTGGATCTGGCAGCCGGAATCGTTAATCTGGTTATGCAGGTTGTAGCACCTCCGCAGGTGGTAGTTGCTCCGGCTCCGGTCGTAACTGCTCCGGTGGTGGTAACTCCGGCACCGGTGATCCGTTACAATTATGCGGCACAACCGGTCTATGTTTACCGTCCGGCACCACCGCCGCGGCATAACCGTCATCGCCCGGCACCACCGCCGCGGCATCATCGCCAGCGTCCGGGGAATCACCGGCGCCGTTGAAAAACAAGAGAAAACAGGATGAAATTCTTTCAGGAACGTAAAAGGAAAAAACAGCTTTCTGAATTAAAAGCCCGCCGCCACGCCGAGGATGATCTGCTCTCCCCGGCGTTGCGTTCGCGTTTTGACGGGGTGATATCCCGTCTGGAGGAAGCTCCGGCAGAGAGCATAGATGAAGCGATCGGATTATCGGAAAAAGAGTACCGGGCACTGCCTTTGCCCCGTCGGAGCAAGCTGTATGGTATTTTGGATCTGATTGCAGTTGTCGGAGCGGTGGCATTCGGTTTACGGGGATTGTTTTTCCAGCCTTTCCGTATTCCGACAGGTTCCATGCAGCCGACACTTTTCGGAGTGCATCATCAGAGTGCGGAAAATAATGTTAATCCCGGTTTTGGAAAATTGCCGGGTATTTTGCAGAATATTGTGTACGGCAGCAGCTCTGCTGATTTGGTGCATAAAGGTGAAAATGGTGCTGTTACCGGAGATTTGCGTCAGGTAACCGGAAAAATATTTGACGGTACTGAATTTATGATCGGCAGCAGCCGCTATGTTTTGCCCGGTAATCCCCGGCAGGTTTACGACTACTCAAATCTGGATAAATTTTATTTCAAAAAAGGTGATGTGATCAGCAGCGGTTTTGTAACTCTGGGTGATCATCTTTTTGTGGAAAGGGTTTCCATGTACCTTTCTCCCCCGGAGCGTGGGGACATAATCGTTTTCAATACCGAGGGTTTGATCGCAGACGGAGTGCCATTGGAAAAGACCGGCGGTTATTATTACATCAAACGTCTGGCGGCACTTCCCGGTGATACGGTAAAAATCGTGGACGATCAGCTCTATGTCCGTCCTGCCGGGAGTGATATTTTCAGTAAGATCCAGGATTTGGACAAGCGTTTTGAAAAAGTTTATTCCATGAAAGGCGGCTACCACGGTCATTTGAGCGGCATGGGTGATAAGCCTTTTGCTTCCGGAGAGGAATACACTATTCCGGAAGATCACTATTTGATGCTGGGTGACAACTCCAATTTCAGCTTGGACAGCCGTTATTTCGGGGTTGTTCCCCGGAAAAATCTGATTGGCAGAGCATGGCTGGTATTTTATCCATTCAGCCGCCGTCTGGGGTGGGTTGACCGTCAGGGGCCTTTGGATGAGCCAAGTGGCAAAGCCGGACATGCAACCTTTCCGGTCATGTCGCACCAGTGAGTATTTATGAGGTGAAAAATGAGTTTTAAACAAAGTTTTTTCCGTTGGTGGCGGAGTTGTTTCCGGGTTATCAAATACAGTGCCATTCGTTATACCGGAGATCAGCTTATTCAGCAGGCAATAGTTTTGACGTATTATACTCTTTTTGCCATTGTACCGCTTTTGGCACTGGTATTTGGTATATCCAAGGGTTTCGGTTTAAGTTTTTCTCTGCGTGAATTGCTTATAGAGCGTTTCCCGGCACAGGAGAAATTGTTTCATCATATCTGTGATTTGGCGGAGTGGGCATTGAAGCAGTCTTCCGGCGGCGTGGTTGCCGGTGTTGGTGTGGTTGCATTGCTGTGGACTGTGGTCTGGCTGATCAACAACATAGAAAAAGCATTCAACATGGTCTGGGGATTGCCCAATCGCCGCAATGTATTGCGTAAATTCAGCAATTATATTGCATTGGTGCTGATAACGCCTCTGCTGATGGTTATTGTCAGTACGCTTGGAGTGGCGATCCGCAAACATTTTACTGAATACAGTGAAAAATTTCCGGATAATATTTTCATGCACCGCATGTTGGAGAGTGCGGCAAATGTGGTTCCGGTGTTGGCATTGATTTTACTGTTTTTCGTAATTTATCTCCGGGTACCCAATACACGGGTCCGCTGGCGTGGTGCGGCGGTTGCCGGGGTGATCACCGGTATTGGTTTTCAATTGCTGCAGTGGGCGTTTGTATTTTTGCAGACGTGGGTATTCAGTTACAACCGTCTGTATGGTGGTTTTGCGGTATTGCCGTTGTTTTTGATCTGGGTGAATTGGTCATGGCAGCTGATACTTTTCGGAGCGGAGATAAGTTTTGTGCAGCAGCATTTGAAAAGCGGAGTTTTCAATGAAATAAAGAGCGACTTGAGTATCCGTTTGCGTCGTGAACATCAATTGGCGATCGTGAAGCAGATTTTTTCAGCCTTTGAAAATGGCAGCGGTCCGGTTTCTGAATCGGTAGTTTCAGCGTCCTTGCGGGTACCGGATGTGGTTTTGCGTTCCGAATTGGGAGAGTTGCTGGAGTGCGGTATTTTGTGCCGTTCGGTATCTCAAGACGGGGAAGTTTTCTTTTTGCCGGGGACTCCGCCGGACAAATTCAGGGTGATAAATTTTTTACAGATTTTGAATGGAGCAGGCGACAGTGAGACACCGGAGATCGCCTGTTTCGAAAAGTTGTTCTGCCAAATGGAGCAAAGTATAGAAAACAGTCATTTGAATATTATCGTGCATGAAGCAGGAAAGGATAATCAAAATGGATAAAAACTGGAAAATTGAAACACTTGCCATTCAGGCTGGTTATGAACCGGAAAATGGAGCATCCCGGGTGGTGCCGATCGTACAGAGTACGACCTACAAATATGATGACGTACAGAGTGTTGCTGATCTTTTTGACTTGAAACGGGAAGGATTTTTCTACACCCGTCTTGCCAACCCCACGGTGGATGCTTTTGAAAAGAAAATTGCGGCAATGGAAAAGGGTGTGGCGGCCGTGGCAGTCAGCAGCGGTCAGACTGCGAATGCGTTTGCATTGATGAATATTGCCCGGGCGGGGGATCATGTGCTGGCTTTGAGCAGTCTTTACGGCGGAACGGTGTCATTATTCACTAATACGTTGAAAAAAGCCGGTATCGAAATAACCTTTGTCACTCCGGAGATGGATGAAGCGGCAGTAAATGCGGCGATCAGAGAGAATACCAAAGCTGTTTTTATCGAAGCTCTTGCCAATCCGGCACTGCTGGTTGCTGATTTTGAGATGTATGCCAAAGTCGCCCATGCTCATGGCGTACCGCTGATCGTGGACAATACTTTCCCGACGCCGATACTGTGCCGTCCTTTTGAATTTGGAGCGGATATTGTAACTCACTCCACGACCAAATATATTGATGGTCATGCTACTGCGGTGGGTGGTATTATTGTGGAAAAAGGCGGTTTTGACTGGTGTAATGGCAAATTTCCGGAATTTACGGAACCGGATTCCAGTTATCACGGATTGATTTATACCAGAGATTTTGCAGCGGCACCGTTTTCGGTGAAACTGCGGGTTCAGCTGGTGCGGGATTATGGTATTCCGATGATGCCATTCAATGCTTTTCTTGCCAATCTGGGGACGGAAACGCTTCATTTGCGGATGGAACGTCACAGCAGCAATGCTTTGGCATTGGCGGAATTTCTCCGCAACCATCCCAAAGTCAGCTGGGTCAACTACCCCGGTTTGCCGGATAATCCGGAATATGGCAGAGTGCAGAAATACTTTACCGGCTCAATGGCATCCGGCGTGTTGTGTTTCGGCGTGAAAGGCGGCAGAGCTGCCGGTGAGAAGGTGATGAATTCACTGAAACTTGCGGCGATCGTGGTTCATGTGGCGGATGCCCGTACCGGAGTGCTTCATCCGGCGAGTATGACCCACCGCCAGCTTTCTGAAGCTGAATTGGTTGCCGCCGGAGTTTCACCGGATTTGATCCGGGTTTCTGTCGGTCTGGAAAATATTGAAGATATAAAGGCTGACTTTGATCAGGCACTTGCCCGGGCGTGATCCGGGATATTGAAGCATGATGTGCTTCCGGAAAATCTTTTGGATATACTGCCTCGCACTGTGGAGTTTATTGCTTCACAGCGGCGAGGTGGTTTTTATTGCGACGGCGGATCTGCATGGGAATTTGCGGGCACTGGCAAAGCTTGCTCCGGTGATCCGGCGTTATCCCGATGCGGTGAAATTGGATTTGGGAGATTTCAGTCAGAGCAATTTTGCGGTCACTGAACAAAATGGTATTCCGGTACTGGATGCTTTCAATTCGCTTGGTTATGAAGTGCTTGTCCCGGGCAATCATGATTTGGAATACCCGGAAGAAGTTCTGCATTTGTGGCGGCGGCGTTTCAAAGGAGCTGTTCTCGGTGCCCAGTGGAGACTTGGGAAATTCATTCCTCTGCCGTGGTTGATCGTGGAAAGGAATGGTTTCCGGATCGGAGTGATCGGTCTGGGTGATGCCGGGATGAAAAAGCGTAATGGATTCTGGCATGATTTTCAGAGTGCGGATGAAATTGCTTCGGTCAGACAGGCGGCAAATTATTTGCGGCATGAGAGATGCGACGGGATATTGCTTGCGTGTCATATCAGTTCGACCAATTACCGGATATTGGGAGATATTTTACATGAAGTTCCGGAAATAGATGTTGCTATAGGGGCCCACTCACATAAGGAGAATACCGGAAGTTTTCTCCGGGGCAAATATGTTCTGCAGCCCGGTTCTCACGGAGAATCAGCATTGTATTTGAGTTTTTATTTTGATGAAAACCGGCGTTTGAAATATATCCGTTCCAAACTCCTGCGTCCGGCAGAGGAGATGGACAAGGCGGTTTTGACGTTGGCTGAAGATGCCGAAAGAAGTTCTGTAAATTCCGGGGATGTTCCGTTGCGTTATTTTTCTGATGCGGCATCTTTCGGCAAAGCTGCCGCAGAAAGTATCTGTAAAGCAGTTGATTGTGATGCGGCAATTTTTGCTTTCAATCCGGGGAAATTCCGCAAAGGATTGACTGTAGGGAAATTGTATGATATGCTTCCTTACGGCAACCGGATCGCGGTTGTTTCCGTTGACCGGGAAACGGCGTTGAAAATATTGAAATTGCGGCGAAAGCGTTTAGGGGAATTTTTTGCTGCCGGGGATTTCAACCGGGATAAGATCCGTTTGGCTCTGTCGGACTATCTGTTTTTTGCATTGCCGGAATTATCCGGGAAAGAAGGGAGCATTACCGGTATTTTCGAGCGGGATGTATTGATCGAGGCATGGAAAAAGCAGGAATATTGATAAATCCTTTTCCGGCAAGTTGAAAAATTTCCAAGCGGTACTAAATTATAGTTATTGTCTCATTTTTTGTGAAAAATCTTTCCTGCGGTGGTGCATTGCGGGCAATCTCTTGACAAATCTGCGGACGTTTTCGCAGTCATGTACGGATAGTACACTCCTGCTCATCCGCCTTGATTTGTCTGCGACTTTGCCTCACACTGCATCCACCGTTTGAATCAAACCCGTGCTTGCCGGTTTGACAAATCACAACTTATGTGATATGTTTTATACGTTAACAAAAATGTTTGTTTATAAGCTTCTGTTACGGGTTTCACAAAATTCGGGACATTATCAAATTATAAAGAAGTGCTTTTTTATAAAGGATCGGAGATATGAGTGAAATGAATTTGCCGCCTCTTTCCATGAGGTTGGAAAACCGGGTCGGTATGCGACGCGGGATATTGTTGTTATGTGTATTGTTTCTTCTACTGACTTTGCCGTGGATATTGAGCCAGTGTGAATTATTCCGTCAGGAGGGGGTATTTGCGGCAGTTGCTTCAGGTTATGCAGACTCCCGTTGGAATCCGGCACTGGGATTTGCGGCACAGGCACATGATATGCCATTGAGCGATGTGTTCCCTCTCTATCCGTTTCTGGTCTCTCTTTTGTACCGCTGCAATGTGCCGATGGAGATGGCATTGCGGATAATTTCGACCTTTATGCTTGGTGTATTGGCTCTGCTGTCGGGCATAGCGGCGGGCAGCCGGATAAATAAAAGAGCCGGGATCGTGGCGGCATGCTGCTGTTTTGGTACTTTATTTGCCTTGGGAAAGGGGGTTTTCGGTGGAGCGGAGGTTATGGCGGCATGTTTTCTGCTGGCGGCCCAGTTGCTCTTTTTTCATTACGGCAGCCGGTTGGCGGATTGGAATTCGGCGTGGATATCCTCGGCAATATTTTTGACTTTGGGTTTTTTGACCCGGGGGCCGGTGGTGATACTGTTTTTTATTTTCCCCTTGTTTTTTTTACGCCGTCCCCTCTCTTTTACCGGGAAATTCCGGACGCCGGGATTTCTGATCGGCATAGCTTTTCTGGTATTGATAATTTTGTTCTGGGCGTTGCCGCTGGGAATAAGTTTGCGGAACTATTCTGATGCGACGGATATGGGATTGCTTTCCAGTGCTGTTTATTGGCGGGACGTATTATTTTTTCTGGTGCAGTTTCCTTTGCGGATGCTGCCGTGGTCATTGATAATGTGGATGCCGTTTTGTGTGGCATTGCAGGCGATTTCACCGGTTCCGGTATTCAGCCGTTATTTACGTACACTTTTTTTTGCCAATCTGGCATTGGTCTGGCTGCTGCCCGGGGCGTCTAGTTCATTGATTTTTTTCCTGATCGGACCTTTATCGATTTTGACCGGGCTGACCTATGATCTTGGGGTTCGCCGTTATGGGGCATGGATACGCAAAGCGTTGATTGCCGGGGGATTGTTTTTTCCGGTCATCATGCTGGTGATAATAGTTTTGACATTTATTCCGGTACGTTTTCTGCACTTATTCGGAGATCCGGAAAAAATGATGTACCGGGAAGTTTTTCCGGGTTACATCTATCTGGCATTGGGGGCATTGCTGATGCTGATGCTTCTGGGCTTTATTTACAGTTTCGGGCGTTGCCGTTTCCCGGTCTGGGTGCAATTGGTTTTGATTTGTTTCGGGATCGGGGTTTTTTATACAGCGGAGATTTTGCCGTACCAGATGATGAACAGTAATTGGCGTAAATTGGGGAATGATATTCAAAAAGCATTACCGGAAAACGTTTCCTGCCTTTACAAGTATGAGATCGATGGTTTGTACAGTGGATTATTCTATACGAAGTGTCCGGTACGCAAACTTCAATCACTGGAAGATCTTGAGAATCTCGGAGATACAGTGTATGTTATCAGTTCGCAACTGCCGGTCGATCCCGGGTGGGTATGGACGCCGCTTTTGCCGGATGATTACAGGTACGGCGGGGTGAATGTCTCTCTCTGGCGTGGAGTCCGCCGGGTGGAAGATGAGAATTGGGAAGAATCCAATGAGTAAGGGACGTATTGCAGTAGCCATGTCCGGCGGCGTGGATTCTTCGGTAGCGGCATATTTAGCGATAAAAGCAGGGTATGAGGTTGTCGGGATCCATTTGAAAATGGAAACTGATTTACCGGAAGACCCGGAATTGCACCGGTGCTGTGCGGATTTGGGAATAGAGTTGTTTGAGCATGATTGTGCGTCGGAGTTTTATGAAAAAGTCCTCTATGCTTCAGCCGCGGAATATGCTGCCGGCAGGACACCGAATCCATGCTGTACCTGCAATAAGGAGTTGAAATTTGCCGAATTGCTGAAAGCGGTTTCTTTTCTGGGGATCGAAAAAGTTTTCACCGGTCACTATGTCCGTCTGACGGAAGATTCCGGGATATACCATTTGCAAAAGGGGGTTGATCCCGGAAAAGATCAGAGTTATTTTCTTTACCGTCTGACGCAGGATGAGTTATCCCGGGTGGGATTTCCGCTTGGAGAATTGACCAAGGCCCAAGTGCGTCAGATCGCTGCTGATGCCGGATTGCAGTGTGCGGTACGCAAGGACAGTCAGGATGCCTGTTTTCAAATCCCCGGAGAGTGTTGCGGAGAAACTTTACGCCGCAGGTGTAATTTGCCGGTACGCCGGGGGAAATTCATTCATTGCGGCAAGGTGGTCGGCAGACATGACGGGATCCACCGTTACACGCTGGGACAGCGTCAGGGGCTGAATGTGGCTCTCGGAGTTCCGGCATATATCCGGAGCATTTCTCCGGAAAGTGGCGATATAATTCTTACCACGCACTCTGATGAGTTATTGAGCCGTGATTTTACGGTAAAAAATCCGGTTTGGCAGAGTGGAGATTTCCCGTTTTCCGGGAATATTACGGTCAGGGTGCGTTACCGTTCACCCGGTGTCAGGTGCCGGATTTTGATTTTGCCGGATAATAGTTTGCAGGTAACTCCGGAGATGCCTTTACGGGCGGTGACTCCGGGGCAGGCGGCAGTATTTTATGATGGCGACACTGTTCTTGGCGGCGGGATAATAGATCATGTTTGAGTTTGTTTCCAGTCTGTCGGCAAGCAGAACTTTTGAATATCATGATGAAGATCTGTTTATTCTGCTTAAATCCCGGGATGTGATTCTTTTTGACGGGAAATTGCCGGAGCGGACATTGTTACGCCGGTCTGGATTGCCGGATGAAAAGGGGATTCTGCTTGGTTTTTTGGATGGGGTTCGCTGTTTTGTTCTGGAGACGGGGCAAATTCCGGTGGGGGGAATGTGGCAGGTCGTTCCTGGCAGGCAGTTTCTTTTTGAGTTTTCGGAAGCTTATCAGATGGCACTTTGCCGGGCGAGGGTTCTGCTCTACTGGCAGAATCAGCACCGTTATTGCGGAAGCTGCCGGAATGAATTGCAATTATCCGACCATGATTCCGGCTTGTTTTGTCCGGAGTGCGGCAATGTTTATTATCCCCAGCTTGCTCCGGCGGTGATAGTGGCAGTCACCCGGAACAACGGTAAAGAATTACTGCTTGCTCACAACCGCAGTTTTGCCGGAGAGATGTACAGTTTGATTGCCGGTTTTGTGGAAGCCGGAGAAACCGTGGAAGGGGCGATCCACCGGGAATTATGGGAGGAGTGTTCCTTGCGGGTGAAAAATCTGCAATATCTTTCAAGTCAGGTGTGGCCCTTTCCCAATTCGCTGATGCTGGCATTTCAGGCGGAATATGATTCCGGTACGGCAGAGCCGGACGGTGGAGAATTGAGTGATTTGGGGTGGTTCACTGCGGAAAATCACCCGCTTCTGCCGTCACCCGGTTCGATTGCCCGGTGGGTGATCGACCGGATATTTACTCAATGACGCTCATTTTTTTCCATTTGCCGTGGCGGTAACGCAAATAGAATGTGCCGCCGAGCAGCATGATATAGATATCGCAGAGCCACCAGAGCGACCAGACGCAGATATCACGGGATTTTTCCAAGCCGAATGTATCGATTGCCCATTGACTGGAAAAGAGGAAATATGCCGCCATACAGGGCAGGGCATAGGTGAGCCATCCGAGGGCGATTCCGGCCCACATGACAAATTTGGTATCTCCGGCACCTTTTACCGCATTGCCGTAAAGGATGTTGAAAGCATCAAAAAGCAGATAACCGCAGGTGAAAATCAGCATTATTCTGGCAAGATGGATAACTTTTTCATCCTTGAGATCGAACATTTGAAAGATCACTTCCGGTATTCCGACAAATACGATCACCATCAATATCGAATAACAGATGACCAGAAAGCGGCAGCTCCGGACAGCTCTTTCGGCAAAAGGAATATCTTTTGCCCCCACTCCCTGGCCCACCAGAATCGACGCCGCCTGACCGAATCCGATCATCGGATTGAATGCCAGACTGTAAGCTGACATGGCAACGGTGCTGGCGGTAAGAACTTCCACGCTGATCTTTCCCAAAAGGATGACGAAGATGTTGAATGTCGCCAGATCAAGAACCAGTTGTACTCCATTGGGAATCCCGAAACGGACGAGCCTTTTGAATATATCCCAGGAAAAAGGATTGTTCAATGTGGCATATTCTTTTCTGGTTCCCGGCAGGAAAAAAGCAATTATGAATATCAGAAGTCCGCTTATTCCGGCTCCGGCAGTGCCCCATGCCGCTCCGGCTATACCCAGTGACGGGATGGAGATCCCTTTGAAATCCATTCCGAAAATCAGCATTGCATTCAGCGGAATATTCAAAAGCGTAATGACCAGATTGACCGCCATTATCATTCCGGTTTTGGCTCTGCCGCTCCAGAATGTGGACAATGCCGCACTTGCCAACGGGACACATCCGAACCATGAAAGGATGTTGTAATAGGATATCTCCATTTCCAAAAGCGAAAGATCATGACCGAACCATTGGAAAAGCTGCCGGGAAAAGATGGTTGTCAA
The DNA here is from genome assembly GCA_015061685.1 of Lentisphaerota bacterium. Taxonomy (GTDB): domain Bacteria; phylum Verrucomicrobiota; class Lentisphaeria; order Victivallales; family Victivallaceae; genus UBA1784. The sequence continues at coordinate 49,797 of SUWD01000004.1, read as the reverse complement.
TGCCATTACCGCTCCTCCGGCAAGAGCGAGGAATATCGCCTGCCATACCGCCTGGGCGGCTTTATGCGGTTGTTTCGCTCCGGTGTACTGGGCTACAAAAACTCCGGCGTATCCGACAACTCCGAGAAATATGCAGGACATGGTAAAGCTGGTCAATCCGGCAGGAAATGCCGCCGCCATTGCCTGGGATGAGTAATTTGCCAGCATTGCCCGGTCGGTGAAAAGGTTGATCCCATGACCTATGGAAGCAACTACTAACGGGAAAGCTACTTTTGAAACATCTCCGATGCCGCCTTTGCCGTGAAAAAGTTGAAAATTGAATAACTTCATAACGCTCTGCTTACGGTTTATTTTTTACTGCCGCAGATAACAGTGATCACGGCAATGAGGATCAGGATCGTCCCGGCGGCAAGTTTGAAGGTCATCGCTTCATTGAAAAAGCATACTCCGATGGCAACCGCAGTTACCGGTTCCAATGCTCCTAAAACGGCAGTTTTGGTCGCTCCGATATACCGGACGGCGGTGGCGGTCATCAAAAATGAGAGTACCGAGGGAAACATCGCAAGACAGGCGGCGTTGATGAACGCTCTGAAAGAGGGGAGCATTTGCAGACCGATCCCGCCACGCAAAAGCAGTAAAAATACCGGCAGGGAAAAGATCATGGCATAAAAAGTAAGTGTTTCCGGAGAGATCTCCCGTAGTTTTGAAGTCTTTACCAGTACGATATAGACCGCATAAGTCAGTGCTGAAAGCATGATGAAAACAACTCCCGGTACATTGATTTTCGCCCCGGAACCGGGATAACATACCATCACTGCTCCTGTAATTGCCAAAAGCATACCAATGACGACCGATGCAGAAAGTTTTTCTTTGAAAAATATGGTCATTATCAGACAAACCATCACCGGATAGATAAAGAGCAGAGCCGCTGAAATCCCGGAATCCATTATTCTGAATGCCAGAAACCAGAAAATACAGGTCGATGCCATCAGAATTCCGGCGAAAACCGCCGGGATCCGGCAGTTTTTGGGCAATGTAAAAGGAGATTTGCGTACTTTAGTTACAACTCCCATCAGGATCGCCGCAAAGAAAAAGCGGTAAAAAAGTACCGAAAAGGGCGTCATACCCTCCTGATAAAGCGGTATTCCGAAAAACGGATTCAATCCATAGGTGATCGCCGCAAGCGAAGCACAGAAAAAACCGATGAATTGCGGATTGGCAAAAATCTTTTTAATCACAGAGAATACCCTCACGCAAATTAACTGAAACAGATGCCATTTTGGCGATATCCATATTGTGAGTGATCATCAGGATGGTCAGGGCGGGATTTTCCTGCCGCAGAGATTTGAAAAGCTCAAGGATCGTTTCCCCGGTTTTTGGGTCAAGGTTTCCGGTCGGTTCATCGGCGAGAAGCAGTACGGGGTCATTTATCAGGCTTCTGGCAATGGCGGTACGCTGCTGCTCACCACCGGAGAGTTCTTTGGGATGGTGCATTTTCCGGTTTGCCAAACCGACCTTGTCCAGCAGCAAAGAAGCCTGTTTTTTCGCTTCGTAAAAACTTTTTCCGGCGATAGTTCCGGCAATGGCGACATTTTCCAATGCGGTCAATTCCGGAAGCAGATGATAGGATTGAAAGATGAATCCGATTTTTTTTGCCCTGAATCCGGCAGTATTTTTCCGGGAGAGAGCAGCAAGATCCACTCCGTCGATGATCACCGTACCTTCAGTCGGCTGTTCCAATCCGCCGACAAGATTGAGCAACGTGGTTTTACCGCTGCCGGAGGCTCCGTAAACGCAGCACCACTCTCCCTGCTGCAAAGAAAAATTGATTCCTTTGAGGATCTCCAGAGTATTTTCTCCCATTTTGTATGAGTGCCGGAGATTTTTAAGCTGTAAAATATTTTTATTCATAACGCAAAGCCTCCGATGACTGCAGCCGTGCGGCACGCAAGGCGGGGAGCAACGCTCCGACTGTGCATAAAACTATACTGCAAATGACGATAAATGCCACATCCGACGGAATGATTTCAGCCGGGAGCTGGTCGAAAAAGTAGAATTTTTTCGGGAAAAGATCCTGACCGCTCAACATGGAGGCGAAATCCACGATATTCTGCCGGAAGCGGATCACCAGATATCCGAGGCACGTCCCGGATAAACTGCCGATAAATCCCACCAGAAAGCCTTGCAGGACAAATATTCTCATCACGGCATTATCGGAACATCCCAGAGCTTTGAGCAGTCCGATCTCTCTTGTTTTCTGATATACCGAGGTTATCAACGTATTGGTAATGCTGAATGCGGCCACCAGCACGATGAAGATCAATAAAAAGAACATCATGGTTTTTTCCACGGCGAGGACTTCCAGGAAGTTGCGGTTGGCATCCTCCCAACCGACAATGGAATACCCGGGCATGGAGATCGCAAGTTTGGACAGCAGTTGTTCCTGATCAAAAGGATCCGGCCCCCAGCCGTAAATAGCTGAAGCACTGCCCCACGGCAGATCAAAGAGATCGGTGGCATCATCCATGCCGACAAAGAATACTGCCTGATCGAAATCGGATTTCCCCAGAGCATAGATACCGGAAACGGTGAATTCCGCCGGGAGATATGCTGAACTGTTATCATTCAACTCCACCCCGCCTGCGGCATTGAATTTGACCAGATCGGTCAGATGTTTGGTCGAGTGGACAAGGAACTTATCTCCGATGTCAAGCTGCCAGCGTTCAGCCATGTAGGTGCTTATGACTGCGTAATGGGCGTCGTCCTCAAAAGAGCTGCCCAATCGCAATGAACCTGCTTTGAGATAATTTTGCAGATCAAGATGCTTCTGCAGCTCCTCCTGTCCGGCGGCGAAAAGCATGTTTCTGGTATCCAGTCTCTGGATTTTCTGACCGCTGGCAGTTGTTACGGTATATTGGACAAGCACCGGACTCTGGATCACCGGAGTACCTGAAGCGTTATTCTGTTTCAAGTTTGCAAGGATGTGCTTGATTTCGTATTCCGGCATTGCTCCTCTGCGGGAAAAGATTTGGAAATGAGATTGGGTTTCGATCAATTTCTTTTTCATTTCCCCGGTGAATCCGCTCATTACAGCCATGACCACCATCAATACGGTCACTCCGAGAGTAACGCCGATAATACTGGTAAGCGTGATGAGAGAAACCGCATTTTTCCGGGGTTTGAGGTAACGGATCGCCAGAAATAATTCGTAGAACATACAGTTATTCCTCAATGCAGATCACCGCGGAAAACTCCGCAGAGAATAGAATTTTTACATTTTTCCGGAGTTTTCAGCCATGCCGGATCGTTTTCCGGCAGGATCACGAAAGAGCATGTTTCATAAGTGACCACATCGCCTTCAAGAGCTTTTACCGGTTGCTGCCAGCGGCAGTACCATGACACTGCCGGGATGAATTCTTTACGGGTAATTACGGTGCAGGAGTCGGTAATGCCGCCTTTCCGGATGATGGTATGCAGGTCATTGCCCGGCATTTTGACATCGGCAGAAAAGCACCAGGAGATTGCCAGCGGCAGGATCGCAACAGAGAAGAAGAAAAGGTAGAGACGGCTCCGCCAGTTGCCCCGCAGACTGTAAAGGATCACTCCGCCGCCGATAATGGAACTTACTCCGAGATTGATCAGGAAAAGATTGGTGACCGGCAGAGCGGAAAAATATTCATGCAGCAGATTTGTACGCATGAACCAGAGGACAACTTCAATGATTCCGGTGATAGTCAGAAAGAGGGCCCAGACATTGAGCATCCAGTCAAATGAGCGGTGATGACCGCCGTTGTTGAAGTACGCCTGAATCCCCAAAGCGATCAAAATTGCCAAAGCCGGGAAAGCGGTAAGGATCATCATTACCGGCTCATTCCGGGTTATGGAGAGATAGATAAGCGGCATGATCAATCCGAGGATGGCAAATTTGCATAACGGCTGATTGAGCAGACGCTTCCAGGATTCTTTACCGGTCATCAATGCTGCCGGGACGAGAATTATTACCGGCAACAGACCGATACCGAGAGCGGCGGCGTAACTGTACCAGTGATGGAGGCCGAAGTTTTCTTTCCATGAAGCAAAAGAGGTTATTGCAGAAAAATAATCGGAGAGAACTATGTCGCCGAACCACGGCCAAAGCGGCAGGAGGGCAAAGATCAGCTGTATGATCGGGACAATGATCAGGTCTTTGAATTTCCGGGAGATAAGAATAAAAGGAATGATGACCAAAGCCGGGAAAATGATTGCATTGTAACCGTCGCAGAGTATTCCGAGTGCGGTGAAAAGTCCGCTTAAAATCAAAAGCAGCAGCTTTCTCCGGTTGAATTTCGGTTCCTGCAATGCGAGAAAAACCGTCCCGGCACTTCCGGCAAATGCCATGACAAAGATGATCTGTCTTGCGGCAATATTGCAGGAGAAAATAACTGCCGAAAAAGCCATGAATATCGTTGCTGCCAGTGCGGCAAGTTTTTCATCCCGCAGATTCTGCTGGATGAGCAGAGCAATGAGAATTGCACATATCCCGACAGCCAGAGCCGCCGGCAGGCGTGCGGCAAAGGTATTGATCCCGAAAAGTTTGAAACTTCCGGCAGTCAGCCAGTAAGTCATCGGCAATGTATTGACCTGTTCTCCGGCAAATGACGGGATGACATAATCGCCGGACATCACCATTTCTCTTGCGATCCCGGCGTGCAGAAATTCATCCGGCGAGAGCATCGGACGACTGCTGATCGGCAGAATGTACAGAGCTATAAAAAAGAGGAAGATCCAACCGAAGTATTTCATTTTTTTTCTCCTGGGAAAAGAATTAGTTTACAATTTTGCTGTGAAGTGTATTTTATATTTTTTTCACCGGCGGGCAAAAAGGGATCCAATTCGCCTTTGCCGGAAACAACCACTGCATCATGACCTTTTTTCAAGGACTCTTTTATTGCCTGTGCCAAAAGGGCAGGGGGGAGATCAAGTTTTTCCCTGCCGACTTTTCTGACTGGGGTGTCAAGCAGATAACTTGTTGCCGCCCAAGTGGTATCATCCGCAAAAAAGGTCGGGGCATTACGCATGATATCATTGCGGACACTTGCCAGAAGTTCCGGGTGGATCGTTTCAGAGAAACGCTGCCACGGGATCGACGGCGGCAGAGTCAGCAGGACGAAACTTACGGCAAAACAGAAAAAGAATATTTTTTCTGCACAGCGTTCAGATTTCAGCACGATATAGATCCACAGTTGAGGAATCAGCAGAGCCAGAGCGGGACGGTAAAGTCTTTCGCCGGGGCGGTAGATATTCAGCCATTCCGGAGCAGGTGTTTTCAAAAAGCGGCAGACCGGCGGAATCAGGATCAGGGCGAGGATCATCAGCATGACCAGTGCGGTTATGATCGCCCAGATGTTGATTTTACGTGAAGCCAGTCCCCGGTCATCGAGTTTTTCCAATCTGATACCGGCGGTGAGAAAGAGTACCGGTAAAAATGCCATGACAACGCTCCACCATGAGAAAAACGGTGCCGGTGAAATGACCAATGCCGCACATCCCATTGCCCCGGCAACTGCCGCAATGATCCCCCAAAGCATTCCGGTGCGTTTTTCCGCCCGGCGGGCAAAGAACAATCCTCCGGCAGTCAGGGTGATGAAAAAAACTGTCACCGGCACAGCCGAAGCAGATGTGCCCACATACCAGACCGGAGGAAAGCAGAGATAGAGAGCGGCGGCATTGCCGGGGTGGAGCAGTTTGAATTTTGCCGCAGTGAGCCAGATTATGCCGGCCGTGGCAAGTGTGGCGGCAGCAGCGGGGATTTTGGGAAGAAAATTGCCGGATATGCCCGGAAATATGTTTTTTAGAGCCAAAGCAAACTCATACTCACCGGGAGTAAGCAGTGCCCGGTGGTACGGGGAAACAAAATAGAGCAGAATCAGGAACAGTGTTCCAACTGCCGGTATATAGCTGAAATGTTCTTTTTTCATAAGGTAAAACAGTAAAACGGTGCAATATTGCATATAATATAATATCTGACCGCACTTAAATCAAGCGTTGTTCAAGAGAAAATGCTTTGAATAAGGAACATGTAGAGTGCTGTACCGCAGATTATCGACAACAGCGGATTGCCTTTCCAGCAGTGCAGTGCGATAACGGTTATTGAAGCTGCCGCTTCGGGGATCCCGTAGTGTCCGGCGGCAAAACTCTGATCCCGGTAAACGGATACCAGGCAGTAAACCGCCAGCATGGCGATCGCCGCCGGAGAGAGGACTTTGCCGATGTAGGATATTACCGGAGGACACTTTTTCCCGGACGAAAAGAGCAGAAAAGGGAATGCCCGCAGGGCGATTGTTACAGCGGCAGTTACCAGTATTATCAATACGATGGTGGTCGTTTCGCTCATGATTCAGCTCCTTCTTTGAGGCGTTTTTCCAAACCTTTGCGGAAAATGAGGAATGCGGCGGTCATCATGATCATTGCGGGGATGAGCATATTGTTGACCGGGAAAAATATCCGGGCAGTTATGGCGGAAGCAACTCCGATGACAGCGGGGATGATATTTGCTCTTACCCGGCACTGATCGGTCAGAACGACCAGAAAAAGAGCGGTCATTGCAAAATCGATCCCTCTGGATGAAAAAGGCAGATGTTTTCCGGCGATGGCACCGACGGTCACGCCGCACACCCAGTAAGCGTGATCCAGCAGAGCGACATAGAAACAGTAACGGATATTCTCCTTTTTGTCCGGGAATTTGCTTTCTGCCTCCAACGCAAAAGTCTCATCGGTGAGACTCCAGATGAAATAGCATTTTTTCCAGAAGTTTATTCCTTTGAATTTCTCCAGCAGAGACAATCCGTACATGGCGTAACGGATATTGAGGAAAAGCGTGAGCAGGGCAACGTCGATAAAGGCGGTGCGGCTGCTTATCCAATCGACCATGGCAAACTGCAATGCTCCGGAAATGCTGGACATGCTGCTCAAAAAACCCCAAAGGGCGATATCCGGCCGGGGTATCTTTCCGGCGAGCAGTATTCCGGCGGCCATGCCCATTGCACTGTATCCCATCAAAACCGGCAGTGAGGCGGTGAATGCTTTGGAAAAAATATTTTTTCTATTCATTGTTGAAAACCTGAATTTCTGTGAGTTATTCTGCTTAATGTACTGTAAAAAACGTAAAAAAGCAAGCAAACACGAGGAAATTCCTCTGAAAAAACACAAATGAACTTGCAAAACCGGTAAAGTGGGGTATATTATACAGATTGAAAATGATTTTTCTGAAAATGGAATAATTGTGTTTAAATAAAAGGAGTTTGAAAAATGGCAGTTCCGAAAAGAAAAACTTCCCGTATGCAGCGCCGTCAGCGCAAAGCCGCCAACCGTTATGAGGGTGTCGCCGCCACTTATTGTGTTTCCTGCGGTGCCCCTGTGATGCCCCATCGTGTCTGTGCCTCCTGCGGCCAGTATGATGGCAAACAGGTTGTTACGGTTGAAGCATAAGCGGTCACATTGACCGTAAAGCCCGGACGCGGTAATATGAGAATCGGCGTAGATGCGATGGGGGGGGATTTCGCTCCCGGTGTAGTCGTTGAAGGTGTCGCACAGGCATTGGTCGATTTTCCCGACTTGGATATAGTTCTGGTCGGTCATCGCGACCGGGTTGCTTTTTATCTGGAAAAGTACGGTATTGCCAATCATCCGCATCTTGAGCTGGTTCATGCACCGACGGTTTGTGAGATGTCGGAGCCGTCGGCAGTATCGTTGCGTTCCAAAAGGGATTCATCCATCACCGCACTGGCAAAGATGATGAAAGCCAAAGAGATCGACGCAATGGCGACACCGGGGCATACCGGGGCTACCGTGGCGGCGACGACGGTTCTGGCACGGACTTTGCCGGGGGTTGACCGTCCGGCACTTGGTGCGAGCATGCCGGCGAAAGAAGATCGTTTTCTGCTGATGGATGCCGGTGCGAATCCGGATTGCGGAGTGCATAATATGGTGCAGTTCGCACTTATGGGCGAGGTTTACGCCCGCTATCTTTACCACAAAGAGCGTCCCCGTGTCGGTCTGCTCAGTGTCGGTGGAGAAGATATCAAAGGTTGTGATTTGACCAAAGAGACCTTCAAGCGTCTGGAGCAGCTGCCGATCAATTTTGTCGGCAATGTGGAAGCCAATACCGCTTTTGAGGGTGTTTGCGATGTGCTGGTCAGTGATGGTTTTGCCGGAAACGTCCTGCTCAAAAGTGCCGAGGGTCTTGCCAAAGCTACCGGTTATTGGCTGAAACAGGCACTCAATAAAAGTGCCGCCCGTCTGGTCGGTGCAGTTTTGGCAAAGAATGCCTTTAACGAATTAAAAGCCCATGGTTCATCCGATGTTATCGGCGGGGCTCCGCTTCTGGGTATCAATGGTATCTGCATTATCGGCCACGGCGGATCGAATCCGGTGGCGGTGCGTAATGCGATCCGGGTATCTGCTGAATGTGTGAAATTTGAGCTTAATCAGCGTATTGTCGAGGCTATCGCTGACGCCGGAGATCTGGCAAAACCGGAAAAGGCGTAAGAAGTGAGCCGTTCATCAGCAGCTGCAAAGAAAAAAATGAAATCCGCTGTTCCCGGCGGTGACGTGACTGCTGGATCCGATTTCCGTAAACTGATTTACCGTGGAATTGCGGTATATATCCTCTCTTTTATTTTCTTTGCTCTGTTTGCCCGTATCGGGATCGATCCGCATCATGACGGAGTGATGATGATTCCTGCATTTGAAGTGGCAAAAGGGAATGTTGTTTTCCGGGATGTTTTCTGCCAGTATGGTTTGCTTGTCCCTCTGCTGCAAGGTCTTGCAGTTGCTTTTTTCGGAGCGGAATTGATCGTTATCCGGTTGCTGACGGTATTTTTCTATGCCGGCAGTGCGGTATTGCTTGATCTTTTGTGGCGGCGTTTTCTGCCGGCAAAATTGTCTTATTTCACTCCGGTGCTGTTCTGTCTGATATCCTCCTGCACGATGGTGACGTTTCACAGCTGGAACAGTGCTTATGCACTTTTTTTCATGCTGTTGAGTGCATATTTTCTGCTCCGTTATTTTGAAAGCGGCAAATCGTGGTGGTGCTGGTTGTTGTTTTCCGGTATATCAGCCGGATTGACGTGGGGGAGCCGGACGCCCTGCGGGGTGGTGACATTCTTTGCGGCGGTGCTTATCTTGCTGGGGTTGAATTGGTTTACCGGGAAAAGCAGACGCCGGGTTATCTTTGAGGCCGGAATTTTTGCCGGAGGCGGTTTGCTGATTGCTTTATCGGCACTGATGTATATTCTTTTTACCGGCTCCTGGAGCGATTTTATCAATCAGAATTTCGCCTATGCGGTCAATTTTGCCCATCAGCGTGGGGCAGGTGGGAGCTGGCAGTATTTCTGTGATTGTCTGTTTCCCTTTTATCAGGAGGAATTCTGGTATTGCAATGCGTTTTTTGCACTGATGCCTTTGGGGGCGATGGTAATGCTTTACTTTTCGGTACGGCGTGGTTTTCTTGAGGGCAGGGATGAGATGAAAAAGCAGCTGCCCTTTGCCGCTTTGCTCATCATTGGTCTTGGCAGTTGGCATCAATATTATCCGGTGCCGTGTGTCCGTCATCTGTTTTGGGGCGGAGCCCCGCTTTTGGGGGCGTATTTGCTGATGCTGTACCGCCTTTTTGTGCGGCGTAATTTTGTGGGCAAACTTGGGGCATTGATATTGGTGGTGGTTTTACTGCTGGCGTTTTATCCGCGATTCTGGGGGATATTCAACCGGCTTGAATTCAATGAGCGTCAGGCAAGTACAGTTCCCGGGATCCGGGGGATCCGTTTGAATAATTATGAACGCGGCATAGTGGATATGGTTGATATTGCCAATAAGCTTCCGGCTCCTCTGCTTCGCAACGGGGTGGTCAATTGGAGTGAAAGTTCGTTGTTTACTTTGATGCTTCCCCGCTCCGGCTTTAAGGACCGGCAGTTTTACCGGGGGGATTTTTATCCTTATCCTGATTATGACCAAAAAGTTGCAGAATATATTCTTTTGCACCGCTGCCCGGTGCTGGTGGATCATGATGTAATGCTTCCTGGGTATCTGGTCGTTGCTGAAAAAGAGTATATGGGTAACAACTTCCGTTTGCTCATACCGGGAGAATTTTTGTCAAAGAAGGTATATTGATGATGAAAAGGTTAGGGAAAATATTCGCAGGATTTTTTCTGTTATTGCTTGGTGCAGGTTGTTCCATCATTGATTACAGCAGTCAAGGCAGCTGGATAAGTTGTGAAAGCGGTGTTAATGGACTTGAAGCGGATATATTTCTTCTGCCCGGTGATGATGCAGCAGTTGCTGCTTATCCGCAGATTTCGGGGATACAGGCAAGGTTTTTCATTCCCCGTCTCTCCGGTGATCGGGCAAAGAGTATTGCTGACGCATTTGCGTATTATTCAGAGCATTACAATAACGGCAGACCTTTTATTCTTGCCGGAAGCGGTAAGGATGCCGGGAGCTTGAAAGAATTGCTGAAAAATGCCTTGTCAGATGAAGTACTCTGCCGCCGTCTGGTGGCGGCTTATCTGATCAATACTCCGGATAAACGGATTGATATGACCGCCTATCCGAATTTGCGTTTATCTGTTTCCGGATTTGATACCGGAGTGATCGTTTTTGCTGATGTCAAAAACGAAAAAGATCTGCACGCATTATCTGCCGATATGAATACCCGCATCGGGACATTCTGGAAGTAACTGCCGCTTTTCAAGTATTGACGTACATGACTGCGAAAACGTCCGCAGATTTGCCAAGAGATTGCTCGCAATGCACCACCGCCTCGTCGCGGCGTAGAGCAACGGAGACGGAAGGAAAGATTTTTCACAAAAAATGAGACAATAGACCGCTTTTTTACCGGGTGTTGCCGAGGAATCCCTCATTGAAAAATACGAATTCAAAACCGGCTTCGCTGAGCATTTTCACGGTCAGGGCCAGACGCTGGTCATGATCCGGCAAGTAGCTCTCGTAGAAAGGATAAGAGTATTGTTCATGGCTGAGCAGATGCAGTGCTTCATTGTTGCTGTCTGCGATGAGTGAAGCAAGTTTTCTTTCCAGTTCCGGCATTTCCTCAAGATTGCAGACTATCGCTTCTGTACCGAAGCAGATGTCGTTGGCAAAATCGTAAAAGAGTTGTTTTTGCGAGAGGAAAAGTGAATCATCATCCCCCCGGAAATAACCGATATCACAGGAGATGGCATCATCGGTGGATTCTCCAATCCGGGTACGTGCGTTGACAAAGAGTCCGCCGAGGAACTTCAATCCCCGTTTCCGGAGCAGCGGCAAAGCGGCAGGCTTGACCATAGCCCAGTGGATATTGGGAGGAGCGATAAAGGTTTCGGCTCCGGCGAAGCGGATTATTTCGTTGCATACTTCATCGTATTCGGCAATGAGCTGTTCCACTTCGGCATTCTGATAGGGGCGGTCGGGGAATTCGGCTTTGGCGTGGAAAGAGAGTTTCAGCCAGTCGGAGTTGTCTATCCACTCCTGTTTGTAGGTGTCCGGGAATTGGGCGAGCGTGAAGTTGCTTCGCAGATCGTCGTGAAAAAGATTCAAGGTTATTTTCATGCCGTATTTGTCATGCAGCGTTTTCATATTCCGCAGATAGAAGTGGTCAAAGAGCGATGCCGGGCGGCTTTGAGCGATCTCCCGGAGGGTGAAGATCACGTCGTCGATGCAGAAATTGACTCTCCGGAAGGAGTTTTTGTCATAAACTACCTGGATTTCCCGGGAAGCTTTGCCCCGGTTGCCGGAGGAAGTCGCGGTGATAGTACTGAACCGGTCGGTCAGAGTTACTGTTGCTTCAAAACGTTCACCGCAGCGGCGGGCGGGGATGCCGTTGACCGAAACATTGTCCGTGGTGCGTGCTATGCCGATGACATTGATGGTCAGACCGTCAGCTGATTCCTGACCGTTGCGGCGGGAAAGGATTTCTCCCTGGGCGGGGAAGATGATCTCAAGCATATTTGTTACCTCATTGATTTTATGTTGATTCGTTCTTTAATATAGCACGCAAAATGAGTTTTTCCAAACCTTGAAACGGTTGATTTTTACCTCTGCCGGATGTATATTATGCGGATATTTGATTTTACTCCGGGGGAAAACAATGAGTTGGATGGCTTTTATTCTGATCGTGATGTCGGCGGTACTTCATGCTTCATGGAATATTCTGGCAAAAAAGAATCGTATGACGATGCCTTTTTACGGCATTATCTGCAGTACGGCGGCTTTGATGTGGGTGCATGTGCAATTCTGGACACCGATCCCGGTATGGTCGATGCCGTGGCAATTCTGGGCATCTCTGGCGGGGTCGGTTTTCAGTGATGCGGTGATCTACTGCGGCGGATTGGTAATGGCGTACCGCCTTATGGATATGTCCAGTGCCTATCCGATGATGAGGTCGCTGCCGATGCTTCTGACGGCGGCGGTGACGGCGATATTCAATATGGGTAAACCGCTTACAGCTCTGGCAATGTGCGGGATGGTGCTGGTTTTTTCGGGGTGCATCTGTATGCCGCTAAAACAATTGAGGGACTTTAACTGGCGGAATTATTTCAGCAAAAATATGTTTTTTATTCTGCTTACGGCCTGCGGCACGACCGGTTACACGATTTTTGACAATCTGTGCCAGCAGATAATGCTGGAAAATATTAAAGATCTGGCGGTGAGCAAACCGGTGGTTAGTCTTTCTTATTATTCGACCCGGGGGATTTTTCTGAGTTCCACGCTGCTGCTGCTGTCAACGGCGATCCCCCGTCAACGCAAACACTTCAAAGAGATCTGGCAGAATTGCCGTTTTGCACCGTTTGCCGCCGGGGTATTTGCCTCTCTGACCTATGTGCTGGTGCTTATTGCAATGGTCTATGTCACCAATGTTTCCTATGTGCAGGTATTCCGTCAGCTGGGCTTGATTTTCGGTCTTTTTGCCGGGATCATTATTTTGAAAGAGCGTGGTACTCTGCCCAAATATCTGGGAAGTTTTCTGATCGTAACCGGGCTTGTTCTTTCTGTTTTATGATCAGTGAATCAGCTGAAAACCACTTGCCGTATCCAATATTTGCGGATACGGTATTTTTTTGTGGATAAAAGCTTGTTTTGGACTTGATTTTGACTTGTTAATATGCGTTAAGTGTGCTATATTATCTATATAAATATTGTTATAGTTGCAACTTTTTATATTAAACAAGGAAAGAAAGATGAGTGACACCCCTTTACGCGATATTCCGGTGAATATCGAGGAGATCATGCACACTGCGTATCTCCAGTATTCGCTCAGTGTAAACGTCGGCCGTGCCATTCCGGACGTGCGTGACGGATTGAAACCGGTTAACCGCCGTATTCTGTACGCCATGGGCCGCATGGGAATTACCAAGAGCCACCAGACGGTCAAATGTGCCAAGGTGGTCGGTGAAGTTATGGGTAATTACCACCCGCACGGTGATTCAGCTATTTACGATGCTCTGGTGCGTCTGGGGCAGCCTTTCAGCTTGCGGGCTCCTCTGATCGAAGGGCAGGGAAACTTCGGTACTGATGACGGTGACCCGGCGGCTGCGAGCCGTTATACGGAGTGCCGCATGGAGCGTCTTGCTGAAGAGATGCTTCAGGATATCAAGGAAGACACTGTGGATATGGTGCCGACCTTTGATGAATCCGATGTCGAGCCGTCGGTACTGCCTGCCAAATTCCCCCAGCTGCTGGTTAATGGTACGACCGGTATCGGTGTGGGTATGGCGACGAATATTCCCACTCACAACCTCGGCGAAGTTATTGATGCTACTGTGGCTTTGCTGGACAATCCGGAACTTACCGTGGATCAGCTTATGGATTATCTTCCCGGACCGGACTTTCCCGGCGGAGCGATCATTCGCGGCCGTTACACTCTGCGTCAGTTTTATCAGACCGGCCGCGGCAGTGTCCGGTTGCGTGCCAAAGCTGACATCATTGAAAAAGACGGCAGAGAGCAGATCATTTTCAGTGAAATTCCTTACGGAGTTTACCGCAGTGACCAGATCACCCGTATCGAACAGATGATTTCGGATAAGAAGATCACCGGGATCAGCGATGTCCGGGATGAGAGCAGTGACCGTACCGGTATCCGGATCGTGGTTGATATCAAAAAAGGTTCGATGGGGCAGGTGGTTCTGAATCAGCTTTATTCGATGACCGCCTTTGAGACCACCATCGGCTGTACGATGCTGGTGGTCGATCACAACCGTCCCCGGATCATGAATCTTGCCCAGGTGCTTCAGGCTTACATCGACCACCGTTTGGAAGTTATTCTCCGCCGCAGTATTTTCCGCTTGAAAACTGCCGAAGCCCGTATGCACATCGTGGTCGGCTTGATAACTGCGGTCGAGAATCTTGACGATGTTGTTACGATCATCCGTGAATCTGCAACCAAGCAGGATGCTCATACCAATCTTCGTGAAAGATTCAATCTTTCCGAACTTCAGGCGGATGCGATTCTGGAAATGCGTCTGCATCAGCTGACCGGACTGGCTATCGGCAATCTGCAGGATGAGTTCCGGGAATTGACCCAGAGGATCGAATATCTCAACGGTCTGATCGCCGATCACGGCAAAAGAATTGCGGTCGTCAAAGAAGAATTGCTGGAGATCAAGGAAAAATATTCCACTCCCCGGCGTACCGAGATCACCATGGATGACAGCGATCTTAATATTGCCGACCTTATTCCCCGGCACAGTTGCGTGATAACCGTTTCCGATACCGGTTACATCAAGCGTGTGCCGGCGGACACCTACCGCACCCAGCACCGCGGCGGCAAAGGTATCATCGGTATGGGAACCAAAGAAGAAGACCATGTGGCACATCTTTTCAATGCCCACAGTCATGATATTATTTTCTTCTTTACCGACCGCGGCTTTATGTATTGGCTCAATGTGTATGAGATCCCAGAGGGAGTCCGTACCGGCAAGGGCAAAGCGATCATCAACCTCATCAAAGTTGAGGAGGGCGAAAAGATCTGTGCCATGCTTACGGTATCCAAAGAGGATTTTGAAGATCCCGACAAATACATCGTCATGGCATCGAAACGCGGCTTTATCAAAAAGTCTGAATTGGCTCTGTTCAAAAATCTCCGCCGGGTCGGACTGCGGGCATTGGTCATTGAGGAAGATGACGATCTTATCGGTGCCGCCGTGGCATCCAATGGGGATGAATTGCTTCTTTCCACCAAACTTGGTATGGCGTGCCGCTTTGACCAGAATGACGATCAGATCCGGCCCATGGGCAGAACTGCCCGCGGCGTGACCGGTATGAGATTCAAACTTGAGGGTGACGAGGTGGTGAGTTTGGAGGTCATTGCCGAACCTACTTACGATGAAGCTCAAAGTGAATTTGACGGTGATGAACCGGTTGCGGATGTCGAGGCTGAGGAAGACGATGCCGCCGGTGAAGATGCCGCCGGGATCGGTCCGGAAGTTTTGGTCGTTACCGATGGCGGTATGGGTAAACGTTCCTTTGTTTCGACCTACCGCAAAACCAATCGCGGAGCCAGAGGTGTGGTCAACATCCGTCTGCGTGAGGGAGAGAAAGTATTGTCGGTGATCCAGATCACCGGGGATGATGAAATTCTGCTTACCACGGAGCGTGGTCAGATGACCCGTATTCCGGCATCGGAGATCCGCCGTGTCGGCAGAGCTTCACTGGGTGTACGGATCATGAATCTCAATCAGAATGACCGGATCACCGGTGTTGCCAAATTGATCAAGGTTGCGGATGATGAGAATACTCCGGCTTCTGCGGATGATGCGGCAGTCACCGAAATCCCGGTGGAGACACAGATCATTGCCGTTGAACCGGAGAACAATGTTCCGGCAGCGGAAGAAAACAGTGAACCGGAAGCATAAGTAAATGTTTGATCTGACCGGATTTCTCAAAAACACCCCATCCCCGAAAATAATGGGGATCGTGAATACCACGGCGGAATCTTTCAGCCGGGAACATTGCCCGACTGCGGATTCTGCTCTGGCAAGGGGGCTTGCCCACCTTGATTGCGGGGCGGATCTGCTGGATATCGGCGGTGAATCCACCCGTCCGGGGGCAAAGGAGTGTTCCGGGGATCTGGAGATGAACCGGGTTTTGCCGGTGGTCAGGAATCTTTTGAAAGTGCATCCTGAATTGGTTATAAGTGTCGATACCCGGCATAAAGAAGTGGCAAAAGCTGCACTTCTTGCCGGGGCGAAGATCATCAACGATGTTTCCATGCTGCGTCATTCTCCTGAAATCGCCGATCTGGTTGCTGAAAATGGAGCGGCATTGATCCTTTCCCATTCCCGTGGAACTCCGGAAAACATGAATGATCCGGAGTATTGCACTTATCCGGCAGGCGTGGCACGCATGGTTGCTGATGAATTGGCTGCTGCCCGGGAAAAAGCTTGTGCCGCCGGGGTGAAAAAGAGCAATATCATGCTTGATCCGGGCTTCGGGTTTGCCAAGACTCCGGAGCAGAATTGGGAATTGATAGAGGAAGTGGAAAAGATCGATGATCCGGGTAATCTGCTTATCGGAGTTTCCCGCAAATCTTTTCTTGGTTTTCTCACCGGAGAGAGTGATCCGGCAAGACGCGGAGGAGAAACTCTTGCTTTGGAATTGATCATGGCAGTACGAAAGATTGGTATGATCCGTACCCATGCGGTCAGAGAATTGCATAATGCCTTGATGGTAATGCGTAAAACCGGAGTATTGTAATATGGGACAATTCATTGAATTTATCACCGACTGGCGGGCGGTACTTCAGATAGTATTGCTGTTTTCAATGATCTATCTTGCGATGTATCATTTGCGTAATACCCACGGTTCGCTGGTTATGGCAGGATTGCTGATGTTCATCGGATCTTTGTGGTGTCTGGCAAGGGCATTGGATCTTGATGTTATCACCCGTTTGCTGGAGATGATTCTGGGTTCATTGTTTCTGATGCTGATGATTATTTTTCAGCCGGAGCTGCGCCGTGCATTGGCACGGTTGGGGAGTCTGGCGATTTTTGAGAACCGCCGCCGCCGGGAGTTGATAAATGAAGTTATTGCGGCGGTGCTGGATATGGCGAAACGCAAATGCGGAGCGATCATTGTTATCGAGTGCAAAGTGCGTTTGCAAACCTTGATAGATGATGCGATCATAATGGATGCCAAGGTCAATTCCCTGATGCTTGAATCCATATTTTTTCCCAATTCGCCTTTGCATGACGGAGCGGTGATAATCCGGGATGACCGGATCGTGGCGGCCCGGGCGATTTTGCCCTTGTCCGGATCGGAAAAAATTTCCCGTCAGCTTGGCACCAGACACCGGGCGGCGCTGGGTATTTCGGAGGAAAGTGATGCTGTTACGGTACTGGTTTCTGAAGAAAGCGGAGCAGTCAGTATCGGTCATGACGGTAAACTTTACCGGGATCTTTCTGCCGGGGAATTGCGTAAATTGCTGGATACTCTGATCGTGCAGAAAGAGACCGGGGATCTGGATGAGACGATCATCCAGATAAACGATCAGGATTATTCTGATGAAAACAGCGTAAGTACGGAGGCGGATAAATGAAATCATTCTGGCAGTTTCTGATTCAGGATCCGTTGCGTAAACTGATTGCTCTGGCATTGACGGTGGTGTTGTTTGCGGTGCTTAACGAGGGCAAACAGCAGAATAAAGATATCAATGCTGTTTTGCTCAATGTCCATTGTGATGACGAGGTATTTCTTTCCCAGGCGAATACAGTTATTCCGGTGCGTTTGACTGTCCGTGGTTCAGAAAGCCGGATAAAGAATTTGAATACCGGAGATATTACGGGAGTTTTGGAAATTTCCCGCAACACCCCCGGATTTGACAGCGGCACATTGCATCTGCCTTTGAGTGCGGATAATTTTGTCTGTCCCCGGGGGATTGAGATCATTGATATTGACCCGAAGTCAGTGGTTCTGCCGGTTCAACGCAAGATCAGCCGTGAAGTGGTGATCGTGCCGGAGATCAACGGACGCCCCCGTCAGGGGTGGGAATTGCGGGAAGTCGGCTGTTTCCCGGAAACAGTTCTGGTCACCGGTCCGGAGCGGGCGGTCAACAATCTGTCCGGTATTGCAACTGAAGTGTTGAATATCCGGCCCGAAGAAACCCAGACATTCAGCAAAAATATGCCGTTACGCAATCCGATGCCTGACGAATATACTTTTAATGTTGCATCGGCAAATGTCACTGTGACGATCAGCCGTCAGGTTAATATCCGGCGGCAGCTGGATAACATTCCGGTACGGTGGATTTTTCCGCAGAATAAGAGTTTGCGTTTTACTCCGGCGAAGTCTGTTTCATCGGTAACGTTATCCGGTTCACAGGCGGCTGTCGGGAAAATTTTACCGGAAAATATTTTGTTGTATGCTGAATTATCCGATCCGGTGCACATGAATCCCGGAGAGCATGAAATAACGTTGCAGGCGGTAATAAAAAATTCTGACGGCAGCGTGAAAATAGTTTCGGTCAAACCGGACAAAATAAAAGTAAAGTGTGAAAAACAGTAAAAAGCAACTGAGAATTTTTCATCAAAAATAAAAAAGGAGAAAAAAATGGTAATCAAAAAACTCAACACGCTTTTTCACAAGCACAGCCGGGTGCTTTTCGGAGCATTCACAATTCTGATCATTCTGGCGTTTACCGACTTTTTGACACCGGGCAATGTCGGCGGTTGCGATGATCCGGCGGAAACCGAAATCGGTACTGCTTACGGGGAAAAAGTTACTGCCGGTGATTTGCAGAAATTGCATCATGATCTTTCTGTGCTTGCTTCTTTGCAGGGTGTCGGTGTGCCGGATGATACCAAAGCTCTCTTTGATCACCTTTGCTTCATCAAACGGGCGGAGCAGCTGGGCATTTATGTTACCGATGCTGAGGTCGCCGATATGATCGCCAAATGTGAGAAATTCCAGAAAGACGGCAAATTTTCACAGCTTGAATATGATAATTTTCTTAAAAACAACCGCATGAGCAATGACGACGTGGTTGCCGCTCTGCGTACCGCCGGTCTGGTGGATAAACTTCAGAAAACCCTGCTTTCCTCTGTGGTGGTTACCGATGATGAAGCGAAAGATCTTTACATTGCCCGCAATCCGGGATTGGATGTGGCGGTGAAAGTATTCAATGCGGCAGATTTCAAGGTTGCTGACGGCGATGATGCCGCTCTGGCAAAATTCTATGAGGCACATAAAGCTGATTACATGACCAGCGGCACTGCTGAAATCGTCAAGGCGGTTATCTCCTATGCCAATTTCCAGCCGGAAGCTGAAAAGATGTTTGCATCTCCCGATGCCCGTGTAACGAAAATGATTGCCGATGCCAAAGCGGCAAAAGCTGATGCTTCAGATGAAGATATCAAAAAAGCGGTGGTTGCTGATCTTGCTGCTGAATTGGCAGCTTCAAAAGCCGCAACTCTTGCCCGTGGTCTTTATGACAAACTTGACAGCAAACTTCCGGCGGCGGAACAGTTGAAGTTCTTCCTCAATTGGGCGGCTGAAAACGGTCTGGAGATCCATGAGAGCGGCAAGCTTGCTTTCAACTCCCCCGAAATGCCTCCGCAGTTGGCAAATACTTTGAAAACCATGTCCCGTACCGGTCTGCAGCTGCTCAGCACCTTGATTGCCGGAGAAAATGGCATTGAGGTCATCATGCTCAAGGATCGGGTCGAGCCTGTCCAGCAGGAATTTGCAGCGGTAAAAGAGCTGGTCAAAACTGCATACAAAGCCGATGCCCAGCAGAAAGCTGCGGTGGATGCGGCTGATACTTTCCGCAAAAATATGGAAGCCGTTGATGCCGGGAAACGGGTTGCGGCATGGGGAGAGAGCAAAGAGGGCAAAGCTCTGCAGCTGACCCTTCCGGTTGACAATATTTTCCAGATCCTTCAGGATGGTACTCTTAAAGAAGTTTATCAGATGTTCTATCCGGAGCAGCTGATCGGGATGCTGGCATTTATGTTCCCGCAGGAAGTTCTGCAGCAGATCATTTTGGGATCTGATGAAGCGGTCGAGAGTTTCATTGCCCAGTATCCTCCTGCCCAGCAGGCAAGTCTGCGTGCCATGCTCAAGCCGGTATTCCTGATGCGTGAAGCCGGTGGCGGTATGCGTAAAGAATTGCAGATGAAAGAGGGCGATGTTTCTCAAGTTATTGAAATTCCCGGTGGAGCTGCGGTTTTCTGCATTGCCAAACGTACTCCTGCTGATATGAGCAAATTTGAAGCTGCCAAAGGAGCTTTGGTCAGTGAACTTAAAGATCGCAAAGGCAGTGTCGTCATGCAGGAATTTTTTGAAGAATCTGCCCGTCAGTGCCGTTTCACCTTTGTCAATGAAGAAGCCGCACCGGTTGAAAAATAAAAAATGAGTGATATGGCTGATTCCCGGCCGGGGGCGATCGCTCTCGGCCGGCAGATGACCGTGGAGTTTTATGACTGCTCTGCGGAAATTTTAGCTGATTCCCGCCGGATGGAGGAAATTTTTCTTCATGCGGCATCTGTTTCCGGAGCTCATGTGGTTAACTCCAATTTCCACTCATTTGAGCCGCAGGGGGTCAGCGGTGTATTGGTCATATCTGAATCGCATTTTGCGGTTCATGCCTGGCCGGAGCATGATTATGCGGCGGTGGATCTTTTTACCTGCGGATCGGGAGTGGATTTTGATCTGGCGGTACAGGCATTGGCGGCCGGGATGCGTTCCGGACAGTGGATCATTTCCAGCATCGTCAACCGGGGGATACTGCACGACTCCGGGCAGTTGGAGCGTTTGGTTCCGGTGGTGGAAAATGGTGAGAATTGCGGTTTGCAGCTCTCCTGGAAAGAGCGTTTTGAACACTCTCAGGCAAGAGCATTATCCAGTTGTATAGATTTGTATGATTGCAAGACGATCGATTTTACGGCAGAGGATCAGTGGAAAAAACTGGTGGAAAAATTAGTTGCCAAACTTGCTGTATCCGAAGGAACTTCCGGCAGTTGGCACTATGCTGTCAATGGGAATGACATGGAGTTTTTCCACTCGTTTGCCTGCGGCAGGATTTCCGGCTTTATTGTTCCGGAGAAACGCACTGTCTATCTGAATATTTTCACCGACGGATTTTTTGATCCCCGTCCATTGGCAGAAGCGGCAATGGAGATCACCGGCGGCACTTATTACCGGATGCAGGTGCAGGTAAGACAGTAAAGAATCACATTGGAAATATAAAGATATTATGAGAGACCTCTTGTGTCTCTCATAATATCTTTTTTTGCAGTTTTTTAGAAAAAAAAGCACCCGGAAAACAAATCCGGGTGCTGATTTTTTTGCGTTGTAATCTGACAGATTACTTGTCAAAAGCGTGACCGGCACTGCCGAGCACTTCGCGGTTCTTACGCATATACAGCTCTTTGAGAGAGGTACGGGCAGGACCGAGATATTTGCGGGGGTCGAATTCCGCGGGTTTTTCGTTGAAAACTTTGCGGATGGCAGCGGTCATGGCCAGACGGCCGTCGGAGTCGATGTTGATTTTGCAAACAGCACTCTTGGCGGCTTCGCGGAGCTGATCTTCACCGATACCGATAGCATCTTTGAGCTGTCCGCCGTTTTCGTTGATGATTTTGACCAGATCCTGCGGCACGCTGGAAGAGCCGTGGAGGACGATGGGGAATCCGGGGATCTGTTTCTCGATTTCGGCGAGGATGTCCAGACGGATTTTCGGATTGTCGCCCGGCTTGAATTTGTAAGCACCATGGCTGGTACCGATAGCGATAGCCAGTGAATCGACACCGGTACGGCTGACGAAGTCAACGACTTCTTCCGGACGGGTGTAGGTGTGGTTTTCAGCTTTGACATCATCTTCGACACCGGCGAGGACACCGAGTTCGCCTTCGACGGTGACGTCATGGGCGTGGGCGTATTCGACGACTTTCTTGGTGACAGCGATGTTTTCTTCGTAGGACAGGTGGGATCCGTCGATCATGACGCTGGAAAAGCCGTAGTCAATGCAGCTTTTGCAGGTTTCGAAGTCCGGACCATGGTCGAGGTGCAGCACGATCGGAATAGCTTTGCCGTTGTTGATCTCTTTGGCATACTCAACAGCACCCTGAGCCATGTAACGCAACAGAGTCTGGTTGGCGTATTCGCGGGCGCCTTTGGAAACCTGAAGAATCAACGGGGATTCGGTTTCAACGCAGGCCTGAACGATTGCCTGGAGCTGTTCCATGTTGTTGAAGTTGTAGGCGGGGATGGCATATCCGCCTTTGACCGCTTTGGCGAAAAGCTCACGCGTATTCACCAGACCGAGGGTTTTGTAATCGACCATTTCTTTTCTCCTTGTTTTTGAAACGGGTTGTTCGACAATGGTAACAGCTTTAATATAACGCCGGTGCCGGAAAATTTCAAGTTCCAAAAGCTTGTTTTCAAGGACAGAAATGCTATATTATCAAGGATAACACAACAATACAGGAGAATTTTTTATGTACAAGCATGAAATTTCCGGCAGTATCCGTCATCATGAATGTGATTGCCGGGGGGAGATCAAACTGCATTGTCTGATGGACAGGATGCAGGATGCCGCAGCTGAACATGCCGCCATGCTCAAGGTCGGTATGGATGAACTTGCCGGAATGAAACTGATTTGGGTATTGAGCCGCTTGCAAATTCACTTGGATCGTCCATTGACGCTTGGGGAAAGTCTGGATGTGATAACTTATCCGACGGGTGTGCAGAGAATATTTGCCCACCGCTGTTATGATTTGCGGATCGGAGGGATCCGGGCGGGGTACGCCGGGAGCTTCTGGCTGCCGGTGAATACAGCTGCCGGGCGTCCGGTGAATGCGAAAAAGGTTTTGCCGCCGGAGATCGTGGATTTGCCGGAGGTGGAGAAATTTTTCCCGGAGATGGACAAGCTGCCGGAGATCACGGCGGAAATTTGTGCATCATATAAAGTAAGGGCAGGGGATATTGATTTGAATTGTCACCTCAATAATGCGGTTTATGCCCGCTGGATAAGCGATATTCTCGGAGAGAAATTCAATACAGATTCCATCCGGATCACTGATATCCAGCTCAATTACCTTGCCAGCTGTATTTCCGGAGAAATTGTTCAGCTCCGTTGTGAAACAGGGGAAGAGGGTTCTTTTGCCGTCTGCGGAGAAAAAGAGGATGGTACTGCGGTATTTCAGGCGGCAGGAAAAGTTTCGCTTTGAATTGATTTGCAAAAAATATGTACTATTATGCAAAACGCTTGAAATGTCGTCAAAACATGATATTTTAACAGCGAGAATGGCAGAAAGTGCAGTTTCTGCCGGTAATGTCCCAAAACGGAAATTGAGACAATAATAAATTTTAAGGTAAGAAGATGAAAACTTACAAAATCGGAATCATCGGCGTTCACGGCCGTGGACGTCACGCCTGGGCGGCACACCGTCCTGAACAGGGATTTGAAATCGTTATGGGGGCAGATCCCTGTGAACCTGCATCACATAACAAGCAGTGGGGGGATTTCGTTCACTTTACGGAAAAATTTCCCAATGCCGTACTGGTGAAAGATTATAAAGAATTGCTTGCCAATAAAGAGATCGACATAGTCTTTATCATGAGTCCGGACTTCTGCCACGAGGAGCAGGTCGTTGCCGCTCTGGAAGCCGGAAAAGCGGTCTATCTGGAAAAACCCATGGCGATCACCATTGAGGGATGTGACCGGATTTTGCGTACCGCCTACCGGACGAAATCCAAACTTTTCATCGGACACAATATGCGTTATTTCCCGGCGATCCTCAAGATGAAAGAGGTCATTGATTCCGGGCTTATCGGTGAAGTGCAGTGCGGCTGGTGCCGTCACTTTATCAACTACGGCGGCGATGCCTACTTCCGTGACTGGCACTCGGAGCAGAAAAATACCTGCGGTCTGCTGCTGCAGAAAGGGGCCCACGATATCGACATTATGCACTGGCTGATGGGGGCATCATCCCGCCGGGTGGTCGGTATGGGGATGCTCAGCGTTTATGACAAGTGTGCCCGCCGGGCTCCGGACAGTGAAAGCACTGCGGTCTGGGGTGAAAACCAGTATCCGCCGCTGGAACAGAGCGGTTTTTCACCGGTCATCGATGTTGAAGATCACAATATGATCATGATGCAGCTTGCCAATGGGGCGCAGGCGACCTACATGCAGTGCCATTACACGCCGGACAGTGAACGCAATTACACCTTTATCGGTACCCGGGGCAGGGTGGAGAATATCGGAGACAGCGGCGAATGTCAGATCCACGTCTGGACTCAACGCGGTCCCCGGAGAACTCCGGATATTGTTTACAATCTGAAAAAAGTTGCCGGAACCCACGGTGGAGCAGATGCTCCTATTATTGATAACTTCCTGAATTTTGTCAGCAAGGGTGAATTGACCAATGCCAATCCGGTTGCCGCCCGTGATGCAGTGGCGGCTGGAGTTTTGGGGCATTACTCCATGCGTAACGGCAATATCCCGCAGGATGTGCCGGCACTGGAACCGGAACTGCTGGAATACTTCGCCAACAATCAGCAGTAAGTTTTCGGAATTTTAAGGAAGCATACCGACTTTGTAAAGCGGTATGCTTTCTTTTTTGGTGATAAAATCAACAAAATTAAAAAATTTTTGAAAAAACAGCTTGACATTAAATACGGAATCTGCTATTGTAACACCAGATAACAGTTTTTGTATCAGATCTATCTCAGTCAAAAAGAAAGGAGAGATTTTGATGTCTAATGCTGCCAACACCCGTAATTTCGTCGTCGCCGGCCACTCCGGCAGTGGAAAAACCATTCTTTGCGAACAGATCCTCCGACTGACCGGAGCTATTCAGCGTGCCGGAACGATCGAAAACCGCAATACAATAAGCGATTTTATGGTTGAGGAGCAGACCAAGCAATCAAGTATTTACGCTTCATTGCTCAATTGCAGCTGGAAAGACACCAAACTTTTCTTTACCGATACTCCCGGATACGGTGAATTTGTCGGTCAGGTCGTCGGAGCCATCCGGGCATCGGATGCGGCACTGGTGGTCATTGATGCCATAGACGGACCGCAGATCGGAACTGCCAGGGCGTGGAAGATCGCCAAACAGCGCCGGATTCCCCGTTTCGGCTTGGTCAACCGTCTGGACAAGGATCGGGCGGATTTCAAAGCCACGCTGGAGATCATGCGTAAGAACCATGGTAAAAATGTGATCATTCCGCTTTTCTGGCCGGTGGGCAAAGGTGCTGAATTTTCCAGAGTGGTCAATGTTCTTTTTGACAAGGATATTCCGGCGGAGATTGCGGATGACGTGGCGGAGTGCCGGGCATTGTGGATGGATGCGATCGCTGAAACCGATGAGGAACTCATGGAGCGTTTCCTTGACGGCGGCGAATTGAGTGATGATGAGATCCGCAAAGGTTTGCGTGCCAGTGTGCGTGCAGGGAACACCATTCCGGTTTTTGCAGCCAGTGCGGTCAAAGAGATCGGTCTGCCGGAACTTCTGGATACGATCGTGGATATTTTCCCGACTCCTTTGGAATACGTTCCGCTTCCCGGCGGTCCGGAGGAGATCGTTGAATCCGGTGATGCTTACGGAGTGGTTTTCAAGAGTGTCAATGATCTTTTCAGCGGTCAGCTGGCATTTATCCGCACCGTAACCGGCACATTCAAAGCAGACAGTGATGTTTACAATATCACCGAACAGCACAAAGAGCGTTTCGGTCAGCTGCTGATGATGAATGGCAAGAGTCAGACACCTTTCACCGAAGCCGGCCCGGGAACGATTTTTGCCGTGGCGAAGTTGAAAAACACCAAGATCGGAGATACCGTTGCGGCCAATTCCAACTGCAAATCTCTGCCGGGCATTGAATTTCCCGGAGCGACGATGTCCTATGCGGTGACTGCCGCCAAGAATGGCGAAGATGAGAAGATCGCCGCCGGTTTGCAGAAGATTGCCGAATGTGACCCGACAGTACGTCTTTCCCGCAACGATGAGACTCACGAATTTCTCCTTTCCGGTATGGGCGATCAGCACTTGGCTATCGTTGCCGGACGTTTGAAAGAGCAATTCAAAGTGGAAGCGATCCTCTCCACGCCCAAAGTACCTTACCGTGAAACGATCACTTCCAGCGGCGAGGGTCATTACCGGCACAAGAAGCAGACCGGCGGAGCCGGACAGTTTGCCGAAGTTTACCTGCGTATCGCTTACAATGAAGCCGGTTATGAATTTACCAATGATGTGGTCGGCGGCACCGTCCCCAAGAACTTTATTCCGGCGATCGAAAAGGGTATTCAGGAAGTCATGACCTCCGGGCCGCTGGTCGGCTGCCGGATGGAACGGATCAAAGTATCGGTTTACGACGGCAAATATCACCCGGTGGACTCAAATGAAATGGCATTCAAAATCGCCGGCAGAGCCGCATTCAAAGAAGCCATTGCCAATGCGAAACCGGTTTTGCTTGAGCCGATCATGAAAGTTGATATCAGCATTCCCGACACTTATATGGGAGACATTACCGGAGACTTGAACCACAAGCGGGGCAGGGTGCTGGGTATGTCAGCGGATGAAGGTTTGCAGATCGTTCATGCGGAAGTACCGATGGCAGAGATGTTCCGTTACGCCACTGAATTACGCAGTATGACCCAGGGCCGCGGATCTTTTGAGATGAATTTTGAAAGATACGAGCAGGTTCCCGGTAACGTGGCAAATGAGATCATCGCCAAGTATCAGGCAGAGGTCGGAGAGGATAAAGATCTCTGATTTTTGAAAAGATCCCCAGGGGGCTGTTGCAAAACCTCATTTTTGCAGGGGACTTACGCCGTCCCCTGCACCCCTGCGTCCACTTTCTTTTTGCGGAAAAAGAAAGTGGAACAAAGAAAAACGGGAAGTCGCGGCTCTCCGTTGTCGAGCCTTGATCGTTTTTTTGCGGTCTGCTGTCTGTGGCGGTGGTTTGACTCATACATTCACAATCAGACTCTCTGCCGCCTTTTATGGCGACAGGAGAGGTCTTGGATTGTGAATGCGAAGTGCCATCCGGGGGAAGTTTCCCCCGGACTCCCCCTCGCACCGGGATAAATCCACGGTGCAGCTTTCACGCAATCTGCAATACTTCTCAACTCCTCCGTTGTCGTCGGCAAAGTGTATTTCTCAAAAAGAACTTTTGAGCAAATTGAAAAAATGTACTGAATTATTCAAGCAGAAACTTTTTTCTCCCTGAAAAAACAAGAAGGGGCGTTGCTTACCTCTGCGAGGTTTTGCAACAGCCCCATTACTTTTTCTTTTTACGGTTTATTTTTTACGGTCGTAAAAAATGAAATTACTCTTTTTGTCCCATTGCCTTGCGTTACTCAGGCACTTCGTCGCTTCGTTCCTCGTGGAGATACCATTTTTTGTTCGCAGACATAAAAAATGAGAGACCTCTTGTGTCTCTCATAATATCTTTTTTGTTCTGGTTTCGTTAGGCAAGCTGTATCTGTAAATTATCTTTATGCTGAATTAACGATGGTCGTTGTTTTTCTGCAGTTTAATGTAACCATAAAACATAAGTTGTGATTTGTCAACCCGGCAAAAGCGGGGGGCAACCGGTGGATGGATTGCGGAGCAAGGCACGGGATTACCCGCAATGTACCGCCGCCTCGTCGCGGCGTAGAGCAACGGAGACGGAAGGAAAGATTTTTTACAAAAAATGAGACTTTCACCGGAATCCCCAAGCATCCAGATATCATGCTTCAAGTCTCTGGGATCAAACATCGCAAAAACTTCTTTTTGCCATTGGGAATCGGTCGTTTCTATCCACAAAACGATTTTATCTCCGGGAGCAAATTCACCCCATGCTCCAGTTGCCATATCTCCGTAGAGCACAGTCGAACTGGGAGCACCGGGGAAATAGTACGGACAACCTCTCCGTAATTATACCAACCGATATTAGTGATCACAGAATCTCCGAGAACAACACTCGCCCCTTCTGGATCTTTGAAGTTGAGATAAACAGTTTGTCTTTCGTCAACGGAAAACCATGATCCGCCGGAAAAAGTTTCCACTTTGTATTGAATTGCCGCAAAAAAAGAAACAGCTGTCATAACCGGAAGAACGCCAAAAACAACGGCCAAAAATTTTTTCATTCTCCCAACTACCTTTTTTTGCACACCCAATGATCCGGTCGGATCAAAAAAACTTAACATTGAAAATGTTATAAAATACAAATTTCCATATGTCAAGTTGACAATCAAAAAAATCAAAAAAAATAGTGACCGGTCTGACGATATCCCCGGATTTCAACAGTCATTTTACGCTTTCCCGTTTTATCAACCGATAGGGCAGAGTTGTTACCCTGGCCACATCTTTACCCTCGATGCGGTCGACAATTATATTCACAACTTTTTCTGCCACCAGAGCATACTCCTGGGTGATCGTTGTTTGCGGCGGAACTGCATAATTTGAAAAGTAAGTTTGTTCAGAAGCGATCAGAGAAATATCTTCCGGGATTTGTTTCCCGTACAGTGAAAGTGCATAAAGGGCCACGATCCCGGCGTTTCCGCCCGGACAGAAAAGAGCATCAACCCCTTGCCTTAAAAGCTTGCCGATCAACTCTACATATTTTTCATTTCCGTTTCCGGAAAAACGGATCAATAATTCATCTGCTGGGAAATCATATTTTTTCAAAAGTCCGCTGATCGCCTCATGCCGGATATCCACATTGCCCTCGCCCGGATTTCCGTGTATGATGCACCCGATTTTACGGCAGCCTCTCTCTTTCAAGTAAGATATGGCAAGCTCCATTCCCAGGCTTTCATCGGAATTCACATAATAAAGATTGTGATCTTTATTCTTTTTTCCATGGACATGGCGGTCAAGTATCACCAGAGGTGCATCATATTTCTGATCCCAGTTTTTGAACATTTCCGGTTCCAAACCGACTGCGACAGCTCCGCAAAAGCGCACATCAGAAAGTCGCTCAAGGCTGTTGACCGGCAGTATTTCCACTCTGAACCCGTGTTTGGGCAGTTCCCGGGTCACTGCCATCAACAGCATATCTATACAACTTTGCACCGGATAAACTGAATCATACGGTGTAATCAGTACCACATTTTTCTGTTTTTCAGAAATTCGGGGATGGTAATTGTACTTCTCGGCAATTTTTAATACTTTCTGGACGTTTTCTCCGCTGACTCCCGGATTTCTGCTGAAAACCCGTGATACAGTAGCCGGAGACACACCCGCCAATTCGGCAAATTCTTTAATATTCATGAAACCGTTTCTCCATTTTTTATATTATTTCTAATATAACACATTTTTTCGTGAAATCAAGTCCGAAGTTTCGGAAAGGTTTTCGGAAAAACGTTTTATCTCCATTCGCAAATGCCATTTTCCGGTGTTATATTATCCGGTAAAGATGCAATGATGCAAGTATATATAGAGGAAATATGTTATGGAGTTTTCAGTCGTTTACTTTCCGGAAAAAGAAGTTGCCTCCTTTGAAAAAAGAGATATGACTGTTTCATTACATCCGGATCAACTGCTGATCAAAACCGATTACGATCTCATCAGTGCCGGAACTGAACTTGCCAATTTTCATGCTTTACCCAATACCGGTACCGTCGGGAATAATTTTCCGTATTATCCCGGATACTCGGCATCCGGCCATGTCATTCAGACCGGTTCCGCAGTAAAAAAATACTCCGTCGGAGACAAGGTGGTGGTGTCATGGGCCGGACACCGTTCTTTGATCATTACCGGAGAAAATGTCAATGTTTTTCCGGTACCGGAGGGATTCGATATGAAAATCGCAGCGGCTGCCCATCTTTGTTCGTTCCCGCTGCTTGCAATCCGCAAACTTCAGATCCAACTGGGTGAAGCCTGTCTGGTCGCCGGACAGGGATTGCTCGGTATCCTTGCCGGGCAACTTGCCAGAATTGCCGGAGCCTATCCGGTGATCGTCAGCGATTGTTCCCCTCAAAGACGGGAGCTGGCGTTAAAACTCGGCACCGATTTTGCACTGGATCCGACTGAACCTGATTACATTCAGAGAATTCTCAAATTGACCGGCGGCAAAGGCCCGGAAACCGTGGTCGAGGTCACCGGTAACATCAATGCTCTTTTGCAATGTCTGGAGTGCGTTGCTGATAATGGCCGGATCTCTCTTTTGGGCTGTACCAGAATTTCCGATCAGACAGTCGATTTCTACAAATATGTCCACCGCAAGGGGGGCTCTCTGATCGGCACACACACTTTTGCCCGCCCGAAAAATGACAGAACCAACTGGGGCTGGTCGGAATTCGACGATTATGAAACATTTTTCAAATTGGTAAATTCAGGAAGATTGAATGTGGATTCCATCATTTCAAAAATCGCTTCTCCGGAAGATGCCAAAACTGTTTATGAAAAAATCGGTATGCTCTCCGATCCGCCTCTGGGAATTCTGTTGGATTGGACCAATATCAAATAAGGCACTGTGGATATGGCTGAAAAAATTTTAGTCCTCGGTGCCACCGGAGCACTGGGCAAATACATGGTTCCGCTTCTTGCACAAAAAGGCTTCAAAGTCGATTCCGTTGCGCTGGATGATTCAATATTCCGGCATCCCGGAATCAATCATATCAAGGGCGATGCCAGAGATATATTATTCCGCAATGAATTGTTCAAGAATAACTATGACGGCATTGTGGATTTCATGGTTTACAACAGTGCGGATCTGGCATCGATGCTGATGCCGGTCGTCAATGCCGCCGGACATTACATCTTTGTTTCGAGTTACCGGGTTTATGACGGCGTGGAAACTCCGACCCGGGAAAATTCCCCGCGTCTGCTGGATAACACCAAAGATGTATTGTTTCAAAATTCAGATGATTACAGCATTTACAAAGCCCGCGGTGAAAATGTACTCAATTCCCTGTTGCGGAAAAACTGGACGATCGTCCGTCTGGCAATAACCTATTCCCTCATGCGTTATCAATTGGTAACTCTGGAAGCCCCTTGTACGGTGGGCAGAGCCCAGCTCAATAAACCGGTGATCCTGCCGGGAAGTGCCAGAAATATTCAGGCTACGATGAGCTGGGCAGGCGATGTGGCGCAGATGATAAGCAGATTGCTCTTTAACGGCAAGGCTCTGGGGGAAACATTCACCGTTTCGACCTCGGAACACCACACCTGGGAGGAGATCGCCGGATTTTATCAGGATATCTGCAATCTGAAAACCATCTGGGTCGATCAGGAAGATTATCTCAGATGCGTGGTCAGCAATTATGAATTGTCCCCGTACACCGGCAGATGGCAGTTGATCTACGACCGGCTTTTGAACCGGGTCATGGATAATTCCAAAGTTCTCGGTGCCACCGGTTTGAAGCAGGAAAATATGATGAAACTTTACGATGGATTGAAGTATGAAATTTCCCGTACTCCGAAAGATTTCGGTCAATCTGTCGCAGGCAACCCGACCAATCGCAGCATTGACAAATATCTGGCAGACAAAGGAATCTCTTGAAATGCGTAAAATTAAAATCGCTCAAATCGGTATCACCCATGAACATGCAGAGGGCAAGATACTTTCTCTGGAAAAACTTTCTGATGTCTATGAGATCGCCGGGGTAGTAAATGATCTTGACTTCAGTACCACGCCAAGATACATTAATGAGGTGCAGGAGTGTTTTCGCAAACACCGTTTCCTCACTATGGATGAGGTGCTGAATGATCCGTCGATTCAGGCTGTTACGGTGGAAGTACCCAATAATGAATTGGTTTCTGTCGCATTGAAATTCGCTGAAAAAGGTATTGCAATGCACATGGATAAACCTGCTGGAACAGATCCGGCACTTTTCAAGCAGCTGCTGGATATCTGCAAAGAGCGGCAAGTGCCTTTCCAAATGGGCTTCATGTTCAGGGGAAATCCGGCATTTCAATTCTGTTTGAAAGCGATCCGGGAAAAGTGGATAGGTGAAGTTATTTCCATTGAAGCGGATATGAATCACGGTTACGGTGAGGAGGTATATCAGCAATATATTGCGAAATTTTCCGGTGGACTTATGTATAATCTCGGATGCCATCTTATTGATTTCATCACTGCCGCAATGGGTAAACCGCAGAATGTAAGCGGTTTTCTGCGTTCTGCTCCGGGAGATCCGGACGAAATCAAAAACAACTGTCTGGCAATATTGGAGTATCCCCATGCCTACGCGGTGGTAAAGACGTGCAGCCGGCAGAAAAACAGTGTGCCGGCCAGAGCGATGCGGATCACTGGAACCAATGGTATAATTTCCTTTTCTCCGGTTGAGAGATTTGACGGACAACCGGTAGTAGTGGATATGGTCATAAAAGATGATCTCGGTTATCCATCCGGCAATCACCGGATCACGCTGCCGCTCCAGTCCGACCGCTATACGGAACAACTGCTGGAACTTGCCCGGATCATTCGCAAAGAAGCCCAACCGGCATACTCTACGGAACACGATTATCTGGTTCACAAAATCACTCTGGCGGCCGCCGGATATATCAACTGGGAATAAATCATGTTGCTTCATCTCTGGTTCAGTGGAAAAATCATCACCTGGAAACACCTCCTCGTCCGGAATGCACCGGAAGGAGAGAGGTTTACTGTGCCGGTGCCGTTTTATCTGCTGGAATATGAAAATAAGTTATTCCTTTTTGACACCGGACAACAGCCTCCGGACCCCGGAAAACCATCCGACATAAATTATATTCCGGAAATTACAGATGATCAAAGAGTAGTTAACATTTTGAAAGAAAAAGGGATCTCCCCCGGAGATATTACAGGCATAATTCTGTCCCATAACCATGCGGACCATTCTGCAGGGTTGGCGGATTTTCCCCAAACCCCGTGCTATGTACGCAAAGAGGAACTGCAATATCCCGGATGGGCGGAAAAATATGATCACAGCAGATGGATCTTTCCCGAAGGTATATATGATCTTTGCGGTGACGGCAGGATCATACTGCTGCCGACTCCGGGGCATACCGCCGGTCATCAATCATTGCTGCTGACGATGGATAACGGTGAAAAACTGCTGCTTGCCGTCGATGCCGCCTATACCGGAGAAGCTTTAACTGATGTCCCGTCTGAAAGTACATCAGCATACCGGCAGACGATTATGATGTTAAGAGAATATGCCGCCAATCATGTGCAGATAGTTACCGGACATGATCCGGTACAATTAAAAGAACTTCAAACTCAATTCATATAAAAGGAATGAAAAAATGTATGCAATGACTCTCGATCAGAATCTCAACTTTGACTGGAAAGAAGTACCTGATCCCGTCAGAAAAGACGGTGAAGTACTGATCAAGGTCCATGCGGCAGCGGTCAACCGTGCCGACCTTATGCAAAAAGACGGTTGTTATGCTTCTCCTCCGGAGTGGCCGCAATGGTGCGGTTTGGAAGTTTCCGGGATTGTGCTGGAAGCCCCCGAAAATTGCCATGTCAAACCCGGAGATAAAGTTTGTGCCCTGCTGGGCGGCGGCGGATACTCGGAATTGGTAACTGCACCGGCCGGTATGGTAATCCCGATCCCGGAAGGTCTTTCCATGGTGGAAGCCGCCTCCATTCCGGAAGTGTGGTCCACGGTCTATCTCAATTTGCAGCTGGAAGCCGGCGGCTTGAAACCGGGAGACGTCTTTTATATGCAAGCCGGTGCCAGCGGTGTGGGACTGGCGGCGATCCAATTCGCCAAACTCAAAGGAGCAAAAGTAATCACCACCATCGATTCACCGGAAAAGGCGGATTTTGTCAGGAAACTCGGAGCAGATTTCGTTTTGGATTACCGTACTGAAGATGTCCGGCCGGTGATTGCAGCCAATCCGCCGACAGTGGCACTGGATTGCATCGGCGGTAAAATGATGGGGGAAAACTTTAAAAATATGGTTTTCGGCGGCAAATGGATCATGATTGCCACCATGGCCGGCGGCATGACTGAAATCGATCTCGAAACGGTCTGGCGAAAAAGAATACGTTTGATCGGCAGTACCCTGCGCAGCCGGACTTCTGATGAAAAGACTGCCATTCTGCAAGCCCTGCAAAAGGAATTGTGGCCGGAGTTTTCTGCCGGAAAACTTATTACCCATATCCATGCCGTATTCCCCATTAGAGAAGTAGAAGCCGCCCATGGAGTTTTACGCCGGGCGGAAAACACAGGTAAAGTTGTACTGACATTTTCTTAAAAACAAGTTTCCCAAAAAACAACTGTAACAAAAAAAGGAGCTACCGAAATGAAAAAACAAACTTTTACCCTTATCGAATTGCTGGTCGTCATTGCCATTATCGCCATTCTGGCAGCAATTCTGCTTCCGGCATTGAATTCCGCCCGTGAACGCGGCCGTGCCGCCAGTTGCATAAATCAAATGAAGCAAATGGGGATGAATCTGGTAAGTTATGCAGACGATAACGCAGATTATCTGATGCCATATTGTGATACAAGCACAAAGATCGTAACTCAGACTGAGGGATCCATTTCGCTGATGTGGTTCAGAGGATTGAAACTCTTTTACTACAACGCCCCCAGCTACCGTACTCAAATTCCCATGCTGGTCTGTCCGTCGCTGACTGACAAGATCAGTACGGATACCAATACAAACTACTGCTACAATGCACGCTTCGGAAACAGCAACAGTGCAACCGATTCAGAGTATATGCGACCCCGCAAACTTAATCAATTCAGCCAGCACAGCCGCACGATCGTGATGTCTGAAACTGATCGCGGAAAACTTGATTCACACGGATTTGTCGGTAATATCACCAGTGGTCAGGCTCTTTGGTCAACCGATGTGATCGATACCATCGGCCGCCATAACGGCTCCAACAATACGTTATTTGCGGATTTTCATGTTGAAAGTATAAAGAAAGAGTCTTTGACCAGAATCATGATCTGCGGTCAGGAGTTGTGACAATAAAAATGATTTGAGGCAAATAATAACTGCGGTCCGGCTAAAATATCGGATCGCAGTAGCAGGAGAATTATATGTTGAATTTCAGAAATTTGTTAAGTGCCGGTATTTTTATGACCTCACTGATCTGCTCCGGCACAGATATTTCCGGTGGATGGAATGGCGGTGCAGTAACGGTCAATGACGGAGTCAGTCATATTTCCGGCACCGGTTCTCAAGTACGGATGAGCAAAAGATCTTTTGCCGTTACGCCGGGTAAGCGTTACCGTATTTCCGGTGAATTCAGATCAAATAATTCCGGCAACAAAGTTGTCTGTTTCGGTGTGGCCCCGGTGGATGCCGGAGGACGCCTCATCTACTCCGTACACGTCAACGCCCTGCGCGGCACCGATAGCGAATTACTTGCCGATGCCGCCGCCGGAGCAACGCAAATCCAGGTGAAAGATACTTCAAAATGGCAGAAAGGTTCAACTTTTGCCGTTGCATTCGGCAGTAAAAGCGACTTCAGTGATCTGCCGAATTTTGATATTGTGCAAATCGTTTCCATAGAGGGCAATACTGTCACTTTGAAGCGGCCTTTACGCAAAGCATGGAGCCGGGGTACTGCACTGCGTCAACACGCTTACGGCAACACTTACATCTTTGCCGGTGCCAACTATAAAAAGGTCAATAGCCAATGGAGTGTTTTTGAAGGTGAGATTTCCGGAGAAAATCCGCTTGGCAGTGACGGCAATCTTTTCTGGCGTGGTACAGCCAAAATCCATCTTGTGATCATGACTAATTGTCCGGAACTCGACTTCCGCAATCTGAAATTTGAAGAGATCGTGGAAACGCCCGCTCCGGCGGCTTCTGCTGGAAATCCGGCAACAGTTTCCAACGTGATAAATGTGCGTGATTTCGGTGCAGTGGGTGACGGTGTGGCTGATGACACCGCCGCGATCCAGCGGGCGATCGATGCGGCGACAACTCCGCAAGGCGGTGAATTATTTATCCCGGCCGGGAAATACCGTATTACCAAGACTTTGCTTTTACGCAGAACCAGGATTTTACATGTGTATGGTCAGGGGGACAGCGTTTATAATTCCAAATCCAACCGCTCCACAACACTTTTCTGGGATGGTCCGGATGGCGGCACGCTGATCAGAGCCGAGGGCTTCGGCAATGTTTATTTTGAAAGATTCAATCTTGCCGGACGGGCAGAAAACAGACCCAAAAGTTCCGGAGAAGCCGGAATACTCTTTCACTCGATCTCTCTGCCCGGATATGGCTCCGGATGGAGTACATTCCGCAACGTATCTTTGCACAAGGCAAAAATCGGTTTTGTCATGGGCGGCGATGATTCAGTGGATATGTGCAACTCTGATATGCAGTTTTATTCGATCGGGATGTATGAGTTGGGAACCGGTTTCCAAACCCGCAACACCCAGGCTCTCAATTACATTTTCTCCTACATCAATGCAGCTAATTGCGGTACCGTACTGGACTTCAAAGCCGGAGGCAATCTTGAGGTACACAATGCCACGCTGTCAGTTTGCGACAGATATCTGAATATTGAGATGGGAGGCCGCTGCATCGGGACTTATGTCAATATCAATGTCCGCTTGGAAAACCGTTCAAAACAACGGACGGTGCTGGTACGCAGTTACCCGTCTTACTGTCAGGCAAACATCAAATTCATAGCTTTTGATGACAGTCAGGTCGGTTGGCCGCAGAATACCACTCCCACCCGGTCGATTCCGCTTTGTGATATCGGTCCCGGCTCATGCGTAACTGTTGAAAGTTCCATATTCAATGGAGTTGTTGCCGACATAAAAGGTACTGCTGATGCTCCGGCCTCGTTGATTCTGCGCGAATGCAGTTTCGGCTGGCTGTCACCTGAAAATACGGTTTCTGCCAATGAATACGGTTATTTCCGGATCATCAATCCGATGAATGATCATATGCGGCCGCTGCCGAATCTGTACAAATGGCCGGTTTTGACTCCGAAAACCTTTCCTGCCAACGGCACGCATCAGGCAACATTTTAACGCCGCATAGAACATATTATACAGGAGTGCTTCTTGCCGGAGACATAAAAAACAAAAACTTTCGCTCTCCGTCGTACCCGGATGTAATCAAGCGGCTGAACGCTTGCCGCCCCATAAGGGCGGAACATCCGCCGTCAGGCGGTCAGGTCGGCGGCAAGCCGACACCACATGCCAGGCAAGCGATGTCATGGGAAACACCAGTTTTCCATGACGATTGAGCTTGCGGCAGCTCGGGTTCTTTGCCGTGAGTATGGGTTTTGCAGAGATGGTACGGTAAAGTACGGAGCCCGTTATCTCCGTACCGATCCGTACCTCCCAGTACACCTCCGTAAAAAAGAGGGGCGTGTTCCCCCCTCCATCGGTACTTATCTCCTGTAAAAAACACATGGCAAATTACCGTTGCAATAAAAATTTTTCACAAAAAAATGAGATAATAACTATTTTCCATCTTGCATTTCATGAAATCCATGCTATTTTATTCCTGTAAACAATAAATTGTTTGGAGCATCGTTATGCACGTTCTTAAGAACAATCAGGGAAATCAAACAGAATCCGTCAAACGCAAACTGCTTTGTTACATTTACGATCAAAAGCTGCAGGAGGGTGATTCTCTGCCGTCGCAGTCAGAGCTGCGTAAGATGTTTAATGTCGGAGCATTTACTATTCAGCGGGCGATCGCCGCATTGCAAAAGAGCGGTATTTTAGAGACGATACCTCATCATGCTGTCAGGGTAAAGAGTTTGAATACCGACGGTTATAATGCCCGTCAGATCGCATTGGTCTGTCTCCGCCGCAGTTATATCCCGTCAGCGACACTGCTGCTTCAATGCCTGCAGCAGCAGTTGGCTGACCACAACTGCCAGTGCAAACTGTTTCTGCGTAATTCCGATCAGATGACCGATACCGACTCATTAAGTCATTTTGACGGCCTGCGACGCTGCATTGAGCAGGGGGTCATACACGGAATACTGACGACGGTATCGTTTGATGCTCCGAGCTGGGAGATTATCAAAGCCAATCACATTCCGGTGGTTTCAACGGGGACAGCCTCTCATAACCACGGATGCAAAATAAAGTTTGATTCTATTTTGCCGAAAACTTTTGAATTGATCAGAAAACGGCATTTGAAACGTCCGGCATTGATACATTGCGGTTATCCTTTTGTTGATGAGGTCAGAGCTGAATTTTATGCGAATTTTCCTGAAAATTCAAATTGCTTCTGCCGTTTTCTCTTTCCGGAACTTGTTACAGAGGATGTTCCTCTGCCGATAGCAGAAGCAGCCGGAAAAATTCTTGATGAATTTTGTTCCATGCCGCCGGATAAACGTCCGGACGTATTGATAATACCGGATGATTTTCTGATGAATTTTATTTATACCGAGCTGTTGAGGCGGAAACTGAATGATCGTTCTTTGCAATGGATGCCTCACTTTATCTATTCTGTCCATGCTCAAAATCCCTTTTTCACACCGGTGGAACCGATAGGGGATTGTTTTGAATATGATATTATGAAATATGCAGGAAATGCCGTTCAAATTCTGCATGACAATATGATTCTTGAACCATCGGAAAGAAAAGATCACGAGATACTTTTTGAACCCCGATTGATTTCAATGAATTGACTTTTGTAAAATGACGTGCCTCGCAAACAAAAATATAAAACAACCAAGTTTCCTGAAAAACAGAAAGGGTCTGGAAATGAAAAAAAGATTTACGCTTATCGAATTGTTGGTGGTTATTGCCATTATTGCCATCCTGGCTGCAATATTGCTTCCTGCTTTGCAGCAAGCCCGTGAACGCGGCAGATCTGCCAGCTGTGTGAACAATATGAAACAGATCGGCTCTCATGTCCTGTTTTATATTGATGAAAATGCCGATTGGCTTCCTCCGTTTGTGGACCAGAGCATTACAGCAGGCAACACCTATGGTTATTGGCATCTGGTCTTGCAGAAGCGTTATGGTATTCCGGTAACTGATGTTAATACCGAGGTTGGAAAAGATCAGGTTTACGTTTGTCCGTCCGGCACTTCCGAGGACATCAAATTCACTTCCAATTACGCTTATAATGCTCACTATGGACGCTGTGAAAACAGCAGCAACCCTCTGGCAACTGCTGATGGAAACAGTCCGGTTTGGCTGCGGCGTAAACTTCCCCAGTTCAAAAGTGTCAGTACCGCAATGATGGTTACAGACAATGCAAAATTGGGTGCAAGAGACTTCGGCAATGGTTTTCATTGGCATTCTGCGTTGAATGGCATCGGATTCCGCCATTCTGACAGCAGCAATGTGTTGTTTGTGGATGGTCATGTCAGCAATCTCAAAAAAGCTGCAATTACACAAAAAGAGATGGTCAGAGCCAATTTTGATATGTGATGATCTGATTTCGATCTGATCCGTGGCAGGCAAGCTGAAAGAAGCTTGCCGCCTGTCTTGAATTGAAGAATTTTATCCCTTTGTTGAAAAGTTGAATTACTATGAAAAAGTTTTTTTGTGCCATTTTTTCCGTTTTTTTATTGGTTTTGAGTTGTTTTTCAGCGGAGTTACCTGTTTTGCAGGATGAAATAAAATTCCCTGATGCGGTAATTGAGTGCGGCAAATATCATATTATCAAATTTCCTCCGATGCCGGCGAGACGCGGAAAACGGGCTGTGATGCGTTTTGAATTGGTCGCAAAAACTCCCGCCCGCGGCGGATGCGGTTTCAGTGCCAAAGTGTCGGTCAATTCTTATACTTTGACCCGGTGGACTTCCGACAAGCGGGAAAGAATGATCGGCAGAGCCGGAACATTGAAGTTGAAAGGACACGGCAACAGAGACTTCAATATTTTCAAAGACCGGATGCTTCTTGTTATGTTCGCACCGGATGCCGTTGCCGGCAATTCAATGAGTCAGGACGGATTGGGTGCTACTTATATGGTGGAGATTTCCGACATGCTGTATAAAGATGCTTTCAATACTGCGACATTTCACAATCTCCGTCAACCGGTTCCCGGCGGCAAAGCGGAGCTGATTCTGACCAATGCGGCTGTCGGCTGGCTGGATATGCCCTGATAAGGTCGTGCGATAACGGAGGTGTATTTATGAAAAAATTTTTAAGTTTTTTTGTCTTGCTTTCCGGCGGATACATATTGGCGGCATCTCAAAATCTGCCGCCGATGGAAAAGGTCGCATCTTTTCCATCCTTCCGGGTTGAATATCAGAAAAGTAAATTGATACAGCTGCCTGCTTTGCCGGAAAAAAACGGCAAAGTCGCTGCTTTGAAAATCAGACTCTTTGCTTATCAAAAGTCATGCGGCGGTTGCAATTTCAATGCACTTCTGGAGATCAGCGACAAGCAGATCGGGCGTTTTACCACAGCCATGACCGAGCGATGCATCGGCGGCAGAATGGCATTTTATGAATTACCCGGCTGGGGGGATCAGAAATTCAAAACTTTTCTTAACGGCAATTTGGCATTGATGTTTGCTCCGGATCAGGATCGGGCAGATAAAATGAGCAAAGATGGTTTCGGAGGGACATTTCTCTTTGATATCAGTGATCTTGTTCGCGGAGTGGATGGGAACACGCTTAAAATAACCAATATCCGAGCCTATCAGGAAAATGCTTATCTGGTTGTTTCCTCTGTTGAAATCGGATATGTTGATAAAAAATATTTGCCAGCGGCAGAAGTGTCTGTTCCCGTCCGTCCTGTTGTATCCGGCGAGAGAAGCATTGACGGTATCACATTACGCTGGGGAAAGCTTGGCGGATTTTCGGTTCAGGGAGTCGGCACTCCCGAAGTTATGGTGGAAACAGCTCTTGGTATGACAGACAAATCTGTTTCGGATTTGATCGTTTCCGATGAAGGGAATAAAAATTCTGCGGTCAAAATTTCCGTTACGCCTTCTCCTGATAACGGATTTTCGATGACAGCACTCTATCCCGGATTGAAAATAGACCGTAAAGTTCAAATCGCCGGCGGCTTGGTCAAATGGGATGAAAAGTGGACAAATACCGGAAAAGAAATTATTGGTGTTCCATTCCGTTACCGCTTCTTTTTGCGGGATGAAAATGCCCGCATGTGGATGACCGGACGCCGTGATGCAGACTGTTTCCGGGCGGCCAATGCCAGTAACCCCACCTATTTCCTTGAATCATCCCAAAAAGACAATTCCGGTATCGGCATCCTTTGTGAAAGCGATTGGATCCGTTTGTTGTCATGGTGGAAAATTTCCGGCGGGATCGCTGAAATTTATACTCAATCTCTGGCACTCGCTCCGGGGAAATCATTGCAATTTACTATCTCTCTTACTCCTGAAGCAGAGAAAGGTTACTGGGGATTTATCAACGGTGTCAGAAAGCGTTGGAAATTGAATGATTTCTGCGTTCCCAGACCGATTTTTTGGGCATACGCCCGGGCAAATGGAGATACTCCTGAAGAAATTTACCGTAATTCACTTGCCCATCTGGGGCCGGTTTATGTCTCAACCTGGCCGTGGCTCCGCACTACTGCTGACAGAGAATTGATTCAGGGAAACCGCTGGCCCCGTCTGAAACCGGGACAAAAGAGAACTCCCGGTCCTCTGCCGGATTTGGATGTCGAAAAAATGTTGCAATTTGAGCATCGGCGGATTTCCCAGCAAGCTCTGAAACAGGAGATCGAGGATATTCGCAAAGCTGCCCCTGATGTCAAAGTGATGCAGTGGATGCACCCCAGCATGACCTATGTTTACAAGCCGATGGTGGAACAATGGGTACATTCTGAAGATTTGATCCGTACAGCAGACGGCAAACCTTTCTCCGACACGAACTATGATCTTTTGATTTTGAAAGAATCTTTGATGAAACAGGGGTGGGGATTGTGTTATTTTCTGCCTTCGGCAGGTTCCGGATTTCTGCAAACGCTGCTTGAGGCGATGTGTGACAGCATGGACAATATCGGCAGCGAGGGGATCTATTCTGATGAATTCAGCTGGACTTACAATACCCGGGGTTACAGTCGTTATGACTATCGTAATTGGGATGGATTTTCAGCAGATCTTGATGAAAACGGCAAGGTGGTACGGTTGAAGTCAGATAATGGTTATACCACCGAATCCGCACAATTGCAAATGGCGAATACCGCCATCCACCGCGGCAAAATGTTTTTAGGCAATGGAGCAGCTTCTCTTTTAAGCGTCAATCAGCTGCCGATCGCCCGTTTTATCGAAGGCGGATATGCGGATATGGGTGAGGGCCACTTGAATAGAGTTCCTCTTATTCTTGGCAATTTCGGCGATCATACCAGCTGCAAAGGTTTGATGTCTGCGGTGCGTAAATGCACCGAAAATGGTTCGGTATATTCGCCGATCCACGACAATCTGATATTGAAAGGCAGTGATAATTTTGTATGTAAACTTTACCCGATCACAGTTAGTGAGATCGGGCCGGGCTACGTTATCGGCAAAGAGCGGGTACACCTGTCAAGATCCGGTTCTTTTGTCTGGCCAGGGAAAAAAGCAAGGGTGCGTTATTTCCGCTACAATGCCGACGGAGAATTGATTGATCGTGATCCTCCTGTGGAAGAATCAGACGGTACGATCACTGTCGAAGTTCCGGAAAATGGTTTGGTTATTGCGGAAATTGAACAATGATTTATTGAAAATCCGCTATGGATATTTTAATCGATAATGTCCCAAATTTTGTGAAACCCAAGCAGGAGCTTATAAACAAACATTTCTGTTAACGTATAAAACATATCACATAAGTTGTGATTTGTCAAAACGGCAAACACGGATTCGATCCAACCGGTGGATGCAGTGTGAGGCAAGGTCGCTGGCAAATCAAGGCGGATGAGCAGGAGTGTACTAAACGTACATGACTGCGAAAACGTCCGCAGATTTGCCAAGAGATTGCCCGCAATGCACCGCCGCAGGAAAGATTTTTCACAAAAAATGAGACAATGATTTTTAATCACAGTATAACTTTAGATAACAAATATTTCTCATGAAACTTGGTAAATTATTCTCTCCGGGGGCATTGACATTTAACGGTCATATCGGCAAGGCTCTTGCCAAAAATATCAGTTCGCGTCTGGAAACACTGGATTACGCTTTGATGGTTGATCCATTCCGTTTCCGCAGTGAGGATGATGGAGCGTGGAGATGCGAATTCTGGGGGAAAAATGTCAGAGCGGCGATTCTGGCATGGCATTTGATGCCGTCAGATACTCTTTTGCAGAAGATCAAAAGTACGGTAAAGGATATGCTTTCCACGCAGACTCCGGATGGATGTATAAGTTCTTATCCGGCATACAAACAGATCAGCGGCTGGGATGTTTGGGGCAGGAAGTATGTACTTGTGGCACTGTTGCGTTATTACCGTCTGATCGAGCCAGATCCGGCGGTATTGCAGGCGTGCTGCAAGCTGGTCGATCATCTTATCGGGCAGCTTACCGGAGAAAAGGCGGATTTGCGGAATTGCGGTATGCATGACGGTCTGGCGTCATGTTCCATTGTCGGCGGCATAATCGAACTTTATGAATTGACCGGAGAAAAGCGTTTTCTGGATTTTGCCCGTTCTTTGATCGAATCAGGCTGTTCACTTAAAGAGAATGTATTTGATGCCGCTTTGAATGGTGTCGCACCCAAAGATATCGGTAACGCCAAAGCGTATGAATTAAGTTCGTGCTTTGAGGGGGCATCTGCTTTTTACCGGGTCACAAATGAAGTCCGTTACAAAGAGGCTGTGGAAAAGTATTTCCGTGCCATTGTGAAAAATGAGATCTTTGTGACCGGTACAGCCGGGGGGAAAGATGACTGCGGAGAGTTTTGGTTTGATGGGGTGAAAAATCAGGTTTCTGCTGATCCGGGCTGTGGTCTTGGGGAAACTTGCGTAACAGTCACCTATATGCGTTTCTGTGGAGCAGTTGCGATGCTGGATGAGTACGATCAATCTCCGTTTGATGAGATGGAAAATT
This sequence comes from Lentisphaerota bacterium, assembly GCA_015061685.1. Lineage (GTDB taxonomy): Bacteria > Verrucomicrobiota > Lentisphaeria > Victivallales > Victivallaceae > UBA1784. Next base: position 5,966 of record SUWD01000004.1, on the reverse strand, counting down.
CTCTTTACAATGCTCTGCTTGGAGCGATGAGTCCATCGGGGGATCGCTGGACTCACGCCAATCCGACTCCGCTTACCGGCGGCGGGTGGAAAGCCTTTCCGCCGGATCAGATCAAACGTTGGTTCAATACGCCGTTTGATGAACACGACTGCTGCCGGGCACAAGGACCGGAAGGTTTGGCTTTCGGAGCGGCTCATGCTGTTTTGAAACTCTCTGATGGGATAATGGTCAATTTTTATGAAGATTTTCTGCTGCATGACACCACTGCATCCGGAGAAGAATATTCGGTAAAAGTTTCCGGCGGCTATCCTGCTTCCGGGAAAATTGAGTTGTGTTTCAATTCAGCTCAGCCTTTGGAGCGTAAAATCGTATTGCGTATCCCGACATGGGCGGAAAATTGTGAACTTTTCCTCAATGGAGAAAATATTACAGTTCATGCCGGAAAATATTGTATTCTGGAAAGGGTCTGGTCAGACGGAGACTCCGTAAAAATCGATTTCAAGCCGGAAGTAAAAGTTATCCGTCCGGCAGGAACTTCCGGGGTATTTGCCCTGAAATACGGCCCTGTCGTACTGGCGGCAAGCGGTAAAAATGACGGTGTGCCGGAGCCGGAGAATGTTTTTGAACCTTTTGCCGACGGATGCGGTAAAATAGTAAATTTCAAGCAAGGTGAAGTATTGCTTTGTGATTATGCTTCAGCCGGTGCAGAATTTTCACCGGATGATCCATTGAGAGTGTTTTTTGAAGAAAATTGATAAAAGGATATGTTATAATGAGTAAACTTGGTCCGAAATGGTTGAAAAACGCAGTCTTTTACCAGATATATCCATCCGGTTTTGCTGACGGCAACGGCGATGGCATGGGCGATCTGCCGGGAATTACCGGAAAGCTGGATTATCTGGTCTCGCTGGGAATAAATGCCATCTGGATCAATCCATGTTTCTGTTCCAGTTTTTATGACGGCGGATATGATATTACTGATTTTTATCATGTGGATCCCCGTTTCGGCAGTGATTCTGATCTGGATACCCTTATTGCCGAAGCTCATAAACGGAATATCCGTATCTGTCTGGATATTGTTGCCGGACACACCTCTGTGGATCATCCGTGGTTCCGGGCGTCCGCAGAAGCTGAAAAAAATGAATATTCCAACTATTATATCTGGACAGATGACTGGATGCGGCCAACCGACGGTTTCAGAATGGAAGCCGGTATCGGCAACCGCAACGGCTGTTTCATGGTCAATTACTTTTCTGTACAACCGGCATTGAATTACGGTTTTGCCAAAATCGATCCGGCATGCCCGTGGCAGCTGCCGGTAAATCACCCGGATGTATTGAAAGTCAGAAATGAATTGAAAGAAATTTTCCGTTTTTATCTGGCAAAAGGTGTTGATGGATTCCGGGTGGATATGGCATGTTCACTGGTCAAAAAAGATCCCGGCAAAAAAGAAACGATCAAACTCTGGCAGGAAATCCGGCAAATGTTTGACCGGGAATATCCGGAAGCTGTCCTTATTTCCGAGTGGACATACGCTCCGCAGGCATTGAAAGCCGGATTCCATTGCGACTTTATGATCCATTGCGGTACTCCGGGTTATACCACACTTTTCCGCAATGAAGCCAAACGGGATATTTTCAACAAATTCATCCGGGAACGCTTCTTTGAACCGGACGGTAATGATTACCGTACCTTAAATCGTAACAGTTATTTTGATGCGAATGGCAAAGGCAGTGCGAAAATGTTCTTTGATATCTATCTGGATCATTGGAAACGCACCAAAAAACAAGGTTTTATCAGTATTCCCAGCGGCAATCATGATCTGCCGCGAGTCAGTGACTTCCGCAGTGAGCAGGAGTTGAAAACCGTTTTTGCATTTCTTTTGACCATGCCGGGAGTTCCTTTTATCTATTACGGCGATGAGATCGGAATGCGTAATTTGAAAGAGCTGCCCGGCAAAGAGGGGGGCTATACCCGGACACAGGCAAGGACTCCGATGCAGTGGGATAATTCTGTAAATCACGGTTTTTCGACAGCGGAAAAAGAAAATCTTTATTTGCCGGTGGATAGTTCGCCTGATGCTCCCACGGTGGAATCACAGCAGAAAAAAGCGGACTCTCTGCTTAATTGTGTAAAGAAACTGATTGCTTTACGCCTTTCTTCCGGGGCATTGCAGGCCTGCGGAAAAATTGAGCTGCTGCATTGCGACTATCCGACGGTCTATTTACGCAGTTACGGCAAAGAACGTTATTTGATTGCCTTGCAGCCGGCAGATAAGTCCTTTGAGCAAAGCGTAAAAATCGCAGGGGTAAAAAAATTGACTGCGGCTTACACGGAAAATATGAATGCGGAAATTACAAACAAAGGAATCAAATTAAACGGTTCCGGAATCGGATTCGGCATTTGGAAACTGTGAATCAATATTTTTAATTAAGCAGTCGTTGCTTTCTCTTTGCAGCAACAAATACAGCATTTATTCCGCCAAAATCGGCGGAGTAAATGTGAGTCCTACAACATACAAGGGGGGCTGTTGCAAAACCTCATTTTGCAGGGGACTTACGCCGTCCCCTGCACCCCTGCGGCCGGTACGACCGGCTGCGAGGTTTGTCCTGTGGTTTGCGATGTTGGTTGGTGGTTTGACTCATACATTCACAATCAGACTCTCTGCCGCCTTTTATGGCGACAGGAGAGATCTTGGATTGTGAATGCAAAGTGCCATCCGGGGGAAGTTTCCCCCGGACTCCCCCTCGCACCGGGATAAATCCACGGTGCAGCTTTCCCGCAATCTGCAATACTTCTCAACTCCTCCGTTGTCGTCGGCAAAGTCTATTTCTCAAAGAAAACTTTTGAGCAAATAAAAAAAATGTGATAAATGGTGCCATTCTATAAATGGTAAATGGAATAAATATAAATGGTGCCATTCTATATATCTCAATGACAGGCAATTTGTTACATATAAATTATTCTCTTTGGGTGTTTTTGCTTGACAAATTGGAGTACGGATGGTATATTACTTGTGGCGTTTATGTAAAAAACAAGGTGGGTAGAACGTTTACCCCGGGAAAACCGGCAAAAAGAGAATAATTTAATCGCAAGTATATGATGGAAAGTTATTTGTATGGAATGGCACCAATTACCCCATTGCAAATGAATGATAGAAAGTTATTTGTATGGAATGGCACCAATTATACCAATTATACCAATTATAGAATGGCACCAATTATAGTAGCAACCTTAAATGGCGAATTGCTCATACCCCAACAAATTTTAGAACAAATGCAGAAAGGCAGGTAAAATATGACGGCTTTCAGGAAATATTTTAATTTGATATTGGTTACTGCGGTATTTGCCGCTTTGCTGATGCTTTTCAAGTTCGGCGTGGTTGAACCGGCATATACGCTGAAGCCCGGAAATCCGCCCACCTACGGTGAAATGTTTGGACCGGTGGACTGCTTAAAGAATTGGGTGTACGGTTTTCTGGTGTTGGGCTGGGGAGTTGCCTTATACTTTACAATAAGGAAAAAGGTGTAAAATGCGTTGGAAAGATTTTTCGACAACTGAATATAAGAAAGTGGATATAACTTTGGAAAAAGCAAGCGACGTCCAGGTTCTTTCTTTGCTGCACGATGCTTATTTTGATCCGGCAGAAATACGCTACGCAAGAAAGCGCTTGGTTATTCCGATAAAAGATCGTACCACTTGGGAGTGGACTCCCGGGAACGATAGAATGCCCGGCGGAGAGGTTGACGGCGAACTTATACTGTATCCGGTTGTCGATCCGTGGGACTGGCTCCTGACCTTTTCAGGAGCACAGTTTACTGATGAAAACCAAATGCACAATATTGAAATCAGCAAAATCTCGCTCAAGAAGAAAAAAGATAATGATGGAAATTCTTTTTACCATTTCAAAATGGCGTTCCCCACTTTTGATTTGCCGCGTGCGTTAGATGTGGTTCTCCGAAGCGGTGATGCCTTTCCTCTGATACACTACCGGGATAAAACTCCACCGAAAGAATGGAGCGAACAATGAAAAATCGGTGAAACAGGAGATTAAATTTATGAAATATTATTTTACAGAACAACTGAATAGCGAACTTCTTGAACTTTTTTTGATAGAATCACTTGAATACTGCGACAAGTTTTCATTGATCTGGCGGGATGATCTTTCAGACGATTATTGCGCTGGCGAAAAAGATGAATTATTGGAAGAACTTTCTACATTCATAGTAGCGCAGATAAAAGTGCAAGAGTGGCCTGGCACCAAAATATTAAATTCCTGGGCGACAATGTACACTTTTCATCTTACTCAGCAATCCATATTTGTGTTATTGAAATTTTTAAAATCACTTTTTCAATGCCATTGTTTTGAAGACTTTGTTTTGTACCACAAGAGCGGTTTGCCATTTCTGACCACAGTTTTTCATGAAGAAATCGCCTTTTTAGATATTGATGAAACAACGATTAAACAAATCTTCAAGCAAATTCCAATTCTGCAGGAGCTATTGATTGAGCAAGAAAAATGCAAACAGAGATACGCAGTTTCTGTAAAATATGACAACGATACAACTTATTCGCCGCCAGTAAAAATTATAAAAATTTTTGATTCAGAAACACAAGCAGAAATGTTTGTGGAAAGAATGTCATCCTGTGGGTATTCAGAAGATGACTTTGTAATTTTACCATTTATTGATAGGCTTTAACAATGAAAAAACTGTTTTTGCTTCTCGGATGCTGTTGTATCTTATCCGGTTGTGCTGCTGATTTGACATTTAAGGAAAAATGTACTGCGGTTTACAAATGGTTTACTGCTCTTCATAAAGATAATGAGTATATATTTACCTTGCGTAATGCGAAAGACAAAAAAGCACTGCGTGAAATAATATTTGATTTTTGCAGTACAAATGACTTTGAATTTATTATTGAAAAAGAAGAGCATTTTACCGAAATTTATGAAAAACATTTGGATGAAGCGTTTTTGCTGTCGCAGCCCAAAATCAAAGTTTATATATTTTATCATAAAACACTTGATGCTGTTTTATTCTATATCCCCGAAAAAAATCAGATTGAAATTGACGAAAATGCTCATGAGTCAAATGTGCGGGGAAAGAAAAAGTTTTCTGCTCTGCTTAATAAATTTTGTAACGTCCTATCCCGAAAAAAAATCGACTATCGGCTTGAACATTTTGAGTGGAACAGACGGTTAATGCCGAAATCAATTATTAAACAACCCTATTTTGAATATGTCAGTATCGAATCTGCAAAAAAATACGCTACTCGTTATACATTAATAAAACCATAAAATTATTTGTGAGGAAATAATACAACCGTTAACAGAAACTAAAAATCTATTATATACTTTTGTTGCGATAGATTAGGATGTTTTTATTATTTTACAACACCGGGTAAGAATAATATATCATCCGTAATCCAATTTGTCAAGCAAAAATACCCAAAGAGAATAATTTATATGTAACAAATTGCCTGTCAGTGAGATATATAGAATGGCACTATTTTAATTGCCTGTCATTAAGATACATAGAATGGCACTATTTATTCAGTTGAAAGTTTCAGCGATTGCAGCCATGGGCGAATACGGCAATCATAATGATTTAGCTGTTATCGAGCCTTACTGCAAAAGTAGTGACGTCAGATTAAGAACCGCGACAATAACTGCTTATAAAAAGATAAATTCAAATTAGTGTTCAGGGTCCGATAACAATATGGTTCCCAACTACAAGTACCTTTTCGGTTCTGGCATTTATTTTTTTATTTATAACCTCCTGTTTCTTATTAACATTATACACAATCAATCTACAATCTCGAAATGAATCACCTTCGTATCGTAAAAACAAAATAGTATTTGCTGAAATAAAACTCAAATGAGTTATTATGTTGACGTCGTTCCCTTTGAAGATTAAGATCGGCGAATGTGCCAAAGAATGCAGGTTTGTGATATATAAATTATT
>SUWD01000017.1 GCA_015061685.1 Lentisphaerota bacterium | reverse complement strand
GACTGCTTTAGCAGTAGCCAGTGAGCTTAATGCGAATGAAAATTCCATTCAGAGCCCGGATCGGGCTGCCAGTAAAAATGCCTTCTAGGCACAGTGCATACCACCAGCTCAGCTGGTGGTTTTGATTTTGTATCTCCGCTTTGCTCTTATTGGCTTATGCCAATATCGCAATTCTCACTTTGTTGTCGGTTGCCTTCACTTCACTTTGTTCCGTTCAGGCTCTTCGTCGGGCTTTGCCCTCCTTGTCGATTCCGATAATTGGCTCCATTTACTTTTTTTTACGAAAAAAAAAGTAAAACAAAAAAACGGATTGTCGCGGCGGCTTCGCTCGCCTTGATCGATTTATTTTTTGCACAGCAGTATGCGGCAATGCCGGGTTTTGCAAGGAGCAAGCAAAGGAGCATACTATGTATGTGACTGCGCGAGCGACGCCCGCAAGGCGCGGGATTGCCATAATGCAAAGCAAAAAACGCTTTTTTGGAAAAAAGCTTGGCAAAACTCCCGTCTGATTTGACTCTGACAGGAGTTTTTTATTGTACTTCCTCGATTGCCTTCGCTTCGCTCCGGCTCGCCGCAAGCGTCGTCCGATAATTGGCTCCATTTTTTGTGTCTGCATTCTCCGTGAGAATTGCTTTGATACAAGATCTGATAATAGGAAACTATGCTTTGTGAAAAAGATTTATAAAAAAATAGTTAAAAACACTTGACAAATATTGTCGGACAGGTTATATTAATGGTGCAGGCCACCTCCGGGCAAGTTTGAAAAGGAGATGGGAACTGCGGCTAATTTAAAATTGAATAACATATTTCAGTAAATGCGAGTGAAACCGACCAAGTTTAAATTATGTATTTGCTGCAACTTTAGGAGAAATGTGTCCAGGGTAAGTGTACCTATACACTTTTACCGGATACGTCTCTGTGCATGTTGCAGCAGGTTCTTGGTCGGACCCCACTCGCAATGCAGGAGGGTACTCCGGTTATTTTTTGCCCTGATCCCGAAGTATTCTTTCGATTACTGAAAAGGTTGTGGTGCAAGCAGAATATTGCTTGTTAACATTAATACCCTAACATAGAAAGGAATATCGGGTATGGGGATCATCAAAAAATTCATGTTGGCTGCCGTTGTTTGCGGAGTGTATGTTTCCGGTACAGCTGCAGAAGCAAACGTCAAACAAAAAGCGGCACTCCCGGCAAAAATCGCATTGCTGATTGCTGATGTCGGGACGATAGATACTGTCGCCGGAACAGAAGAATTCCTGACTCAGATCAAGAAAGTTTCCAATACTGAAATGCCGCAGTTGACGGCTGCTGACCGGGCTGCTGCCACTCCTGCTCTTGAGCGTGAAATTGTCCGGGTAAACTGGAATACCCGTAAAACAGAGTACATCAACGAGAAAAGAATGATTGAGAATGAAAATCGCCGTATGGCAAACGTTCTCTATCAATTACGCAACTCAATTCTGGTGGATAAGAATAAGCGTAATGTTGTACTCGGTAAAAATTATTTGCAGAGTTATTTGCAGAAATATTCCAAATTCATTCAGGTCATTGACCGGGCAAATTCCAGCATCGCAGAGGTGGAAAAGGCTATCGGCGGTAATGATCAGGTGGATGTCGCCGGTTCATCGTTTTTCCTGACGGTAATTGTCGGTGATATGGAAGAGAATACGACCACTGTTCCGGTTGGCAATACTGTTGTTACCAGAAAGAACTATTCTCTCAAAATGGTTGCAAACATCCGTGATTTCAATGGCGATGTTTTATATTCAACTGATGTTATTGCCAAACATACCCGCAGATTTACCAATGTTACCGGTGCCAGCGGTTTTAATTTTGCTGATGATTTGATGGAAGACGGCTGGAAGCAGATCGCAGATAAAGTCGGGGCATTTTTCATCACTGAACTTAAATTCAAAGTCAAAGGCCCCAAAGGCGATGAAAACTTTGATGCTGATGATGTCACTATTTATGTTGACGGCAGGGAAGTTGACAGCGAGAGTTGTCAGGTGTTGGCTTTCAACCATGAAATCAAGGCTGAATGTGACGGATACCAGACTCTTGTACGCAATGTTGAAATCAGTGAATCAACTCCGGAAAAAACGGTTAAGCTTAACTTTAAGAAAGCTGAATAATTAAATCTTATTGTTCCGGCAGATCATTTTATTTCCTCAGTGATCTGCCGGGGATTTTTCAGGAGAAATTCGATATGAAAAAAAGAAATATTTTATTGGTCGCTCTTTCTACTCCGGTATTGGCTTTGCTGCTTGGCGGTTGTTCATGCGGAGCTTCTTTCAGTGAATGGTGGTATGAAAAAAATACGGATGATCCGTCCTCTGTCGGAATCGTCCTGCCTAACGATACCATTATTGATCCTATGGCAGATCATGTACAGGAAAAGAGTAATGATTGGAATATCACTGCCAGCGTCGTCCCTGCTGAAGAAGCGGAAGCATCACTGGCGAGTATTGGAACCAACCGCTATGGAGCGGAAAAGACCCGACAGTTCTTTGTCGCATTGGGACAGGATGTCGCCAACCGTTTCGGGGCACTTAAAAACTTCAAACTTGTAGGTTCTCCGGCAGCTGATCCCAGCGGAATAACCGAAGTTCATACTTCTGCTCCCAATCGGCTCACCTATAATCTGACTCAATTGAGTTCCAAATACACTCAAGGGAAATATCATGATGCGGTGTGGGTCAACGGTCATAAAATTGCCGATTCCTATCGGGATCCGGATTATTACACTGCCACAGCCGGAGTTCAAGTTGCTTTGATTGATGATGCCGGCAATCAGCGCTTCAGTATCAATGCTGTTGTCAGTGCCAATGCCGATACTGCAGAAAACGCTTCAAGCATGGCAATCAAAGCAGCTGTTAACGATGTTATGTACCAGTATGGAATGCGTTATGCTCCGCCGGGACATGTTACTATGATGCGTGGCGATGGTCTTTTTGCAAAGATCAATATCGGACAGAATGACGGTGTTACCTTGGGAATGCCGGTTCGTTTTATTCAATACGTAAGCATTGGAAAACTGGGCAATCAGGACAATATTCAGGAAAACATCATCGCAATCGGAAATGTCGTGAAGATTGAAGGTGAAAGTTCCTGGGTGAAAATAAACTGCTATCACCATAAAGTTGTACATATCGGCTGTCTGGTAAAACTCGGTAATTAAGTTTGAAAGGTCTGAAATGAAACATTTTTCTGTAAAGATAATGTTTTTTCTTGTTGCATTGATGCTTGGCAGCGGACCGCTTTTGCGTGCAGAAACAACCAAACGTGTTGCTCCGGTGTCAATTGATGAGAAAAATATTGTTAATAAGACCGGGGTGCGTAATGCCAATTTTGCTCCATTGCTTGATACTGTCAAAACTGAATTTTTTCAGACCGGCTATGCGGTCGTGGATATGAATGATCTGGCAGAGGTACTGAAACACAGTGATGTCGTTTCCGGTGTAAACGGTACAGACAATGGAGACTTTGCACTTGACTTTCCCGGTTACATTTTACGGATCAGCGTTATAAAATACGGTTTCAGTGATATTGTCCGTCGAAACTACGCTCGCGGATCCCGGAAAAATATTGTAAATTGCGAAGTGTCGATAAGTGTACATGTTGTTCAGGTCAAATCCGGTGCCGGAGCCGGTCAAACTGTCGGTTCGTGTATTGCTTCCAGTAAAAAAACTGTTGAAGTTGATGGACGGGGACAGGGGAATTTCAATCAAAGTATATTGCAGGATTGTAATATTGAGGTTGCAAAAGATCTTGTCCGGCAGATGGAAAAATATATTCCGGCAAAATTCCGTCCGGCACCGGTAACGGTTTATCAGGTGAAAGGGGACCGGATTTATCTGTTCACTCCCGGAAGACGTTTGGCAGAAAACACCGTTTTTGATGTTTTTGATGCCGAGATTCTTGGTGACGGTGATGACCGGGAGATCATACCCGGGGATTTTGCCGGGAGAATACAGGTTGTCAAATCCATGGAAAAATATACCATTTGCCGGCTGATTGTTTCGGGCATCGGGATCAGAAAGGGAATGATTGCGACCCCGGCATCCGGGGCAAAAAAACATTCTTCTTCTCCCGCTCCGGAAAGACGGCAGAACAATATTCCCTTTTAAGGGCATCTGCAATTAATTCTTTCAGTGCATCTTTGAAGTTCGCAAGAATTTTAAGATGCACTTTTTTCTGCTAAAATGTACAGAGACATTCCGTCCTCTGCAAAGAACAACTCCTGTCCGGACCAGACCTGACGGGTGCGGGAAACTGTTTCCTCATATCGGTTGATAATATCTCTGCCGTGATGACGGAAAAGCAGCTTCTCCGGAATATTGGGCATGGCAAGCAATTTTTCTGCACTCTCCCACGGATGATGATGTCCGGACTCCATCATCAGAAGATCGCATTTTTTATTCAGCATTTCAGTCAGTTCTTCTGTCGAATGGAGGTCGCCGGAGTCAACAATGGTTTTCCCTTCGCAGTTTATCCGGAAAGAAAAAGATTTCCAGTTGCCGTCCTCCGGTATTCCCAAATGCCTGTTGTGAAAAGCTTCGACCTTTACTGTTCCGTCATCGAAAATCACACCATCCCGGATTTTTACCGCCGTTGCATCCCGGATGCCCGCAAATTCTGAATGTCCGAGGAAAGCAAAAGCGTGTTCCAGAATTTGCGGATCAGGAGTATATACCGGCAGCGGCACCATATCCATTGTATCCCATTTTTTGTTGATTATTTTGCGGATCGTCCACAACAAATGAGGCAGACCGCCAATGTGATCGAAATGGGGATGGGTGTTGAATAATGCCTGCAAACGGCACGGGGAAAGACCATTGAGATAAGCCTGACAGACACTGTTCTCTCCGGCATCAAACTGATACAGTTTATTTCCGCTCTCCAGAATCCATGCCGAGTGATGCCGTCCTTTTACCGGTTCTGTACCGGAAGCACTGCCGCAGATAAATATTTTCATATAAAATGCTCCTTTTTTACCGGTTGCTGATGCTCAATGCCCGCAAAGAACCGTTGAAATTAAATCCTGCATCCGGAATATCCGAGGCGTTTTCCGAAGTATGTAAAACATTGGAAACCACGGCTTTTTTCTTGAGAGGTGTTCCGCCGACTCCGGCGATGAAACTGTTGCCGATGATTCCTGAAGCAGGAAAATCAGCCAGCAGTTTCCCATCAAGCATTACAGTGAACTTTTTCAAATCATAATGAAGCTGCAGGTGGTAAAATTTACCCGGCACGACTTTGGCAGAGGCACCTTCCCACGTAAATTTGCCGTTGCCGGTAATCAGAGTGCCATACAGTTTGCCGTTGTTTATTTTGACATCCATTGTATGACCGATGGTGTCAAAAAGGGTATGTTCACCATTGGTATTTATGCTGAATTCCATATCGATGGTAAAGGCACTTCCGGAAAACACCGGCGGCGGGATGAGCAGTCCGCATCCCGGAGTGAAATCCAACAGCCAGCGGTTGTTTTCCTGCCGCCATTTGGGGGATTTGACTGCCTCAAAACCATTGGCAAACATCACCCGGTAATCAAATCCGCCCATAACTCCGGCGAAATCACTTCCGCCGGTATTTGCCGGGAGCAGATCGCCGTACTCCGGAGTGAAAATATAATTTACCTCCCGGAGCAGGTATTCCGGGATCTGCACATTTTTTGTACTTTTATCATAAATATCCCACAGTGAAAGATTTTGCATATTTCCCACTGCTTTTTTCTCCGGGAAGAATGGTTCACTGCGGAAAACCTCACCATTCCGGGTAATTATCCGCAGAATATATACCGGATTATGTCTGGCACTGACCGGTGCGGAAAGAGCAAAATCCAGCGTTTTTACATCCAGCGGCAGCGGCAATTCCGGCATCGCCTCGGGTAAAGCAAGTGTCCATGATACACCGCAGGAGTTGCTTTTCCGGAAAATTCCGTTTTTGCCGACATCTTTGACTTTGACTGCGGCGGTTTCGTTTCTTTCTGTGATCTCCAATTCGGCATCGGGAGTGGCGAAAAAGAGAAATTCTCTTATTGAACTGCCTGTACCGATTTTACCGTAAAGCGTATTGCCGTCCTGTTCCGGAGCTTCCATCGCCGCCAATCCGTATTGAGCTGGCAAGCGGCGTTGTATTTTTCCTTTGGTTGCGGTGATTTTTACCGAATCCAGTTCGAAACCGCTGGTAAGCGGAGTACTTCTCCGCCACCGGAGCAGGATCATTCCCGGCGGTGCGGCAAATTCGTTATGCGGATCGACTGCGGCGATGGGAATATCATCGGCGAGCAATTCCACCGTGACCATCGGTGAATCTGTTTCCGCATGACCTTTGACGCTTATCATCCCGTTTTCAAGGGCGAATGACGTTGTGATTTTTTTTGTCTCCGGCAGATCCCGCAGGGGGATTTTTACATAGCGGTGATAGAGATTGGGAGCCGGGGTGAGTCTGATTACCGGCAATCCCCGGCGGATGGAGCAAGTTGATTTTCCCTGTGTGACGGTCAATTCCGGGATAATAAAACGGTATTGAGCGTAGTTCTGTGCCGGTTCCATGATGAATTCTGCCTGGATATCACGATGGTTGAAAGAATATTCCGGAAATTCTTTAAGCATTGTTTTGCCATCCGGGGCAAAAAGCTTTAATTTTACGGAGTATGGAGTTGCTTTTTTGTCCGGCAACCCTAGCAATTCGATGGGGATGGGGGCGGCAAGGTCGTTTTCCTGCCGGAAACTTAAAATAAAGTGGGGTACCGAATGATCTTCAGCTGCTGTTTCTTTTCCGAGGATTGCCCGGATGACCCGTTGATTGGTACGGGCATCGGAAACGGTTGGTTCGATATGGGTATTTTCATTGATTTCGTTCCACTCCGGCATGAGGATATAATCCGGATTGGCGGCAAGAGCAGTAATAAGGCTGCGACGCAGTCCGGCGGTTCCTTCCTCATCGACATTGCTTTTGTGGCTGATATTCATTGCATAAACTTTGTGGGCACTCAATCCCAGCAATTTTTTGCCGTTGTATTTTTCTTCGGCGAGGACACCGGCGACGAGAGGAACGATGATTTTTTCGTAAGCATCGGCATTGAATGCGTATGCCGGGAAACCGGCTTTAGCTACGGTCAGGTGATTGGAGCCGGAGAAGTTGATCCCATCCATGACCTCCAGATAATTGCGGATGGTATTGCGGGAGTTCTCCAGAAAAGTTTCAGATACTTTACCTCCGTTGAGGTTGTATTCCTTGTTGAGGGCATAGCACACCAGCCGCATTTCGCACATGAATTTCACCTTGCTGCCGTAACGTTTGCGGTAAGGAGCGAGCAATTCTTTCCACTCCTCCGGAGAATAAACATGTCCGTGGTAGGAACTGATGATAAGAGAGCCATCTATTTTGAATGTCTCCGGCGTTGCCAGAGCCTGATCGATCTGTTCGCAGGTCAATTCAAAATTTTTGAATCTCGGCGGCGGACACTCCACTAAAATGGCATCTGTCATCCCGGTATTATTGACATATTCCAGCGGCATGGTGAAGCGGTTTTTTCTGGCACCGATGAATATGGCAAATCCGTCGGCAAATTTTCTGGCACTTTTCAACTGCCGGCGGAAACTTTTGGGAGTATTGAGCTTGTTGTAAGGCGGTTGCGGATTTTCGCAAAGCGTACGGTCAAAAAAGAGCGGACGATCAAAAAATATACCGGTTCCCAGAGAATAACCGCCAAGATAATTCTTGATCAAATCATATTTTGACTGGATACGGGGAAAAATTCTTGTCCGGTCAACGATCCTTTTGCGGTCAGGCATCGGGAGAGCGTCGATCATTGCTCCTGTTTTTTGCTCAATGAACTTTTTTTTTTCCTGTTCCTGCCGGAACTCCAGAGATTTCAAGGTGAATTTGACCGGTTTTCCGGCGGCGGCATTTTTCAGATTGTAGTAAATACGGATCTGTTTGATATTTCCCGGCAACTCCGGGATATCAAAGTAAAACTCATCCGGCATTGATCCGGGGACCGGTTTCAACTGGAGCTGTTGTTTGTCACCCCGTAATGACAGAGCAAGCTGTTGTGCTTTTACTCCATTGATTTTGAGGATTATCCGGTTGAATTTTGCATTTTGGGGGAAATTGGGCGTATTGGCGATCAGAGCCGCTCCGCTATTTTCCGGAACTCCCTCAAAAATACCGTGGGCAAATTTGACATTTTGGGCGTAGAAGCTGTTAAATGCACTGGGAAGCAGGGTGAAATTGCTGTTATCTGCGGCAACCGGTGCAGAAAAGAGAACTTTTTTCAAAGTGAAGTTGATCTTTTTTCCGGCGGCAGCATTTTTAAGATTGTAATAGATCCGGATCTGTTTCAGTTCTGCCGGAAGTTTTTCAAAATTGAAAAAATACTCATCCGGTTTATTGCCGGGAACGGCTTTGATCTGCATTTGAGTTTTGCCCCGGAATGAAACAGAAAGTTGTCGGGCATCACAGTTGGTGATTTCCACGATCAGAGAGCGGAAATTGTTTTCTTTGGGGAAATCTGCCGGTATTTTGGCAACCAGAGCTGCTCCGCCGTTATCGGGGATACCTTCAAAAATGCCATTTTGGAAAGTGGCATTTTTGGCATAAAAGCTGGAGAATTTTTCCGGTGATAAAGAGTACTCCCCTGCGACAGCGGTAATTGCCGTAAGGAGACCAAGTGTTGCGAAAAGAATTTTTTTGATCATGATCAATTCCATCCTGCTGCTTTGTTTTTCTCGTTTTGCCGCGGGTCAAATTTTTCCAGTGTCGGCATTATGCCGCTGCGGATCTCTTTGCCGGTAAATGTTTCCACGTGGCCGTCCACATGACATATATTAGTGGCGTTTCCATTGCTGTGCCGCATGGAAAGCCGCGGATAATTTGCGGTCTCTTTGTAATTGCTGCGGTCGAAGTTATGATAGGTACTGTCGGCAAAAGCAACGTAATAGGACGGGTTGCTCAAACGGACAAGTTTGTGGGCATTGGTATAACTGCCCATGACAGTTGAGCAGATACCGTAACTTAAAAATCTTTCATTATTGGTTGTTTCAGTTCCGTCTTTTTTCCCTTTTACAGTACTGTTTGCTTCCGGACAGCCGTTGACATCTTCTCCGGCGGTCCATTTTTCCTCACTGCCGCCGCCGACCATTACTCTGGCGATGGAGTTATAAAAGTTCCACGGCGTAAGAGCCGTATCCGGAGTCGGATGTTTTGCAACCTCTTTGGGGAGCAGATAACCATCGTATTCATTGGCGTACATCATGATAACATTGCCCCAGGTTTTTAAATTAGAGGTGCACATCGTCGATCTGGCACGTCCCCGTGCTGAATTGAGTGCCGGAAGCAGAATTGCCGCCAGAATGGCGATGATGGCAATTACAACCAACAGCTCAATAAGAGTAAAGCCCATGGGCTTCCTGTCAGAAGTCTGACAGAAAGCAATGCGTTTGAAGTAATTTTGTTTTTTCATTTTTTTCCCCTTGTTGTGATATTGTTCTATGAAACTATATTTTTAACACATTGCTGTTTCAGACCGAAATCCGGTAATTCTTCCGGAGCAAAATTTATGAATTCAGACACATTCTGCGGTTTCAGGCAAACTTTATGCGGCAGAGGAGCTTGTCCGGTGGACAGCCATGAACTGATCGTTTCGGCGGTATATTTGAGACGTTCCTGATATCCGGGGTGGCAGATGACTGCCGGGATACCCGGCGGAATGAGATGATCCTTTGAAATCAATATTACATTTTCCGGCAGTTGAGGCAGGGCGTGCAGTACGGAAAGATCGGTACATATAAAAAGAATTTCATCAACGTTTTCCCGGCAGAAATCCCAGTTAAGCGGTTGACTTGCCCAGAAGTAGTCATCTTGAAACGGCAGCTGGTAGTAATTGATTTCCCCATCAATACTGGTCACCATTACTGATTTTTTCAGCTTGCGGTGCTTTGTGAAATTGCTGCTCCAACTGAAGTCAAATGCGGTATATACGCAGTGGCAGTCAAACTCCTGCGGATTGCCGAGGATCATATACGGCATGGCGAGTTTTTGCAGTTCGGGTACAATTTCCTGATATGAATCAGAGATGATATTGGTGATGATACTGCCGACCAGTCCGGCTCCGGTCAGGCGGGCAAGTTTTGCCAATTGTTCTTTTTCGTTACGGAAAGGTACAAAGAGGACTTCCAGACCTTTTTCATTGAGCAATTCGGTAAGGGTCGGGAAAATCTGATTGAAGTAAGCAAAGTTACCGTCAGCGATTCCGATGGAATCTGTCGCCAGCATGACCCCGACGACCGGGGAGCGTCTGCTCGCCATGGTACGGGCAACAATATTGGGTTGATATCCCAATTCTTTCGCGGCGGCAAGAATCTGTTCTCTTGTTTCACCGGTGTAACGGACTTTGCCGTGCCGGTTATTCAGCACAGCAGAGACCAAAGTGGCAGAAACGTGGCATTTTTCTGCGACATCTTTCAAAGTTACTCTCATGGATCCCTCTGTAATCAAAAAGATTTAACGCTAAATCAATAATAATATATCCCCCTGAAAAAATTTTTCAAGCGAAAAAAAGGAAATTTCCGGATTTTTTTATTCTGCGATAATGTCCCGAATTTTGTAAAACCCGTAACAGGAGCTTATAAACAAACATTTTTGTTAACGTATAAAACATATCACATAAGTTGTGATTTGTCAAACCGGCAAGCACGGGTTCGATCCAACCGCCGCAGGAAAGATTTTTCACAAAAAATGAGACAATAACTATTCTGCGGCTTTTTCCTGTGGGAAGTCAAGCGAAACTTTTTCCCCGGCGAATCGGGCATCCCGACAGAAGATCAGCTCCGGCAGATCCCGGCGTAGCGGAAATTACCCGGAGATATATACTTAATTCCGATGTCTTCGCTGAAAATATAAGTGCTGTTTTCGGTTGCAAATGGCAAAAAACAGGTTTCCGGCAGTCAGCTATCGTGATTTCAGTGTACACCAAGTGTTTGCTTTTTTGATTTGTATGTGACAAATTTACCCGTAAATGTGACAAAATTACTCTTGTAAAAAGCTGTTTTTTGTAGTACATTAAACGAAAATCAAACCGGATGGAGGTGTTACAATGATAAACTGCCGGATCAGAAATTTTTTACGCAAATTGAAATTGTCTGCATTGGGGATCGGTTGTGGAGTTCCTGCATTTCTGTCTGCCGCTGAATATGTTACACCTCTGGAAAAGATCGATGATTGGATGTGGGGCGGGGAAAGACCTGCTTTGCGTTTTCCGGCAATGATCGGCAAACCGGCTCTCAAAACAAGTTTGTGGGAAGGAGAAAAGGATCTTTCTGCCCGGGTTTCCGGGATGTGGACGCATGAAGGTCTGGTGTTTTTTGTTGATGTTACTGATGACACGGTCAGCGATCCTCTGCCGGAAGATTCTCTCTGGCTGGGGGATGCTCTGGAGTTTTTTATAATTTCTTCCACAGATCAGAATTATGCTGTTGGCAACCGATTGCAGATAATTGTTTCCGCTCCGGATAAAAATAATGTGTGCCGCTCCGCATTTTATGCGGATGCTCCTGAATTGGCCCGCAAGTACGTCAAAATCAGCGGGCAGCGTACTGCAGACGGCTACTCTGTGACCATGTTTCTGCCGTGGGAGGCTTTGGGAAAAGATGCTGAAAAGATGATAATGAGTGATGGTTTTCGCTTCAATATGTTCATTGATGACCGGGACAAATCCTCATTGAGCCTTAACGGGCGGCCGGATATAAGCCGGACGAAAGAGGCCGGCGGCTTATTTCGTCCGGTTTCTGAATTGCTCCCAGGTGAAGTTTATGATTTGAGTATGACTTCGGATATAAGTACACAGGCATCGGTATTGGATCGGAATCAGCCCTTTGAATTGGATGTAAAACGTGCCTGCAAAATCATTTTGCGTGATCAGCATGGCAAAGTTATTATTAAGAAAGAATTCGCAGACGGAAAAATCTCTTTTTCAATACCGTTTGCCGGTCTGGCGGAAATTCAGATATTTTTCGTTGATTCCGGATGTGATTTTCTGCAGGCGACCCGAAGTATTGCGGTGATTGATTTTGCTTTGTTGCAGCAGAAACTGGTTGCCCCGGGTAACCCCGGTGAGCGGATCATTGCTCTTGGCGTACTTAATGCTATTGAATGTATCCGGTCTGCTTCCGATACCGATAATGATCCGGAGGAATTGGCGTGGCGGCTCAAACAGCTTGCCGGTTCTGATATTTCCCATGCTCCGGGGATCCTGCGTTTTCTCAATTTGATGGGAGATCCGGCTGGACTTGTGCAAATCGGCATAGTCCGGGGCAAAAATGTTGATTTTTTTTCACAATGCGAGAATAAACGTGCTGTCTTTACCGCTCAATGGGGAGGAGTTCCGATTGTTTATGCAGATATTTTGCTGTATAAAGATGCGGAAACGGCCCGCAAGGCGGTTTATTCCAATTCTTCTTTGCGGCGGGAGATACCGCTGTCGATTCCCGGGGCAGATGCGGTTTACGCCGGTCATGGTCTGACGTTTTCCGGCGGTTTGCTTTCCGACGATGATCCGGAGCACCTGGTTCTTGTGATCGATCCGGCAGCACCGGGGCATCTTTTCCGGCTGACTCCTGAACTTGCGGTAAAATATGCCGGAGCCGCCGGCTTTACCCCCCGTCAGGGAGCGAATCCGGAACATATTGAATTTATGAAAAAAGCCGGATTGCGGGAATTGACGGAGAGCGAGGCCGCGGCAGTTGGGAAACCGGTTATTTACCTCGGCCGGGAAGGAGCAGAATATAAGGGGCTTTCACGCTGTCATGCAAAGAACGGGATCGCTGATGATACCGTATGGGCGGCAAAGGGGAATGTTGTAATCCGCACATCCTGTACAGTTCCTGAATTGGCCCGGGAGGTTATATCTGCGGTATTTTCCGGGAAACCGGTTTCCCGGAAAACGATTGATTTCTGGCGGAAAATGCGTTTGACTTCGCTTGGTGGGGATTTGCCGGAATTGCGTGACGATGCTTACCTGGTCAGAACAGGTGACGTTCACACGCACACATTTTATTCCGATGGCTCAAGTACTCCCGGTACTCTGCTGGCGGAAGCGGTTGCCGGAGGCATGGATTTTCTGTTGATTACCGACCATGATACAGTTATGGGGGCGGTAAAGTTGAAAAAGGTCATGGCCGAATCAGGATTGGTTTTTCCGTTGACTGCGGGAGCTGAAATTACGGCCAATCTGGCTTATCACCTTAATATTTTTCCGCTGCAGGAAAAGTTCAACCGGGGAAAAATGGGATATGAGCAGATCATTGCTGCGGCCAGAAAATCCGGAGCGGTCGTGATGCTCAATCACCCCATGCGATATGGAACAAATCTGCGGCACTTCTGGTATGGTTCATTGCAAAGCAGCGGGATCGATATTGTTGAACGGGATCTCGGACAGCGGGAAAACTGGAAAAAGCAGGGCTGTGAAGCGGCATTTATGGGCAGTACCGATACACACATGGGAGTTTTCGGCCATTCTGAACGCACGGTATTATTGATGGATGAAGTAACTGATGCGGGGATCGTCAATGCGGTTTTGCAGAAAAAATGTGCCATGATCGCTCCGGATCTGCCGCTGCTTGTTTATGGTGATGATGCGGTGATAAAAGCTGTCCGTGCTGCTCTTGGCAGTGATGATTTGCCTGAATATCATAGCCGCCGCCTGCAAAAGGTGTTTGCCAACTTCAACTTATCCTGTTTTATCCACCACTCTCCGGTGGGTGAAGGATCTGATGTCGGCACAGAATGGGCAGGGGATCCGGCGGCAGAAATCCCGGCGATCCCGGAACGTGAAAATCCGTTAGCCAATTGAAATCGGCTGTTCAGAGTTGTTTAAGATCATCAGTCATTTTCTGACATTTTGTTGAGTTATCAGAGTGGGATCTCAGTAACTTCCATTATTCTTGTAGCGGGAGTATCAGGGGATGGCTTTTATCTGCGGGATATTCAGATCGACTTTTTCCCCGGCGAATCGGGCATCCCGGCAGAAAATCAAATCCAGCAGTGCTGCTGGGCGGGCGAGACTTTCCCGGAGGTGATTCCGGTATTTCCAGCGGCGGGAGTTTATATCGATTGCGGCATAACCGTAACTCTCCAATCCTTTGCACCGGGAGATGAAAACAGCTCTTTTGCAGTGAAATCTCTGGGATACCACGATGAATTTTTCCTGTTCAAAAATTGATTTTGCCCGGATCATGGAGTCCAGAGTGCTGAAACCTGCGTAATCACAATAAATATCTTCATCCGGCACACCTCTGGCGATCAATGCCTGCCGCATGGCTTCGGGTTCATTGTAATTTTTTCTGCCGTTGTCACCGGAAACGATCAGTTTTTTTACCTTGCCGCTGTGATATAATTTTGCTGCCGCATCCATCCGGTTGCGGAAATAGAGATTGATTCTGTCTTCATTATGCGGTGAACACCCGAGAACTATGGCTGAGCGGCACTCCGGGAGAGCAGTCAAATCATCAAAAACGTAATCCGAGTAAGCATTTGCAGTAATATTGGCTGCTGCAAAAAATATTATCCCGATCCCGGCAAGAATCAAAACCGGAATCAGGATACACTTCAACTTCCGCCGTTTTTTTGCTGACGGCGGAAGTTTTTCATCGGCTGCTTTTTCAGCAGTGGAAGTATTTTTCGACGAGTTCGAGGATTTTCGCCTGATCATTGCCGATATCCTGCCGCAGGGTACGGTCATTGAATTTACGCAAAGTGGCAATCAATCCGTCGATCATGGACGGAGCGAAAACGCCGTCTTTCTCATAGAATTCCCGCTGTGCTTCCAGACAGTCGGCAGATGCCGCACAGCTGTCGGGCAGAACATTCAGAGAATCGAGAACTGCTTTGTTTTCATCTTTGTGGATATTTACGTTGACGTAGGTTTTCTTGGCGATATCCAGAGCGTCAGCAGCTTCAAAGCCGTAGCGGAAAGCTACAGCCAGACCGGCGAGCAGCAGGAAGATATCAGCTGAACCGTCGGGAGAACGCATTTCCACAGTCTGCTTCTGGCTGGTGTCGTAAGCAACGCCTGATTTTTCACCGGGGTTGGCCTGGGCACAGAGATCTTTTTTGCTGGTCCAGCCGAGCGGGACCCGGACGAGTACGGAGCGGTTGCGGTCGCCCCAGCAGATATTGGTCGGAGCCTCCTGATGGGGGACGAGCCGGAAGTAGCTGGTGGGGTTGGTATTTCCGAAAGCGGTGATGGAAGGAGCCAGAACCATCAGTCCGGCGATGGCACGTTTGGCATCATCGGAGAGCTGACCGTCTTTCTGCATCAGGTTGATGCCGTCTTTCATCACGCGGAAGTGGATGTGCATACCCGAACCGGCTTTGCCGACGGTGATTTTGGGTGCGAAAGTAACATCCAGACCATTCTGATAAGCGAGGTTGCGGATGACCCATTTTGCGATGAGGAGCTGTTCAGCGGCCTCTTCGGCATTGACGGGGAGGAATTCGATTTCGTTCTGCTCGTAGATTTTGCCGTCGAGGGTGAAGTTGCCGACTTCGGAGTGACCGTATTTGATCTGACCGCCGATGCGGGCGATGTAGTTCATGCACAGCTGGCGGAATTCACCGAATTTGGCATAGGGAGCTGACTCATGATAACCTTTCTGATCGACAGCGGGGTAACACTCATCATCTTCGGCGATGACGTAGTATTCCAATTCGCCCATTGCCTGAAATTCCAGACCGGTGGCTTTGGTGAAAGCTTCACACGCCTTGTGCAGCGTGTATTCCGGGGAACTGGAGAGCGGTTCACCGTCCTTGTTGAAAAAGGAACAGAGGAAGTTGACCGTCGGCAGTTCGCAGAAAGGATCAAGGTAGGCGGTGCGGAAGCGGGGGACGACGTAGAGGTCGCTGTTGTTTGCTTCGATGAAAGGGAAAAGACTGGAACCGTCGACCCGTTCGCCGCAGGAGAGGATCTCATCGAGGTAGGCGGCATCGTTGATTACGAAATTCAACGTTTTGATGCGGCCGTCACCGGCGGGATACTGGAAGTTGATGTGGCGGATCTCATTGGCGATGATGAAGTCAATGATATCCTTCTTGGTGAAGTCTTTCGGCATTTTGCCGATTCTTGCTGCCAGCTCATTGCTGGTGTAATTAAGTTTGTCCATTTTATATAAACCTCATTATTTGTTATTGTCTCTTTTTTTTGTGAAAAATCTTTCCTGCGGCGGTGCATTGCGGGCAATCTCTTGGCAAATCTGCGGACGTTTTCGCAGTCATGTACGTTTAGTACACTCCTGCTCATCCGCCTTGATTTGTCTGCGACCTTGCCTCACACTGCATCCACCGGTTAGATCGAACCCGTGTTTGCCGGATCCGTTAACAAAAATGTTTGTTTATGAATCCCTTCCTTGGGTCACAAAATTTGGGACATTATTCATTGTTTGGTATTGGGTGTCAGTAATTGATCCATTCGGCCAGATCGGGTTCCTCTTTGCGGCGGGGGACATCTTCAAATTCGACTTTGAGGACGTTGGCGAGGAGATCCTGCGGCATTTTGGGCAGTCCGGTGACGGTAAGTTTGCCATTGTTTTTGTCCCAGGTAAAAGGATATTCCTTACCGGTGGCGAGCATGGTAACTTTTTTGACCGGGGTGGCGATCCGGACAGCGGTGGCGGTTTCGCCGGGCCAGCGGAAAATGCACCAGTAACCGATATTGCCTTTTCTGGTCCAGGGGCCCTGCAAATTGAGATCGACCAATCCGGGCTGGGTGGCGCCGATCAATTCGCAGCTCTGGGAATTGTAGATGGCTTCGCCGTTGATTTTGAGCCAGCTGCCGACAGCCTGAACTCTTTCATATTCTTCGATACGGATGCTGCCGTCGGGGCAGGGGCCGATATTGAGCAGATAATTTCCGCCAAGCTGTGCAGCCTGCACGAGGTGCTGGAGGAGTTGTTCTGAAGTTTTCCAGTTGGGGTTGAATCTGGTGTAACCCCAGGCACATGATTCACCGATGCACATGCAGCTTTCGGTCATTTTCTGTTTACCGCCGCGGACGACCTGTTCGGGGGTTTCGATATCTTCTTCGGTACCGGAACGGTCATTGATGATGATGGTCGGCTGGAGTTCCCGGACCATGGCATTCAATTCCTGAGCTCTCCAGAAGTTTGCTTTATCGACGCCTTTATTCTGGAGTCTGGCATCCCAGCCGCCGTCATATTCGAGGACATCGATCTGACCGTAATTGGTCATCAATTCTCTGACCTGACCGAAAATCTGGGTCAGGAGAGCTTCTTTTGATTCGGGATATTTTTCCGGTTCGAAGTAGCCGGGGAATCTCCAGTCGAGCAGAGAATAGTAGAGGCCGACTTTCAAACCGGCTTCTCTGGCGGCATCGACATATTCCCGGACGATATCACGTTTGCATCCGTGTTTGACGCTGGTGAAATCGGAATATTTACTGTCGAAAAGGCAGAAACCCTCATGGTGTCTGGTGGTCAGGACCATATATTTTGCACCGGCGGCTTTGGCGGTTTCGACCCACTCTTTGACGCATCCGGGGGCGGGGTTGAATTGGTCTGCGAGTTTGGCGTATTCGGCAGCGGGGATTCTTTCGGAATACATCGTCCACTCACCTCTGCCGAGGAGGGAATAAAGTCCGTAGTGGACATAGATACCGAATCGTGCCTCATTGAACCATTTCATGCGTTCTTCATAAGTCATAATTTCTTTCTCCGTTATTTTTTGGATTTTATGGGAATCAATCGATCAAATTTTTACCGACCGGCACAGAATTATCCAGAGCCGCTCTGAATTGCGGCAGTTCTTCGCCGTCGGATGTACGCAGATCGTGGAAGCGGGGATTTTCCGCCCAGGCGTACCAAACGGCAAACGGATCATCCACTTTACAGGAGGATACTTGCAAAGTGTCCGGTGCATAATAAGTACATTCAGCTTCAAAAGCGACCATATCTTTCCCGGCAATGACTATACCTTTTGGGGCATCGACCGGGGTGAAGCAGCAGTTGAATTTCAGCAGTAAGGTGTTATTTTCCTTTTTGATGTCGAGCAGAGCCGGGACGATGGGAGCTTTGCCGTTGAGTCTGGAAATTTCTGCTTTGACGATCTTGTCGGCGAGCCCTTTTTTGTTCCGTGGGTGGATGTCCACGATATCACCGGTACCGAGGGTGACTACGGTTGAAGAACCGGTACTTATGGCGGCAAGATGCTGTGCTTCTCTGATCCGGGGCCAGGTTGCATGGGGGGCGAATCGATGAACTGCCTGAAATTCCGGGAGCTGGATGATATAGAAATTGAGCTTGCTGTCAAGGAAATTCCTCCGCCAGTCATAAATAAGAGCTTCCATAGCCTCTTTGTAAGAGTGAGTCATGCAGATGGCATTGGCTTCACCCTGATACCAGAGGACACCGGCGAGAGCGGTTCCTTCCAGCGGAGCGATCATATTATCGAAAAATGAGTGAAAGCTGTTGGTTCCGCCCTGACCGAAACTTCTCATGCAGGTCATGCCGATCGTACCGGCGTCGAAAGTTTCTTTGTACTGCCAGCTGCCGGAAAGCGGGATTTTTACGGTATGATTTTCGTCCTCAAGATACATTTCTTCGACCGGACCGATAAGACCGCCGTCGGCACAGACGGAGAGCATTGATGAAACCTGAATGGCGATAGTGTTTTTACCGCTGTGGAAAACTCCGGCCGGGACTTCATAGACTCTGGGGACATTCCAGTGCTGCAGATCCCGCATGTGTCCGGTGGCACCGATTTCTTTGCCGTTGACGAAAGTACGGTCAGCTTTGTCGATCGCACCGAGGTGGATTGTGAATGCGGAATTTGCCAGATTTTCCGGCAGGGTGACATATTTCCGGAAGTAGAATATTCCGGCGTGATTGTGACCGGCCTGTGTCCAACTGTCCGGAGTGAGCATGGATTCCCAATTGCTGTCATCAAAATTTTCTTCGCAGAAACCGGCTTCGATGCCGCCGTCATCGATTTTTTCCGGGAAAAGCTCATAGATGGTTTTTGCCAGTTTGCCGGAATCGGGATATTTTTCGGCATTGAGGTCAATGGAAGCTACTTTTGCCTCATATTCTTCTACTTCCTGCCGGTAAACATCCATCTGCCGCAGAGAGTATTCGCTGATGAATGATTCGATATTCACTCCGCCGTCGGTTGCGGCGATGATTCCGGTGGGGATGCCGGTTTGGGCAGCCAGACTTGCGGCGAAAAATCCGGCGGCAGCGGAAAAGTTATTCAGGACTTCTTCCGAAGCCGGGATCCAGCTGCCTTTGGTTGCAGAAGCTTTGCCGCAAAAGGTATTTACGGGAATGAAAAAGCAGCGGACTTTATCGAAACCGGATTTTTCAGCAGCTTCGATACCGGGGATGGAATCCTTTATTTTCATCTGCATATTGGATTGTCCGGAGGCGAGATAGACATTTCCGAAAGCGATATCGGTGAATTTCAACGATTCATTTCCACAGGAAATTACCATATCCAGATTGCTTTGCACCGGCATCGGGGGGATCTTGAAAGCGAATTCGCCGAAATCATTGGCGAAAACAGCCAGTTTGACACTGCCGATGGTCAGAAAGACTTTGTTTTTCGGGGCGGCTTTACCTTTGACAACGGTACATTTGCCATGCTGAAAAACGGCGTGATCGCCATAGAATCCGGCGACCGAGAGCCGGGGGGATTTTCCGGAATCAAAATCCGGCTTTACTTCAGAAGCTTCTTCGAGATTGAACATATTAAGTTGTCTTGACTTTGTTTATTGATATCATTATCAGCTTAATATAATCCTCAAATGCTCTTACTGCAAGTGATTTTTGCCGGAATTTTCCTGCTTTTTTTATGGAAAAATGAGACGTGACGTTCAGGACAGGGGATGATTCTTATTCATCATACTTCAAAAAATCCGTTTCTGTTTTTTGGGGAAGTGTTTTTGTCTTAATTATCTGCCTGATGTACTTGCCGATTTCCCAGCATGTCAGACTGGCGTGATGCGGAGTTCCAGGTTTGAGTGCAGAGTATAAAACTGCAAGTAAGAGTAACATGATCACTCTCTGCCGGGAATAATTTATTACGGATTGGTGACTTAACAATAACCACACAGCTGTTATCATCAACAAAAGGCAATTCAGCCATCTGGCAATATCGTAGGTGAAAAACGCAAGAAATATTGGAGGAAAAACGCTTATCACAAAACAGTATTTTTTTATTTTTGATGCAAAATTGTTGTCCGGGATTCCGTTCAGGTATCTGTGCAAAAATGAAAACATGCAGAATAATGCAGGCAACATTGTGAAGATTGAAACTATAAATGGAAAAATCAACATTTTTTCTCCGAATAATTCTTCTTTCCACAATTTCCAGTGAGCTTTGAGCGGCAGGGTGCTGGCATTGACGTTGCCGTAATCGGACAATTCACTTTCTTTAAGCAAATTTTCCGTAATATTTTTATCGGTGTATATTTTGTAAAAAGCAGCGGTTCGTTCTATCTTTTGAACATTATTTCGGGAAGCATTAAAGCGTGCTGCAGTAAAACCTGCGAGGGCAATTACCATCCCGGCGAATAAAAAGTACATTCTGCGGCGTGATGTCCGGTTGCATAAATCGGTTTGATACAGAGCATAAGAAAAAATAAACGGCAAACACAAAAATATGAAAGCATCGTGGATCATTATTCCGGCAAAAACGACAAGTGGGACAAATGCAAATTTTTTTATATGGATCAGGTATAATGCCAAAAGAGCAGCCGCTTTGAAAAATTGATCAAGCAATCCCGGATAATTAATGTCGATGTAGGTTGTCGGTAAAGAAAAAAACAGAAAAACGGCAACAGCGGAAATTATTGGAGATGCAGATGTCAGAGCATATTTATAAAACATGAAAGCCAGTGCAGTTATTCCGGTTAAAAATAACAGCATCGTTATCAGTACGAAAGAACGCCAGGAAATAAAACAGGAAGCCAATTCCCAGACAGTTCCCATTACGGATCTGGGATAAAAGCCGCGGGACAGAGAAAACAGGTAGGTATTTGCACAATAAGCATCAGTCAGCAGACCGTGAAACGGAGTTGTCATCAGGATGTTTAATCCGGTCAGAAAAGAACGGAAAAAAACGATGAAAGTTAATCCGGCTGTCAATAATCGTTTATTTTGGAACGGAAAAATTTTTTTGATAAACATAAAAAAGCCTTGTCAGAAAAGATTGCGTATCAGTCGTATGGCAAAACGTAAATAAGATAAAAATTTGCGGTAATCGGTCATGCACTCTGTAAATCTGGCAAATAAATATCGGAAACTGAAGTGATAATGCAACAATATTTTTTTTCGGAAACAGGCAATATATTCTGCGGAAATAACGGAATTCGTACAGCTGATTGTATTGTCAAAGTAATCATGTCCGGCGATATCTTCAGAGATCCCCCTTTCTGCGGTAATTTGCTTGTAAAGTTCCGTGCCGTAAAACGGTGTGGCGATATGCAGTTCCAGAAAGTCCGGTTTTATTTTTCTGATACATTCCCGGGTTTCCTGCAGATGTTTTTCAGTTTCCCACGGAAAACCGATCATGAAGAATCCGAAAAGTTTGATTTTTGCTTTGCGGATCAATTCAGCAGTTTCCATCATTTGTGATACGGTGATTCGTTTTTTTATTCTGTTCAGAGTATCTTGTGAACCGGATTCAAAGCCTATGGCGAGCAGCCAGCAACCGTTAGCTTTCATTTTTTTCAGCAAAGTTTCATTCAACGTATCCACTCTGGAATTTGCGACCCATTTTATTTTTCTGCCCAAATTTTCCTTTTCCAGCAAATCGCACAATTTTTCTGTCAATTTGGGATTTATTGTGAAAGTATCCGCCCGGAAAAAGAAATTGCGGATATTATATTTTTCCACACATTCTTTGATTTCAGCAACAATATTTTCCGGTGAGCGGAAGCGTACTTTTTTTCCGGTCATTACCGGAGTCAGGCAAAAAGTGCATGATGACGGACATCCCCGGGAAGTGGAAATCGTTGCCTGCACTTCTCCGGTGTCTGGACGCAGATAAAGAGCGTTATTCATCAAATCTCTGGCGGGAAAAGGCAGACGGTCGAGATTTTCTTCCAAATAGCCGGAGACAGATTTTACCCATTTTTTGTCTTCATCTTTGAAGAATATTCTGGGGATTTTTTCCCGTGGGATGCCGCTTAAAATCTGATCGATAACACATTCAGCTTCTTCGGCGATAAGAATATCGGCCATGGATAACTGCCGGTTTTGCAACAGTTTTTCCGGAGGATCAAAGAAAACAGCTCCTTTCATGATAATGTATATCTGAGGACACTTTTGTCTGATCTTTTCAACATAATAAAGATCGTCAAAGAATGTCGGAGTGGTAGTCGTCAGTAAAATCGCATCCGGGGAAAAATTAATCAGATCATGAAAGAAATCCTTTTCTTTCAAGTTTTCAGCCGGATAATCTTTCAGAAAAATATCCCATCCTTTTTCTCTCATTACCGCCGCACAATATCCCAAGTCGTTGCATGCTCTTAATGATGTTGATGTGGATTGGTCGATATTGGATTGGCAGCGTTCTTCAGAGCGTTGAAAAACTCTGCCGGGGGGATGAATCAGCATCAGGCGTTTTTTCATATTTGATTCCGTTCATTTGACATAAATTATTAAAAATATACTCAAGATCCACAAGATTATCCATGTTGAAAATTTTTTATCATGAAAGATGAAAAACGATGGATCCGTGTTGACCTTTTCAGAAGAGAAAAATTTTGAAATGTAATACAGAATTGCTCCGGCGACCGGGAATATTGTGAAAATTGTCCATCGGGAGTAGAGAGGTTGATCCGGAGGCAGAAGCACAATGTACAATGTGTAAAATGCAAGCAGAATGGAACATAACGAGGGCAAAAGAAACAAAATATATTTTTCTGTGTAAAAAAATTGATTTTTTTGTTCTGAAAAACGCTTGCCCAATGCCAGAATCAGTGTCAGTAAAAAGGTCATCGCCAACAGCCATTGCGAGGCTTGGATATCCACTGCGGTGCTTCCGGCAAGCACCCGGCAGATAAATCCGGCAGAGATGCATAAAATGTCCAGCGGCGGTGTATTGCGTATCCGCATAGTGCTGTACAGCAGATTAAGCAAAAAGTAAAACGCAAGGATAAGCTGAAATTTTTCAGACATGAACGATATGGAGCATGTGCCGGTTATGATGAAAAGGATAATTGCAACTGTTGCCACCTGACGGGTATGCAGCTTGCCGTCGGCGAGAGGACGCTTCTTTTTTAATTCATCTTTCCGGTCATCTTTTATATCCAGAATATCGTTGAGCAAATAACAGCAGGATGCTGAAAGAGAAAAAAAGCAGAAAGCTCTTCCGGCGCAGAGCAGAAGCTTGAGTGAAAAGAATTTACCTGCAAAAACAAGCGGTGCGAAAATGAAAATATTCTTGATCCATTGTTCGCAACGCAGCTGTTTTGACCACAAACGTGTTTGGTGAAAAAATCTGCTCATCATGGGGGGGATCCCCCCACGAAACAGTTAAAGCAGGAGATTTTTACCCGGTTGCAACCGGGTCTGCCATGGATGGCAGACCTATGGTGTGTTCAATGTCAAATTTACGAAAACGCAAGTGTTGCAAAGAATGCAGATTTTTCATTGACTGAAAATTGATATGAAAATTATTTAAACAAAACTCCTATAATATACACGTTTTTATGTTGTTTGTCAAGTATTATCAGTTGGTACGCAAAATGGTTTTCAGAGGTATGCAGAAAGGAGTGTCGTCTCCGTCGGTCACCCGGCGGATGAATTCTTCCACTTTGCTGCGGAATTCATCCATCGGCTGGTAGAGCATATACAATCCTTCCTGCGGCGGATGCACCAATCCCTGACTGAAAACAAGTATGCGGTAATCTTTTCCCAGCGTCAAGCCGTGATGTGAAGCTGTGAGCAGTACGCTCGTCAGCAGATCTTCCTGCGGGATGAAAATATTTTTCGGGAAATTTGATTTATCACTGAAAAAAGCTTGTCCCATCTCCGCTGAATCCCGTGCCATATCTTTGAAATCCCGCTTGAATATCCATTTTTCCGGGATTTGCAGATTTCTTATGAAACACTGCTCATAAAAGGCGATCAATCTTTCAGGGATAAATGCCGCACCGGCATTGGGAAGCCGGCTGACCAGAGCGATCTTTTTTTCTCCATCAGCGATGATCCGGTCGAGTCCTTCACTGATACTGCTTGCCGCATCGGTGCAGATGTAGTTGAATTTACCATATTTGCGGTTTATAAGCAGTTGCGGGATCCCCCGGCGTTTAAGGTTATCCATGAGCATGATCTGATTTTCTTTGGGGAGCAGCCAGATGACTGCGTGACCGGGGCGGAAAAAATTTTCGGTATTGCGGTCGAGGAATTGCTGATCCACCCAACGGACAGGGATGTCGCCGGTATTCAAATTGAAAAGCATCTCTGAAAAGGGGAAAT
Organism: Lentisphaerota bacterium; assembly: GCA_015061685.1. Classification (GTDB taxonomy): domain Bacteria; phylum Verrucomicrobiota; class Lentisphaeria; order Victivallales; family Victivallaceae; genus UBA1784. Next base: position 31,075 of record SUWD01000017.1, on the reverse strand, counting down.
CCGGAGAATTATCGATGATTTCGCTTATGACTATGATCTCTTTCAAGGCTTTGTTCTTGCAATCCTGCCGGACAAAAGTTCCCCGTCCCCGGTCGGATTCAAGCAGTCCGGCGTCGATAAGATGTTTCAATGCTCTCTGGACAATGATCCTTGAGCAGTGGAATTGCTGCATCAATTTGAATTGTGACGGGATCTGCTTTCGCGGTGGAAATTCGCCGGAATTTATCTTGCCGAGCAGAAATTGTTCAATTGTCGCCGTTTTTGTTTTCATTGATAATGTCCCGAATTTTGTGAAACTCGTAACAGGAGCTTATAAACAAATATTTTTGTTAACGTATAAAACATATCACATAAGTTGTGATTTGTCAAACCGGCAAGCACGGGGTCGATCTAACCGGTGGATGCAGTGTGAGGCAAGGTCGCAGACAAATCAAGGCGGATGAGCAGGAGTGTACTATCGTACATGACTGCGAAAACGTCCGCTGATTTGCCAAGAGATTGCCCGCAATGCACCTCCGCAGGAAAGATTTTTCACAAAAAATGAGACAATAACTTTTCATTTGAATATCTCCATAAGGCATTAAGATAATTCAATAATACAACTCTGTCAAGCGGAAAAACGTTTTTTTACCGGAAAAACTGCATCGTATAAGTCATTAAGACAAGTTTTTTCTGAATATTTTTGCTATACAGTTGACAAATCGGTGCTTTATTGGTATACTATAGTAACTGAAACAGAATTTTATATAATTGCTGTTGAAATAAAACAGGAGAGTTTTTATAAAATGAGCAAAAAAGTCAAATTCGGCATCATCGGTATCGGCAATATGGGTACTGCCCATTCGCAGATGATGGAAAATATCAGCAATGTTGAGCTGGTCGCAGTCTGCGACATCAACGAAAAAGCCTTTGACCGGATGACTCCGGCGACCCGGGAAAAGGTCAACTGCTATACCGATGTCAATGAATTTTTCAAAGATCCGCAGCTGGAAGCGGTTCTGATCGCTGTTCCCCACTACTTCCACGTCGATCTGGCGATCGCCGCAATGGAACACGGCAAGCATGTGATCGTGGAAAAACCGATCTCCGTTCACAAAGCCGAAGCACAGCGTCTGATCGATGCCGCCGAAAAATATCCGGAACTGGTTCGCAGTGCCATGTTCAATCAGCGTACTCTGCCTGCCCACCGCAAATTGAAATCCATGATCGACAATGGTGAATTGGGCAAAATCAACCGGGTCAACTGGATCATTACTGACTGGTTCCGTACCCAGCGTTACTATGATTCCGGCGACTGGCGTGCCACCTGGGCGGGCGAGGGCGGCGGTGTGCTGCTCAATCAGTGTCCTCACCAGCTGGATCTTATGCAGTGGCTTTTCGGTATGCCGGTGCTGGTCAGTGCCCAGGTGAAAATCGGCAAATACCACGATATCGAGGTCGAGGATGAGGTCAATGCCTATCTGGAATATGAAAACGGCTGTGTGGGCAACTTCATCACCACCACCGGTGAAGCTCCGGGAACCAACCGTCTGGAAGTCACCGCTGAACGCGGCAGAGTCATTCTGGAAGACGGTCAGATCACCTTCCTGCGTAACGAGGTCGAGACCAGTGTGCAGATCCGGGAATCCGAACTCGGTTTCCGCAAGCCGGACACCTGGGAGTGCAAAATCAATATCGGTTCTGAATCCCGTCCCCAGCATGCCGTGGTGGTCGAGAATGTGGCAAATGCCATTCTCAAGGGTGAGAAACTTATCGCACCTCTTGCTGAAGGCATCCGCGGATTGGAGCTGGGCAATGCCATGCTTATGAGCGGCTTGACCAAAGCTCCGGTAACTCTGCCGATCGACAGTGCCAAATATGCCGCAATGCTGGCTGATTTGATCGCCAATTCCAAACGGGGGGCAAAGGTGGTCAAAGAGGCGGCGGCGACCAATATGAGTTCAACTTACTGAGCAAAATGCAACAGACTTGAATATAAGGAAAAATAAAAAATGTTTCTTACCGGATTTGCAGATGAGGCGGGTGCAGATTTCGCCGTACAGATCAAAGCAACCAAAGAATTGGGCTGGAAATATATTGAGACCCGCAATATCAACGGGAAAAATCTTGCTACATTGACCGATGCTGAATTTGACAAAGTTTGTGAACAGCTTGATGAAGCCGGTGTGCAGATCAACTGTTTCGGCAGCGGAATAGCCAACTGGGGCAAAAATCCCCGCAAGGATGCTGATTTCGAGGCCTCGCTCAAGGAACTCAACGATGCTCTGCCCCGGATGAAAAAACTGGGGATCAAACTGGTTCGCGGTATGAGTTTTGCTTCTCCCCCGGCGGATGAAGCACCGGACTCACCGGAATTGGAGAAGATCATTTTCAAAAAAGTCCGTCAGCTTGTGGAGATCTGTGCTGATAACGGCATCATTTACGGTCATGAAAACTGTATGAATTACGGCGGCTTGTCCTATGTCCACACTCTCCGTCTTTTGGAGGGGGTCAATCATGACAATCTGAAATTGATCTTCGATACCGGCAATCCCTGTTTCAACTACCGCTGGATCGGTCAGCCGCCTTTCCCGCTGCAGAGTTCATGGGAATTTTACCGCAACGTCCGCGAACATGTGGTTTATGTCCACATCAAGGACGGTATCGCTCTGCCCGGTGAAGACTGCATGAAACGCCCCGAATGCAAATTCACCTATGCCGGTTTCGGTAATGGTGATGTGCGTGCGATCGTAACTGATTTGCTGGAAAATGGTTATGATGGCGGATTCTCCATGGAGCCGCACTTGGCGGTGGTTTTCCATGATGACAAACCGCAAGCTGAATCTGATGTCCGTTATCAGAATTATGTCTCCTACGGCAGAAAGTTTGAAGCTCTGCTGCGTGATTGCGGCTGGAAATTCTGATTTGTAAGCTTTTGATGCTTGTATAATGTTCCGCCTGCCGGATGTTTTTTCCGGCAGGAGAGGTGTTTTCTGCCGTGATCCGGGATGTTTTTGGGGGGGCGACCGTTTGCAAAAATATTTGGTACACAGTGTGTTAGGTTACAATATAAAAGGATGAGACAATGAGAATTTTTTGTTCCGTATTGCTTTTTTTTCTGATATCTGCAGCAAGTGCCGGAGGCGTGAAACTCGCTCCGGGAGCATCATTGACCGACGGGGTGATCACGTTTCGCAACGGATCCGGTTATGCTGAAGTAAGAGAGAGTGAAAAATTTCAGGCGGGAAAAGGTCTCACCATTTTTGCCGCTGTGAAACTGAACCGGTACAAACCGGTCACCGGAAGCGGCTTTGATGAAAACAAAAACATCGTTTATCAGCACGATATGGTTGTGGGTAAAGCCGGAAGTTTTGTTTTCGGCAGACGCAGTGATGTCTGGGTGGATCAGCTCTATGTCAACTTCTTTGACGGGAAAAAATGGTGTGTGCCGTTACGCAAGACGGTTGCCACTCCCAAATATGGCAAATGGGCACTCTGGGCAGTCACGCTGCAGCCTTTTTTCATCCGGGAGGAGGGACGGAAATACACGGTTGTTACCACCTATCTCAATGGCGAAACGCTTTACCGTGAAGAGGTTGAGGGCAATCCTGCTGAATCATCTTCCCCGGTACGCTGGGGGCAGGGTGAGGGGATCAAAGGTGATTCCTGGGGGCTGGATGGTGAATTGGCTGAATTTCAGATATTTGACCGGGTTCTTGCGGATGATGAGATCGTCCGTCTTGCTTTGCAGTCCAAACTGGTAAAGGTCGAGGCGATCGGCTTTACTGAATTGACGCCTGAATTTAAAAAACTTCTTTCCTCTTATACCGGAGTCATCCCGGAAGCTTCATGGCTGCTTGAGCGTTTGCGGATGGCGGCGGAGAATGGCTTTGATCAGAAACGTTTGATCTCCTGGATCAGTGGTAAATTGACTCCGGCACTGCGGGCGGCAGACGGCAATGAATTTTTCCGTCAGATGACCGCTTTGGATGGTGATTTGCTTCTTTTGGAAAAAGATGGTTTTTACGTACTGGTTTTCACCGGTAAAGGGGAGGGGGCTTTCCCCGTTCTCGGTCTTTGGGAAAAGACCGGCAACCGGGAAATTTTCGGCAAACAGAGCTTTGCGTGGTATCTGGAGGGAGTTGCATCCAAAAAGAAGTGGAGTGCCAACTCCTACGGCAAATACGAGAGCAGATTGACCGCCGACGGAATGCTTATCCAATGGGATGAGATTGACGGTGTCAAACTTGAGATGGAGCTTTTCTGGCGTAAGAACCGCATTGAGTTTACGGCACAGGCGGAAAACAGCAATTCCGCTGTCCGTCTGGAGAATTTCCGTTTCCCGGCGGTTCGTTTGAAAGAGAAGCCCTCTCTGGGGACATTGGTTCATCCTTCCCAGAGCGGAGAATTGTATCCGGCTCCGGTACGCGGCACTCTGCCGGGAGCCACCTGGTATCCCTGCGGCAGGATGAATATGCAGTTCAATGCTTATTACGATGATATTTCCGGAGTTTATCTCTCTCCGGAAGATCCGGAAGCCCGTATGCGGCGGTGTTTCATCCGGGCAAGAGGCAATGATCTTGAATTGGCATGGGACAATCCGGTTGCATTTGCCCGGGATTTTTCCGGCGGCAACAGCATTGACCGTACTCCGGTTGCGGCATTGGAGATTTTCAAAGGCAACTGGTTTGATGCGGCGGAGGTCTATAAGAAATTTGCCTTTGGCAAAGCCCGGTGGAATCGTCCCCGTTTCCGGGAGACTCCGCAGTGGTTTATGGAGAATACCCTCTGGTTGAGCCACTGGACATTCAAAGCTTCCGATCTGGCGGCGATGCCGGGGATAATGAAAAAGATGCGTGATTTCTATGAAATGCCGATCGGTGTGCATTGGTACCGCTGGAATGATCCGGCAAAGGGGGCATTCCCCCACGCCTTTGCCAAAGACGGCATTGACAAAGTTAATGCAAAACTGCTGGAAATGGGGGTTTATACCAAATCTTACATCGACAACCGTCTCTGGGCGGAGGTTGACGGTCCCAACCGTCTGGTCGATCTTGAATTTCAGAAGTACGGCAGACATTATGCGGTCATCAACGCCGACAAAACGATGAATTATGAGCGTTACAGCAAAGTTTGCCGGGATGTGGTGATGTGTCCGGGTATTCAGGCGTGGCTGGATAAAATGACCTCTGTTACCGACCGGGTGGCAAGTTACGGCTTCCCGGCGATTTACCACGATCAGGTCAGTGCGGCACGTCCATTTGCCTGCTTCAATCCGGATCACGGTCATTTGCTCAACGATCCGGCGGCGTGGGGAGACGGTTACTGGAAAATGTTTGAGCAGATCGCTGAATTGCAGAAAAAATATCCGCAGCTTTGCCACGATACCGAGGATGCCGGTGAAGCCCATCTGCCCTTTTTTGACGGATTTCTGACCTGGCGCTGGACGAGTGCGAATCAGATTCCGCTTTTTGCGGCAGTTTATGCGGGCAAGACCCAGTTTACCGGGCGTTCCTTTGACCACACGAGCGTCGGAGATGAGGCAAGTTTCATTGTCAAATGTGCCGGACAATTGGTGCAGGGCGAACAGATCGGCTGGTTCACTTACGGAATGGTGATCAAATCGGCATTGCGGGCAAGTTTCAGCAAGCAGACAGCCCATTTGCGTAAAGCGTTGTTAAGCTTCTACAATGGCGGGGAAATGCTCAAACCACTGGCATTTGTCAAAGCTCCTGCGATGCAGTCCACGATGTGGGGGATCGCGGCACCCAAGCCGCAAAAGGTAACTTTGCCGGAGATACTGCACGGCCGTTTCCGCCGGGGGACGGATGGAGCAGAGATGATAATCTGGGTGAATACGGCGGATCATCAATCATCGGCACAGGCGGTTTTGCCGGAGGGGGATTTCAAGCGGTGCAAGATCGACGGCACGGTGGAAGCTCTTTCCGGAACTCCGGAAATAACTCTTGCCCCGTACAAATTTGAGGTGTGGACGACCGCTTCGGAAACTGAATGTCAGGAAATTGCCGGAAAATTGGAAAAAATTTCCCGGTACACTGCCGGATCACTTTTTTCCGGATTCGGTATTCTCACTCTGCATGACGGGGAGTATTCGGATATCACCTTTGACACGGCATCGGGCAAAGGGGTTTCCGGCAAAGGCGGTATGGTGGAAATTTCCGGAGACGGCAAAGTTACCCGGCAGTACAAAATAAAGGTGCTTCTCCAGCCGGAGAAGCGTTACCGTCTGACCTTGCAGATGAAAAAGAGTCCCGACGGCAAAGGCTTTTTCTCCATAGCCAATTATGACAAAGCAAGGAAGTTGAAAATTTATGCTTCCGGCGGCGGCAATGTCAAATCCGATGGCCAATGGCATGAAACCAGTATTGAATTTACCACCGATGCCGGTTTGCATAATTGCGGAATATTTCTTTACAACAGCAAATCCGCAGGTACAGTGGCGATCGACAGAATATCTCTCGTTGAGTTGAAATAAGAACCCTTAAAAACAAAGAAAGGACGAAAAAATGAAGTTTCTCTCAACTCTTATGGCGGTGATCGGCGTATCATTGCCGCTCTTTGGTGCGACGATGACCATGGAGTCAGGAAAGTACAGAATTCTTTTCCACGACATGCCGCACCGTTGGAGCATCATCCACGTTTACTATGACGGCATTGAGATCGGGCCCCGTACCGGTTTTTACGGCAATGTGATGTGTCCTGCCAGCGGCAAATATATTGGAGCCGGTCATACCGAGGGCGGTACGGAGAAATTCCTTGAAGGGACTGTATCGGTCGATGGCGGTGAAGCTGTTCCGGTGGGTGAAGGGGTATTCAAAGGCGATAAAGTGGTCTTCAAAAAGAGTTCCACTCTGGCGAATATCAAGTTGAATTGCACCTATACGCTGACTGCTGACGGGCTGAAAATCGACAAGCAGTTTACTGCTCTTGCCGATCAGCCGATGCACCAGTTTTATCTGTGGCAGTTCTGCTGGACGAAAAATACGACGGACTATCTTTTTATCCGCCGGGATGGTTCAGTGGAAAAAGGCAAATTCCTCAACGACAATAAGAACCGGGTTTACGGTGAAAAAGAGGCTTACTTTTTCAGCCAGTACTGGCCGGAAAAACAGGTTGGTTTCGTGAATTTCTTTGCTGAATTCGGCAAATTCTCCGGTAAAAACCTCCTGTGGGATGTTGGCAGAGCCTATCACAAATATTATTTCTGGATCGACCTGCCCAAAGTGGTCAAAGCCGGATACTCCTCACCGGAAATGACGATGATCGTCAAAGCTTTCACCGCTGACAGCGAAACCCAGTGGGAGGAGAGATCCAAAGCTACCGCCGCTGAATTGCTTAAACAGTATCCTTTCGCCGCCCGTCCGATCAATACTGAAGAGGGCGTCACTCTGGAGCCGTCCAAAGTTTTTCAGGTGAAAAAATATGGATTGGATGTATATCCTGACGGACAATACAACATCTCATTTGAAATCAGAAAGACTCCCGGCATGAGTGCCAGACCGACCGATCACTATGTTCTGGTCGGCTACTATGACAACAACAAGCCTGCCAAATTCCATGTTCTTACCTCTATGGCCTCCAAGGTCAAAGATGATGGTGAATTTCATCAGGTGCAGGGAGCATTCAAAACTCCTGCCACCCGGGAAAAGATCTTTGTTTATGTTTACAACAGCCGTTCCACGGGTTCTGTTACGGTGCGTAATTTGAAAGTTGAAAAACTTTAAGAAGCTTATTTCGTGGAGTGATAAAAAATGGGGATATTGCATAAGGCATTGCCTCTTTTGATGCTGACGGCAGTTCCGTTGTTTGCATCAAATGACAATATCGTGGTGAAAATGGACTTTGAGTCGGATGATCCGGCTCATGTCACTGAAGAATTTTATACCGGTAAAAAGAGCTGCAAATTTGCCGGTACCGGGAAGTTTGCTTACCGTAAATTCCCGTTGAAATTGAAAAACAATCACCGGTACAGTATCTCCATTGCCTTACGCAAAGATATGTCTCCGGCAGAAATTTACAAAAAAATGTATTTTTCTGTCGGCAGAACTATTCCCGGTACGACCCGGTTAAAAGAGTACACCACCGGTGGAGCAACGACTGTCGGCGAGGATAAATGGACGGTCGTGACCAAAAAATTCACCACTCCGGAAGATGGCGGGGATTGTGCGTTGTATGTTTACAACCGTTCGGATGTGAATTTATTCTTTGACGATGTGGAAATCACATCTCTCGGGGAAGTCAAATCCGGAGATAGTTCAGAGGAAGTATCATCCACCGTGGTGGATCGCCCTCTGCCGCCGATAACGGATGAACAGGCGGCAGAAGAGGAAAAGGATTGGCTGGTCAACCGCCGGGGCATTGAGGCTCTGGATGATGATTTCATCCTGCCGCCTTTTTCGCCGGTGAAACTTGACGGTAAAACGGTTTCCGTCTGGGGCAGGGATTATCTTGTTTCCCGGCACGGCTTGATTGGGGATGTGAAAATTCTCGGTGAAAAATTCCTTGCCGGCGGCATGACATTTTCGGCAAAAGTCAACGGCAAAGAGGTCAAATTCACTCCGGAAACGCAGGTGGTTCTGCGTCAGAAAAAGGGCATTGTGGAAATCTTTTCCCGGGCAAGTTCTCCGGATGTGGATATCGAGGTGCGTACCGCCATTGAATATGATGGTATGGTGAAAGTTGATTTCTCCATTGATCCGCGTGGTACGGTGCAGGTGGATGAATTCAAATATACGGTCCCGGTGCCGGAAAAGTATGCCAAATTCATCCATTATACCGGAGCGAGGGAAAGGGGATTGTCCCTCAATGTTCCCCGCTGCAGCAATGTTTTCCGTCTGCCGGAAAAAGACGGGGTATTGTGGAGTTCACCGTTTAAGATTCTGGTGTGGCTCGGCACCTATGACCGTGGTTTTCTCTGGTTTTGTGAATCCGAGAAGTATTGGAGTCCCCACGACCGCAAAGAACGCAAAGAGGGGCTGGCGGTGATCCGGGAAAACGGCAAAGTCAATTTGCAGGTCACTCCGGTTTCTTCGCCCCGGCTTTTCAGCAAAAAGACCACCTATACTTTCGGTTTGATGGCAACTCCGGTGCGTCCCCGGACTCCCGGCTGGCGCAGTACGGATATGACTTACGAATACCATGCGGCAACGGCATTGCGTAAATACGGAGTGAATTTCAAAGTGATTTACAGCAGCGGAGCTTATGACTTCAAGCCGCCTGCCACCAAGAATCCGGCTGCGATAAGTTTTTATCCCCGTCTTTACTTCAAAGATGCCTATCAGACCCGGATCAAAACGGCACATGACCATAACCGGGTATTCGGGATCTACGTCGATCCGATTTTGTTCAACCTGGGAGTGTATAAAGACCTGTCGCTTTACAAGTCAAAGATCTGGGATCCGTCAACGGACAATGCTGATACCGGGGAAAAGATCGAATCAGCTTTTCTCTGGCAGTCCTATGAAACGAAAAAATATTTTGCAGAGTGGCGTAAAGAGCCGCTTTCGACCGCACCGTACAGCCGTTACAAGGGTGAAAGACAGTATCAGGTGGGCTTGGGCAGCCGTTATGCGGATTTCTTATGCTTTCTTTTGGAGAAACATGCTCAATGGGGGGCTGACGGCATTGCCAATCTTGACGAATGGGGTCCGGTTCCCGATGCCAATATCCGGCATGACATGGGATATTATGAGCGTGACGGACAGCTTTATCCTGAATATGACTGGTTTGCCCGTCGTGATCTTTTGAAGCGTATGTGTGCGGTATTTTACAAACAGCATGGTAAACTTCCGGTCATGCGGGTGCATCTGGCGGCGACGCTGGTTGCTCCGATAGCGAGTTTCTGCGACAGTGTGTGTACCGGAGAGAATATCAATACCGGTTATTTTTCCAGACCCGGTTTGATGGACAAATATACCGCCAATGCCAAAGAGATCACGGAAAGTTTGAAAAATGGCGGCAGAGACTTCCTTTATTACGCTTCAACTCCTGACCGCTGGGCGATCGAATACGGCGGTCAGGCATTCGGCTGGAATGTCTGTGTGATGAGCAACCTGACCAAAAGTCCCGGTCTGGATGCTGATTATGCCAAAAGTCCGGTTGCCACCCGTGATTATCTGGCGATGTGTTTGATCCACGACAATACATTGTGGCCGGTATTCTGCAAACCCGATGAAGCGTATAAAGTTATCCGGATCAAGCAGGACTTCAATATCGGTGATCCGGAGGTGAAATTCCACGCTTACTGGAATGACTTCCAGCCGGTGACGGTCAACGGCAAAGAGTGTTACACTGCGGTCTGGGAAAACAAAGGGAAATATCTGGCAGTGGTTGCGAATTTGTCTTTGAGCGATCAGGATTTGACGGTCTCATTGGATAGTGAAATTGCCGGATATAAGGTGCTTGATGCGGAAAAGAAAGAAGCTGTTGAAGCAAACGGCGGTAAATTCAATGTATCTATTCCGCGTCGCAACTTCAAAATCTTCCTGATAAACAAGTGACATATAAGGTAAAACGATACATAACTTGAAAAAACATTTGCCATGTGGTATATTAAAGGGTTGAGTTGGACTCTCCTGGGTGAAACAATTAATTGAAAGGATCTTACTATGTTCGAAACACTCTCCGATCGGAGAGTAAAGCACATGTGCTTTACTCTCCGATCGGAGAGTAAAGCACATGTGCTTTACTCTTATTGAGCTTCTCGTAGTCATTGCGATCATCGCCATTCTGGCGGCGATTCTGCTTCCGGCACTTAATTCCGCCCGGGAACGCGGCAGAAGTGCTTCCTGTATCAACAACCTCAAGCAGATAGGGGGAGCATCAGCCTCCTATTCGGGGGATAACGAAGATTATATCGCCGGATTCCATTGGTATCGTAATGCAGCACAAAACACTCGTTGGGCTGCCCGCTTGTGGGATTATACCGGTAAAAATCCCTTTGTCTGGGTATGTCCGTCTTCTCCGCAAGTTGCTTCTCCGCGTATTGGAGGTTTGATTTCCGGGAAGAGTTATGCAGACATCGAAGGGGCGATGATTCGATGCATGGGATATGGAATCAATGCTCATAACATGAATGCTGCATCTGTTACTTCATCCGGCTATACTGAAGAAGCGGTGAAAAAAACTAGTCAGGCTTTCTTTTGGAGTGATAAAAAGACTGGCAAAATGAAAAATCCCAGTACCCTGCTTTATGCCGGTGATACAACAGCATTAAAAGTTGCCGGAGAACCGGATTTTGCACCGGGTGCAGGTGCAGGTCACAATCCCTCTGGATCGGCTTTTAATGTTTACGTTTATCCAAGTTCTCAAGGAAATAGTTTGCGTCCGGTTCACGGTGGAGAAAAATTGATAAACTTGTTGATGACAGATGGCCATGTTGGGACATTTAGTCGTGATGAGGTGAAAACGTGGACAGACAGTGAAAATTTGAAAAAGAAGTATTTTGCGTATTGAAAATATTATGGTCTAACCATTGATGTAATCATTTTGAGTATTTCTGCTGCAGCAAAACCTGAAAAGGTGGAGCTGCAGCTGTTTTTTTTGCCGGAAAAATCCCGGCAGTCTGTGTGGCTCTGATTTAGAGCTTACTCCCGCCCCCCCCTCCGTTCAATTCCGTTCGTTTCCGTTCAATTCCGTTTTAGCTTCGCTCTACCCAAAGGTAAAGCAGTCAGTGGCTTTTATGCACCACTGACCAACCCGGGCAGTCTGTGTGGCTCTGATTGAAAGCTTACCCCCGCCCCCTCCGTTTGCTTCCGATTTTTCTTTTCCCAGTGGTTCTCCATCCGGTTCCGGTTGACCATCTTGTTCTGTTCTGCTTTTTCCGGTTGACAAAACCTCTATTTTGTGGTATATTCAGCAGAAGACAAAAATGTTGCGGTTACAGGATCATTGAAGAAGCATTATTATGAAAAAATTGTGGGGATCTGTTGCCATGCTCACAGCTACAATTCTGTGGGGAGTGGCATTTTCTGCCCAGAGCCGGGGGATGGATTATCTTGATCCGATGCTGTTTACAGCTTTGCGTTCCCTTGTCGGGGTTATCGCCTTGATCGTGGTGATAATGGTGCTGGATCTTTTCCGCTGGAAAAAGCTCTCTTTCTGGGGCAGTGCGGCTGATCCGTCGTCCCGCAAAGAATTACTTGCCGGCGGCTGGTGGTGCGGTCTGGTGCTTACGGCGGCAAGCATCTGCCAGCAATTCGGGGTAAAATATACTTCGGCAGGCAAGACCGGATTTCTTACGGCACTTTATATCGTGATCGTACCGGTGCTGGGGATTTTTCTGAAAAAGAAAACGACATTTATTTTGTGGCTGTCGGTATTTATTGCTATTGCCGGAGCCTATCTGCTTTGCGGCGGCATAAGCGGAGTAAACCGGGGAGAATGGTTTGTTATTGCCTGTGCGTTTATTTATTCGTTGCACATATTGGTGATCGACCGCTATGCCGGTAAGTGTGATTGTGTGCGTTTGTCATGTATTCAATTTACCGTTGCGACATTTTTATCATTTTTTCTCTCGCTGATCTGCCGGGAAACGTGGACAATAGAAGCGGTGATTTCATCAATGCCATTCTGGGTTTTCTGTGGAGTAGGTTCCAGTGCGGTGGCATTTACTTTGCAGATGGTGGCACAGAAGTATCTGCATCCGGTAACGGCGACTCTGCTGATGAGTCTGGAATCCGTTTTTGCTGTTTTGGGCGGCTGGATATTTCTGCACGAGCATCTTTCATGCCGGGAACTTGCCGGTTGCGGGATCATTTTTCTGGCGGTCATACTTTCCCAGCTGCCGATTTCCCGGAAGAAGGTTTGATTTTATCCGTTTTACGGTGTATATTTTCTCCGGAGGAGAGGAATTATGCCTGAATTGCAAACACTGACCAAAACCCGCATTACCGGAGAGATATTCCGGGTACGCTTTGAGAATCCGTCAACCGGCTTTGCTCTGGTTACATTTCAAACGTCGGACGGGATGAAATTTGCCGCCAAAGGGCTGATGGCAGGGATCACGTGCGGTCAATTTGTGGAAGCAGAGGGGTATTTTGAGAATCATCCTGAATTCGGCAGACAGTTCCGGGTTGAGTCCTGGCGTCCGGTAACTCCGGCAACCCAAGAGGGTATCGCCCGTTTCCTGCGGCACGCCATTCCCGGCATCGGACCAAAGACGGCGGCGGCGATCGTGGAAAAATTCGGTACGGAAACGGTTACGGTTCTGGACATGTACCCCCGGCGTCTGGAGGAGGTCGGCAAGATCGGCAAAAGTAAGGCGGCAAAGATCATTGCCGCCTGGAAAGGTGCCAAAGACCGCCGGGATGATCTGATATATCTGCAAGGTCTGGGGATCACTCCGGCATATTGTGCCAGACTTTTCAAACAGTATGGGGAAAATACCGTGGAAACGGTGCGGGGAAATCCCTATAAACTGGCAGAGGACGTTGACGGTATCGGATTTTTGAAAGCCGATGCCATTGCCCGGGAGATCGGTTTTGCTTCTGATTCATCAGAGCGGATGCAGGCGGCGGCGGTCTTTTCCCTCAATGAGATGATCGGCGAGGGGCATGTTTGCTCTCCGGCTGCTGAATTGGCACAAATCAGTGCCAAATTGACCGGTCAGAGCGTCGAATGTGCCGCAAAGGGCATCGAAACCGCTTTGCTTCGCCGTCTGCTCTGCCGGATAGATAACTGCATCTACACACCATCGACTGCCAGAGCGGAATTGCTTTTGCCCCGGCTGGTGGCGAAATTGTCCGGCTCCCGGCAGTTTCCCGGAGAGAAAATGCGGAAAATCCCCGACCGCAGTGATCTGGAACTGGATGAATTGCAGCGTAAAGCTGTTGAATCACTTTTTGAGCGTCCCTTGAATATCATTACCGGCGGCCCGGGTGTGGGAAAAACCACCGTGGTCGGCGAGATCGTCCGTCGGGCAAAAGCTGCAAAATTGAAAATTTCTCTTGCCGCTCCCACCGGCAGGGCGGCGAAAAGAATGAGTGAAAGCAGCGGATTTCCGGCGAAAACCATCCACCGGCTTTTGATGTTTGATCCGGTGACGATGAAATTCAATTACAACAGCGGCAATCAGCTTGATTGCGAATTGTTGATCGTTGACGAAGTATCCATGCTGGATATAATCCTTGCTTCGGCACTGTTTGCGGCGATCCCGGAAGGGTGTTCGGTGGTGCTGGTCGGGGATTCGGATCAGCTTCCATCGGTAGGTCCGGGCAATGTATTGGCGGATTTGATCGGCAGCGGATTTTTCGGAGTGACGAAACTGACCAGAATATTCCGTCAGAATTCCGGCAGCGGCATCATTACCAATGCCCACCGGGTAAATCAGGGACTGCTTCCGGTAAAGATCCCGACCGGAAGCGATGAATTGGCTGATTTCTACTGGATAGAGCAGGATGATCCGGAAAAGGTCGCCAACATGATCGAGACATTGGTCAAAGAGAGGATACCCGGACGATTCAAATTTGACCCGATGAATGATATACAGATTTTGTCCCCCATGAACCGGGGCGAATGTGGTACAGCTGCACTTAATGTGAGGTTATCTGCATTGCTCCGGGGTGATGTTGACGAATCGTTTCAGTACGGCAATACGGTTTTCAAAATGGGCGACCGGGTAATGCAGATCAGCAATAATTATGATAAGAATGTTTTCAACGGAGACATGGGGCAGATCATCAAACTGGATGACAACGGAAAGAAATTCCACGTCTGCTTTGAGGACGACCGTTTTGTGGAGTATTCGTTTGACGAGGCAAGTCAGTTGACTTTAGCGTATGCGATAACGATCCACAAATCCCAGGGCAGTGAATTTCCGGTGGTAATTATGCCGGTACTGACCCAGCACTTTGTCATGCTCCAGCGTAATCTTATCTATACCGGCATGACCCGGGCGAAAAAACTTCTTATCTTGATCGGGCCGCAAAAAGCGGTAAAACTTGCTGTACAGAATACCCGCAAACGTCCGCGTTTTTCCAATCTTGCCCGCCGTCTGCATGAAGAAGCTGTCAAATAAACCAGCAATATTTCAACGGTATATTCAGTTGTTATTGTCTTATTTTTTGTGAAAAATCTTTCCTGCGGTGGTGCATTGCGAGCAATCTCTTTCTTCTCCAAAAAATCTCCCTGCGGCCGCGGGAGAGCGGCCTCGCCGCTCGGGCTTCGCCCTCGGCGGTTGCAGTCGATTTTCCGGAGGCCTCGCTTACGCTGTCCGTGGCAACGTTACCGTTGCCACTCCTCGCTCTCCGCCATTCCGTGCGGCTTATGCCGTACTCATGACTGCGAGTAAGGCAGTCTTTGATTTTATGTTCAGTCATGTACGATAGTACACCTTGTCCCGGCGTAGTGGAACGAAGACGGATCCTGCTCATCCGCCTTGATTTGTCTGCGACCTTGCCTCACACTGCATCCATCAGTCTCCGCATAAAGCTACGCCCTGACAAGCCGGTTGGAGCGAACCCGTGTTTGCCGGTTTGACAAATCACAACTTATGTTACATATTCCATACGTTAACAGAAATGTTTGTTTACAAGCTCCTGTTACGGGTTTCACAAAATTTGGGACATTATCATTCAGTTAATGGATTTGATTTTTTCCTTCATCAGAGTCAATCGGATCAAGTCAAGCTGAATCTCCCGATTCTCCGGCAGAAAGATCAATTCATCAGATATTACCGCCTCCGGAAGCTGATATTCTGCAATTACCCGGTGCAGTCTGGGGTTGCACGCCCGGTAACGCAGCTGTACTGCTGCGGCAACGCAGAATACCACCGCCAGGATCAGCGGCAGATACAACCCCCGGATATGAAGCACCGCAAGAAGAAATATTGCAATGACAATCGCGATCACCGCCATAAGCAAAATTGTGAAAACATGACTTGCAGTTTCTCTGGTCAGCAGCACGATCCGCTGTGAAGTCAGCATCAATCTGATATTTTTTGTCTGTCCGGCATGAGTCATCTTTGCCGGTACGATAAAAAACATTTCCTCATTGTCATTGAAATTGAATTTCGGCAACTCCATATATCCTCTCTGATTTTTTTGCCGCCGGAATGTACTTCCGGCGGCGGTGTCCGGCTGTTACCAGCCGAAAGTATTTTGTTCTTTGATGAATCCGAGCTGTTTGGTGAATTTCCACATGATAAGTCCGGTTTTGATATCAGCCATTTCCATGACAAAGGTACGGACGACGACCTGTTTGCCGTCTTCGCTGATGGTGCTGGACATGACTTTGGGGCGCAGAACGAGCCGGGCGGCTTGCAAAGTTCCTTTTTTGGCAACGGTGGACTGATCGAAATTGGCATCGTTTTTCAGATTACGGGAATCGGCGATGGAATCGGTCATACCGACGCCTTCAGCCATGGTGACATCGACTTTACCGGCGTTGATCAAGGCTTCATTGAGCATGTCGGTAATTTCATCGACATTGAGATCGGGATCATCGGTGTTGTTGATGACCCGGTCAAGTTTGAGTACGGGGATGGCGTCCTGATCATTCATTTCGTTTTTGTATTTACGCAGGAAAGTGGTGAATTTGGCATTGGTCATTGCTCCTTCCACGGCGGCGAGAGTCACTTCCCGCAACTCCTCACTGGAGATGTTTCCCACCTGGCGGATATTGGTTTTGGTTCTTGCCGGGTCGAAAATGGTGGTTTTAGTGCTGTTGCATCCGGTCAAAAGGATGGCGGCGACGGCTCCTGCTGAAAAGATGAATTTATTCATGATTTTTTCCTTTATATTAATCATTGGCTTCATGGAGACTTACTTGGAAATTGGTACACTCTTTGCTGGGGGCGACTGATTGCAGATAAAGAGTTTCTCCGGGCATGATGGTCAAATCCTGCCAATCGTTGAGCAAAGATTTTTCTGCAATGCCGTCGGCATTGAGCCAGACGAAACGGTAACGGATTTTGTAGGGATTTTCGCCGGTGAGAGATGACCAGAATTCCGAAAAAACACCGGTTCTGGCATTGACAGCCTCGACCTGTGCCCGCAGGAATCCGGCTTCATTGGGGGCGAGTTTGATACTGCGTAATTCAAGCCGGGAGCTTAAAAAGCTGTCCGTGATGAAGCGGGAATCATGACATCTGCCCTGATTGATGGTATTCACGGTGTTTTGGCATCCGCAGAGGATGAGTGCCGCAATTGCGGCGGTGAAAAAGGTTGTAAGTTTCATCTGTTTTCTCCTATTTTGAATATAGTGGTAAAATATGGCAAGTTACATTTGCACTGCTTGACGCATTGACAAATATAATTGCTGAACGGCAGAAATCAGGGATTTCGATCCCGGTGGCAAGCTTGCTTTTCCCGGCAAGCTCGATTTTTATTTTCCGGTCATCCGGCATGGGGAACTGGGTCAACTGGAATTCTTTGGGCAGCAATTCCCATGAACGGGTATCAGCGGTATTCATGGCGGCGTTGTAGATCGTTGCTCCGGCGAAAACCAGTGCGGCGGCAAGTTCGTTGTTTTCATTATCATCGCTGCTGTTGTAAGCGATGGCGGCGGCGGTATATTTTGCTGCCTCTTTTATTGCGGTGGAGAGGATTATTCTGGTGACCGTCAAGGGGAGGCGTTCTTCAAATTCGCGGGCGATAATGCCGTCCATATCGGCAATGGGAGTTGAATGGTAGGCTTTTCCGCCTGCGATAGCGGTAATTCCGGAAAAGTCTGCCGGATAAAATTCGCACACCGGCCATGCGGCAGATACCGGGATATCTATACTTATCTGTTTGAATGCTGCTCCTCTGCCGTTGGCAAAGATGACGAAAACGCAATCCCGGTCAAGCGGGAAATCAAACGGCAGGACATCTTTCAGCGTTTCCGGAACTTCCTTGCCGTCAGATAAAAGAGCAGTAACAAAATATTTCTGTGCCGCCGGATTATCGGGCACAGCTTCATAAAAACGCTGGAAATCGATTCTGGCATTGCTGATATTTCCATCTCTCAAGGAGACCAGTGCAGAGAGAAAAATCGCTGCCGGATTGAGGAAATCGGCATAACCTTTGTTGGCGGCAAGGCTGGTTTGTTTCAAATTTTCGGCGAGGGTCGTATTTTGTCCGTTGGCGAGCAATTTGGAAATGGTGTTGTATTTGGAGAAAAGGCTTTGTGACTGCGGATTCTCATTTTTGGCATCGGCAAGTCTCTGCTGCTCCTGATCGAAAAATTCCCGGTAATCGCTCATAACTTTTTTCTGCTCATTACGCAGTCGTTTTATCTGGGCACGGAAGGAATCCTCTTTCCCGTTTCCGAGATAAGCGAGGGACTTCAAAATATTCAGTGCGATCCGGTCTCTGCAGAATCCCCGGTAGGGCAGGGCGTTGAGATTGGTGACTAAAACTCCGGTTTCGGCGCCGATGTCCCGGACACTGATTTTTGCTCTTTCGTCATATTGGGTGATCAGTTTTTCGGCGGTGGTGAAGTGATCTATTGCCTGCTGATAATTGCCGTTGTAAAAGTGGATAGTGCCGGCTTCCAGCTGCCAGTGCAGTTCATCTCCGGTATTTATTACTGATGAATTATACCAGTGCGGTTCTTTGAGTTTTTCGTTTATCTCCTGCAAAGCACTCTGATTGTCTCCGGCGATATAGGCTTCCATCATCGGAGCTTTCTGCAAATGGGAGTTGACTATCGTGGAGCAGCCGGATAAGAGCAGTACCAATACAACCGGACAGAATAAGAAGAATTTGTTTTTTTCTGCCGTCATGATTCTCTTTCCCGTTATTCAGATTTTTTGCCGGATAAACCGATCATACTATAAGATAGACCATTTTGACAATTTTGTCAACAGGATAACAGAAAAAAATTCAATATCACCTGGATTCTCCGAGCAGATTCATGAAGTTTCTGACAATTGGGGAGTTATTATTTTCCCGGTGGGCGGCGATCAGCATCCGGGGTAATTGGAAAGGTACTTCCCGCAAGACGATATTTTTCGGCAGTTTGCCGGTAAGTTCCGGGAGGAAGCCGATACCGTGTCCGGCGGCGATAAATTGTTTGATTCCGGTAAATCCGATGACTTCCAGCGGCACGAGCGGGACAGCTTGACACTTCTGCATAAATATTTCGTCAAGGTGTTTGCGTAAATGCGGAGCTTCTTCTCTCGGCGGGAGGATGAAGTGACAATTTTTCAAATCTCCGGCACTGATCTCTTTTCTTGCGGCGAGCGGATGATTTTGGGGGATGGCGAGTTTCAACTCGATCGGGAGCAGTTTTTTGTATTTGAGTCCGGAAGTCTGTTTTTCCGGATCGGAGATGGTGAAAAATCCGATATCGGCTTTACCGTGCCGGACTCTCTCTGCTACTTGCGGAGAACGCATGATATCATATATCTGCAGTTTTACGGCGGGGTATTTTTCTCTCATGATCCGGCAGACTTCGCCGAGGTTGAAGTAATCATAGATGAAAGAGCTTATGGCGATGGAAAGAATTCCGGCATCACCCCGGGCGATACCGGCAGCATTTTTCTGGGCACTTTTGAGCATATCCGGGATATCGCAGATGCTGTTGAAAAAGCTTTCACCGGCGGCGGTGAGGGTGATTTCCCATTTGTTTGAGCGGTCAAAGAGCTGGAACCCCAGAGAGCTTTCCAGTTTTTTTATTTCACTGCTCAATGTCGCCTGGGTTATACCCAGAATATTGGCGGTTTTGGCAAAGTGAAGTTCCTTTGCCAAAACCAGAAAATGCTGAATTTGCCGGATAGTTGCCATTTTTTTATAGCCTTTCATGAATAAAGATTGTGTATTTAATATATTGTTATAATTCGGAAAATCAATTATATTGATAAAATGATTTGGATAAAAATGGAGAATTTTATGTTTGATTCAAAAAAACGGCACTATTTACCGGAGTATTTGCTTTGGGCAGTTGCGGTGGTATTTTTTGCCGTCATAGTATATATCCTCTTTTGCCGGGAAGTTTTTTTATCGGAGGAAATGAATTGGTTCTGGGTAAATGGCGGTATCGGGATAGCCTTTTTCTACTCTTTTTTTTACTGTTTGTTTCTGATTTTTTCCGCTTCATCGGCTCAACGGTGGAAAGAGCCGGAAGAAAAAGGCAATATTTCCGGCTGTACTGTCATCGTACCGGCATACAATGAGGGAAAACACGTGATGACCGCCTTGAATTCTCTGCTGGCGGCAGATTTTCCTCCGGGGAAATTACAGATCATTGCAGTAAATGACGGGTCAAAAGATGATACTTTGAGCTGGATCAACAAAGTTGCAGATAAATCCGGCGGCATGATTTCAGTGGTCGATCTCCCTGAGAACCGGGGCAAAAAACATGCTCTTTATACCGGAATAAAAATGGCGGATCATGAATTTATTGTCACAGTTGACAGTGATTCAACAGTGAAGAAAGACGCTTTGAAAAAATTGCTTTATCCGTTTGCAGACCCGGCGGTGGGAGCGGTTGCCGGTACGCTGAATAAAAAAGCAGATGCTTTAAATTTTCATACTCAGATGTGCGATGTTATGCTGGTTTTCGGCTGCAGTCTGCTCCGCCGGGCACAGAGCCGCTGGGGGAATGTATTTTGTACGCCCGGAGCGTTGAGTGCCTACCGCCGCAGTGCTTTGCTGCCGGTTTTGGATGAGTGGCTGGATCAGACTTTTATGGGAGTACCGTCCCGGATCGGAGAGGATCGGGCGATTGCGACTTTGCTGTTGGGGAGAAATTGGCAGATTGTCTATCAACCCGAAGCGGAAGCTGAAACCTGTCTGCCGGAGAGCTATACCGGAGTGGTCAAAATGCTGTTACGCTGGACACGGAGTGATTTCCGGGAGAATATCATGATGCCCGGAAAAGTTTTTTCTGCGATGAAATTTAATCGTTTACGCAGTTGGGATTGTTTTATTCACTGGCTGCTGCTGTCGGTGAATATGTTATCGGCATTGTGGATTTTGCCGGCGGTGATACTGTTTTTTGCCGGCCCCGGCGGGTGGCTTTATAAAACAGCTTTATTTTTGGCGGCAAATGTGTTATGGAGTATTTTCCCGGCATTGATCTACTGGCACCGGAAACGCTCTTTTCTCCGTATGATATGGGCGTTGGTTTTCGGATTTTATTCCCAGTTTGCCTTATTTTGGATCGGGATATATTCACTGCTTACGATGAGGGATTCCCGGTGGCTGACCCGGGAAATTCCCTGACCGCAGAAAAGTTCAATTCTGGCGTCCTTCGATAGCGGCAAGCAGAATTCCGCCGGCAAGGATCAGATACGGATGGATGCTGCATCCGGGGGTGATACCGACTTTGAGTTTGAAAACGAAAGGGTTGAAACACTGTTTGTATTCAGCCTGCAATCCATAGTAACCGTGAAGTGTGTAACTCTGCGGGATCAAATTGCATAAAAATCTTCTGATCACAGCGAGAGCGAGGTCATCTTCTTTGAGTTCGGCGATACGGTTTCCTGCCGGATCGAGAAGCACCCAGTTGTCCCGGACGATGGAACTCCACCCTTTTCTGACCCATGAACCAAGCAGCATACCGCTTGCCGGGTCAAAGACGTCGTAACAGGCACTGAAGTCGATGATATTTCTGGCGAGGATGGTGAGTAATTCCTGACATTGACTCTCATCGGAATAAACCCGGATATCCTCTTTCAATTTGAATGCTTTCTGCCTGCAGAATCCGACCGGATTTCCGGCGTTGTCAAAAATGTGGAATTTTGCTCCTAAAAAGCTCAATACTTTACGGCGGATGAGATAGTTGCAGTTGTTCATGGGGCCTCCTTTTTTTGGATGGTTCAATATACACCATATTGCAGAGAAATACAAATTATGCAGTTGAAAAAATTTTTACAGCAGTTATATTATGCTTCAAACATTGTTGAAAAAGGGGTATTTATATGAGTGAAAAAGCACGGATTTTCCGTTCCGGCAGTGCAGCCGGAGCATTTTTTTTAAGCATTTCGGTCTGGGGTATCGGAGTGGGGTGTGTTGCCGCCTCCATGAATAACTTCCTGTCGGAAATTTGCGGCATGGATGAGATCGACCGGGGCTGGCTGGAATTTTTCCGTGAATTGCCGGGGATAGCGGTCGTTTTTGTATTGGCTCTGCTCCACCGGATGAGTGATTGGAAAATCATGCGTCTGGGAACATTTATTTCCATGATCGGAGTGACATTGCTGATGATCCCGGCGGACAAGATCTTTATCACAGGTGTGATAATGCTGTGGAGCATGGGTGAACATCTGGTGATGCCGGTGCGTTCCACGATCGCCATGCAGGTTGCGGAAAAAGACCGTGCCGGTGAATCGCTGGGCTTTTTGACCAGTGCCATGAATCTGGGCAGTGTTTTGGGCAGTATTCTGGTGATGGGGATCTTTTTTGCGGGGAGCAAATATTTCAATTTGAGCAAACCGGTACTTTTCAACGGGGTCTGGGTATTGGTTTTTGTCCTGCTTTTAATAAGTGTTATCAGCACTTTTTCGCCCAATGCCCCTAATTTGCCGTCCAAACGTCCCCGGCTTTACTTCAATCGGAAATTCTCCAAATTCTATGCGTTGGAACTTTTTTACGGGGCGAGGAAGCAGATATTTCTGACCTTTGCACCGTATGTGATGATCCGGGTGTATGGGTTCCCGACGGAAGTAATGGCACTGCTTTACGGTATTTGTGCGGCGGTGAATATTTTCGGTGCTCCTCTTATCGGCCGTCTGACCGACCGTCTGGGGTACCGCAATATTATGATCTGGGACACGGTGATTTTGACATTTGTCTGCCTGCTTTACGGTTTTGCCGGGAATATTTTTTCCGGTCGGACGGTTTTGATCGTGCTGTGTATCAACTTTCTTTTGGATGCGGTGATAAGCACCACGGTTCTGGCGACCAATCTTTATGTGAAAGAGCTGTCTTCTGACAAGGATGAATTGACTTCGACATTATCCACTGGATTATCGATCAATCATGTGATAGCGGTTTTGGCGGCTCCGGCAGGGGGCTGGGTCTGGCAGAAATTCGGGGTTGGAGCGTTATTTTCTTTTGCGGCGGTGATGGCGGTTTGCAATACGCTTTTTGCCATGACCATTCCCAAACCGGAGATTGGAAAGGAGTAAAGCGGAAATGAAAAGAGGATTGATTTTTCTTGCAGTTGTGCTGTCATTGCTTGCGGGAGCTGCTGAAGCGGGAAAAGTACCGGTATTCAACGATCATGCGGAAAAGTATTGGGATTTTGAAAAGTTGAAAAATCCTCCGGCTTTTGTTGACGACAATGATCCGGCGTGTGCTGTTCCTTCTTTGCGGGCGATCGTTTATGACGGTGTGGTTGAAGATGGTAAAGTTACAAAATTCTTTGCATATATTGCCATTCCGGAGGGTAAAATGCCTGCCGGCGGCTGGCCGGGGATCGTCCTGGCTCACGGCGGCGGAGGGACAGCTTTTCCCTGGGCGGTAAAGGAGTGGTGTGCCGCCGGTTATGCGGTAATTGCTCCTGACTGGTGCGGCAGACGTCCGAATAAGGCGGATTTTACCGGGCAGTACAATAAAACTCCGAGGCGTAATGCTTCATATCAGAGAAAACGTCTGTATGACAGTTTCACCAATCCGGCTAATCTGGTTCTTGCCCACAGTATTCTGCTTTCTCTGCCGGAAGTCAACAAAGACAAAACAGCGTATGTCGGTCTTTCCTGGGGGAGTTGGTACGGAGCGATCGTTACTGCGATCGACCCCCGTTTCAAAGGGATGATTGCGATTTATTTGGGTGACCGCAAAAAGTATGCGGCGAAGAACATGATCGACGGCAGATTTCTGCATGAGGCGAAAGTGCCGATGTATTATGTAGTTGGCACCAATGACGCACACGGCAGTCCGGAGACGCTTCAGTCCGGATTTGATGCCTGCGGAAAAATGCTGGGCAATAAGACTATGATCGTGCGTTTGCCGCACGACCATTACGGATTCCGTTTCAAAGCTTGTTACCGTTATGCGGCAGAGATCCTCAAGGGTGAAGCAGGTTTGCCGAAGTTGGCAAAGCCGGTGATCTCCGGGAAAAATATCAGTTCTGAAGTTTTATCTCCGGGCAGGGGGATTTGCAAAGTTTATCTCTGCTATACCGCAGATAAAGATATCAAAGAATCCAAAAAGCGGCATTGGGAGATGATCCCTGCTGAATATGATGAGAAAACAGTTTCTGCTGTTTTGCCGGATAATGTCTATCAATGCTATCTTGCTGCCTACGATGAGGAAGATTTGACCTCTTTCTGCTGCGGTACGAGTGATGTTATTACTTTTGAATCAGCTCCGGATGGGCATCAACTGAAAAAAGATTAATGAAGTGACAACGCGAAATTTTACAGAAAAATCAAACAGCCCTTGCCAAGTCCGGAAATTTTCCCGTTCAGCAGTGACAACATAAAGGAATTTTTTATGATATACGATACTTTGAATAATCTCGGCAGCTATTTGCCGCTGGCTCCGGAAGCAGTAAAACTTTTATCGAAGGTTCTTCCGGACTTCTCTGCAGATTCTCCCAATGGTAAAACGGTGCTGATAGAGAACAAACTTTTTATACTCGTTCAGCGTTATACCACCCGTTCTTTTGCCGAAAGCAAAATCGAAACTCACTCCGACTTTGCCGATTTGCAGATGCTTCTTGCCGGGAATGAATATATAGGTTATGCTCCGGTGGATAAACTTGAAGTTTTGACTCCCTATCAGGAGCAGGATGATTATGCTCTTTTTGCCGCTGATGAAAAAAAGGTGACTTTACTGAAGCTTGAACCGGGTAATTTTGCCATCTTTTTCCCGGAAGAAGGTCACATGCCCGGATGCGGAGATAAAAGCAGTGTGGTGAAAGTCGTTGTAAAAATCCACAAATCTCTTTTGAGTTTTTAACTTGCCGGAATCGATCATGAAATAGCCGCAAGGGGGACTGTCTGTCTTTTTTTTGAATTTTTTTACATCAGCTATTGACAAAATGATTTTTTTATAGTATAATTAATACAGTGGTTCAATGATAGCGTTAACATTTTTAACATTTCAATTTCAGAAAGGAAAAGCAAATGAAACAAAGTGGTAAAATTTCCGGCTGCAGCCGGGTAAAACACTCCTGTTTTACCCTTATAGAACTGCTCGTAGTTATTGCGATCATCGCAATACTGGCGGCGATCCTGCTGCCTGCACTCAATTCCGCCCGTGAAAGGGGCAGGGCGATCGACTGCACCAACAATTTGGGTTCGATCATGAAAGCCAATTTGATGTATGCCGGGGACAGTGATGATTGTTTTGCTCCGGCGTATGGTAAATATGTGAGCAGCAGCAGCAAATCGAAGTTCTGGGCAGATGGTGATCCTGCGGTTGGTTTGCTGGCAAAATATATCGGACTGAATCAGCCGGATGCGATTATCGGTTCGGATGGGCCGTCTGCAAGAAGTCAGTATGCCTGCGGGACTTTTTCTGCCTCGGATGGTTCTCTCCATTACGGTTACGGTTACAACAATCTCGTTGCCGGTTGTCCGGCTAATTGGGATAAATTGAAATCCACCCGTTACAAGCGTCCGACTTTGACCATGTTATTTTGTGAGATTGACAGTGTTAATGCCGGAGCAATTGCCTATTGCAAAAATGACAGTGATTATTATCCCCGTTACCGGCATGGGAAAACTGGAAACTTTGCCTTTTCCGATGGGCATGTCGCTTCTCATGTTCTTGAGGAGATCCCTCATGTTGACCGTGGAGATAAGACGAGTGATGCCTATTCCTGTATTTTTTGGGATCCAACTCCTACTAAAAGCAAATACATGAGCTGGAATGGATGGAAATGAAAAATTTACTGTTACTGTTTTTGCTGTCGGCATTTGTTCCGTTGTCGGCACTGGATATCGTTCTGCCGGAAAATCCGCACAAATATGAAAAAATGGCGGCGGATGAACTTTTTGAAGCTTTCAGCAAGTGCGGTATTCCCGATTTGCGGATTACTGATTACCAAAGTGTCAACTCCCCAGCCATCCGTCTGACCAGCAGTAAAAAAGAGGGCAATGATGAATCGTGGCAGCTGAAAAGTTCCGGAAAAGATCTTGTTATTACCGGAGCTTCTCCCATAGGTACACTTTATGGTGCTTATGCTCTGCTCCGCAAAGCCGGAGTCTATTTCATCGCCTGGGATGCGGCGGTTTATCCGGATCTGTCCAAATGGGAATTGCCGCAGCTGGATGAAAGATCCGCTCCGGCTTTCTCCGGCAGACAGATATTCAACCGTTATCCCAATATATTCCGGGACAACCGGGCAAAAGAGAGTGATAAGAAATTCTGGCTTTACAGTTTGAGAAACGGTTTCAACGGCACTACACCGGTATTCAACCATAAAGCACTCTATCTCGGCGATGAGATGCGGTGGACAACCCGGGTGCATTTTTGCCACAATTATTACGAGTATCTGCGTCCGGATGAATATTTCGCCGATCATCCGGAGTACTTCAGTATGAATAAGGCCGGTAAACGTGATGCCAATCCCCACCGCCGGGGTACCCAGTTGTGCTTGAGCAATCCGGATGTGGTCAGGATCGTGGCAGACAAGATGAAAGAATTCATCAGACTTGACCGGGAAAATCTGCCGCAGGATCAGTGGCCTTTGATCTACAATCTTACTCCCAATGATGCTGCCAATGAGATTTGCTTTTGTCCGCCGTGCAAAGCCGTTGTCGCTGAAGAAGGATGCGAAACCGGACTTCTGATCCGTTTTACCAATGCTGTTGCCCGTCAGGTGCATGAAGTTTATCCGGGTATCCGTATTCTCACCCGTGCTGCCATGGGGTCGGAAAAACTGCCGGTAACCAAACCGCTTCCGGAAGTTACGGTCTATTACGCCGATGACTTTACCAATGCCAGCTGTTTTGTACCGCAAACGGCAGAGCGGCGGGAAAATATTCTCCGCTGGGTCAAGGCATTTGACCGCCCGGTGATCTGGGATTACTGGAATATGGGACTTGGAGCGTACTTCACTCCGCCGCGTCCGGAAGTGGTACTGGATGCGATGATAGATGATGTCAAGTGGATGGCTGCCAATGGGGTCGTTTCGCTTTTTACTGAAGCGGAGAGAGATTTTCTCATCCCGCAAAACTTCCTCGATCTGGAATTTTTCGTACTTGCCCAGCTGATGATCGATCCGGAGCAGGATGCGGAAAAACTTATAGATATATTCCTTGCCGGTTATTACGGAAAAGCGGCAGAGCCGGTAAAAAAATATCTTTCAGCTTTGCGGAAAGGGGTTAAGGAGCATAAAGGAGTTCAGCTGTGCTGTGCGGCATTACGCTGGGATTATCTGACGGCACAATTCATGCTGGAGAACTATCTGGTCATGCAGGAGGCATTGAAACTTGCGGCGGATGATCCGGCATCATTGCTCCGGGTCAAAGCGGAATGTCTGCCTTTATTCTGGTCGATCGTCTATTACCGGCGTGACACGGAGACGCTTTTCGCTCAAAACGGTATCACGATGGCTGAAGTTCTGGATCAGCTCAAGGAGTATTCCGGTCAGGTACTGGCGAACTTCGGTTTTGAATCCCGCAAACTTGCGGCACAGCAGAAAAAGCTCTCGGAAAAACTCATGCAGCTGGATGCAAATCTGGCGATCCCGGAAAAATTTGCCGGTATTGCCGGGTGCCGGGTTTTTGCCTGGCCGCATCAGAAAAGAGTTGCCCATTCCAAAGCCCGCCCGGTAGAGGATAAAGATGCTTTGGCCGGAAAGAGTGTGATGTCAAACTTCCACAAGAGCCGCAAATTCAGTGATCGCCGCACCCGTTCATTCACCTTCTATGATTATGAGCAGAAACGCAGTATCGCTCTGAATGTCGATCCGGTCGATGAGGAGTACCACTGGTACACCATCAAAAAGGTGCGGGTTTCCAAAAATTCGATATTCACCGCTCACTTGTGGATGACCCAGATCGACCTTTCGCAGGCGTGGGAGTTTCCCCATGCCGGCAGGGAGGAAGTGAATGATTACGATCTGCACTTCCGGGCGAAATTTACCGGACCGTCCTTTTTCCCCGGTTCGGCAAAAGAAGATGCTGTCTGGGTGGATCTGGTGGTATTGGTTCCGGAAATGAAACGGGATTGAATCTCTTTTTTTACCGGTACCGGCGTGAAAAAAGTGCCGGTACCGGTCTTTTTCTGTCCGGAATACTGAAAATTATTCCTAAAACTGCACTGTCCTGCTTGAAAAAGTGTGGTAATATGTTGATATGCGTGCTATATTAATATAATATACATACATTCTGTTTTTCAAGGAGGTTTGACCGTGAAAGAATATAAAGTAGGAATTATCGGATTCGGTACCGTCGGAGCCGGTGTTGCCGAGAATCTTCTTCTCAATGGTGATGTTATCGCCAAACGTACCGGAGTTTTGCCGAAACTTACCGGGATCGCTGATCTGGATATCACCACTGACCGCGGAGTCAAGGTCCCCGATGGTATTCTTACCACCGATGCGGCGAAAGTGATCCGTGAAAGTGAT
The DNA here is from genome assembly GCA_015061685.1 of Lentisphaerota bacterium. GTDB lineage: Bacteria > Verrucomicrobiota > Lentisphaeria > Victivallales > Victivallaceae > UBA1784. Next base: position 2,626 of record SUWD01000017.1, on the reverse strand, counting down.
ATCGTTGTGGAATTGGTCGGCGGTACGACCATTGCAAAAAAATTCATTCTCGACGCTCTCAACGCCGGAAAAAGCGTGGTAACTGCCAATAAAGCTCTGCTTGCCCATTACGGCGAAGAACTTTTTGCCGCTGCTGAAAAGACCGGAGCAGACATCTTTTACGAAGCCAGTGTGGCAGGCGGTATTCCGATCATCAAGGCTCTGCGTGAAGGTTTGGTATCCAACCGGATCAATAAAATTTTCGGTATCATGAATGGTACCTGCAACTACATCCTCACCCGGATGGAGCGTGAGGGAACTGATTTCGCCGCTGTTCTTGCCGATGCCCAGAAACTCGGCTATGCCGAAGCGAATCCCTCTTTGGATATCGACGGCTTTGATACTGCCCATAAAACGGCGATCCTTGCTTCTCTGGCGTATGGTAAATGGTTCGGTATTGACGCTGTTTACGTAGAGGGCATCAGGGAATTGGAATTGGCGGATATCGTCTGTGCCGATGAATTGGGTTACCGGATCAAACTTCTGGGTATCATCAAAAATGAAAACGGTAAAGTCCAGATGCGTGTGCATCCGACATTGATCCCCAAAGAGGCTCTGCTTGCCAATATCAATGATGTTTTCAACGGCGTCATGGTCGAGGGTGATACGGTCGGACAGACTCTTTTCTACGGCAGGGGAGCAGGCAGAAAGGCGACAGCCAGTGCGGTGGTTGCCGATATTACCGATGCGGCTCTCAATCTTGACAGCAACAGCCGCTGCCGGGTTGCCGGATTCACTCCGGGAGAATTGTTTGACTGTCAGATCCCGGAGGAGGAGATCTCCAGCCGTTATTATTTGCGTATGCAAGTCAAGGATTGTCCGGGGGTAATTGCCCAGATCACCCAGATACTGGCGTCCCGTTCGATCAGCATATCCAGTTTGATCCAGCATGAACGCAGTCACCGCAACGGGGAAGTATCCCTGGTGCTGCTGACTCATCCGGCACTGGAAAAAGAGATATTGGCGGCACTTTCAGAAATAGCGGTTCTTTCAGTAAACAGTTCACCGGTTAAACTTTTGAGAATAGAGGATATTTAAGAGATGGGACAACACACAGTTGAAAAGATCGGCGGGACCAGTATGACCCGCTTCGGGGAATTGATGGACAATATTCTGATCGGTTCCCGGAAAGGTGCGGCACTTTACAACCGTATTTTCGTTGTTTCCGCTTACGGCGGCATTACCAACTTGCTTCTGGAAGATAAAAAGACCGGAGAACCGGGTATCTACGGCAGTTTTGCCGCCGGACGCAATCAGGAGTGGCAGGACAAATTGGAATCCACCCGTGCCAGAATGATTGAGTTGAATCACTCTTTTGCCGGATTGAAATTGGATTTGCAGGCAGCGGATAATTTTGTCAACGAGCGTATGGATGGTATCAAAAACTGCCTGATGCACTTGATGCACCTCCGCAGTTTCGGACACTTCCAGCCGGGAAATTATCTGCCGGCGGCACGGGAATTGCTCAGTTCCATCGGTGAAGCTCACAGTGCATTCAACTCCACTCTCATCCTTAAAGAACATGGTGTCAATGCGGTATTTGTCGATCTTTCCGGCTGGAAAGATCAGGAGACCGGTTCAATGGAAGAAACCATTTGCAACCATCTTAAAGGACTGAATTTTGCCGAGTGCATGCCCATTGTTACCGGTTACGCCAAATGTGCCGAGGGGGTAATGGCGAAGTTTGACCGCGGTTACAGTGAAATCACTTTCAGCAAAGTTGCCGTGGTTACCGATGCCCGTGAGGGGATCATCCATAAAGAATTTCACCTTTCCACCGGCGATCCCAAACTGATGGGCGTGGATAATGTCCGGATCATCGGACATACCAATTTTGATATTGCCGACCAGCTGGCGGATATGGCGATGGAGGCTATCCATCCCAAAGCCTCCAAGGAGATGGAGCGTCACGGCATAGCCATCCGGGTCGCCAATGCTTTCGATCCGGAGTGTCCGGGGACATTGATCAGTCAGGATTTTGTTTCTCCGGTGCCTAAAGTTGATATGATCTGCGGCAGAAAAGACATCATTGCCATAGAGATTTTCGATACTGAAATGGTCGGAGCCAGCGGCTATGACTACAAAGTTCTGGAGAGCTTTGCCCGCAACAATATCAGCTATATTGCCAAGAATACCAATGCGAACACCATTACGCATTATGTTTCCGAGCGGTATAAGAATCTGGATGCGTGCCTTGCTGAATTGCGTCAGACTTTCCCCAAGGCTCAAATCTCCACCCGTGCGGTGGCGATCGTTGCTGTTATCGGCAGCAATATGAAAATTCCGGGTTTCCTTTCCCGTGCGGCATCGGCACTGGCAGGGGCGAATATCAACGTTCTCGCTCTGGATCAGTGCATGCGTCAGGTGAATATGCAGTTTATTATTGCCCGTGAAAACTTCGTGGAAGCTCAAAAAGCACTCCACGCTGAATTGGTGGAAAAGCAGTAAGTTAATTGAGGCAATTGTTATTGTCTCATTTTTTGTGAAAAATCTTTCCTGCGGTGGTGCATTGCGGGCAATCTCTTTCTTCTCCAAAAAATCTCCCTGCGGCCGCGGGAGAGCGGCCTCGCCGCTCGGGCTTCGCCCT
>SUWD01000055.1 GCA_015061685.1 Lentisphaerota bacterium | reverse complement strand
TACCGCCCCCGGCACCCGTACCGCCCCCGGCACCCGTACCGCCCCCGGCACCCGTACCTGCTCCTGTACCTGTTTCTGTGCCGGGAGCGAATTCTGTTTCTGCAAAGAAAACGGGCAAAATATGGCTTGCATTCGGAATAATTGCCGGAATTGCTGTTGTTATTTTGATCTTGTTGTTGGTACTTTCCGGTGGAGAATCCGAAAAGTCCGGAACAGTTCCGGATATCGCAGAGGTTGAAGAAAATAAAGAAACTGATTCTTCAACTGCAATGCCGGATGGCAAAAGCGAGGCAGAACCGGTTGACAAAAATACAGAAAATCTTCCGGAGGCTTCAGACAGTTCTGCCGGAAGTTCAGAATCTGAAAAGACTGCAGAAAAAAACGAAATGCCGCAAACAGAGGTTGTCAGTGAAAACACTTCTGTTGATGATTCCTCAAAAGCAACCCCGGAGAAGAATACCCCGGAGCTGAATGATCAGCTGACTGAAAGTGTTAAAATTCCGGAACAGACCGATGTTCCGGACGAACCGGAGGAGATCGTTTCAGAAACTCCGGAGGAGAAGGTTGAAGAAAACGTAAAAGAGCCGGAACAGGTATTTTATGATGAGTATGTTCCGGTTGCCGGAAAAGAGAATACCGGCGATGTGAAAAATGGAGTTGTCGATTGGGCAAACAGTGAAGTTTCTTCCAAAGCATCTCTTATGACCTATATCCGTCCTGATTTTTCCAGACCGGAATATGTGGAGACTGCTCAGAATATTCTCAACTGGCGGAATGTCAATCAGTCCAATGACAAAAATCTCGAATTTATGCAAAAGGTCGATCAGGCATGGAGTTTGTTATGCCGTCCGGAGACGGAAAAAGAGTATAATCTTCTTTCTGAAATAATGCTTCGTTATTATGGTATTGATGAGCTGCAGCGGTGTAAAACAGCAAGAGATTCTTTGAGAGAGATCCATCTCAAGGCTGTGGCAGATGCCAAGGCGGTTTTTGATGAACAGCAAAATCAGGATGTCAAGGCAGCGGCAGAGCGTCAGCGTCAGTTGGATGAGGCAGCTCAAATGGCAAAGGAGAATGCCCGTCTTGCACAGGAAACTGCTGTTTTAGCTAAAAAACGGGAAAACGTTTTGAAAAAAGAAGCCGATGAAATATTGTACGAATGTCTGCCGGCAATGGTTGATTCGGCGATAACCGGAGATCCCTCCGGCTTTGATGCTGCTATGAAAAAGGCCGGATTATATGTTGCCAATATAAAAACATTTACTCCGGGAGAAGCAAAAGTTGTGAAAGATCTTGAGGTGCTTTTAGCCTCTTTGCCGACGGAATATAATAAGTTGAGAGCTGTATTTGATCAAATTCTTAAAATTAAAAATTTCCGTATCCTGCTTGCCCGCGGGAGTGTGCAGATTACAGAGATCCGTTCCGGGACATTGATCGGGCAGGGGAAACAGGAATTGTCTTACAAAGAACTCGTTCCCCGCTCCAGACAAACGCTGTTTATTGTGCTGAAAGACAAAAAAATCAGCAACCCGGAATTTTATTCTGATATGTTTCACCGTAAAACACCGGACAAATCGGTTATTCCGGATGGTTTCTGGAAAAAGGTGTGGCCATATCTGGAAGGCAGGCTTTGATATTTTCAGGGATTATTTCCGGACAACAGCATGGTTGTCCGGATTTCCTGTAAAAAAAATCAGAAATTTTTGCATCTACCCTTGTTTTTTGCAATATTGTGTTGTATAATATGAATTAAGCGGAACGGAATCGCTGTGGTAGCAGTTCCGGTAACAAAATAATAAGGAGAATTATCATGAAAAAAGCTCTCATCGCTCTGGCTGCCGCTCTGGTCGTGGTCGGTATTTCCGGTTGCGGATCCCTGCGTACCCCGAGAAATGGTGAAAACTCCAAGTGGGTCTATTACAACACCTTCTTCGGTCTTTCCATCGAAAGCGGTGTCTATGGAGATGGTTTCATCGTCAAGTAAGACGTTGGAAGTAACTTCAGAGGGCTGCCGGATTTTTCCGGCAGTTCTTTTTTTTATGACGTACATGACTGCGAAAACGTCCGCTGATTTGCCAAGAGATTGCCCGCAATGCACCACCGCAGGAAAGATTTTTCACAAAAAATGAGACAATAACTTTTATTTGCGTTTGTTGTAAAATGCCAGCAGAGAATCGCTGAGGGTATTCAACGCCAGAACAAGGATGAAAAGAGCCAGAGAAGCAGCGGTGATCTCCCACCATACCCCGGCCCAGAGGCGGCTTTGACCGTCGGAGATCATCAATCCCCAACTGGGGATATTCTGACCGCCAAGTCCTAAATAACTGACAATGACTTCAAGCATTACCGCACTTGCAAAAAGTGTGGTGAAATAGATGATGACCAGGTGAAATACATTGGGAAGAATGTGTCTCCGGATGATAGTGAAATTTCCCGCTCCGGCAACTTTTGCCGCTTTGACATAGGGGAGATTTTTCAGTTTCATAGTTTCTCCCCGTACAACTTTGCAGAGTGTCACCCAGCCGGTAAGTCCGATGGCAAGATAAACTCCGAGCATGGCAGGTTCGGTATTAAGTATATTGGCAATAAATGTCAGTATTTTTGCCGTTGACGGAGCAAGGAAATCCGAACCGGTGAGCAGGGCAAATGCCAGAATGAATAAAAGTGTCGGCATTGCCGCAAAAATACTGAAAAGCCAGACGGTCAATTCATCGGTTCTGCCCCCGAAATATCCGGAGACCATGCCGAGGGTCACGCCGATCAGAACGGCGATGATCCCGGCAGAAATGCCGGTTTTTAAAGCACTGGCACATCCGGCGGCACAACGCAGAAGAACATCCCGTCCCTGATAATCTGTACCGCACCAGTGTGCAAGCGACGGCGGTTCATAACACTCTCCGGAGGATATATTGTATGCCGGAGTCAAATCATTATACCGGCAGCAGGCGGTATAAATCTCCATGCAGAGAGCAACAGCGACATAGAGTATCACCGCAATAAGAGCGGCAGTACCCCATTTGTCTGAAAAAAAGCTCTTTCTGCCGGAGGATCTGCTCATGCGTCAGCTTTCCCCCTGATTTTTTTCAGGTGCACCTGCAGCAAACCGATATCAGCCGGAGTAACGCCGTCGATCCGTCCGGCCTGACCGAGAGTGGCAGGGCGGATTTTTTCCAGTTTCTGTCTGGATTCATTGCACAATCCCCGTACCGGAGAGTAATCAAAATCTTCGGGAATAACAGTTTCCTCAAGTTTTTTCAATCTGGCGATCTCTACTTCCTCCCGCTGGAGATAGCCGTCATATTTGGCACTGATGAGTAATTCCTGAAACACCCGGCGTCCGGTTCTGTTATCCGGCAATTCAAGTTTGGCTGCGATTTCCGGTATCTGCTGCATAATGGTATCCGGCTGGAGATCACGCAGGGTGGCAAAAATGGTGTTCCTGCCGGATTTGGTTTGCTTACAGAAGTTCAATTTTTCCTCGAACAAGGTTTTATATGCTTTGAATTCAGCATATTTTTCGTCCGGCAGGATTCCCCATTGATGTGCGAGTTCCGAAAGACGCAGATCTGCATTTTCCTGCCGCAGAGTCAGGCGGTATTCCGCCCGGCTGGTGAAAAGCCGGTAAGGTTCAACGATCTCTTTGGTGGATAAGTCATCAAGCATCACACCGATGTAACTCTGATCTCTGCCGGGGAACACCGGTTCTTTTCCGGCAACAATTCTGGCGGCATTCATTCCGGCGATAAGCCCCTGTCCGGCAGCTTCTTCATAACCGCTTGTGCCGTTGATCTGTCCGGCGGTAAAGAGGTTTTTCCAGCGTTTATTACGCAAAGATCTTTCGGTCTGGTGCGGCGGAATAAAGTCATATTCAATAGCGTAAGCGTAACGTGAAATCACCGCATTTTTCAGCCCGGGCAGGGTACGGAGCATGAGTTTCTGTACTGCCGGGGGCAGACTGCTGGAAAATCCGTTGAGGTAATATTCTCCGGTTTCGGCACCTTCGGGTTCCAGAAAAAGCAGATGGTGCGGATGCTGGGGGAAACGGATGACTTTATCCTCAAAAGAGGGGCAGTACCTTGTCCCGATACCTTTGATAACTCCGCTGTACATGGGAGATTGATGGATATTGGCACGGACGACTTCGGCGGTTTCGTCTGTGGAGTGAAGCATGTAACATGGCAGATCCCGGCGGACGGCATTGACCAGTGACGGCCGCAGGGAGTGACTCCAGAAGCTGAATTCTTCCAATTGCGGCTCTGACGGCTGGAGTTCCAACCCGTCAAAGTCGATGGTTTTGGCAAGGATACGCGGCGGAGTTCCGGTTTTCAATCTGCCGATGGTAAGACCTAATTGTTCCGACAGAGCGGCAGATAATTCGCAGGAAGCCTGATCTCCGGCTCTGCCGCCGGGGAAATGGGATAAGCCGTAGTGCAAAGTCCCATTGAGTGAAGTTCCGGTGGTCAGGACAACTGCTCCGGTGCGGATGGTATCTCCCAGATGGGTGACGACACCGCAGATGCTGTCATTTTCCATTACGAATCCGGTTACTTCGGATTGGAGGATATCGATATTGGGAGTTTTTTCCAGCAGGAACTTCATTCCGCCCCGGTAGGCGGCTTTATCGCACTGGGCCCGCGGTGACCAGACTGCCGGACCTTTGGTACGGTTAAGCATCCGGAATTGGATCGCTGCCGCTTCGGAAACGATTCCCATTGCACCGCCCAGAGCATCGATCTCCCGGACGACCTGACCTTTGGCGATACCGCCGATGGCAGGGTTGCAACTCATCTGGGCGATGTGATCCATATTGAATGTGATCAATAAAACTTCTGCTCCGAGCCGGGCGGCGGCAAAAGCCGCTTCACATCCGGCATGACCGGCACCGACAACGGCAACGTCATAATATTTCATGTGGTAAATCCTCTATTCATTATACATCTTTATAAATTAGCACTGCCGGACGGATTTTTCCACTGTTGAGCAGACTATTTTTCATTTTTTACGGATTGCAGCGAGAAAAGCTTTGGCAGTACCGCCGCGGTTTTTCCGGTAGAGACGGGAGAAGTAGTGAGGGTCATCATACCCGACGCTGGCGGCGACCTCCGACACGGAGAGAGAAGAATTTTCTTTCAACATCTTTTCCGCCTGATTCAAACGTTTTTCAATTAGCATCTGTTTGAAACATGTGGCGTGGTTGTCCCGTAAAAAATGGGTCAGGGATGAATCGCTCATGTGCAGAAATTTTGCCGCCTGATGGAGGGTGATCTTTTTGGCATAATTTTCGTTGATGAAGTATTTCAACCGCTGCAGCCGCATGGAACCGGTATAAGAGACCAGCTCCTTATCAACGATGTAATTTATCAGCATATTGATCAATTCTTTCAGACTGCCGGATGCTTCCACATCGAAAAAAGGCAATTCGGTAAAAGCAGAGGATGCTTGAGTATTGTTTTTGGCAAATGCCGGAGGTTCTTTGTCGGTGCGGAATTGACCGAACATGACGAATCCGGCAGTTTCACCGAGGATATTCACCGGGGCGATCAATTCGTACAGACCGGCGTGACATTTGTAGAGCAATGGAGTTTGCTGCTGCATGCAGAGGTTTTGCATCTCATTATCCAGCTTGATGCAGCGGTCGATGCCGAAAAAATTTTTCTGCATGAGTGTGCAGTAACGGCTGTTGCCGAAACTGCGTCCCCGTCTTAAAATTTCTCCGTCCCGTGAATAAAAAACCGCCTGAATATTCATCGTTGAGGCGAAACTGTCCAGTAAACGGCACACTTCGTCACTCAAAAGCAATTCAAGAGTGATTTTTTTGGACATATAACCTCCATTGTCTTATATTTCGCAATCAAAAAAGTGATGATTTTTTCATCTCCGAATCATGCCTCGTTGTATAAAATAGCATTAATTGCTGAAAAGTCCACCACAAAGCAGGAAAATCCATTGTTTTTTTGCCATTTGTCAATTATAATATAGAGGTTGACAGCAGAGTTATTCTGCTGTAAGGTTGAAAAATTTGGAGAAAATGTCATGAAAGAAGTAAAAGTCGGTTTGATCGGTCTCGGTTTTATGGGTTCGACCCATTGGCGGATTTATGAATCTCTGCCGGGAGTGAAAGTTGTGGCTTTGGCAGACATCGATGCGGCCAAGCGTGCCGGAGATATCAGCAAAGTGGTCGGTAATATCGGGGGAGGGGATAACTCCAAACCGCTGGATATGACCGGTGTTGCAACCTATGAAGATGCTTTCAAAATGATTGCTGAAACCGATGCCGATATTATTGATATCTGTGTGCCCACTCCTCTGCACAGTCAGTATCTTATTGCGGCATTGAAAGCCGGTAAAAATGTGTTCTGCGAAAAACCGCTCTGCCGCAATATCCAGCAGCTCAATGAGATCCGTTCCGTTCTTAAAGAGAGCAAAGGATTTTTCAATACCGGCATGTGCATAAGAGCATGGCCGGAATACGATGCTGCCAAAAAACTGATCGATTCCGGTGCCGTCGGTTCGGTGAAAAGTGCCCTTTTCCGCCGTCTTTCTCCCTCTGTGGACGGCAATGCCTGGAACAACTGGTATATGAAAGAGGAAATTTCCGGCGGTGCTGCATTGGATCTGCATTTGCACGATGCTGATTTTATCTGCCATCTTTTCGGCAAACCGCAAGCTGTTTCCAGTTTCGGAGCCAGAGGAGTGGTCAGTGACAACGGTTTGGACCACATTATGACTGTTTATGACTTCGGAGATGACAAACTGGTTACTGCTGAAGGCGGCTGGTGTGCTCCGGCAAGTGTTGTTTTTGAGATGAGTTTCCAGATCGTCTGTGAAAAAGCAACCATCAAATTTGGAGCAGACGGCAGTTTCAAAGTCTTGTGGGTTGACGGTAAAGTTGAAACTCCGGATACCGGAGATGCCGCCTTGCCGACCGGATGGCACCGTGAATTGAAATACTTCACCGACTGTGTCCGGGACAATGTGACTCCCGACCGCTGGCAGACACCTGATTCCGTTATCGCATCTCTTGCTGTGGTCATGAGTGAAATCGAATCTGCAACCACTGGTAAAAAAGTGGAGGTCAAGTATGTATAAGGCTCTCAACTATTGGGTTTTCGGTGGTTTTGCCGGAGAGAAAAGTGCTTATGAGTTTATTGATTTTGCCAAAGAAAACAAACTTGACGGAGTGGAATTGACCGTCGGAGATTGTTTGAATCCGGACATTACCGAAGAAGAATGTCGCAAAATTGCCGCTTATGCTGCAGAAAAAGGTGTCGGCATCCGGACTCTTGCCAGCGGCTTTTTCTGGGGTTGCTCTTTGAGTGCCGATGATGAAACTGAAAGAAAACAGGCGGTAGATTTCGGCAGGAAATATTTGCAGATCGCCAATTGGATCGGAGCGGAAACGATTCTGGTCATCCCCGGAGCTGCCCGGGTGGCGTGGGAACCTGACCGTCCGGTGGTAAGTTATAAGAATGCCTGGATAAATGCGACTGCATCCATCGGAGAATTGCTTCCGGTTGCGGAGAAGCTCAATGTGAATATCGCTCTGGAAAACGTCTGGAACCGTTTCCTGCTCAGCCCGATGGAGTGGAAGTTTTTCCTCGGTCAGTTCGACAGTGAAAAGATCGGTATTTACTTTGATATTGCCAACTGCTGCATTTACGGCAGACCGCAGGATTATGTGGAGATCCTCGGGAAAAAATATATCAAGGCGATCCATGTGAAAAACTTTACTGAAACTGATTGTGCCGGTGGTCTTCATGGTTTCGGTGATGACATTCTTACCGGAGAAGTTGATTTTGATGCTTTGAAAGAGGCTTTGGAAGCAATCGGTTATACCGGGCCGCTTACTGCGGAGATGATTCCTTTCAGCCGTTTGCCTGATATGGTGCTGCCGGATGAGGCTCTTGCCAAAGTTACTGTGGAAAAATTGCTCAGCGTATTGTGATTTCCCGCTTATAAAAGAAGGGGCTGTTGCAAAACCTTGTAGAGGTAAGCAACGCCCCCTTTTGTTTTTTTCAGGGAGAAAAAGTTTCTGCTTGAGTAATTTAGTACATTTTTTTATTTGCTCAAAAGTTTTCTTTGAGAAATAGACTTTGCCGACGACAACGGAGGAGTTGAGAAGTATTGCAGATTGCGTGAAAGCTGCACCGTGGATTTATCCCGGTGCGAGGGGGAGTCCGGGGGAAACTTCCCCCGGATGGCACTTCGCATTCACAA
>SUWD01000054.1 GCA_015061685.1 Lentisphaerota bacterium | reverse complement strand
CTGCACATTTCCCTTGCTGAAAACATTGATTATTCCCGGAATTTCTCCAGATTCAATAAATGGCATTACCGCCTCTTTTGCAAAAGAGGTTCCGCTTTCGCGACAGGTAACGCTCTCCTGACCGCAATACCCGGATGTACATCCGGTAATCATTATCGCTAATACAAGTGATTTCCAATTGAATTTCATTTTTTTTCCTCTTGGTTTTGTCGATAACTTAATAAAATCAATACTGTTTGGTAAAGTTAGTATTGTCAGAAATAAATCGGATTGCTCCAGGCTGAACGTCCCCGGGCATCGGTGATGTTCCATCTGGCGTAACCGCCGGCGGCACGGATGCTTTCCAAATCATATTCGGCAGAGGTTCCCGGGGCATCCTGTCCGGGAATGATCAGACATTTGCCGCTGAATTTGAGGACAAGAGAACATCTGACCGCTTCTGAAAATTCAGCATAAAGTTTGTTCCCCTCAAGAGTCAGAGTATGGAATTCCGGTCCTTGAGTAGCGTAAAATTCACCATTTTTCAGAGCCTCCAGCACCGCAGGCAGAGTGCGTTCTTTGGCGCAAATAACTGTCCAGCCTCCGAAAAGAGCACATTTCCGATGCATATCATCCACGGCGACTGCGGAAACTTTGTGACCACCGGCAAGCAGTTCATCCCAGGTCTGTTCACTGTAGGCGCGGCCGAAAAATTCACATTCAGTGTTATAGACCTCAAGAGCAAAATAATTTTTGAGATCTTTTATGTCTGCGGAACTGAATGCGCACCAGTGCGGATGGGCAACTGAAACGAGGCCGCCGGCTGCGGTGACGGCATCAATGACCTCCTGGGCAGACTCTCCGGTTTCAAAAGGACGCAGACATTTGAAATCCAGAGGCAGATTCAGGGCAACAAGATGCCATTTGCTGCGTTCCGGACTTAAAATAGGATGGAGTTCCGCCCCCTGGATGATGATCATACCGCGATCATCCCATTGGGTGACATCGTTGACCTGATGATGATCGGTCATCGCCAGAACATCGTATCCCTCTGAAGCATAGGCTTCTATAACCTCTTCCGGAGTCAATCTGCCATCTGATAATTTGGAATGGGTGTGGAGATTTGCACGGAGCGCCAGTCTTTGTTCACCATAATAATTCATAAATATCTGTCACTTTTCTGAATGTTATTAAAATCTGTTGATGCCAGATAATATAGCCGTCCCGGGGCAATTTGCAAGTGCAAAATATAAATTATCGGGCATATTATGAGCATTGAATATTATCCGACGGTGCTTGCAAATCTTGCGTTGAACCAACGTAATGATGCGTTTCTGTTGCAATGTCTGTTAAAATATAAACGTAATGGAAGTCTTTCATAAATTTGCCTCTTCGACGTTTTGTGACAAAAGTTCATATTGATTTGCCGCTTGAAATTTCCGGCAGCTGATAGATTTTCAATTTTGTTGTACTCACGATCTCTGAAGCCGTATGCCTGTTTTATCAGCCATCTGATCTTGTTGTTGAATCCTTCCATTTTCGCATTGCTGATGTGCCGGAATGTCGACACAATAAGATTACGTTTCAGGATGTTATCTTCAGGAGCTTTGTCTATGACCGACGAGGGACGTATATACCGCTCCGGATCGCAGCAACAGCGAACCAGTCCGGAGAGCAGACAGGCATATTTACTGCGGCGCGACCTCCTGCATCAATAAGTTTTTACCGAAGATAAAACAAATGCCGGTTTCGGCGGACGTAAAGCCGCACACAGAAACTTATTTTTTACCGGTTTTTCCGGATCGGAAAAATCTATCGTCCAGATGTCACGGTAGACTCCGTCGCAAATAAAACTTGAGATTTTCAGAGTGTTGGCATCTTCCCATACAGCAAACGCCGCCACAGGATGCGGACGCGTATCTGTCAGTTGCATGACAGAATATTCAAAATGACCGAAACCTGCCCGCAACTGTTCAATTCCTTTGGCAGTATAAAAAGTCAAAGCGCAGCAGTGATCATTGCTGATAACTTCACATTTTTGTATTCCGGCAGCATTGTCTTCAAATTGAAAGCTTACATGTATTGGCTTTTTGACAATGGAGTTTTCCGGAGGCCGTATTTTTAAGCCATCAGTATATTCCTGCAGTTTCTGCTGTGCCGGAGTGTCTTCCGGAAGAGGATGCGGTTTCAAATATGGTATAAGCTCTTCCCAGAAAATATCCAGCATTTTCTGCATATCCGAAAGACATGATGTCACGGAAATGCACAAATCATACTCCTCCAGAATCACAGCCAGCTGTCCGGCTGCACCGTCACCGCGATATCCGTGCCGGGAAACCCAGAACTGATAACCGTAACCCTGCTGCCAGTCGGGCAGAGTATTCTTGGAGTTATCTGCGTGTTTAGAACTTGCCGCCGCAAGGTAGTCCTCCGGAATGATTTGTTTTCCATTCCATTTTCCGCGCTGCAGCAGAAGATAAGAGAATTTCGCCAGATCATCTGTGGTGAGAGACAACCCCCATCCTCCGCAATTTATGCCTTGCGGACAACACTCCCATATTCCGGGAACTATCTGCAGCGGTTTGAACAGCCTGGGAATAAGATACTCCCGTACATTTTCTTTTGCAACTTTGCTGATCACCGCCGATAACATATAAGTTGCTCCGGAATTGTAAGTAAAAACAGTTCCGGGGTCTGTATCCAGTTGTGAGGAGAGAAAAGCTTTTACATAATCCTGCTGTCCAAACATATATTTGGTGGCACATACCAGGTGTCCGGAACGCATGGTCAACAAATCTTCAAGCGATACATCAAGCATCCGCTCATCAGTCACACACGTTGAGTATTCCGGGAAAAATGAAATAAGTTTGTCGGAGATTTTCAACAGCCCTTCAGCTTGAGCCAAGCCGATGGCGCATGATGTGAAACTTTTGCTTAAAGAAAAAAGCTGATGCGGAATTTCCCGTTCAAAAGGAGATTGCCAACACTCCAAAATTGAGTGTCCCGCGCGTAAAATTATTATGCTGTTAAGATATTCCAGCTCTGCCAATTTTTTCATCATGTGCAGAAGTCGGTCTGAGCTGATCCCCATTGATTCCGGAGATGCTTTCGGAAAACTGTTCATATATACCTATTATCTTTTTGAAAATTGTTTCTCAATGTCCCACTACTGTACGTTAAAAATTCCCGAACAGCAGTGAATACACCTATAATTTAAGAACTTTCAACCGGAAAAGTCCTGTGCGCTGTTTTCTATATTTTTTGTTATTGTCACAAGTCGACTGCGGTCAATAACATAACAGCTCCTGTTTGTTCCTGTTACATTATCTCTCCCAAAATGCGAACAGGATATAAAAAAGCCAGAGGAATGAAAAAATTTCCACTCCTTTGCGTCATTATTACTTGTTGAGGACAGTGCAAACCTTTTACAGCCATTCAGGGATCGGAGATCTTCCGGCAGGTTTGTCGCTCAAACGGAACTTCAGTGTTCCGCCGCGTTCCAGGCGGTCCAATGGAAGCCACGGTTCGGCAAATTCCATTCCGTTGAATTCATACCCGGCAGGATATATAGCCGTTGCGCTTTCGCGTTCTACTTTGATTTTCAATGTTCCATTTGGCAGGTCTATTTCGGCATAATCAACTGAAGGTGATGCCAGAAGATAGTAGCCGGTTCCGGTCAATGGGTAAATTCCCAGAACGCTCCAGACATACCACGAACTCAAACCGCCGGAGTCATTGTTGCCCGGGCAGCCGCCTTCTCCTTCGCAAAAACGGCACCGCCGCACAAGATCACTGACCTCTGCGAGACGATCACTGCGCCCCGCCCACAAATAACAGTACGGAGTCTCCATGTCGGACTCATTGTTCATTCCCTCAAAGCGGTTGGGAATACTCACGCGGTCGCCCGGTTCAGTTTCGCACATACGATCTGCACCGAAAAAATTATCCAGCAGCATGTTGAACTTTTCCACGCCTCCGGCAAGAGCAACGCGCTCACTCATCCGGGTATGGGGACGGAAAGAATAATTCCAATACGTTCCCTCGTAGTAGACAGCATCTTCGATCAACAATCCGGTTTTTGCATCGTATGCACTCTTCCAGATATCGCTTTCCCTGCACAATTTGGCGGCATACTCTCTGTCGCCGCAACGCATTGCCACATCGGATGCCGCCCGCAATGCGCCAGCCATATCCAACCGGTGCGTGGGGGACTTGCCGGAGATGTCGGCGTGACTGAATTCGGCAGCAAAAGCTTTTTTCAATCGGGCATAATCTGTGATAAAACCGCGGTTGAAACCGTCACACAAGGTATAAATCACCAATGAAGTAGCCTGCATATCGTCATGATGATAATCGTTGGTCATCATATAGCCGTTGGGGAAAAATCCGAAGCGTTCTATCGTTTTTATCATAGATTCAACGATTTGTTCTCCCAAATCAGGAGCGGTAGCAAAAATCAACGGCAGCTGGGTACGGTACACATCCCACATTGTCTGAAAATCGGTGTATTCACAACCGGCATCGACCGGTTTCAAAAGCGAGTGATAAAGCGCGCTGTAAAAAATTCTCGCATCAGATTCTTTGGAAAACTCTGCGCGAATTGCACCCAAACGTTTCGTCCACTGGGCTTTTGCTTCCCTTTCTGTTTGATCAAAACCGGTTTCAAGAGCTTCCGAGAGACGGGCTTTGGCTTCTTCGGCAGAACAAAGAGAGAACGCCAGCACTGCCTGGGCATTGTTGCCGGATAATTTGATTTCAGCAACTCCGTCTTCAATGGTCTCTGAAATTATATTGCCGGAAAGCTTCACTGCATAAAAGATTTTGATTCCGTTTCCGGTAACAGAACCGGAATATGCTCCGTTTCCGTCTTGATTTACCGACCAATCTTCCATAACTTCATACTTGCGGTTGCCCAGCACTTGCTTTTCCAATCCGAGCTGCCTGACATTGAGTCTGATTTTTGCAGCATCTGCGGTAAATGTGTAATGGTGAAAAGCGGCATACTTTCCGGAAGTCAGCTTGAAATCCACACCGTAATCGCTCATTGTTCCGGAATAATATCCCGGATGCGCGTTTTCATTATCCAGACGGGAGCGTTTTGAGATATCTGCCGATTCGATTGCCGCAGTCAGCAGAAAATAGTTGTAGAAATACCCCAGATAACCAACTCCGCTGGTATGAAAATGAGTTACACCCCAGGCGTATTTCCGGTCAAAAGCAACAGGAGCAGGCCCTGTGCTCGACACACCTGAGATGCCGTATCCGGTGGAATATGCTCCGGAATATGGGACCGCGCTCACCCACCCGCACGGGAGCAGTGCTCCGGGGTGGGTGTTTCCTGTTTGAGCTTTAAGCCAGTTCCAGTTGCGTGCCATTCCTTCAGCCGCAGGCGATGCCGTACCGGCATTGCCCCAGAAAGGATTTGCAAGATTCAAAACATCATTTTTTTTCATATCAATAAATTTTCAATAATAACAGTAATCAGTAATCAGAATAATTACCTGGTTCTCAACAGCAGATCCGGATTTTCGGCAAAGACTCCATTGAGAGGAGCCGGGAAAAGTATGGAGAAGTCATCATTGGAATAATCAATTTTGAGCTGCCAGATTTTTGTCTCTTTGACACCTTTGGTGCTTCCGGTAAAGAATTCCGGTTTCTCAAACTTCGCCTTGTGTTTGATGACCTTGCCAGCGGGATCAATCAGACTTGCGGTGACTTTTTCTCCGTTATAGCCCCAGATAACGATGTTGAACTTATCCAATCCGCCGGGGACTTCAAAGAAGAGCGAACCGCGGCTGCGGAAGAGCTGTAAACGCGCCCCCATCAGCATTCCCTGACCGCGATGGTCGGTCGTGACTGTGAGTTTACTGCGGGAAACGGTGGTGACTTTGTACCACCCATTCATTTTGGGAGTGAAACTTATTTCCTGTTTTTTGAATTTCACAAACGACTTGTTCAAAACCGTTTTACCCCGGGGATCCCTGACTGTTACAGTACATGCCGAATGGCGTCTGGTAACACCTGCAGCGGTGAGTTTGACGGTGATTTTTTCACCTTTGCGGCCGTCAAGCAACATGGTTCGTTTGTTGCGGTATCCGATGTTCTGTTTCGGATCCATCTTATATTTCTGCTTTACGGGGGCAGGGGATTTCAGCGTGCTGATATCGGTTTGGGCGGCGGTGACAGCTTTGCCGTAGATTTTTTTCAGTTTTTCAAATTCCGGTACAGAAGAAACTGCTTTGCCGTTGAATGTGAAATTTTCCAGATTCAGTTTTGCTGTGATCGGTGCCGGATAGATGAATACATCAAAAAGCTGAGTTTTTTCCGGAGCACTGACAGAGATATTTTTTAATGTGGCTGTTCCGGCGATCTCTTTATAGATTTTCGGCATCAGGATTGAAATGACCGGCTTGTTGCTGGTGTGCTTTATTTCAATACCGTTGAATACGACTGGGAAATCGGGTATGAAATCAAGGGAAAAGCTGCTCTTGCGTGCGTTTGTGATGGTACAATTTTCAAAAGTGATGCTTCCTTTAGGAGAATTTGCGCCGCGATTGATGATGATCCCGTTACTGTTTCCGCCTTCAAAGACGCAATTTTTGTAGGTGATCGAAATAGGTCTGGTCGTCTCATTTAACTTGCCGAATACATGAAGGGCATTGGCGCCGCGGTTATTGCTGAAAGTTGCATTTTCAATAACACAATCTGTGAATTCATGATAAGGATGATTGGGTTCAAAGTCGATCCCGGCTTCCGGAGAGAGACCACGGGTGTCCCGGAAAGAGCAGTTTCTGATCCGGAGACCGTTGACGGAGATGAGAGAAACCCCCTGACGTCCCTGCTTGGAAACATCGAGGTTCTCGAGGGTGATATTGCAGCTTGTCTTTCTCTTGTGATCCCGGATATAGAATCCATCACCGCCGGAACCCTGAAGTTTCAAATCTTTGATGGTGATGTTGGTACAACCGGCAAGCGAAAATGTGTGCCGCCATTCGGATTGGCTGTAAACTTTGCGGTTGAAGTAATCGTTTTCATTGATTATCGCAGCATTCTTTTTCCCGGAAATAGTGATGTTGCTGACACCTTTACCGGTAAACATAGAGTCCTTTATGCCGTGAAATCCATTGTGACGCGCCCGGATAACCACATTTTCATCAAGGACGATGTTTTTATTGCTCCGCAGGATGAGCGGATCGACGATCCAGTCGCTTCCCGTGTTGTCAATGAGGAGATCTCGATGTTCGGAATCCAGAGCCGCCTGAATACATTTGGTGGCGTTGGTTTTGTCAAAACCGAAAGTTGAAACTTTGACCGGTGCGGCACTCAAGAGCAAGGTTGATAA
Source organism: Lentisphaerota bacterium (assembly GCA_015061685.1). GTDB lineage: Bacteria > Verrucomicrobiota > Lentisphaeria > Victivallales > Victivallaceae > UBA1784. Next base: position 987 of record SUWD01000054.1, on the reverse strand, counting down.
CAGTAGCATCATAAAAATGTTTTTTTTCATTTCATTTTACCTCCTGAAACTTTATGCTTTTATACTGTGCGTCATAATATATCATCGAAAAATTATCAATACAACTGCTTTACTTTTGAAAAAAATGTGATATCTTATCAAAAGAGCATTATATTTTATCAACGGGAGGTGCTGCCGTGAAAATCAGAAAACCGTGCCGTGCCGGAGCCGTTCCCGGAACTCCGTTATGGGGATACGATTACGGACGTTATCCGCTTCATCCCTTTAAGCACAATACTGCTCCGGATGCATTTATCCCGCTGCACGTATGTGCCGGAGGGTTTGATTAATGGCATCACAAGTGTATCCGCAACCGGCATAACAGCCGTATTTTTGCCATCGAATATGTGGTTGACGGAGTTTTTATTTTTACTCATAACGGAGTAGCTCACCGTTGCGAAAAAGGAGATGTTTTTCCGGTTCAATCAGGGGCAGACTGCTCCATGTGCTGTGAAACCGAATATGCTTCCAAAAAGATGATCCGCATTGAAGGAGCGCTGCTTAAGCCGTTAATAAGCTCTTGCGGCTTGGAAAATGTCACCTGCGGTAAGTGAAGTTTTTTCGCTGCTGGCAGATGATGCCGGTATCGTGGTCAATTCCTTTGCCCAAATCCCCAAAACGACTATGGACAAAGAACCACGCCAGCCCTTTACGGAAAGTGAACTGCAGACCATCAAAGAAAAAATTGACCCTTTCATTGAGCCTCTGTTTATTGTCGCCATGGCAACTGCTCACAAGATACTGTTTTCAGAAAATATCTGCAATCTACCGGGTTAACCAGAATTTATGTTTTTGTTAAATACATACAGGAAAATGTGATTATAGAGGAAGAAAAAATAATTTCCGCACCTTTAATGCCGTTTGTTTATTGAATTTTCGGCATAAGAGTATTATATTACGCTATGAAAAAAGCAATAAAAATTTTTGTCCTGACAACGACTATTATCT
>SUWD01000053.1 GCA_015061685.1 Lentisphaerota bacterium | reverse complement strand
CCTTTTCAGAACTTTGCTATATATAAGCTCCACTGGAGCGAGATAGCAACTCGGTCTGAGATCATTGTTGCAACTTTCTCTGAAGAATTGCGTTAGCGAGGATTTCTGCAATTTTTTCAATAATGCTATCAGCCATTTTTGCTCCTTCTGATATCTGAAAGTTTCATCTTGCCGCTGGTGGTAGGTTGCGGTCTTTCCCCGATGCGGCGGTCGGAAAGACGGATCATGGGTTTGCGAGCAGCTTTCACCGGCAGAGTTTCCGGGAGAGCAGCTCCGAGCATGGAGGCACAGACGGCACATCCGGCGATACAGTCCAACCAGTGGTTGTCGGTGCGGTCGGGTTTGAGCTTCCATTCATCCACGGTTCTGCCGCGACCTTGGGTCTTGACTTTGTATTCGGCGGTCAGGTGTTCTGCCAGGAGCTGATGTACTCCGGGAATTCTGCCGTACAAAGAAAGATTGCCCTTGTCGCCGAGTTCCACCGCCAGACGGGTGTGGATGAAACTCTTCCAGAAGTTTGTGTCATATATGACGTGACGGATCGCCCGTTTCCCTGCCACATTGGGAACCATCCAGTTGAAACCCAGCCGGTCACCCGGTTGTTTGCGATATTCCGTCATCGGCTTTGAAGAAGCTCCGACATACCGACCGTGAGACGGCATAATAATACCGGCGTGTGTACTTTGACGGCAGAACTGATATACAATATCTGTGGACTGTCCCCAGTTCGCGTCCACCAACGCCCGTTCAATTTTCAACACAGCCCCGTCCTCGCGCTCCCATTCTCTGCCGAGATATTCATCGGTAAGTTTGGTCAACGCGGCGTACAAGCCACCCTCAAAGCCAGCCTTGGGGAACGTGCTTTGAATGGTAGGATTGGCATCGGCAAGAGAAAACTGCCTGCGGTGCTGATCGGGCCAAGAGCCATAGTCGATCACCGCCCCCGTGAAATCTTCACTCCACGCTACCACTGTATAAAAGAGCAAAGCCTTCTGAACGTCGATAAACATTGTCAGGCGGTCACAGGCAAGCGGAACACGATACCGGGCAATGCCGTTGACTTTGCCGCAGATCTCATCCACGGAAAGCAAGGTGTCATCCGACAAATCCTCCGGGAGCGGATCATTCTGATATTCTGCCTGAAATGCCGCTTCATCCTGTAACTTCAAATTCATAGCGTGTTGAAGTGCCGAAACTTCATCGTGGTTATACCGGGCATCCCAGCTGACCACAGCACCTTCATCCATTTCCTCCCGGTGAGCCAGATAAAAATCTGTTGCCGCTTGGAAGTTGCCGTCTGTCCGCAGGGCTTCGGCACGGATTTCGGCGTATTCGTCCCAAAGTTTCATATTCTTCGGGAATTCATATAACATCTTCGTCTTTTCTCCGTTCCAGTCAGGGTGTGTGTTTCTGTTTAATATGATATCTGCCATATCTCCGGGGCGGATGATGGTACAGGGCATAATGCCGGAAATCTTCTGCCCCGGTCCGGCAAGACCGAGAATGTCACCAGCAAGGACACGCACTCGCTTCCGGGTCTGTTCAAGCGAACCAGCAGATTCTGAAGTCTGCGGGTCATCAATGATTACAAGTGTCGGGCGCACACTTCTGCCGTCTGAACGCTTGTATTTCATACCACGCACCCGACCGGTTATTCCTGCTACCCGGACGATGATTCCGGAAGCCTTACTGTCTTTGATGGTGGGCAACACGATTTCATTGGAAGTCCAGGTGATTCGGGTTCGCTCTCCGCTGCAATGCTGTCCGGCACATCTATTGGCGATGCCGTCCAACTGCTCTATAGGGTAACACACCTCCGGGAAGTCTGCAGCGAGATTCTCGTTGACTTCCAATTCCGTCTTAATGGAGTCCAGCATTTCCAAAGCCGCTGACTCTGTTGCTCCAATCAGGGTGACAAACTCCCGATGACCGTAAAGCATCGACCAGATCGCCGCCGTTTCTGCAAGGGTACTCTTGCCGGAGCCGCGAGGCATCGCCAAAGCAAAGAGTCCTCCGGTAAGAACAGCAGTCTCGATTTTTTCTATTGCTTTGATGTGATCCGGCGACCATCCCAAAGAATAAGTTTCCGGAAAGTAACTTTCACAAAACAGCTGAAAGTTCCGTTCACACGCTTTTTTCCGTTCCGGGTTCACGACCTCCGGCAAAGGGGCAATATCTCGCCCCGCAGCAGAGAGTGCGGCGTTCCGTTGCCGCTCTGCTTCTTTGCGTTCCTCATAACTCCGGGCGGTGGAGACAAATTCTTCTGCCGGGGCGTGCCGTTCATCGCAGAGCCATGCAATATATTTAATAAGGTTGATGTTTCGGGTGTTCTCTGTTGCAGCAATGCGGAAGCCTACCCGGTTGAACTGGCGGTAAAGCCGAGCCTGTGCCAGAACAAATCCCTGTGAGGTTGAGTTCAGCAAGCGGGCAACATCCACCACGCGCATATTAGTTGGAGTCAGGGGCATCGGTATCATCTCCTTTCACGAGCCAAGCGGCATACTCAATCAAATTTATTGTGCCGTCTTCATTCTGCGGCGCACCTGCCGCGATATCTTCGGCAATGCTCTCTTCGGTAATCAGCCGGGAGCCTGCCTGTTTGAGGATTCTCACGAGCATTTCTATCGGTAATGCGGTGAGTTTCAACGAATTATCCATATATTTTTCCTTTATTTTCAAAAGTTGACTGGATTTAGTTTCACAGGAACGCTTATGTATATCCAGCGCAAGCGAAATAGATTCAACACCAACAACTTGGAGGTTACAAATGAGTGAGTTTTTTATTGGCGAAATCGCCAATGCAAAGGTCGGCCGCAATCTTGTGGAAGTGGAAATCCTCGAATGCGGCGAAGGAAATTATAAAGTAAAAAGCATTTCCAGCGGACGGGAGTTTTTCACCTCCCGGCTGGAAAAAATCAACAATAATCAAATGGAGGAAACAATTATGCCCGAAGACAACAACCCCATCGCCGAAGTTGAAACCAACGCAGAGGTTGAAACCCCGAACCCTGCACCGGAATGTGCAACGGTAAAACCGGAAAAGAAAAAGTCGCTCCTTGACCTCGCCGCCAAGATCCTCGCCGATACAGGCGAAGCCCTGAACTGCAAGGAACTGGTGGCCAAGGCCAAGGAAACGGGATGGGAAAGCACCGGCAAAACTCCGGAGCAGACCCTTTACAGCGGAATTTTCCGTGAAATGAACACCAAGGGCGAAGTGTCACGCTTCAAAAAGAGTGCAGAACGCAAGGGTTCTTTTGAAGCCAACGCCTAATCGCCCCGAACTTACGCCCCTCATTCCGAGGGGCTTTTTTGCTTCCACGCGATAATGCCCCAAATGGCAAACGCCAGCTGAACGACATCGAGTGCGGCTCTGCTGTAAAGTCCGAGCCAAAGGTCGTAACTCAACCACGCAATATTCCCGACCGCCCAGAGCCAGAAGCAAAGGCTGTTCTTTTTGACATTGAGTATCGTTCCCGTGAGACTGATTATTGTGATTGCCCATGTGAAAGTGGCAATCATGAGAAGAGTCCCTTTCTGCACATCTCTGCAAAGCGAGGTTTCTGCAAGTTGAATTCTTTGATAACCTCTGCCGGAGTTACATTCTCACGGTAGGAAAGCAATTCATTCCCGGCTTTATCGGTGAAAACCACAAGGATTTCCGGAGAACCGATACGGCAGGAAATAGCGCAGTGTACTTCCGGGCAATCAGGATGATTTTGAATATAAGACACAGCCCTTGCTCTGGCAAGGAGGTTCAGTGAAAGGTCTGCCTTTGTGCCGTCTTTGGTCCAGGGCGAACCGCCGCCAATCACACAGTTGCCACCATAAAAATCCACCGCAAGTTTACGTCCAGTCGTACCACAGTCACCAACGGGACCGTGTTTCACAAATCTGCCAGTGCCATTGACGGTGAGTTTGTAATCCTTGCTTCCTCCGCAACACCACTGTACCGCATTGGCAATATCCTGCGTACTGTGCTTCATCTGCATAGGAATGGCGACAACGATTTCTTCCGGCTTGCCGTCCAACATCGTGACCTGAGTCTTGATATCCAGTCCGGCGTACTTGATGTCGTACAAGTGCTGCCCGATTTTCTTGGCAAGATACCAGTCGGAAGGCATATAGTCAGTTTCAGGAGTGTTCACCGCCATACCATGAAAAATTCCTTGGTCACTTATGAAAAGTTTTACATAAGCGATCTTATGTAAACTTTTATATTATGTAAAGTAACATATATTATAACAGCTCTCTTTTTATTTGCAGTTATATTTTTACTTTCCATAACCAATAGGAGGAAATATGTCACTATCCCCACAAAATCTGGAAAATATGCTTGCCGAGCTGGATGCATATTTGATTCAGGAAAATCTCAGTTTAAAGACCATTCAACAGTATCGGACAACTTTTAGAGCATTAAAAAGGTTTGCAATTGAGCAGCAAAAAAAAGATTACTCTGATGATTTGTGTAATGATTTTCTGCATTATAAATTTAATGTCTCCCGTTACACAAAGGGCTATCTCCCTCCAAGAATAGCTAATGCAATACGTGTTGTCTGGATGCTAAACAGTTTGTCTAAAGATAAAAAAATAAAAACTATTTATCATCATAATCAACCGTCCATATTTCCTCCGGATTTTCAAAAGATTTTTAATGAATATAAAGAAGAGTATTTTTACCACAGTAAATCTCTTCATACGTGGGTACGAATACATGATCTTATTGTAAAATTTTCAAAATTCATTATTACCCAAAAAGTCACTTCTTTTTCAGATCTTAGACCAAAACATATAGAAGCTTATTTTTGTGGTATAAGTGGCCTATCAAAAATGGCACTAGCAACTGAAAGGCAGCGTTTGAAAAAATTTCTTCTATTCTTGGTAAACCATCAATATGTACAATCCAATCTGATTGATTTTTTACCTCATATAATATTATATAGAAAATCCAAGGCTCCTTCAATTTGGAATGAAAAAGAAATCAAAGAACTACTCTTGTCTATTGATAGAAATTCTGCAATTGGCAAAAGAGATTACGCTATGTTGTTGCTGGCGATACAAATGGGATTGCGCTCATCAGATATCCAGAATCTTAAATTAACTAATTTAACTTGGAGTCAAAATCCTCAAGAATGTGCGATTGATTTTGTTCAGACAAAAACAGGGAAACAATTTTCTCAACCGATGCCCTACGATGTAGCAACTGCTCTTGTGGATTATTTAAAAAACGCCCGTCCTGAGTCTGCCGATCCTCACATTTTTTTGCGGCATGGAAGTCATATTGGCAAACTTCAAGGAGCCACTAGCAGAATTTACAATTTACTAGAAAGAGCAAATATAAAAATTACCAACAGGAAACATGGATTTCATTCATTACGGCATACATTTGCTACACGCTTGGTGAGTAATGGCACTCCGTTAAAAGTTGTTTCAGAATTAATGGGGCATACATCAGTTATATCGACAGGGACATATATTACCGTCGATTTAAAAACACTCAGAAATTGTGCATTAAAACCTATGGAGTTAAAAAATGAAAGAAAATAACAACCATTTTATTGGACCATTAAAAGAACATTGTGAAAATTTTATTTCTTGGAAAAGATCCGGTGGCTTAAAATATGATACTGAACGAGCGATGTTAATCAGATTTGATCGTTTTACCTGCAATTATTCTTTTGCCCCCGGTACCTTGCCGCGAGAAGTTGTTGAAGCATGGTGTCAAAAAAGAGAAAATGAACACCCGCGAACTCACTGTTCTCGTGTAAGAACTGCAAAATTACTTGCGCAATATATGGTCCGTTGCGGATACAATGCATATATTACCTATCTTCCTTCTGAAGTTAAGAATAAAAGAAAATTTCTTGCTCACATCTATTCTGACTCTGAATTACAGAAGATATTTGCTGTAATAGATAATCTTGATCCTAAAAAATATCCTTATGGATACATTCATTATCCTGTTTTATTTCGGCTCTACTATTCTGCTGGATTACGACTTTCAGAAGCTTTCAATATAAAAAACAAAGATATTGATTTCAAAACGGAAGCAATTATAATTCGTAATACTAAATTTGGCAAAACAAGAATAGTGCCATTGCACCACGATATGTTTGCAATTTTGAAAGACTTTATCTTTCACAATGAAAATAACGATCCTGAATCCTATGTCTTCTCACGTAATCAAAATACACAAAAACCTGAAAAATCTATAGGAAGCTTTTTTACAAAAGTTGTACGCCGTGCAGGGTTATATCATGGCGGAAAAAGCAAAGGAATGAGGATACACGATTTTCGTCATACATTTGCGGTACGTTCTTTGAGAAATGCATATTTATCCGGAATAGATATAACTAATTTCATGCCGTATTTATGTGCATACTTAGGTCACGCTGATTTGAGAGGCACGGAACTTTATCTGCAACTCACGGCGGATGTTTTTCCGGAAATAACAGATCGATTTTCACATTCATTTTCAAAAATTATACCTCAAGGAGACAAATATGAAGAAAACGCATAAAAACATCGTAGGTAAATATGTAACCACATTTTTAACTCATTATCTGGCTGGTCAAAAAAATGTAAGCCACAACACCATTTCATCATATGCCGCAACCTTATATTTGTTTTTTCAATATTGCCGAGATGTAAAAAAAATTCCTGCAGAGAATATGGTTGTTGAAAAAATCAGCAAACAATTGATTATTGATTTTTTACTCTGGTTGGAGCAAGAACGTGGTTCATCAATATCAACGCGAAATCAGCGATTGGCTGCAATAAGGTCTTTTTTTAAATTTTTACAATATGAAAATCCACAATTCATGGGAATATGTCAAGATATTTTGAACATTCCTGTAAAAAAGACAGTAAAACCAATGGTAACGCATTTGTCTCATGACGAATTGAAACTTATTTTAAATCAACCTGATATTGCAACTGCAAAAGGAAAAAGAGTCATCGCTTTATTGGCAATCCTTTATGATACAGGGGCACGAGTATCCGAAATTATAAACCTTAAAGTATGTGATATACGGTTTGATTTTCCACCGATGGTTACTTTAACAGGCAAAGGAAGAAAAATCCGATATGTTCCTATTATGCAAGAAACCTTTTCTGTTTTACAAAATTATATGCTTGCATACAAAATTGATAAAAATGCAAAACCTACAGCACCTTTGTTTTTTAATTCTCGAGGTGAAAAATTAACACGTGCAGGAGTTTCTAATATAATTTCAAGGTGTGTCAATTCTGCTAAAAAGGAAAATCCTGCACTACCGGAAAAAATAACGCCGCATGTTTTTCGACATTCCAAAGCAGTTCATTTAACAGAAATAGACACCCCATTAAATTATATACGAGATATTCTGGGACATTCCAGTGTATTAACAACGGAAATATACATCAGAATAAATCCTGAACTCAGAAAAAAATATATGGAAGCCGCACACATTGAGTATATACCCAACGCAAATGAAACAAAATGGGAGAAAAATGATGAACTTGTCGAATGGCTTAAAAAAATGTGCAAGTAAATATTATGTTAACTTTTTAACTGTTAACATTCCCAATGCAAGCAGAGATTCACCAGAGAACTTCACATTACATAAAACTTTACATAAGATCGCCCCAACCGGAATTATCAACTCCCTGTGCAATGTCCGGGGACTGCTGTCCGATGTGCTGGGTAATGATAAGGTCATCGCCACAGATCGTGTTCTCCTTGCCCCACCGCTTCTGATATTCAGATGTGTAACCGATCTGATTGACTGCGGTTCTGACAAAGGCGGCAATGTCCTCCGGGGAGTAGTTGGCTTTGCTGGTAACTTCGCCGCCGAGGGTAACAAAGTTATCTTTGATCTGAACCTCCACTGCAAAGCGTGTGTAGGGATCGCGGTCCAGATATCTATCCAGCAAATAACAGGAAATATAGTCAGCGACTTTATCGGGATGACCGAGGCTGACCCATTCAGAAGTTTTACGCATAAAAGTTCCTTTGATTTTTTAAGATTCAGTTGTATATTAAGGAAGTGCGGTTATGCCGCACCCCAACACGGCTTGAGTTTCCGTCAGTCTTGATCGCCGCTCTGCGGTTCTGCCGGAAGTTCAGTTGTGATATTATTTTTTGCGGCGGCAGGTGTCAAAGCCTGCCAGTCGCACCTTCATCTTACAGCTGACAGCCGAGCTGCTTGATATCACTGTGGGAGATAATGTTGACAGCCTCGGTAAAGATGACCTGTGGCAGATACTCTTCAAAAAGATCTATCTGATAACCAACTTCATCCGGATTGCGGAAGGAAATGAGTCTGCCATTTCCCGCGACATTTGCTCCTCGGCGAATGGTAGTTCTGCGCTGACCGTTTGCCG
>SUWD01000016.1 GCA_015061685.1 Lentisphaerota bacterium | reverse complement strand
ATTGACTATTGGATTGCTCCTGACGGGCTTGAAGCAGAACTCCCCAAAACTCCCAAGATGGAGAAAATTATAAAAAAGCTGCAAAAAAAAGAGGCTGCTGCGAAACATTAGGTTTTGCAACAGCCCCAGTACCGAAAAATCTTCAGAAATAGTTTATAAAAGTTCACCTTTGCTACTACACTATGTTCAGACCTGCCAGTCGAACTTAATGTAATAACAAAGGTGTAAAAATGACAAAAGATACTACTAATAGTTTATCACACACTCGTTGGAAATGCAAGTACCATTTACCTGCGTTTGCTGAATTGCAAGTACCGAAATAAACTTCGTCCGGAGTTTTGTATTGCAATGCGGAATGAATTCTTTGTGTGTTGTAAAAATTCACATAGTGCTGAACTCCGAACCGCAGTTGCGGCAAACTGACATAATCTTTGATTTTGATGTCTTCATATTTCAACGCCCACCAGAAACGCTCCATCTTCGCATTGTCGCGGCAGCGTCCGCGCCCGTCCATACTGATTTGAATTCCATTATTCTGCAATTCATTAATGAAGTCATCACTAGTGAATTGGCTGCCCTGGTCGGAATTAAATATTTCCGGCTTTCCAAAGCGTTCTATCGCCATTCTCAGCGTTTCCACACAGTGAAACGCATCCATTGTATTGACCACATTATATGCCATCAATTTGCGGCTGAACCAGTCTACGATACCGATGACAAATGCCCGGTGCCCATCAACTGCAGTATAAGTAATATCTGTACTCCATACTTGATTGGGGTGATCTATTTCCAAGCCCTTCAAGAGGTAAGGAAACTTTTTGTGTTCCGGATGCGGTTCAGAAGTATTGAAATGCGGACGGGGATATATCGTCCGCAATCCCAACGCTTTCTGCAAACGGCGAACGTTTGTGGTTGATGTTGAAGCCTCGTCGTTTCAATTCGGCAGTCAAACGGGGAACTCCGTAAAATGGGGTATCGTAAAAAATGTCCATGATTTCGTCCTTGACTCTTTCGTCTGATGCAACTTTGCTGATATTCTTTTGACTTTTGTAGTAATAACTCGATCGGGGAACTTTCAGCAATTGCAACTGACGATTTACGCTCAAACGCGGATGTTTTTCATCTACTTGCGTTTTTCGGGATTCAAGCCCAGAGCCAAGGACACACTTCGTAAAAAATCATTCTCCACCTCAAGCCGACCGATCTTTTTCATCAGATCATCTTCGGTATAAGGCTTATTTTCAGTTTTCCGTTCAGCTTTGGTCATAAAGACATCGGAAGCACTTTCCTGCAGCTTTTTTTCCCATTGCTGAACCAAGTTGGGATGAATTTGATACTTACCGGCAATCTCGGCGACGGTCAAATCTCCCCGCAACGCTTCCAACGCCACCCTGCTTTTGAATTTGCTGTCAATTTTGAAACAAGTTACCTTCTGCATCCTTATTCACGGTACAAACTTCTATTATCACCCAGATCCAAACTGCAATCAATGGCAGAACTAACCAGCCGATAAGCAAAGAAATCAGCAACTGCGCCACACCGCGACCGCTATACCCGGCATAAAAATTATGAATTCCAAGACCACCCAGAAAAATACCAAGCAAAATATATGTTATCCGCTGTTTTGGCGATACTTCTACTGCTGTAGAGGAAACATTATTTCCCAAAGGAACTATTTTTACCGCTGGACCGGAAACAATGTTGACTGTCGTTTTTGATTCATCTTTCATCTCGGTCATCATACGCAGAGCCGGATCAAGCAATTCGCCACAATAACGGCATTTTTTAGCAAAAACATTGATCTTTTCGGCACAAAAAGGACATTGTACCATATTCACATTGTTTTCTTCAGACATAATTCTCTCTCCTTTGATTTTATTTTACGCAGCCACCCAATACCTGCAATTCCCAATATCAGACTTATCCATTGAGACGGAGATAAAAGATTGGATAAAAAAAAACCGCGTTCATCATCTCTCAGAAATTCCAACAAAAATCTGCCAGCCGGCACAAGAATCAAATACCACGCGCCACGATGTTTTAAACGGATCAAGCCGGATAATATTATGAATACAAGAAACAAATATGCACTTTCATAAAGTTGTACTGGCACAAGTGGCGTTGCTCCATGATGAATATAAGGAACAGAACCGGATGGATAACTAACCCCCCATATTTTTGTCGGCCGTCCGTAACAACATCCTCCTAAAAAACAACCGATTCTCCCCAATGCCTGGGCAAGTGCAAATGATGGTAAAAACAAATTCAGCAAGTAATCATACTGTAAACTGCACAGTTTGGAATAAAACCAAAGAAAAAACATTCCTCCGATCAGCCATCCATAAAATGTCAAGCCATATTTCCAGGGGTTGGAAAACAATGCGTCAATACCACCACGAAACAAAACATCTGCGACATATCCGCCGGCAACCCCAAAAACAAAAGTCAGGGGGATTGCCGGCATCACTTGATTTTCCCGTCCAGCAGATACATGCATCTGCTTTAATTGATTAAAAATAAAAAATGCAGAAGCCAATATTCCCAAGCCGATAAAAACCGAAAACATTGATATTTTATGTCCCCAGAATTCCAAAAACTGAAACATAAATAATGCTCCTGCTTTAAGACATCAGTTGCCGCGTTTTTTATTCAAAATAGCAACAATACCGCTGGCAATATAAAGACCGCCGGTCGCAGTCCCCCAAAGCATACTGCCAAAACCGATAAAACCGTTTATCAGAATAAAAATACCTCCAAGCAATACAATCACTCCGGTAATAAGAGAATTTTTGCTCTTTCCTAAAAAAGAGAGAGCAAAGCATACAATGCTCACCAATACGATGACCCAAAAAAATCCGGCAGCTCCGCTGGCGGCATCTGCAGCAGCAGCATCTGCAGCCGTTTCATCAAAATTGCTGCCATCTGCAGAAAGCCCCGCTGATAAGCCAGCAGCTGCCACTCTTACGCCTGCACATAAAAAGGTACACAGAATATTCGGGATGCTGGTGATAAAGCCTATCAATCCGCAAATCCACGCTGCATTTGATTTTTCCTTTTCGACATTGACCATTACCGTCACACCCGAGTTTTCCATAATACTTCTCCTTTTTTTGTTTTATGGATTTTTCAATTTTCTCACCTTGAGAAAAAAGCCTCTTTGTACCGGCACAAAAAAAGATGTACCGTTTTGGCTCACTACTGTCCGGTAATTTTTACCGGACAGTAGTGAGATTAGTTATTCCAATGAAATTTTCAAGATATGCCAATGCCAAATTGTGTGAGCCTAAAAAACTTCCATCCACTCTGTGCAGCTCTTTCGTTTCAGGATTAACCAAATAATCAAAACCTATTTCCTTTGCCTCCTGGAAGATTTTCAGGCTTTTTAGAACCAGTCCGTACAAAACACTCATAATTTTATCCTCGCTAAAAGTTTTAAATACAAAACAGCCGCGATAATCCATAACTGGACTTCGCGGCTGTAAAATTGGATTGATACAGTTTTTCAAGGCACAAAGAGTCTATGCCTTGAAAATCAGAAAAAGAGTGGAATTTGCGACCGGAAAGATTTCGGTCGGGTAGAAGCAAGCCTTTATTTAAAAATAAAGGCTTGCTTGCTTGCTTGCTTGCTTGCTTGCTTGCTTGCGCTCACTTCGTTCGCGCAAGACAGTTTTTCAGTATTCCGAAAAACTGTAGCGGATACCGAAGATGCGGGCAGCGGGAAACTGATACCATAATGCGGCATCTTAAATGCTGTTGTTGCAGTTGTCGTTCTCATTATCGGAATCCCCATAAAAATTTAGCGAGCCTGCCGATTCCACAACTTTCTGCTGCGAAATCCAGCTTGCTTGGTAACGTTCAAATAAAAACCGAACGCTCCCAAACACTCGCTCACAGGTCCGACCAAGAACCATCTGCATACATGCAAAGAAGCGTCCGGCAAGACGTGTAGACACAATCTCACCGGATACATTTCACCTATGTATGCAGCAAATTCTTTTTTAAACTTGGTCGGTTTGTGAGCGATTTGCTGAAATATAACGGTTGTCAATTAGCCCTGCGGAAAAAATGAAGACAATATTCCACACTGCCGCAGTACCATTAATATATCACCGAAATATGCAAGTTACAAGTTGAAAAAACATGAATATTCTCAATTTTATGAAAAAATCAGTCAAAAAAATAAGGGGCTGTTGCAAAACCTAATGTTTTGTGGCAGCCTCTTTTTTTTTCTTGCGGAAAGAGCTTTATCAGAGGGTCTGACAGACCGTGATAACGATTTCGCCGTAGATATCTTCGGCGGAGCATCCGCGGGAGAGGTCGTTGAGCGGAATGGCAAGTCCCTGAAGCACCGGACCGTAGGCCTGGGCATGGGCAAGACGCTGAACGAGTTTGTAAGCGATATTTCCGGCATTGAGATCCGGGAAAATCAGAATATTGGCGGCACCGCCCAACGGGCTGTCCGGAGCTTTGGATTTGGCAACGGCAGGGACGATGGCGGCATCAGCCTGAATTTCGCCGTCGCAGAGGATGTCCAGCTTTTCAGCGGCGACTTTGTCGGCGAATTTCCTGGAAGCTTCGGTGATCTTCTCCAGAATCTCATTCTGGGCACTGCCTTTGGTGGAGAAGGAGAGAAAAGCAACTTTCGGCTGTTTGCCGATCAACGCACGGTAGGTCGTGCTGGTCGCCATGGCGATATCCACGAGCATGTCGGCATCGGGATTGGGGTTGACACCGCAGTCAGCGAACATCAGCACATCATCACCGGCAGGGCTGGGAGTGGCAAGATCCATGACGAAACAGCTGCTGGCACTTTTGATGCCGGGGGCAGTACCGATGCAGTGGAATGCGGCACGGAGCATATCTGCCGTAGAAGCGATACTTCCGGCAACCAGACCGTCGGCAAGTTTGTTTTTGCACATCATCGCGGCGAAGTAGATGCGGCTGGAAACCATGGCGAGAGCCTTTTCCGGGGTGACGCCTTTGGCTTTACGCATTTCGTACATCTGGTCAGCGAATTTGGCAAGCAGATCGCTGGCGAGATAGTCGATGGTCTCAAATTTTCTTTCAGTGACACCGGCCTGGGCACAGGCGGCGGAAATTTCCGCTTCAGTACCGAGGACGATGATTTTGGCGACGACTTTTTCATCGACAGCTTTGTTGGCGGCGATGATGACACGGGGATCCTGACCTTCCGGGAGGACGATGGTGCGTGCGACGCTGCGGGCACGCTCTGCGAATCTGTCAATAGCAGACATGATACTTTTCCTTTATATTACTTGTCGAAAACGATTTTCTTGGTGGTCAGAGCGATCATTTTTTCCTCATCGGTGGGCATGACGATCGCTTTGAGGGCACTGTCGGCAGTGGAGATCACGCCGGCTTTGCCGAAGCATGCTTCATTGGCGGCGGCATCAAGTTTGACACCGATGGGGCCGAGCTGTTCGATGATCCGCTGACGGGTGTAGGTGGAGAATTCACCGATACCGCCGGTGAAAACGATCGCATCGGTATTGCCGACCATGAGGAAGTAGCTGCCGATGTATTTGACGATGCGGCGGACGAACATTTTGATAGCCAGAGCGGCACGTTCATTACCGGCCTGGGCGGCGGCTTCCATATCCCGCATATCGCCGGTACCGATACCGCCGACGCCGAAAAGACCGGATTTTTTGTTGAGGATATTGTCAACGTCACGGGGGGACGCACCCAATTCGATCATGCGGATCACGGCGGCGGGGTCCATATCACCGGAACGGGTTCCCATCATGAGACCTTCGAGCGGGGTGAGACCCATGGTGGTATCGACGACCTTACCGTTTTTGACGGCTGCCATGCTGCATCCGTTGCCGAGGTGGCAGGTGATGATATTGGTATCTTCGACCTTTTTGCCGAGGAATTCGGCGGTGGCGAGGGTCACATAGTGGTGGCTGGTGCCGTGGAAGCCGTATTTACGGATGCCGTATTCCTTATAATATTCATAGGGAATGGCGTAGAGGTATGCTTCGGGGGGCATGGTCTGGTGGAACTGGGTATCGAAAACCGCCACATTGGGGACACCGGGGATAGCTTTTTCGCAAGCTTCGATACCGGCGAGGTTGGCGGGGTTGTGGAGCGGTCCGAGGGGGAAGCACTCACGGATGATATCTTTGACATTTTCATCGACCTGCATGGGGAGGGTAATTTTTTCGCCGCCGTGGAGGACGCGGTGACCGACGGCACCGATTTCGGAAAGGGATTTGATGACGCCGCATTCGGGATCGACCAGTTTTTTACAGATTTCGGTGAATGCACCGACGTGGTCGGCGACGGGGATCTCCTGCGAGAGCTGGAAGCCGTCGGGGCGTTTGTAAACCAGATTGGGGTTGGCACTGCCGAGACGTTCAAAGACGCCTTTGGCGAGAACCTGCTCATTGTCCATTTCGAACAGCGTGAATTTCATAGAGCTGCTGCCGGCATTGACTACCAAAATTTTCATGATTTCTGATCCTCCTTTGGATGGTTGAAAAATGCATTTTTTGTAATCCGATTAATATACATCAACTTTCTTGAAATTTCCACAAAATTATCTTTTTTTTGGAAAAATCCCGCAGATATCCCATAGAATTCATCTTTTTATTTTTGATTATCCGGCATTACTACGACGTTACCGATACCACGCAGATCTTCTGTGGCAAGATCACTGCGGATGATATCGCAGAATTGCTTTCTGCCTTCACTTCTCAGCCACGGACGGTTGGGGCGTTCTGCTGTCAGGACAACCTCTCTGGTATTGACTGTATAAACAGCCCGGTCACCTCCGGCACGCTGTATTCTGCCCTTTTTGTCCCGCCGCAGTAAAACCACCTGCTTCTGACAGACGATTCTTTTCAGATCCCGGTTGTCGGAAATTGCGATCCGGCTGGGAACGGAATTTTCTCCCATATCCAAGGCAAATGGATCGGCATCAAGATCTTCATCATCAAATTCATCTTTTTCTTCTGTCTGCGGAGTATTTTCTTCAATGACCTCATTGATGGGGGATGCTCCGGTAAAAATATACATATCCCGGCAATGGATCTCTGTATTGCCGTCAATTACTGTCACGTCCCCGTGAAACTCGGAATAGTCTTTGATAAGATCACTCATTGCATTGGTTGATTTCAGGACTCTGGTGATTTTCACGCCATCCTGCTCTGTTTGTGAACTTGCCTGCACCGAGCCGTCACATTTGATTTTTACCAGCTGCACGCCACCGGATTGGATCATGCCGGGGGATGGTTTTTCACCCGGCGGCAAATCCCGGAAAAAGAAGGTCAGCATATCGGTTTTTAACTCATCGCTGCCGGAGATCATGGTTACATTATCTTTGGCAACCATGCGGTTGATGCTTTTGTTCCGTCCTTCCATACCGGCTGCCATGGGGGCACCGGATATTTCAGTTGCTTTATCATCCGGCCGGTCGGTCATAAAAAGATCAAGCCGGTCGCAATCCAGTGCGGCAGATTCATCTCTGACTTTCACATCTTTATAAAATACGATTTTGTTGTTCCGGAAATTCAGCTCTGCCTGCCGTGAAGCTATTGTACTGTGTGAAACGACTTTTTTTCCGGGATTTCCGGGTACATCTTTTTCCGATCTGCTGACGATTTTTACATTTCCGTTGGCGAAAATAAGATTCAGTTTGTGGCTGGAAGTTTTTTCATCCTGCACCAGATGCACTCTTAAACTGTCGGTGGTCAGTGTGGAGGTCTGATCGACGGCGACCACATTGCCGTGGAAGTTGGCGATATTATTTTTCCCGTCAAAGTTGGCACGGTCTGAATTGATTCTGCGGGCATAAAGCAGTATTCCCCTTGAATCCCGGACAAGAGAAGTGATCCTGCAGTCTTTCATTACGAACATGCGGTCTTCATGCCGCAGCAATTCAATGCGTTTACCCCGCAATTCCGTATCGCTGCCGCGGGTGAGGGTGGGATCATTGTTGTCTCCGGTGAGGATGATGATCCCTCTTTTGGCATCATATTCGAGGTGGTCAGATTGAGAAGCCTGCATTTCAGTGGCGATTTTTGCCGGGTCTTCGGGGTACTGCGTGAGAATGACATTTCCGTCAGCCAAAACCCGGGAAACGCCATTAAGCACCGCTTTTTCGTCATTGGAATTCAAAGATGTCTTATTTTTTTCCTCCGGATCGGTAAATACGGTCAGGCGGTCGCAGGTCAAAGTGTTGCGTCCGTCAACGACCTTTACGTTACCGATAAGAATGATTTTATTGCTCTTCCGGTCAAGACGCAACTCATTGGAAGTTGCAGTCACGATTCTTTTTTCCCGGGGGATCGGGGTCCCGGTCAAAATCCTCCGGGGATCCATATCAGATGAGCGGAGAATTATATTGACATCGCTTTTTATCTCTATGATCTGCCGCCGGAAATCAACTTTGAATCCGGTTCCGTCAAGGTCAAACATCGGAGTACGCAGAAAAATCGGCCGGTCTCCGGAAACCATTTCATCTTTCTGATCGATTGCACACTGGCTGGTGAAAATCACGGCGTCACTGATACGGTAACGCTTGCCCCAGAATTTGAGAATATCAGTCAAATCTGCTCCCAATGGATAAAGTTTTGTCCGCCATCCATCCGGGATTTTGTCCACATCGGCACTTTCCAGCAGGATATCCAGAAAGGTATCATCGCTGACCATCAACCTTTCTTTTCTTCTGCCGGAATCGGCAAAGATGAGCATCTGCAGTTTTTCATCTTTGTAAAAGGGAATTTTGATATTCTGCAGATTCAATCCCTGCATATCCTCTATTCCGTCGGCAAAAACCGATGCGGACAGGAAAAGCAATATTGCTGTGAGCCGGAAAAATATCTTTTTCATTGCCGGTAACGCTCCATTATGTTATCTAATAACTCTTTTTCTTTCAAAATCCGTCTGATCACTTCCCTTGCGGCACCGCGGCCTCCGGCTGAATTTGTACGGAAATCAGCAACTTCATCCACTTCCGGAACAGCATCGGCTACTGCCGCTCCGATACCGGCTCTGCGGATTACCGGCATATCGGTGACATCGTCTCCCAGAAAAAGACACTCCGCAGCGGTAATATCAAACTTTTGCAGCAGGTCATCGAATGAAGCAAGTTTATTTTTTGCTCCGAAAACAGCAAATGACAACTTCATCATCTCTGCGAAATTCCGGGATGCCGGATCATCTCCTCCGGAGAGGATTCCTACTTTCAATCCGGCACGCAAGGCAAGTTTTATCCAGTGCATGTCGTGGTGATCAAAAAATTTGATCACCTGACCGTCATTGAGATATGCAGCTCTGCCGTCGGTGAGCGTGCCGTCCACGTCGAATATCAGCGTGGTTATTTTCCGGAAATCAGCCGATGAGATCATGGAGTGCTTTAACCTGGATCAACGTTTCCCTGATCTGGTCAAAATCAAGTGAATTTGGCCCATCCGACCATGCTTCCTGCGGTCTGGGGTGAACTTCGGTAAAGAGGGCATCGATACCGATGGCGGCGGCGGCTCTTGCCAGCGGAGCAACAAATTCCCGCTGTCCGCCGGAAGCGTTGCCGAGACCGCCGGGGAGCTGTACGGAGTGAGTGGCATCAAAAACCACCGGCACGCCGATATTACGCATGATCTGCAGTGAACGCATATCTACAACCAGATTGTGATAGCCGAAACTGCTGCCTCTTTCGGTAAGCATGACCTGATCATTGCCGGTACTGCGGAATTTTTCTACTGCACCACGCATATCCTCCGGGGCCATGAATTGACCTTTTTTGATATTGACAGGTTTCATGGTTTTTCCGGCGGCGACCAGCAGATCGGTCTGGCGGCAGAGGAAAGCCGGGATCTGGAGCAGGTCGGCGACTTCGGCGACGATGGCGGCTTCATGGCTTTCGTGGATATCGGTGACAACGGGGACATTGAATTTTGCTTTCACGGCGGCGAGGTATTCCAAACCTTTGGTGATACCCGGACCGCGGCGTGAATTGCCGCTTGAACGGTTTGCTTTATCAAAGGATGCTTTGAAAATATACTGGATATCCAATTCGGCACAGAGTTTGCTCAAATATTCGGCGACTTCCAGACAGAGGGCTTCACTTTCGGCGGTGCAGGGGCCGCCGAGCAGGGTCAACTTCTCTCCTTTACCTATGGAAAAATTTCCGACTTTAACATTTGTCATAATAAAATCTCCTGAAAAATAGTTACTTATCAGTTTCTGTCTGATTGTTGTCCGGGATATCGGTTTGGATTTTCCGCTTGTTGAGCAGGCGGTTGATATATCTTCCGGAATTTAGTTTGCTCTCTTTGGAAAATGTTTTTCCGGCTTTCAAACGGAGTGCGACCCGGTCAAGTTTTTTGACGTGCGGGTAAAGGTTGTTGACATCTTCGACGGTCAATTTACCGGATTCTTTTCTCAAATATATTGCCAGATGATCGAGCGTATCGGAAAGCAGTTTTTTTTCGAGGGCGATGATTTCACTGCTTTCTTTGATTTCCCGGCAGGTTTGTCTGGCGTGGTCAAAGGTCATCAGGAGTTCTCTTTTGCGGATCTCCTCTGCGTAAGCATTTTCCCGTTGGACGAAAACCGGGATGCTCACTGCCAGAAAAAATTCAGAGAAGATCATTACTGCAAAAAGGAAAAACGCAAAAAATGCGACATAGTTGCGTTTGAAGTTTGCTGAATATTCTATTTTCTGTGCCATGATAAATTACACTTTTCAAGTAAAAAAACTGACTGTCAGGTAAATATACATTTACTTTGCTGTTTTATCAAGTCCGCAATTGAATAAATTACAGCTGTGCGGCAAATATTTGATATCAATTAAAGCAATGCGAGCATCGCCGCACCGGCAAGCAGCAGGATCAAAGCCCAGGTTTTCTCTTTCAGATTTTTGTCCTTGAAGATCATTGCTCCGATGAAGAAGCTGACTACGCAGCTGCATCGGCGGACCAATGAAATCATGGAGATGGGGGCATCGGTCAGACTCAATGCGTAAAAGTAACAGTAATCAGCGATTATCAACAAAATACCGGTCGCCGGGATGCTCCACTTCCAGACGAATGGGTGACTTTTGCCGAAACAGCACCGGATCCCCCATGCAGCACCGAGCATAATGACCAGATCCAGCGAAAAGTAAAGCTGGAGCATCTGCCGGTTGAGGTGCAGTGTGTTGAGCAGAAATTTGTCATAAAGTGCGGATACTGCACCGAGGAGAGTTCCGGCGATGATAAGCTGCATACCTTTGCTTTTCCACGGGAACCCCTCTTTGTTTCCGAGTTTGGAAAAGAGCAGATAACCGAAAAGGATGGTCGCCATGCCTATTCCCTGACAGACGGTCGGTATTTCCCGGAAAATCAGGATCCCGCCGATCATTGTCCATAAGGGGGAAGTTGAACGTATCGGTGAAGCAATGGAAATGGGCAGTTCCCTCATGGCGTAATAGACACATATCCAGCTGGAACTGACCAGCAGTGATTTGAGAAGCACCAGCAGGAAATCCCGCAGGGAACAGGCTAAAGCCGGGAATAATTCTCCGGTGATTGCCGACAAAATCACCAGAAATGCAGTTCCGGACAGAGTTGCCAGAAAGAGTACCGGCATGACCGAATTATCTTTGACCGAATGTTTTTTGCAGACGTCGTAAAGCCCCAATCCGATTGCTGAAAGCAGAGTCGGCAGCCACCAGTAATTCAACATGATATTTCTCTCAATGCAAAAAAGCTCCGGGGTTGCCGGAGCCTTTTACTGATTTTACGGAATGTCAGTTCTTCTTGCTGACACGCTCGGCGTAGGTACCGGTACGGGTATCGATTTTCACGATGTCGCCCTCATTGATGAAAAGCGGGACCTGAATTTCGTAACCGTTGTCGATTTTTGCCGGTTTGGTAACGTTGGTAGCGGTATCGCCGCGGACGCCGGGTTCGGTCTCAACGATCTCTTTTTCGATGAAAGTCGGCAGGGTGATGTCGATGGGTTCACCGTTGAAAAGGATGAAGTTGCAGAGGCTTTCTTCAATGAGGAAGAATGCTTTATCGCCGAGGACTTCCGGAGCGAGAGCCATTTCTTCGTAGGTGACGGGGTCACTGAAAACGTAATTGTGACCGTCGTTGTAAGAGTAGTAAAGCTCGCGTTCTTCGATATCGGGCTCATCGATTTTATCGGTGGGGCGGTAAGTTTTTTCCATACCGGCACCGGTGATCATGTTTTTCAGGCGGCAGCGGTAGAGAGCGGTACCTTTTCCGGGTTTGCAGAAGTCAAACTCGGTGATGACCCACGGGGATCCGTCGATTTCGATTTTGAGACCTTTTTTAAGATCGGAAGCACTGAACATAATACTTTCTCCTGTTGAGGGGTTGATTGTCTGTACTGAACACATTTCAATAATATAGCATCATAATCAGTTAAATACAAGGGCAAAATACAAAAAACCGCTTGCATAAAGCGGCGAAAGATGGTATATTAACGCTTGTATTATTGTAAACGAATCATAAATCCAAGGACAATTGAAAATGCCGATAACAGATATCCTTACTCAAAATGCTCTCCGGTACGGCGATGAAACCGCTCTGATCGAGATCAATCCGCAGGAACTGGAAAAACGCCACACCACCTGGAAAGACTTTTCACTGATCGAACCCAGCCGGACAGATTCATTCCGTTCTGAGCTTACCTGGGGCGAATTTGACCGCAAGGCAAACCGTCTTGCCAACTTCCTTTTGACCCGGCACATCCGCAAGGGGGACAAAGTGGCGATCCTGCTGATGAATTGTCTGGAATGGCTGCCGATCTACTTCGGTATTCTCAAAAGCGGAGCGATGGCGGTGCCGTTGAATTTCCGTTACACGGCAGAGGAGATCCGTTACTGTCTTGAATTGTCTGATGCGGATTATCTGATTTTCGGACCTTCATTCGTGGGCAGGGTTGAGGATATCTGTGACCGTCTGCCGAGGATAAAGTCTTTTATTTATGTCGGTGAAGATTGTCCGACTTTTGCGGAGTCTTACAGCAGTCTGCTCTCCTACTGTTCGGCGAAAAATCCGGAAATTCCTCTTGATGATGAGGATGATGCGGCGATCTATTTTTCCAGCGGCACGACCGGATTTCCCAAAGCGATCGTCCACCGTCACCGCAGTCTGATGCACGCCTGCGAAGTGGAGCAAAAGCACCATCAGCAAAAGAAAGAGGATGTTTTTCTCTGTATTCCTCCTTTATATCACACCGGGGCGAAAATGCACTGGTTCGGCAGTTTTCTGGTCGGCGGCAAAGCGGTTCTGCTCAAGGGGGTCAAACCGGAATGGATCATCAATGCTGTTTCGCAGGAAAAGTGTACGATAGTCTGGCTTCTGGTTCCGTGGGCACAGGATATTCTTGATGCGATCGACCGGGGGGAAATTGATTTGAGTAAATATGATCTTGCTCAGTGGCGTTTGATGCACATCGGAGCCCAGCCGGTGCCGCCGAGTTTGATCAAACGCTGGAAAGAACACTTCCCCGATCACCAGTATGATACCAATTACGGCTTGAGTGAATCCATCGGGCCCGGAGCGGTGCATTTAGGGATGGAAAATATCGACCATGTCGGAGCCATTGGTGTTGCCGGTTACCGCTGGGAAACCCGGATCGTTGATGAGAGACGTCAGGATGTGGCCAAAGGTGATGTCGGTGAACTTGCTGTCCGTGGAGACGGTGTGATGCGTTGCTATTACAAGGATGAAAAGGCGACAGCGGAAGTGCTTTCTGCCGACGGCTGGCTTTTTACCGGAGACATGGCAAGAGAATCGGAAGATGGCTTTATCTATCTGGTCGACCGCAAAAAGGATGTGATCATATCCGGTGGAGAGAACCTTTATCCGGTGCAGATCGAAGATTTCATCCGCAAGCATGATGCGGTCAAGGATGTTGCCGTTATCGGTCTTCCCGATCCCCGGTTGGGTGAAATTGCTGCTGCGATCGTGGAATTGAAACCGGATCATCAGCTTAATGAGGAGCAATTCAATGAATTTTGTCTTGCTTTGCCCCGTTATCAGCGTCCGAGGAAAGTTATTTTTGCGGAAGTGCCCCGCAATCCCACGGGAAAAATTGAGAAACCTAAACTCCGCCGCATGTACGGTGCAGACCAACTGGTTGCCCAGCAGAACGAATTGAATTGAATTGAATCCGGCAGCTCTTGAAAACAGCAAGGGGGCAGAAAGCTATGCTTACAGATGTACAACAGCGGAATGCCGCTAAAAAGTTTGCTGCCGAATGGGCTGGCAGGGGATATGAAAAAGGCGAAACTCACGCTTTTTGGATCAATTTGCTCCGGGCGGTTTTGGGTATTGCTGAACCGGAATCCTTTATTTCTTTTGAAACACAGGTTTTGCTTGGTCATACCTCTTTTATTGATGCCTACATTCCCGAAACACGGGTGATGATCGAGCAGAAAAGTAAAGATATTGACCTCAACAAGCCTGCCAAACAGTCAGATGGTTCTATGCTTACCCCTTATCGGCAGGCGAAACGTTACTCTGATGAGCTGGAACTTTCCAAGAAGCCCCGGTACATTGTGGTTTGCAATTTTCAGACCTTCCATGTTCACGATATGGAATATCCTAACAATGCCCCGGAAGTGATTCAACTTGCGGATTTGCCGAAAGAGTATCACCGTCTTTCCTTTCTGACAGATATCAACAAGGCACACCTCAAACGGGAAATGGATCTTTCCATAAAAGCGGGCGAAATCGTAGGGCAGATTTACGATGCCATTCTCAAGCACTATCACGATCCAACGGCAGAAAGTACACTCAAATCTTTGAATATGCTCTGCGTGCGGCTGGTATTCTGTCTGTACGCGGAAGATGCCGGAATTTTTATCAAAGACCAATTCCACGACTATCTTGCCCGGTTTGAAGCTCGTGACATCCGGCGGGCATTGGTGGATTTGTTTAAAGTATTGGATACTCCGGAGGATAAACGCAAATCGTTGTATCTGGACGATGATCTGGCGGCATTTCCCTATGTAAACGGCGGACTTTTTGCTGAAACGGAAATTGAGATCCCGCAGTTTGATGATACGGTTAAAGAGCTGCTTTTGGCAAAAGCAAGCGATGACTTTAACTGGAGTGAGATATCTCCGACTATCTTCGGTGCAGTCTTTGAAAGCACCCTGAACCCCGAAACCCGCCGTTCCGGAGGTATGCACTACACCAGTATTGAAAATATCCACAAAGTTATTGATCCATTATTTCTGGATGAGTTGAAAGCGGAATTGGAAGAGATTTTGAGCGTCAAGGCAGTTGCGAACCGCAATAAAAAACTTTTTGCCTTTCAGAACAAGATTGCCGGTTTGAATTTTCTTGACCCTGCTTGCGGTTCTGGCAATTTTCTTACCGAAACATATCTTTCTTTGCGGAAACTGGAAAACAAGTGTATCGAAACCGTCAATGCCGGACAGACTGCTTTAGGTTTTGATGATGTGATCAAAGTCAGTATCAGGCAATTTTACGGTATTGAAATCAATGACTTTGCTGTAACGGTTGCCAAAACCGCGTTATGGATCGCTGAAAGCCAGATGATGAAGCAGACCGAAGACATCGTCCACATGGAGCTGGACTTTCTGCCGCTGAAATCTTACGCAAACATTATAGAAGCCAATGCTTTGCGGATCGACTGGAACACCGTCATCCCCAAAGAAAAACTCCACTACATAATGGGCAATCCCCCGTTTGTGGGACATCAGTGGAGAAGCAAAGGGCAAGTGTCCGATATGGACGAAGTGTTTGCGGATTTTGGAAACTATGGCAAACTTGATTATGTAGCAAGTTGGTTTAAAAAATCAGCAGATATGATTACTAAAACAACTATCCGCAGTGCGTTTGTAGCAACAAATTCTCTTGTTCAGGGCGAATCTGTTGCTACGATGTGGAAGCCGTTCTTTAAAAATCTCAACATGAAAATTGATTTTGCATGGCACACATTTCGTTGGGATAGCGAAGCAACGCAAAAAGCTCATGTTCACTGCGTAATTATCGGATTTAGTGACAGTAATGTTACAACAATAAAAACTATTTTTGTAAATGACAACCAATCAATTAGAGCGAATAATATTAACGGTTATCTATTCAATGCTCCCAATGTTTTTATTCAAAACAGAGGTTCTGTTTTGATAGATGGTCTTCCGAAAATGAGCAAAGGCAGCCAACCAACTGATGGCGGTAATTTGTTGCTAAACAAACAAGAGGCAGAAGGTTTAATTGCGGAATTTTCTGCAGCATCAACTTTCGTAAAAAAGTTTATTGGTGCAGATGACTATATCAATAACAGGATTCGTTACTGTTTATGGCTAAAAGGAGTTGCTCCCAATTTATATCGTAACATTCCACCAGTTATTGAACGCCTTGAAAAAGTGGCTGAAATTCGCAGAAACAGTCCAACAAAATCGGTGCAGAGAGATGCTGAAACACCGATGTTGTTTACTCAAATTCGGCAACCTTCAACTACTTATCTTGTTGTTCCAGAAGTTTCATCTGAACGCAGGAAATATATTCCTATTGGTTATATGAACCCTGATACTATTGCGAGTAACAAATTATATCTGATCTCAGATGCCTCTCTTTGTATGTTTGGTATATTAATCTCTAATGTACATATGGCGTGGATGCGAATAGTTGCCGGGCGTTTGGAAATGCGATATAGTTATTCTCCCGCGGTTTACAACAACTTTCCGTGGTGTGAACCGACTGAGGCACAAAAAGCCGCTATTGAAAAGACCGCGCAGGCGATTCTGGATGCCCGGGGATTGTACCCCGATTGCAGTTTAGCCGACCTTTACGATGAAGCGACCATGCCGCCCGAACTCCGAAAAGCACATCAAGCCAACGACAAAGCTGTGATGAAAGCCTACGGTTACGCCCCCAGCATGTCCGAACCGGAAATCGTCGCTGACCTGATGAAACGCTATCAGGAGTTGATAAAATGAATCAGGATACAGAGGCAGAATGCCGTCCATCCTGAGTATGCTTAAGGTTCTGTTGATGCCGCAATCTGCAAAAGAGAGATGAAAAACAGTATTCCGCTCAAAATGGTATACTGTTTCTTTTCCCGGAGTCGGCATCAAAATCGGTCCATTCTCCCTCTTTGCCGTCATCTCTGGTGAGCAGGGAGATTTTTTTCTCCATATTTGCCAGATAACTGCGGCAGTGACGGGTGAGATAACAGCCGCGTTCAAAGAAATTCATCAGCTGGTCGATATTCAAGCCTCCGGCTTCCATTTTGGCAACGAGCTGCTCCAATTCAGCGACGGCTTCTTCAAAAGGCATAGCGGCGATATCTGCCGGGATTTGTTTTTCTGACATAAATTCTGCTCCTTCTTTAACACACCAGAATATATATCCTTATTTTATCGTTTTCAAGTTGAAAAAGTATAAAAAAGACGTATATTATACACTGTATCAGAGAAAATGGATTTTTCTGTGCTATTACGGGGCAATTTGTTAAAACAAGGGTGTGCGGTAAAGGAGATTTGAGAATGAAAAGAAATGAGATTTACCGTTGCTCAAAATGCGGATTGCAAATGGAAATAACTGTTTGCAGTGATGTCGTGCCACCGGTTTGCTGCGGAATTCCCATGCAGCTGCAGATGGAGAATTCACAGGATGCCGCCGTTGAGAAACATGTCCCTGTGGTAGAGGCAAGGGAAGATGGTATTCTGGTCAAAGTCGGCAGCGTTGAGCATCCGATGACCGAAGAGCATTACATCGAGTGGATCGAAGTGATCAACGGGGCTTATGTCAACCGTTATTATTTGAAGCCGGGAGAATTGCCGCAGGCGGCATTCTATGTGCCGCTTTCGCCGAAATTGATCATCCGGGCGAGTTGCAATATCCATGGATTATGGAAAAAGCCGTGATACGGCTTAAAATAATGCAAGGGGGAAATGTGAAAAGTTTTTACAATGCTGAAAGAGTTTCAGAAAATGTCTGGTGGGTCGGTGCCGTTGATTGGCATGTCCGCAATTTTCACGGTTATCTTACTGAAAGGGGTACCACCTACAATGCGTTTCTGATCATCGACGAAAAAGTTACTCTGATCGACACGGTCAAAGAGGGGTTCTTTGATGAGATGATGGAACGTATTTCCACGGTTATTGACCCGGAAAAAATCGATTATATTGTTTCCAACCATGCCGAACCGGATCACTCCGGAGCTTTGGCATCGACGATTGAAGCGGTCAAGCCGGAAAAAGTTTTTTCATCGGTAATGGGAGCCAAGACACTCAAGGCTTATTACGGTATTGATACGCAAGTCGTGCCGCAGTCTATCTCTTTGGGGCAGGGGAGTTTGAGTTTCGTGGAAACCCGTATGCTCCACTGGCC
Source organism: Lentisphaerota bacterium (assembly GCA_015061685.1). Taxonomy (GTDB): domain Bacteria; phylum Verrucomicrobiota; class Lentisphaeria; order Victivallales; family Victivallaceae; genus UBA1784. Next base: position 39,120 of record SUWD01000016.1, on the reverse strand, counting down.
GGACAGTATGATAAGTTTTTATGACCGTGACGGTGTACTTTTTTCCCAGGATGCTTTCGGACAGCATCTTGCCGGCAGCAAGCTGTGGGCGGATGATTACGATCAGGGCATCATTGAGCATGAGATGAGCAAATATTATGCCAATATTATCAATGCCCAAAGTACCAAAGTGCTTGCTGTATTGGATTCATTACCGGCATTGAATCTGCCTTTGCAGGTAATTGCTCCGGATCACGGACCGTTATTCCGCAAAGATTTTGACAAAGTGTTTTCCGCCTACCGGCGTTATGCCGAGCAGAAACCGCAGGCAAAAGCCGTGGTGGTTTATTGTACGATGTGGCACGCAACCGAGGCATTGGCAAGGGCATTTGCCGATGGTGTCCGTCATGCCGGGATCGAAGTGGAACTTATTGATCTTGCCGTAAGTGAACGCAGTGCGGTGATGACTGCAGTGGCCAATTCGGGATTGGCGGCATTCGGGGCTCCGACGATGAATAATCAGGTGTTTCCGGCGATGGCAGATGTGCTTACTTACATCAAAGGTTTGAAACCTTTGAATAAGATCGGATTCGCCTTTGGTTCCTGCGGCTGGAGCGGGGAGGGAGCAAAGCAGATCACTGCTGAATTGGAAGCGATGAAGTTTGATTTGCCGATACCTTTTGTGCAGTCTAAATACAAGCCGACGCAGGAAGAATTGATGAAAGTTTTTGAAGCCGGAGAAACTCTGGCAGAAAAATTGAAACAGTCACTTTGACAGAATAAAAAGGAGATTCAACGGGATGTGGGAAGCAATAATGTTGATCTGTTTCGGAGCCAGTTGGCCGACAGCGATTATCAAAACGCTGAAAGTTAAAAATCCGAAAGGTAAAAGTTTTTTGTTTATGGCCTTGGTTTTGATCGGTTATGTATCCGGGATCATCGGTAAAGCGGTCAGTCTCAAACTTGCCTGTTTTTCGCATATTGTGTTTTGGCTTTATGTGTTGAATTTTTCTATGGTGGCAACCGATTACTGTCTCTGTCTGTATTATACCATCCAGCGGAAAAAGCTGGGATTGGATTAATTTCTACCGTTAAAAAAAGGAGAAAAGATTATGAAAAAGTATGTGTGTGAAGTCTGTGGCTATGTCTATGATCCGGCTGTTGGTGATCCGGACAATGGAATCGCTCCGGGAACCGCTTTTGAGGATCTCCCGGAAACCTGGAATTGCCCTGCCTGCGGCGTCGGCAAAGACAGCTTTTCCGAAGAATAAGCTGACATAAATCAAAAGGGGCTGTTGCAAAACCTTGTAGAGGTAAGCAACGCCCCCTTTTGTTTTTTTCAGGAAGAAAAAGTTTCTGCTTGAGTAATTTAGTACATTTTTTTTATTTGCTCAAAAGTTTTCTTTGAGAAATACACTTTGCCGACGACAACGGAGGAGTTGAGAAGTATTGCAGATTGCGGGAAAGCTGCACCGTGGATTTATCCCGGTGCGAGGGGGGAGTCCGGGGGAAACTTCCCCCGGATGGCACTTCGCATTCACAATCCAAGATCTCTCCTGTCGCCATAAAAGGCGGCAGAGAGTCTGATTGTGAATGTATGAGTCAAACCACCGCCACAGACAGCAGACCGCAAAAAACGATCAAGGCTCGACAACGGAGAGCCGCGACTTCCCGTTTTTCTTTGCTTACTTGTTTGAGGTATTTGCTGCAAATCCTCAGTGATCTTAAAACTCCTCTGCTTCGATCTGCAAAAGGGGCGTTTTCGACAGTTACCCCTTGGGTAGCTGTCTCAAATTACCTTTCACAGCTCATCGCAGATGATCTTTTAATCTTCCCTGAATGATTTTTGCAACTACCTCTCTTTTTCCGTAAAAAGAAAGTGGACGCAGGGGTGCAGGGGATGGCGTAAGTCCCCTGCAAAAAGAGGTTTTGCAACAGCCATTTGTTTTTTATAAATGTTTCAGTCGTTGTTTGCGGAATATTTTTCCATCAATTTGAAAATCAAATCTGGAGAAAATCCGCGTGAGATCATGAAACGGAAAAGTTTTTCCCGTTTCTTTCGGGGATCAGGTTCCCTTGTAAGCAGCCGCAATTTTCCTTCCATTGCCCTTTCGGCAGCTTCGATCTCATCATCCGGAGAGTCATTGAGTAATCCGGTGATCTCCTCTTTATCCAATCCGCGGCGGAGCAGTTTCTGTTTGATTTGTCTGGCTCCGAGATTACGCTGATGGAGCAGATCAACGCAATCTGCGGTCAGTTGGGAGTCGTCAAGGTAATGCCGTTTGACACATTCAGCAATTGCATTATCACATTCATGATCCGGGTATCCGGCACGACGCAGTTTTGTGAGCAATTCAAATTCGCTCAACGGCCGTGCCGCCAGGAATTTCATTGCTTTGGCAAGTGCTGACGGCGGCTCTTTTGGCATGATTTTTAAATCTCCAGAAGCTTGCGGACAAGTTCTTCCTTTTGGAGCAATCCCAAAGATCCGGTCGGAGCGAGAGTTTCGCTGAAACACATTATTTGATCCGGAACAACCGCCGGACCGCAGATGATAAGCGGTACCGGAGTGGTGGTATGCTTACGCAGTTTGATCGGCACCGGGTGATCCGGCAGGACGGCGAAATTGTACTCTTTATCTTTCAATGCATCAAGGATCGGAGCAACGATTTTGGCATCAAATTCTTCGATTGCCCGGAGTTTGAGCTGCAGATCACCCAGATGCGAACACTCATCGATCGCCTCAAGGTGGACATAAACCAGATCATTTTCTTCAATGGCTTTGAGAGCGGCACTTACTTTGCCTGCGTAATTGGTATCCAGAAATCCGGTTGCTCCGGGGACATCGATGACCTGCATCCCGGTACATTTGCCCAGACCTTTGATAACATCCACCGCACTGATCACCGCCCCTTTACGTCCGGCGTAACGTTCAGTGAAAAGCTGCATTTTAGGACGGTATCCCGGACTCCACGGCCAAATCCAGTTCGCCGGGCTCTGCCGGTTGGCATTGAGCGGATGAGCGGCGAGGAATTTTGCGGCTTTATCGGAAAGATCTTCCAGAAATTTGACTGTATAAGCTGCCTCCGGAGAATCATCCAGAGCTTTCAGACGCAGTTGATCGACCGGGATATCCTGGGATGAATCCGGCTTCTGGTAGTCGATTTTGTCAGAGAATTTTTTTCCATGCAGGACCAGTAAATTCCGGTAGCTCACCCCGTGGTGAAATGTTACTTCATCGGAATCAAATTCTTTTTTCAATGCCGCCATCAGAATTGCCGAATCGGCATCATCAAGGTGTCCGGCTGAATAGTCCCGCAGAACCCCGTCATTGGAAACATAGACCAGATTGCACCGCCATGCCACATCATCATCGGCAAGTTCGATTCCCTGACTGGCTGCTTCGATCGGACCGCGGCCGGGGTAGTTCAATTCCGGTTGGAATCCGAGGACGGACATATTTGCCACATCGGAACTGGTGGGCAAACCGTCGGGCAGGGTACGGAATGTACCGCTGGCACCCCGGGCGGCAATGGAGTCCATCGCCGGAGTATTGGCATATTCAAGGGGGGTTTTGCCGTTCAATTCCGGCAACGGATCATCTGCCATACCATCGGGCAGAAAAATGATGGCTTTGCGAAACTCTTTCATAATTTTATATCAAGGTTTGAAATTATCTTATCGGGAGTTGTTCCCGAAATTATTACAACTTTATCCCGGCTGGATTCCCCGCTTTTCAGAGAAACTGCACTTTTGGGCAGTCCCAATTTGTCAGCGAGGAATTTAAGCAATGCGGCATTGGCTTTGCCGTCAACCGGAGGGGCCTGCAAATCGACTTTCAGCGAATCTCCGAATGTTCCGTTGACTGCACTGCGTTTTGCTCCGGGGTGTACCCGGAGCTTGAGAAGTACGCTGCCGTCGGCGGCACTGCGGATCATATCACTGCTCATCGCTGTTTTCGGCGGCACTGTTTTCCGCTTCAGTGTTCTCAACGGGAGCTTCCGCCGGTGTGTCAAGCAGGATTGCCTGCATGACCGGAGGTGTCAATCCCAGCAGAGTGTTGATCTCATCAATGGAGATAGTCTCTTTTTCCAGCAGGGCATTGGCAATTTTTTCCAGCTGATCCCGATGCTCAATGAGACAATTTTTCGCATTTGCATACGCTTCATCAACCAATGCTCTTACTTCGAGATCGATCTCTCTTTCGGTCTCATTGGAGATCCCGTCCGGCGGCAAACCATCGATCCGCATGTGCGGATGATTGGTGAAGTCTCCCATTTTTACCGGGCCGAGCTTACTCATGCCGAATTGACAGACCATTTTCCGGGCAATATCAGTAAGGTGTTGGATATCTGCTGCCGCACCGGTGGTGATATCACCGAAAATGATATCTTCTGCAGCTCTGCCTCCGAGAGACATCGCCATCATCGCTTTGAGTTCAAGTTTGCTCTTGGTGTAGGTGTCCTCTTTGGGCATCATGAATGTTGCACCGAGAGCAGATTGACCACGGGGGATGATGGTAACTTTATGAACCGGCACGCAATAATCATTGTGCAAGGCAACCAGCGTATGACCGGCCTCGTGGTAAGCAGTAAGTCTGCGTTCACGGTCATTGATTTTGCGGCTGCGTCTTTCGGTACCGTAACTGACCTTATCTCTTGCTTCTTCCATATCGCTCTGGGAAACATTTTCTTTGTTTCTTCTGGCGGCGAGCAAGGCTGCTTCATTGCACAAATTGGCAAGGTCAGCACCGCTGAATCCCGGAGTTGTCCGGGCGATGATATCCAGATTGACGGAAGAATCAGCTTTGATTTTTTTGACATGCACGTCGAGAATCTGCTTTCTGCCGTTGATATCCGGCAGATCCATGACCACCTGCCGGTCGAATCGTCCGGGGCGGAGCAGTGCCGGGTCAAGGACATCCGGGCGGTTGGTGGCGGCGAGGACGATAACTCCGTTGCGGCTCTCCAATCCATCCATTTCAACGAGCATGGCGTTGAGGGTCTGTTCTCTTTCATCGTGACCGCCGCCCCATCCGGAGAAACGTGATCTGCCGACGGCATCGATCTCATCGATGAATATGAGACATGGAGTATGTTTTCTTGCCTGCTCAAACATATCCCGGACACGGCTGGCACCGACACCGACGAACATTTCCACGAAGTCTGAACCGCTGATGGAGAAGAATGGTACTCCGGCCTCACAGGCAACGGCTTTTGCCATCAAAGTTTTACCGGTTCCCGGATCGCCGACCAGAAGACATCCTTTGGGGATTCTGCCGCCAACCAGCTGGAATCGGAGGGGATCACGCAGAAATTCAACGATTTCGGAAATTTCCTCTTTGGCTTCATCGGCTCCGGCGATATCGGAAAAGCGGACATTCAATTCATCCGGGGGGATCATCCTTGCTTTGCTTTTTCCGAAATCCATTGCACCATGACCATTCATTTTCATCTGCCGCATGGAGATGAAATAGATCACTCCGATGATGATAAGGATCGGCAGGACGCTGGCGAAAATAAAATTCCAGAATCCGGAGTTATCCGATTCCACGGTGATTTTTGCCCCGGATTCACGCATCGCATTCTGCAGAGAATCGGACATCACCACTCTGGTGGTGTAAAGTTTGATTTCATTGTGGTTGGTATTGTTCAATTCGCCGTCGATCAGAAAGATATCATCACCTTGAGCGGTCATATTGATCGTAGAGATCTTTTTGGCGTTGAGCATGGACTCAAATTCGCTCTGGTTGGGCTGCATCTGCTGATCGGGAGCGAATGTTTTGAACATCAGCATAACGCCGATCAGAATCATGATCAAAAGCCAAACCAAACCGGCACGGGAACGCCGGGGCGGTTGCGTCCGGGGGAAATTATCCGGCTTGTCATTACCGTTTTTATTATCGTTCATCAAGACCTCTTATGGATAAACATGGTGTAAACAACCAGCCCGATGACCAGAATGCCGCCGGCGATCAGGATGACATTCAAAAGCATATTGGTACGGGCATTTTTCTTCTTTTCATTCATCATTCTGGCACTGAAATTGGTCAGTGTCTGGGTGGTGGTGGTGTTTCCTGCGGAATTACCGATGTCAATCGTGTGGGTCACATGAGCGTCATCGGCTTTGCTTTCAGCACCGTCAAAAAGCACTTCGACATGGCCGAATGTGATCAAGTCGGAATTTTTCAGGACTTTTTCCGTGATCGGCTCATTATTGACCTTGGTACCATTGGTACTGTCGTTGTCCCGCAGAATATAGCAAACTTCACCATCTTTTTCGGTGCGGATAATGTCGGCATGATGACTGCTGACACTGCCGTCGGCGAGTTGGATATCGGAAGAATCTTTTCTGCCGATACTCATTACCTCCCGGTCGATTTCAAAGCTTTTTCCACGCAGTTTTTCGTAGAGAACTGTAAATTTTGGTTTTCTTTCCATAAGTCGGACCATTGGGGTTGGTCTCCCTTGCGGGAGAGTGTTTCCATATACAACTTTATTAATATGGCAATATAACACCGGATTGCAATGTTTGCAATATGTTTTTTGCGGAAAAAATGATTTTTTTTCAAATATTTTACAGTTTTCCGAAATAAATGGGATTAAAGACAATTACACGGTTGAAAAAACAGTGAAAGCAGGTTAATGTAATAAGAATGACAAAGTGAGAAAATTTTATATTTCAGGTAAAGTATCAGGGATGAGTGAAGTAACAGCATATTTAAAAAAACACAGTCTTTCCGAACCGGCAAAAGTGGTGATTTGCATGAGCGGTACCGGCAGTAATGCAGAGGTACTTTTGCGTCATTCTGCCGCCGGAGCAGAGTACAAAGTGGTTTTGATTTTTACCGATGCTCCGGAGAGCAGCCGGGCAGAAGAATTGTCAAAGATGTATAATGTTCCGCTTGAATCGCTGGATATTCGTGAATTTTACCGGGATCACGGGGAAGAAAGCATCAGATTGGATTCTCCTGAAAGACGGAAACTGCGGAATGAATGGAGCGAAAGGGTCTGGCAGATAATTTCTGCTTACGACGTGGATTTTGCTGTTTTTGCCGGATTTGTGCCTTTGACCAATCTCGCTGAAAAATTACCTGCCCTCAACGTTCATCCCGGCGATTTGACTGTGGAAAAAGATGGTAAGAGAGTTTATGCCGGTTTGCATTTTGAGCCGGTGGAAAGAGCGATCCTTGACAATTGCCGGAGTTTGAGAAGCAGTGTTATTCTGGTGCAGACATACTCCGGGAACGGCAAAGAAGATCTGGATGGCGGCCCGGTTCTGGGGATTTCCTCTCCGGTTGAAATTGATTTGCAGGGCAATGATTTGACTGCACTTCAGGAGGCAAAAGACTCCCGGACGTTTCCGCCTTATAAAGATGTTTTGCGTCAAACAGCACTTTTCAATATGGAAAAGCTTAAAGAAAATGGCGATCATGTCGTTTTGCCGCAGACGGTGGCAAATTTTGCCGCCGGCAGGTACGGGGAAAATAAAAAAGCAGAACTTTGTTTCTTAAATGATTCCGGCGTGTGGCAAAAGGTGAAAACCGTTGAATATCATTCGGATAAAACTCCTGTTCCGTTGGGAGAAAAAGTTCAGGCAAAAGCCAAAGCAGGAAAATTTATCCGTTTCTGCAAATATATGTACACCAAAATCGTCCGTGGGAGCGGTTCCCCTGATTACATTGCCCGCGGCTGGGCATTGGGTATGTTTGTCGGCTGTGTGATCCCGGTATTTTGCCAGTTGATAATAGCTGTTCCTCTCTCATTTGTTTTCCGGGGATCGAAAGTCGGGGCAGCTTTGGGAACTTTTATTACCACTCCGCCGACAGCGATATTCATTTATCCGGTTCAAATCTGGCTGGGGAATAAGATCATAAACGGTGATTTGTCGCCGGATGCGGCAAAGAATCTGTTGGCGGTATTCAACAGTGAAACGCTTTCTTTTGCCGAAAAATGGTCTGCATTTGCCGATATGGGAGGTGCTTTGGTCGGAGCGTTTTTTGCCGGAGGATTGTTGTGGGCGGCAGTTATGACTCCTCTGACCTACTTTGGAGTGCGTTATCTGGTTGTCCGTTACCGGAAGATGCGGGAAAAGCTTTTTGCAGCGAAAAAGAGGGTTTGATATGACGGAAAGGGAGTTGTGCATTGCTCTTAATATGATTTCCGGTCTGGGATGCGGCCGCTATCAGGCTTTGCTTGATGCATTCGGCTCCCCGGATGAGATACGCAAAGCGGAACGGGCTGATCTTCAGCAGGTTGATGGTATCGGGAAAATCCTTGCGGAGCGGATCGTATCTTTTGACTGGGATTCCGAATTATCCCGGGAACTTGCTGTTGCTGAACGCGGCGGAGTGTCGATCATCACTTTGGCGGATGACAATTATCCGATCGAATTGCGGGAGATTTTTGATTCGCCGCTTTGCTTGTATATCCGGGGGAATCTGCCGGAAAACAGTGACCGTTCCGTAGCGATAGTCGGCAGCCGCCGCATTTCCAAATACGGAGAAAAAATGGCCCGTCAGCTGGCAAGGGAAGCCGTGGACTGCGGTTGTACGGTCTTTTCCGGTCTGGCACAGGGGACGGATACAGTGGTTCATCAGGAAGTCGTTTCTGCATCAGGAGTTACCATTGGTGTGCTTGGCAGCGGATTGATGCACATGTATCCTAAAGACAATATTCCTCTTGCCCGGGATATAATCCGTTGCGGCGGGGCGGTGATCAGCGAATTTCCATTGAATTATCCGATCAGCCGTCACAATTTTCCCCGGCGAAACCGGATCGTGGCGGCATTGTGCCGGGCGACGATCGTGGTTGAGGCCGGTTTGGACAGCGGAGCTTTGATCACTGCCAAGCTGGCAAGTGAAATCGGCAGAGAAGTCTTTGCCGTACCGGGCAGGGTGGACAATCCGCAGGCAAAAGGCTGTCTGAAACTTATTAAGGAAGGTGCCGGTCTGATCGAGAGTTTCGATGATGTACGTTTGGCATTTGCCAGCGGAATGCATTCTGTCGAATTGAGCAGTCAGACCGAATCCGCTGAAGTTACGGCAAATTTATCGGATGACTGCCGCCGGATCTATGATTTGCTCCGTCGAAAAGATAATGATCTGGAGGGATTGCAGGAACTTTCCGGCATGGAACCCGGATTGCTGATGTCAGTGCTTTCCCAGTTGGAATTCCGCTGTTTGATCGAGCGGGATTCTGATTTTTATTACCGGTTGGTCAGAGAATAACGGTCAGGCATTTTTCTGCAGATTCTGTTTCAATTCAGCGGCATGCCGCAATGCGGATTCTCCACCGCCGAGCATCCGGGCAAGTTCCGGAACCGGGTCATCCAGTTTAACTACCTGTGAAACAGTCCGGTCATTCACCACGGTTTTTTCCACCAGCAGATGATTATCGGCTCTGGCGGCGACTTGAGCAAGGTGTGAGATGCAGAGTATCTGCCGTTTTTCACCGAGAGAATGGAGTTCTTCGGCAACTTTATTGGCAGTTTCGCCGCCGATATTCATATCGATTTCATCAAAAATGACCGTTGGTACTTCATCTGCATCGGCGAGGACGGTTTTCAAAGCGAGCATGACCCGGGACAATTCACCGCTGCTGGCGACTTTACGCAAAGGACGCAACTCCTCACCGCAGTTGGCATTAAAGAGCAGCTCCATTTTATCCATGCCGCTTGCACCGGGGGGGATCGGGGTGAATTCCGCTTTCATGGCAGCTCCCTTGAAACCGATTGCAGCTAATTTTTTTACAGCCAGTTCAAGGAATTTTTCAGCGGCGTTTTTACGGGCGTCAGAAAGTTTTTCTGCGACGGCAAGCAAATGGGAATTCAATTCTTTTTCCCGGCGGGCAAATTCTTTGCGGCAGTTTTGGGCATCCTTGAATTTTTTCAAGCTGGCCCGGGCTTTTTCTTTTGTTTCAAAAACCTGTTCCAAAGTTGGTCCATAACGCCGTTTCAGCGTGTGTATTTCACTTAAACGGGCTTCGACAACGACCAGAGATTCCGGATCGAGGTCTACTCTGTCCGTCAGAGAAGCCAGAAAAGCGGATAATTCGGAAACATTGTTCTGCAAATCTGCACAAACTGTTGCTGCATCACCGGTAAGCGTGGGATCGATTTTATCAAGTTCACCAAGATAATGATAGACCGTCCCAAGCTGATCGGCAATACCATTTTCATTTTCCGTGAGCATATTGGTAAGCAGATTGAGCGTTTCCAGAACCATTTTTGCATTGGCACCGAGACGCTGCTTGGCGGCAAGTTCCTCATCTTCTCCGGGGCCGGGATTTATGCGGTCGATTTCTTCTGCAACGAGGGAGGCCCGGTCGGCATCGTCAGCATCCGGGAGGTCGGCTTCAAACTCATCTTTCTCCCGGGCAAGTTTTTTCAATTCATCACAGATTTCGGTACATTTGCGGCGCAGATCCTGCAATTCTCCAAAATTATCAAGCAATTCCAGTTGTCTTGCCGGTACGGTCAGAGACAGTTGTTCATTGGCTCCGTGCAGATCGATCAATCTGCCGCCGATATCGGATAAAAGTTTTGCTCCGACGGGGATATCATTGATGAAATTTCTGGTGGCGGAGGTGCTGATTACCCGCCGGAGATTGAGTAACGGATTATCCAAAGAAAAATCGATCCCGGCATCTTCCAGCATTGATGAAATTTCCGGCAGAAGTGCCTCCGGGATGGTAAATTCTCCGCAGACGGTGTAATTTTTGCACCCGGAACGGATTCCGCTGCGTTCTACTCTGCCGCCGGTAAGCAATTCAATGGAACTCATCAAAATCGATTTACCGGCACCGGATTTCCCGGTAACGACAGTGAATCCGCCGGTAAATTCCACTTCGGCGTTTTCAATAAGGGCAAAATCATTTATTTTGAGATAATTCAGCATATATTATTCTCCGGGGCGTCAAGCAATTCCCAAAGCAGCTGCAAAGCATTGGCAACTGTCCGTTCCCGGATCATTTTCCGGTTGCCGTGCAGATGCAATTCTTTTACGGCTGTGAGGTTGTTGACGGAAGCGGCGATGTAAACCAGTCCGACCGGTTTTTCCGGAGTTCCCCCGTCCGGTCCGGCTATCCCGGTGGTACTGACAGCACAATTACTTTTCAGTGCTTTGCAAACCCCTTTAACCATCGCTTCGGCACATTGAGGACTTACTGCACCATATTGCTCAAGGATTTCACTTGAGACACCGAGAATATCCATTTTGGCTTGATTTGCATAAGATACGATACCGCCATTGAATACTTCCGATGCTCCGGGCAGCGAGACGAAAGAATCCGCAGCCAGACCTCCGGTGCATGATTCGGCACAGGCGAAGGTCAAACCCAGTTTTTTGAGTTTGGCAAGCAGAGCTGACGGCAGATCAAAACAGTTTATATCCAATGCCTTACTGCCGAAAATATCATGGGCCTGCCTGATTGCCGCATCGACGGTCTGCGGATTTTCTCCGCTGATAAAAAGTTTGGTTCCACCGGGCATGGCGGTGTAAGCGATTTCCAGCGGCATATCTTTGAAAAGCCCTTCCACAGCTCTGGCGACTTGAGTTTCTCCGATCCCGCAGATGAAAAATCCGGACGTTGTACAACTTTTCCGAGTGTGTGCGGAAATATCCTCCAGCATACCGTTGTCGAGGACAGTTTCAAATTCAGCCGGAGGTCCGGGGAGCAGACAGATGAAGCGTTTTTTCCCGCCGTAAACGGTTTCAAATGCGATACCGGAAGCGGTTCCGACAGGGTTGTTAAAATATTTTCCTCCCTCGACGATCATGGCCTGTTTGTATTGAAATTTTGGGCAGTGTCCTTTGTGCCGCATGGCCCAGCGTTTTTCAACTTTCTCTTTCAATTCTGCAACTTCGACAAGTTTTACTCCGAAAAAGCGGGCAACGGTTTCCAGAGTTATATCATCGGAAGTCGGTCCCAGACCGCCGCTGACGATGATGATATCAGCCTGCTGCAATGCACAGGAAAGAGCAAAACATAATTCATCGGGGTGATCGCCGATGCTCAATTCCATAACCGGAGGAGAGGCAAGAGAGCAGAGACGTCCTCCCAGATGAAACATATTGGTATTGCAGCAGCCGCCTTTAAGTAGCTCTGTTCCGGTACAAATTACAGCAATCGGCATAAAATTCTCCATGAAAAAACATACACTTTCATATAATATAGTATGATTTTGCCAAGTATGCAACCGCCGGGATATATTTTTCGCTGCAAGTGAATATAAAAGTGTATGGCATACATTGACACAACTTGTTTGCGGAAGTATATTACTGCAGAAACACTGTAAATAATAAACTTGTAAAAAGGGTAAAAAATGAAAAGAGTTCTTTCAATACAGGATATCTCATGTGTCGGCAAGTGTTCACTGACTGTGGCTCTGCCGATCATTTCAGCAGCCGGCATTGAAACGGCGATCCTGCCGACGGCGGTACTGTCCACGCATACGGCATTCAGCAGATTTACTTTCCGGGATCTGACTGATGACATCCAGACGATCACCGATCACTGGCTGGAGGAAAAGATTGTTTTTGACGGCATTGGTACCGGCTATCTCGGTTCATTCCGTCAGATCGAATTGGTGGAAAAGATTTTTACTGATTTTTACCATGACGGTATGCTCCGTTTCGTTGACCCTGCCATGGGGGATAACGGCAAACTTTATGTCGGTTTTGATGAAGCATTTGCCAAACGCATGGGTGAATTGTGCGGCAAAGCTGATATCATCGTTCCCAACCTTACAGAAGCGGCATTTATGCTTGGTGAAAAATATATGGAATCCGGTTACACTGCCGATGACATCAAAGCTCTGCTGAAAAGACTTTGTTCATTGGGTTGTCCGGTTGCGGCACTTACCGGGATCTCTCTGGAACCGGGCAAATGCGGCGTGATGGCTTACGACAGCCGTACTGACACTTACTGTGAATATTACAGTGAGAGACTGCCGGTATCTTTCCATGGCACAGGCGATGTATTTTCCAGTGCCTGTTTTGCGGCATTGATGCGTGGACAGAGTTTGGAAAAGGCGTTGAAAACAGCTGTTGAATACACGGTCGAATCCATCCGTCAGACTGTTTCCTATGAGGGACACAACTGGTATGGCGTGGATTTTGAGAGTGCTTTTCCGCTGCTGCTTAAACTTTTGGAAGAGTAATTACCTTTTCTCAATAATAAGTTTTTTTGACAGGATCATGCCGGACAACCATATATTCCGGCATGATTTTTTTGCAGAATATTGCAGAAATACTCTTTGACACATCTGAAAACAGTGCTATATTATCCTGTATGTTGAAAAAGGGATAATAGTTATGTATTGTTACTCGATAAATAATTTTGACTGTCCTGACGGCTTGCCGATATGTGTACGTGATACGCATCAGGATCCGGTTTCATTGCTGCATCGGCACGATTATCTGGAAATTGCATTGGTTCGTCTCGGACACGGTATCCATACCTTGCACAATGATGATGGCGGCAAATTGGAGAGTTCAATTATCAAAGGCGATGTTTTCACCATTCTTTCCGGTGAAGCTCACTCCTACCGCCGCTGCCGGGACTTCCGGGTTTACAATATTTGCATAGCCTGGTCATATTGGGAAAGGATTGCTGCCAAACTTGAATTTTTGGAATATTACAAATCTTTTCTTGCTTCCCGCCGTGATTTCGGGATAAATCTGCTTCACCTTACTCCGGCGGCATTTGTACTGGTTGAAGAATTGGTGCAGAAATTGCGTCTGGCATTGATGTCAACCCGACCGAGCCGTTTCCTTGCTGTTGAATTGACTTTGCTTGAGCTGTTGTACTCTATTTTTGACGGCAGTGTAAAGGGGGTGAAACGCCATCCGGGGCAGGTGGAAAAGAGTATTTTTGAAGCTGTTGCCAAAATGGAAGAACATCCGGAAAAGCCCTTTTCCATTGGAGAAGCGGCAAAGTTTTACGGGATGAGTGTTTCCAGTTATGCCCATAAATTCAAAGCGGCAGTCGGGGTTTCTCCTACGGAATATTGTATATTGCTTCGCTTGGAAAATGCCCGTATGCAGTTGGCTTCCGGAGATATGTCCATAATGGAAATTGCCATCGCAAATGGTTTTTGCGATGGCAATTATCTGGCGAGGCTTTTCCGTCAGCGTTATGGTATGACACCTTTGGAATACCGGAAAATATTCCGGAGCCATTGATTTCCTTATTGGTTCAATTCGGCAATGACCAGACCGTTTTCCGGCACTTGCAATGTGATGGATTCATTTGCGACGGTTGCCGTTTCGCCGTGTTTGATCCTTGTTCCGTTGTGATCGTAGATGTAGAGAGTTACTTCGCCATCCGGGGCATTCTGCCATCGGAAAGTACCGGAGTGTGCGGCAATCAGACGCTCTTTGGCAGCTACGAATCCCGGACCGATTTCCACGACAGTTACGGGATAGAGCTTGCAGACGAAGTTGTCTTCGCCTGAAATGACGAGGTTGGTACGGATATGCGGTGAATAGATACATCCGAGTTTCAAAGCATCTCTTACAGCCTGCATGACGCCGGATGAGCTATTTTCATCACCGTAATTGCCGAGAACCAGCGGCACTTGGAGCAGGTGTCCTTCAGCCATATTGACCAGGGCGGTACCCTCCATAAATCCGTGTCCGGCGGAAGAACTTACGACTCTGGTGCAGTCTCCGCCGTTGCCGAGGAAAAGTTTTCCATTGGCGGTCAACCGCTGAACGAGGGCACTTTTGAATGCTTCCGTGGTGTAGGCATTATCGCTTTTAAGGGCGATGATTTTGCCGTTTTCGTCAACATCAGCGGAGAATCCATCCCAGCTGGAGTAGTCATATCGGCGGTAATCTTTGGGAGTGCAGAAGCTGAATTCATCGAAGTAGCATCCGTCACTGCCGTTATCCAGCAGATAATTTACATCCTCAAAAATATGGTCATACCACGGAGTACCGGGCAACGGGAGGTAGTAGATGATCTTCCATCCTTTTTTGACCCGGTCTTTGAGGATTATGCTGTCATAGCCCAGATGGTGATATGCGGAACCGTCGGCATTGCGGATGGCGGAGACAGCCAGAGGATTGTTGTCAAAATCCGGCATGTAGGTCTGATACATGGACGGGTGATGCAGAGACATTACTTTGGCATTGGGGAGCAGACGTTTGTAACGCCGGATTTCAGCGGCGAGTTTTTCTCTGCCTTTAACGTGATTTTCCCGTTGAATTTCGGTGATTGTCCTGCCGGAACCGTCATCTTCCGGATTTCCTGCGACTCTGCCGAGCCACGGGGTGATTGCCACGGAGATCGGTCCGAGTGAACCGAGGGTATGCTGGATTCTTTCATCAGCATTTTTGCCGGGGATGGAGGGGATCACCGGGGCCCAGAAAAAGGGACGTTCCACGCCGTACAATCCGATGTTCCAGCGTTTACGCAGAGCGTTGATGAAGTGCCAGTAACCGCCCTGATCGCTGCCCTGTATGGAAAAGTGGAAAGTACGTTTTTTGCCGG
This sequence comes from Lentisphaerota bacterium, assembly GCA_015061685.1. Classification (GTDB taxonomy): domain Bacteria; phylum Verrucomicrobiota; class Lentisphaeria; order Victivallales; family Victivallaceae; genus UBA1784. The sequence continues at coordinate 23,644 of SUWD01000016.1, read as the reverse complement.
GGGCGATCACCAGAACATTGGAAAAGAGATCGACCACACCGTTTTCGGAAACGGCACTCAATACGAAACGGGTAATGGTATCTTCGATGACCAGACCGCATCCGGCTTCGGGATTACCGGCATTTTCAAAGAAGATCGTGGGGTTGGTGACAAATATGCTCTCCGGCAATCCGGGAGATCCACGCAGCCAGGTCTGTGCTGAATTGTTTGCCAAGCCGACCCGGTAACGGAAAGGCAGATATGCGACCTCTTTGCCGGTGTTGCTCCAGCAGTCAAACCAGTCAACTCTGCCGTCATCGCTTATCCGCAGAGTTCTTTCCAGTTCCCATTTGTCGTATTTGATTTTAGCACGGAGGGTTTTTTTATCCCGGATTTCGGTGATGACCCGGCATTTGGGAGTGGAACGGTCTTTTGCCGGGAGTATGGCGGCAGCTTCCGGATCCATTGAAATGGCAGTTTCGGCAACCAGTGGTTTTCCGCCGTTGAAACTTACGGCGAATCCGCCGCCGGAAAATTGATCGATTTTTACGCCGTTGGCTTCAACAACTTTATTGGCGGGCGTGGAATAATCCAGTTTTCTGTTGGCATTTGCGGGCAGTTGATTTACCGGCAGATAACCGATGGAAAGTTCCTCGATGCTGACAAAGTGAGGAGTTCCCAGATTGGCACGGATATTGCGGAAAGTCATGGTATTTACGTCGATCCGGGCGGCATCGGAGATGTCGAAGTAGAAGAGTGATCCCATTTTATCGGTGGTTCGTTTATCGGCATCATTGCAGCTGTGGGCAAAAGGCAATGTGATATTTGAACCGTTGAAAAAGCGGAAATTTTTATGCTTCCACTGTGGTTCATTGAGGTGGAAATACTTATCTCTGAAAAGCAGTCTCCGGCGTCCTCCGGCGGTCAAAGCTCCCAGCGGAGTATCGTTGAAAGTGATTCTGACGCAGTAGTTACATCCGCCGTTACCAATGGAAAACATCCGGCACCGCAGAACAGGGATCATGCCGGGGATACCGGGGATGCTGGGCAATTCAAATACTTTTTCATCACCGTTTTTTTCCAGTCTGAATTTTTCCAGTTTGATTTCTTTCTGCAAAGCGGGCAGTTTTTTTGCGGCATAAAGCGGCAGAACCGATGCCGCAAGTAAAATAGTGAAAATAAATTTTTTCATGTTGTTACAGTTCCTTTATTATTGATTGTTATTGTCTCATTTTTTGTGAGAAATCTTTCCTGCGGTGGTGCATTGCGGGCAATCTCTTGGCAAATCAGCGGACGTATTCGCAGTCATGTACGTTTAGTACACTCCTGCTCATCCGCCTTGATTTGTCTGCGACCTTGCCTCACACTGCATCCACCGGTTAGATCTAACCCGTGTTTGCCGGTTTGACAAATCACAACTTATGTGATATGTTTTATACGTTAACAAAAATGTTTGTTTATAAGCTCCTGTTACGAGTTTCACAAAATTCGGGACATTATCTATTGATTAATTGATTGAAATGTCTGTCAAACCTGCTTCGGTCAGTTGCCGTACCGGATTTTTGGTACAGGTGAATTGATCCGGGCCGCAGGAACTTAATTTTCCCGGCCAGTAAAACGGGCCGAAAAGATTCCGGGGGGAGATACAGATGGTTATTTCCAGATTTCCTCCGCCTGGGGGCAGGGGGATTTTCCCCGGAGCGTTTATCACCGGCGGCAGAACCATATTCTGATATCTGACAGAAGCAACAGCACCTTTGAAAGAAGTTATTTCAACTTCCTTTGCCAGCGGCGGCACTTGAAATGAGTAAGTTATATTGCCGCTGTAAAACGGATACCCCTGACCGGAGATGTCGCCGATGGAGAGCTTCTCATTCTTTGCGGTGATAACTCCGTCATTGCCGTCAAGTTTCACTCCGAAATCCCCCAGAATATACATAGCTTCCAGTCCCGGATGTTTTTCTGAATAAACGCAGCGGCAGAGCAGAGTATTTTCTCCGGGGTGCAAAACATTTGCCGGGAGTTTTATTTTGCAGATGGCTTTATCAATGAAGAAACCTTCCGTGGAATTATCTATCACTTTACCGTTGATAGAGATCTCATAGAGTTCAGGTTCTTCCAGAGCGAGGAAAACGTCTACTGCCGGCAGGGCGTCGATACGGAATATTTTCCGCAGTTCCACCGGGGCGGAAGCTCTTTTTTCCGCCAGCTGGAATTTTTTGCGGAACCACGGCTGGATCATCATGAAGTTCCGTCTGGGCAGTCCGATTTTTTTTCTGATCTCATCATCCAGAGCCGTTGCGAGCAATGGTTCTGTGAACTCTTTTGCAGGCGGGAAGGATGCTTCAAAGCTGTCGAGCAGAAGCACATTGGGGGAATCCATTTTTACCTTGAGCAATTCTGTCACAGACGGTTCCTGCCAATTTCTTTCAGTACGGATGATCATTTTGCTTGCCAGAGCATCCATTGATACCGGAATGACTGCTTTGCCGCCAATAAATTTCACCTCCAAAGGCAGCAATGCTCCAGATTCGGGGATGAATTCCATATAGCGGTCATATTTTTCAGAAACATTCCAGTAAAGAGTGGCATTATTTACTGCAAGAGTGCGTTCTGCGACTGCCGGACAGCGTAAAACGCTGCTGTTTTCAATTACAGTATCCAGCGGATATCCGGTATTTACCAAAAAGAGATATTCGCAATCTTTTCCGGCACTTTCCATATAAAGAATGCTGTCAGAGCGTTTGTTTTCCTTTCCGGTGACTTCCACTCTGCGGAGATATTCGGCGGCATCGCTTAATTTTTTCAGCGGTATTTTATTCAGTTTTGCGGTGAAACAGTTGAGTTTTTCAGCCGACTCTTTACCGTTGATCCGGCAGGGGAGTGAACCGCAGGCAAAAACTTTTCCTCCGGCGGTAATGAATTTTTCCAACAGATCGACGGTAGTCTGCCGGATGGTTATCATAGAGGGCAGAATAACCATTTTATATGCCGCTTTGCCTATTTGCAGCAGCGGTGTACCGTCTCCGGATTGAATAACATTGCCAAGTTCGAGAGCAAGAACTTCATCGGCAAAATCAAAATCGAGCTGATTTTTCAGGAGTTCATTTTGTACGGCGATGAATTCCCGGTCAAATCCGGCAATATCTTTGTCGCACCACAAATCTTTTTTGATCTGCAGCCATGCTGATTCAATGGGGGAAAAGAGCAGGATATCCCGTTTTTCCTCATTGCCGGTGAGCATCAGATTGAGCCGGGAGAAGTAATTTTCGATGTGACTGTATTCGCTGTTCCATGGAGACTGGTAGGAGATGCTTGCCGGGTAATCCCGTTTAGCTTCACCCCGGATGGTGTAGTGAGCGAGGTGTTGACAGCGGAAGTTGATACCGCTGACGACCTGCCAATCTCCCAGAGCTTTGTGACCGGCAAGGGGGAAGTCCCATCCGGTACAGCCGTAAGTTTCGGTCAACCGCAAAGGTTTGCCGAGCTGACGGGCGGCGGAGGAGAGCTGTTTGGCGACCTGATATCCTCTTGTCATTTCGCCAAGCTGATCCATACCGGGCATTCCGAAGTATTTGTATGCCCGCATACAGCTACCGCAGCTCCAGCTTTGAGTAGCGAGGGTATCTTCACCGATCATGTGTCCGGTGAGCATGATGTTGTGTTCTTCGCACCACTGATAGACAGTATTCATGAAACTGTCAAGGAAAAGGGCGGTCAATTCAGCAATATAACAGTATCTTTCAGAGGGGTACAGATTGTTTTCAATATCAAAAAAGAGGGCAGGGAGGTATTCAAAGATGTCTATGCCGTGATTGTTGCGGATATTTTCCCGCAGTTGATCGTTCCACGGGGTTGAATAGACGGTTTCATCCTCCCACGGGAGCATGGTACTGACGAATCCGTAACGCGGTTCATCGCAGAAAATAGCCGGGATCACCGTCCCGAAATCATCTTTGAAGTGCTTGTAATACTGCTCATGGGTCAATTCAATAAAGTATTTGACGGCATCTTTATTGAGCGTATCCAGATAACAATATCCGTTGTACCATGAGTTATGCTGTGCCTCACCTTTGGTAAAGACCAGCATGAATTCTTCCTCATTGACCTCGGACGTTTGCTGTATGCGGCGGAGATCTTTGATCTTTTTATCACTGCCGGCATGTTTGGCGGCGAAAATGGAAACGGTATTTTCCGGGATGGAGTAATTTTTCACATTCTCAAATTCAATTTCCTCCAGAAAGATCCTTTGAGAGCGGAATTCGGGATGATCTTTGACCGCTAAAGCTCCGGCGTCACCGGAGGGATAGCGGTCCTCATCATAGAGGTATGCTTTCATATCCAGTTTGCGTGCTTCTTCCACACAGACCCGGATCAGATCGAACCATTTTTCTGAAAGGTATTCGGTTTCCAAACCGATTCTGGCGTGGAGAAAGAATCCGCCCAATCCCATTTTTTTGAAGTTGCGGATCTGTTCGACCAACTCTTCAGCCTGCAAATCTCCGGTAAGAGCCCAGAAAGGGGCTCCCCGGAATTGACTTGCCGGATTGCCGGACTGCCGGATTTTTTCACTTAATGAAAGCATTGTTTTCCTCTTGTTGTTTTGAATTACCCGTATGGATTATATTTCCGGGGAATTCTCAAGTATATTATGTTATTATTCAACATCAAATAATTTTGCATCATCAATATTATCGTTTACCGCAGCATTTTTGTTGAGATTGGATACATGTCCGTCTACGTGCAGCATATTAACGGAATTACTGTGAGCAAAATAGAGCGTTTGACAGCGAAATGGAAAAACCAGAGGGCGGAAGTAGTTCGGATATGCCTGTCCATGTCCGTTAATACAGTTAGGATAAAGAGCTTGACTTGTTCCTGCGGTATCTGCAAGGTAAACAACATTAGTGTTTTTTGTTTTTCCTGCTTTAAGAGAACTATATTCAAATCGTTTTGCAAGATTGACTTCAGAAGAATTAACTCTCCAACCATTTATACCGTAGCTGACCGCATCGGCAATGGTTGTTCCCTGTATTTGTTCGACAGTTGCATTCGTCAGTAAATCAAATCTTTGCATAGCAGGAGCTGATGGGCAAGCCGCAACTGTAACAGTCCCAAGATAGGGATAGAGTTGAGGCAACCAACGAAATGCACTGCCGGTGACACTCGGAGACATGTAAAAACCGGCGTAATAGTCATCATTGTTACTGGTGTATTGCATAGACGCATTACCGAATTGTTTGAGGTTGTTGATACAGCTGGCACTGCGGCCACGCTCTCTCGCTGAATTGAGGGCAGGGAGCAATATTGCTGCCAGAATAGCGATAATGGCGATCACGACGAGCAGTTCGATAAGGGTGAAGCCCATGGGCTTCTTTCCAGTATGGAAAGAATATTTGTTCATAGTAAAATCTCCTTTTGCTTATATTTCAGTTTCACTCAGAAACCGTTTCCAAGTTCCCAAACTTCCTGTAATTCATCATCAGAAAGTTTCTTTTTATAAACTCTGAATTCATCAATGAGAAATTCAGAGACAGCCTGTCCGACCGCAAAACGCGGACTGTGGGCAAAATCAGCATTGGAAAAAGGTTTCTCAAGCTTGTATGCCCGGAAAGGCATTCCGTCGTAACTGAGGAAAAGTTGATCTTTATCCCATGCCATAGCGACCAGATGCCATCCCTGACACAACTTGGTCAGAGCCGGAGCCTGCATGACCAAAGTAGCATTGCGGCGGTTGGGGTAGTGGTAGAGCCACACTTCCATCGGGCGGCGGCAGATACAGGCTTTGGCAGGGTTGCGGCTGACACGCACATGCAGCAGACCTTTATTGTTGCCCCAACCGAAATAAACCATGAATGGAGGCGGATTTTTGTGCCAGTCGGTGTTGGCTTTGAACCACAGCATCATGGTTCCGGGCTGATCAAAATCCACATTGTTTTTGTACTCGTAGATCATGGTTGCACCATTGACCCCGGAAATGAGGGCCTTGCCGCCGTTGATTCCGTCGGCATAGGCAACTTTTCCTCTTGCCTCACAAGCGGTTTTGCGTCCGGCGGCGACCTCTGCGGTTGTACCGTTGTCAAAGCTCACCCGCAAGGAAAGAGCATCGGCAGCGGTGATTGGGGGATTATCTGCTGCAAAAACCGATGTTGCAGCAATTAATCCGGGAAGCAGTAATTTTTTCAGCATTGGAAAACCTCCTTTTGTTGATATGATTATTTTTTTAAGTTACCTTTGATTCTTATCAGCCGGAAATCACGCCGGGGCAATTCCACGGTGATTTTGTTATCTTTCACCGGATAGACAGCTCCGGTTTCTTCATTGACTGCAGTCGGTTCGGTGTACGCCAATCCGGCAATATCCACTGTGACGGTTTTTGCCGAATTGCCCAGATCGCAAACTGCGATCAGAGCTTCATTTTTGTCGGTACGTTTGTAGGTGCTGATCCTGATTTCCGGATTGCTGCACGTTACCGGATGGAATCCCGGCTTCCAGAAAGGAATTATCTCGCAATTATTTGAAGCATAGCCGAAATTGTAAACCTTTTTCCAGGTTTCGGTAACCACCGGATCAAAGTCTTTGCCCCAAACCACCATCGGGAAGTCAAATGCCAGCTGGATGGTGACAAAAGTGCGGCAGATCCATTTGCGGTTGTTTCCGGTGACCAGGTTGAGGATCTCCGGAATACATCCGGCCTGTGTGCCGATCGTTTCGGTAAGATAGTAACCTTCGCTGAAGCGGTCATGGAATTCTTTGGGGCCGAATTCAGACTCCAGATCGACCTGCACTGTACCGAAGCTCAAGAATGGCAGCAATGCTCCATTGGTCATGTGAAGCAGGAAAAACGGACGGTCATCGATCAGGAATTTCTTTTCCAGATAGATCATAGTCGCAGTACGTTTGAGCAGCTCACGGAAGCTGAAAAAGTCAAAGAATGGCTGCACTGTACCATCACCCAGTTCATACGCCGGGCCGCGTACCGGGTCAAAGGTTGCTCTTACCCGCACATTGTCGTAGTAAATTCCGTCCATGCCCTCCCGGAGCATTTTTCTGGCGTACCAGAGCATCATATCCTGATAACTCGGAGATGCTTCGATATTGTATTCATCATAGTCGATATTGGTGCGGTATTCTGTGAAATACCACTCATTCTGATATACTTGATACATCTCCCACTGGTTGTCTGCTGAACGGGGATTCATATAAGGATACATCAGATCGCATAACGGCTGGTGATTTCTTCCCCGGTGCAGATGTTCATGGAAAACTGCCGATCCGCCGTAAGAGTTGCCTTTGGTCAGAATATCGATTTCACCTTTGTGCTTGTTGAAAAAGCGGTCGATGATCTCTGTGGTCAATTTATTTTCCGTCCGGCGGTTGACCTTGGAGAGGTGATTGACGATAGTGTAATCTCCTCCGACCGGGAATGGATTCCACCAGCGTCCGCTGCCGTAGCTGTAAGGAGAGAGAATGGTGATCGGTACTGCGTGAGCAGCAGGTTTGCCCCGGTCATAGAATTTCTGCCAGTTTTCCGGCTGCGGTTTTACCGGAGAGGGTTGGAAACCGATCACGATTTTGAATTCTTTTTTCCAGATTATCGGCATATTGACCAGATGCACTCTCAAAGCTACCTGATCGCCTTTGCGGATGATTTCCAGAGCCGGTTTGGTATGGTCAAGGCTCCAATTCAAATCATTGGCGGCGAAAAAAGAGAAGCCTTTATAAATTCCGCCGATCCAGACATAGGGCCAGAAATTGCCGTTGATTTTGGGGTGGAGTTTACCCATGCGGCTGTCCCACAGGACGCCCTGTTTTTCCGGGAGATAATCCGTCGGGTGATAACGGGGGACATCATTCACGCAGTGGTAAAGTTTTGCCACGGAATCTTTCAGCGGGATATCAATGACCATTGATTCAGCGGCGAATCCTTCTGAATCCGGTGTAAAGGTCAATGTGGCCTTGCACATGCCGTCGTAGTCATAATCATTCTCGATCTGCAAATTCAAGCCTTTCCCGGTGAGCTTGGTTTTAGTGACGACTTTGTCAGCAGATGTTTCATTGAAAGAGAAATTTTCTTCTGTGAAAAATTTCCGGTTCCCATTAACCGAGAGCGTGACAGGAGCGGCAAGGATATTTTCTCCCTGGGCGTAAACTGCATCCCAGAAACCTCCGGCAGCTTTGTAACCGGTCAAAAGAGCGTGGATCTCCCGCTGGTCTTTGTTGACCTGCAAAGGTTTGAATGGCGGTATGATGATCCTTTCTTTGCCGATATTGTTGTGTTCCCACTCAAAGTGTTTGACTTTGAAACGCTGGGAGAGGGTCTCTTTTTTACCGCTTTTCCAAAAGATATCAGCTTTGATGGTGTATTCGCCGTCGGCGAGATTTTTTGGGGTCCACTGTTTGCGGAATCCGTTTTTGCATTTTTCTGCTTCAATAACAGAGCCGATCAACTCATTTTTGCTGTTGAGCAAAGAGAGTTCCACCTTTGTTACATCTTTGGATGCAGGCACATCCGGAGAACCGTAACGTGCTTTTACGATACCGGAGTAGGGGTAATAGCCGATCTCAAGTGAAGTGCTGTTAAGGCTCTGATCCGGCGAATCCCAACGGATCTTTTTGGGAGCATTGAAAGAAAATTGCCGCTGAAAGAGCATTTTGCCGGAAGCCGCATCGGTGATTTCACCGGTGAAGTCAAAGGTGAAAGGAGCTTTTTCTATATAAGAAAGTGTGAAGTCATGATATTTTCCCGGAGCGATTTTTACTTCCGTATTGAGCATCCGGGGGACTGCAGTTGATTTCACCAGCGTGTAACAACGGATGTTGCGGGGATTTTTTCCGGTATTGAAAACCCGGAAACGCACTTTGTAGTCCCCGTCTCCGTAATCCGGTCCCAGACCGAGGAAACTTACCGGCAATGCTGAATTATCGAAATAAAACTGTCCCATGGTATTTATATCGCAGAAAAGCCGGGTTTTGCTCCAGCTGCTGGCATCTGCCGGATTCTGCCATGAACGGACCATTTGGACTCCCCATGCTTTGTTTGCCGGGATATTGCCGGAAACTCCGATCTCGCTCAAAGGCAGCTGTAATTCAAATTCCCAGTTTCCGTTTTTTTCGGAAGATGCAGTTTTAAGATTTTTCGGCTGGAAAATAACCGGAGTGGTTATGACCGCACCATCCATGATCTCATATTTTGCTGAATAGTAAGAGCCGAGTTTATTGATGATCAGATGGTAGGCATATTTGCTTTCCGGGGGATATATGAGAAATTCGATCGTATCATCGGCGGTGACCATGATATTGTTTTTCCGTACTCTGGCAAGCAGTTTCTGTCCGGCAGGCGGCAATTCACTGCGGCAGGCAAAATAGATATTTTTTTTGTCCCAGCCGAAGTAAAAATTTGCCTGACGGTCAGTCAAAAGATCGGTGAAATACTTCAAAGTTCCATATTGACCGCTGGCATAAGCCCACTCGCTGTCATTGATTTTTCCGTCGATCACAGGAGCCTTGGGCATTGCCGGGATCCGTGCCATCGGGCGGGCATCTGCGAACAGAGCAGTTGTTATGAACATAAGCAGCGGCAGTAACAATTTTTTCATTTCAATTTCCTCCTTTTTTTATTCCCTGATGCCAAATTTTCAGCAACTCATCATCCGAAAGTTTTTTCCCGTAAATCCTGAAGTCATCAAGCAAAAAACTTGAATCTTGAAATCCCAGTGAAAAGTGAGTGAAGTGTTTGTAATCTGCATTGGTTATCGGTTGATCAAGTTTATATGCCCGGAAAGGTGTTCCGTCATAGCTCATAAACACCTGATCTCCTGACCAGGCGAGTGCGACCAGATGCCATCCCTGACAGAGTTTGCTTTCTGTGGGCGGCTGGAGGGTGAGGGTGGCAGGTTTCCGTTTCGGATCGGCGTGATATATCCACAATTCCAGATTTCTCCGGCAGGGGCAATCCTTGACCGGATATCGGCTGATACGCAAACCGAGATAACCTTTCGGTCCTCCGCCAAGTCCCCAGAAGATAATAAATGGAGGTGGATTGGTGTGCCAGTTTTCTGCGGCTTTGAACCATACCATCAAAGTTCCCGGCTTATCAAAGTCGAGGTTGTTTTTACATTCATAGACGATCGTTGCACCGTTTTTACCGCTGAAAAGAGCTTTTCCGCCATTCACTCCGGCAGTGAAAGCAGTTTTTCCCCGGACTTGATAGGGGATATTGTTTCCTGTGGAAAGGTCTGCGGCTGTATATCCGTCAAAACTTGCACACATTGACAACGCTCCTCCGGCAACGATTTCCGGGTATTGAGCATACAGTGTTGTCATTGAGAGCAGGGTGATAACAGAGAAAAAGCTCTTTTTCATAATTGGAAAAACTCCGTTTTATTTCCGTAAAACGCCGATCTCTTTCAGCCACAGAAGCAGATCACTTGTCCAGATGTGCCGGGGATTGCCCAAGCCCATACCGTGACGGCCGTTGTGATAGATGTGCAATGAGAAAGGAACCATATTGGCTTCCAGAGCATTTGCCATATCCAGAGCATTGCGTACCGGGACGGTTTGATCTTCAAAGGTGTGCCAGATGAAACATGGCGGAGTCATATCATCGACCAGTTTGTAGGCGGCAACATCATTTTCCGTACCGGCATGATTTCCGATTAACAGGGCTTTGCTTCCGGCACATGCTCCGTAGCGGCTGTCCATGGAGGTTTGAGCATAACAGAGAATGGCAAAATCCGGACGTGAGCTGAATTTTTCCACCGGGTCAGTTGATTTGGGATCACCGTTGTCATTTTGAACTGCGGTCATGGCTGTGAGGTGACCTCCGGCGGAAGAACCCATGATACCGACTTTCCGGGAATCGATTTTCCAGAGGGCGGCATTTTTGCGGATCAGCTTGACCGCCCGGCGGGCATCCATCTGCGGAACCGGATAACGGTAAGCACCGTTATTGCTTGACCCCAGCCGGTATTTGAGGACAAAAGCGGCAATGCCGTTTTCGTTGAGAAATTTTGCGTATGCGGTTCCTTCGGAGGGTACTGCGTGAAAAGAGTACGCTCCACCGGGGCAGACGATCACTGCCGGGGTCCTTTTTCCGGCAGGATTATCCGGCAGATAAACCGTAAGAGTAGGGATATCGCAGGGGCGTTTCCCCTTGGCACCGGGAGCATCGCCATCCCAGAGACGGACGGTTTCCGCAGCAGAAAGCAGCAAAAAAGCGGGGAGGCAAGCGGCAAGAGAGAATAAAAACTTTTTCATTTTCCGGTAAACTCCTTGATTTCTTCCAGATAAGCATATTGTTGAATCGTATCCGGTTCGAGGTAACTTCCTTCGGTCCATTCATTCCATGCGTTGATGAAAAGAATTTGTTCAGCAGCTCTTTTTTCTGCGAGCAGTGCGGAAAGTTTTTCCAACTGTCTGCGGAATGCTTTGGCATCCGGTTCCATCACCGGCAGATAGGGGTAGGGGCCCAGACGGTAAGTTTCTGACTGCACACACCGGGGGGAAGAATCCCAACCGGCGGTCGCCACCGGGAAATAGGGAGCAGACAGGGTGTCCAGAGCCTTTTTCGCCAGCAGGGAATACTCATCTGCCGCCTGATTGAAGTCCACCGTAAGAGAATCTTCTTTCAGCCAGATGGGGGTGGTTGAAATGCTGTTGTAGCTGGTGTAACTGTCGAAACCGAGTTCTTTGGTCCAGCGTTCCGGATCGCAGACGCAGAAAGGTTGTCCGGCAAGGTTGTCGTACCATACCGCATTGATGTGGATACCCGGCAGTCCGGCTTTTTGTGCCAGAGTACGGAATTCTGACAGAACTTCGGCAGTTTTTTCCGCACCGCCCATCTGGTCGATAAAGCGGTTTACAGCGTAGATTGAAAAGTACGGTTTGCCGTCAACATACCAGTATTCCGGTTTGGTCATGTAGTTTTCGATGATGTATTCCCATACAAAGCTGATGGATTTACTGGTGGATGTCCACGGGTAAACCAATGGAGCATTGAATGAATTGGCAAAGTTGATCGGATGACGGTCCATCCAGTCATGATTTGCCCACATCAGAGCGAATTTGATTCTGCTGCGGTCGGGAGCATTGAGGAAGCCCTCATCCAAAGCCCGTTCCAGATACGGTCCATCATACCAGTACCAGTCAAAGACAAAGGCATCGATCCCGCTGTCGGCGGCGGCATTAATTTTTTTATTCATCACCATCGGGTCAGCCTCGTCCTCAAATCCCCACAGCGGGAGTTTCGGCTGGCGGTGTCCTTCAAAACGGGGACGGGCACACTTCATAAGTTCCCATTCGGTCCAGTTTGCTCCGTGCCGTTTTTCATTGCGGCAGTCGAGATGATAATTAGGAAAGTAGTAGGCGGCAAGCTGCATATATATATTTCTCCGGTTGCTTGTTTGTATATTTGTGTACACTATAAAATATACTTCAGAAGAGCTTTTCTGCCAATAATGGATTTGCTTAAAAATAGCATGATCCTGCAAAATAATGAAAATAGTTTGTCCGGGATGATTTTGCAATCATAATATGGAACAATATCCCGTATTGTGCTGTAATTTGAATCATCTGACAATTCCAACTGCCCAAACGGGATATTTTTCAACTTGTTGAGTTGCAATACTCCGGAAAAAATGCCTCTGAATTAACAGAATTTTGTCAGAAAGACAGGATGTTTCTTTATTCCGCTCAATTCCAGCAGAGATATTCCTGCATGATCCAGCAGCAGAGCAGTGGAGACCGGTGCATTTGTCCACCCGGAGTAGATACTGGATGAACCACCCTCATACAGATTTCCGCCGCCCCAGGATTGTTTTTCCATATCGTACATTCCCCGCCAGCAGCCGTTGAATTCCGGAGATTCGTCCTTGTCCTGGATATCCATTACCAGAGCGAGCTGTTTATCCAGCAATCCTCTTGCTTCTTTATCTTCCGGGGCAAAGCGGCAGTACATCTGCAAGCCGAGCAGACTCCAGTTGAGCGTATAAATCAGGTCGGCAAGTCCTTTGCCGGAAGGAGCTTCGTAATGGCTTGACGGCAAAGTTCCGCTCTCCTTATCGGCTGCATCCAGCAGCAGATCACGACTCATGCGGGCAACTTCTGCTGCCAAATCATCACCGAATGCCGCTGCTGCTGCAACAGCTCCCATCATGGCGTAAGCGTATTCGCTGGTGGAAAATCCGGGCAGTTCGCATTTCAACTGCAGTAAATATTTCCGGACAGCGGGCAGATATTCCTCCTTGCCGAAAAGGGCATGGACAGAACTTAAAGCAAAGACAGACAGCCCCCCCCAATGCGGCAAACGCAAATTGCCGATCCAGAGTTGATCCGGGTCGGTCATTTCGCCTTTTTCATCCGGCTCCTGTTCCATAATGCGTGCCACAGCAGCGTTGAGGTGATCGGCTAAAGTCAGAGCCGCGTCACCGGCATGGTATTTTTTATCCAGTTTTTTGAAAGTATTATGCAGGACGCACTGCATAATTATGCACCATGAATTGTCATCCAGCCAGTGTCCGTCGGCACTTAAAATGATATGTGACCACCGCCATGCACAGGGAAGTTTATGCTTTTTTGATCGCATCATGGCACTGCGGAAGTAAAGATAATCTAAAATATTTTCTCCGGTGGCAAAGCGTTTTTCGTTGTTGGCAAGTTCGCCGAAAAGCAGAAACATAACAGCTGTTTCAAAGTTGCAGTCCGGGCGGCGGGATTCCACGGCGAAGGAATTTTTCAACATGGTTCGGGAGGCAAATTTTTCCACGATCTCTTTCCGGATGGATTCTTCTATATCCAGAGCCACCAGTCTTTCTGCGACTCCCCAGAAGCCGTCGGCAGGGTGCATTACTCCGGAGTTTTCAAACCACCGGATATTTTTTTCTGCACTTTCAATGAATTTGTTCATTTCTCACTCTCTTTCATAAATGCGGCAAATTGCATTGCCGGTATGCGTAAACTAAGTTTTTTGCCCGCCGGATAGATCCGGTTGGTGACCATATCCCGCACAGAATAGGGAAAAGATATCCGTATCCGGTCGGAAACATTTTCCTCGTTGAGGATGAAAGTAACCATTTTATTTCCGAGTTTACGGGTAACGATCTGTCCCGGCATGGCAGTAGTCTGCAAATTTTCCGGAGTTTGATCCACTCCGTTGATAATGATATTTTCGCACTGGCTGACGACTTTAGTCACGGCGGCAATTTCCCGCAGTTCCAATACTCCGGCACCCTGTTCGTACCAGCACAGGACTCCGCCCCGGCTGTCCAGAATACGCCGCAGTAAAAGCGATCTCTGATAAGTGGAGCTTCCGGAATTGGTCAATACTCCGAAAACCATCGGTACCGGGTTGACCAGTTTTTTGGTTTTTGCGATAACTTCGGTATTTCTGCCGTACCCGCAATAGACCATTGACGGTTGGGATTTGATATACTGCCAATCCAGACCGTAGAGACGGGGACACTCTGAAGTGGCATAATCGCTGTACATGACCAGTTGTAATCCGTTGGCTTCTGCGGCACGGCGGATCACCCCGACAGTTCTTCCCAATTCTCTGGTACGGAAATCGATCCATTGAGCGGCATATTTCTGCCGGATAAGCTTCGGTGTGAGTGTGTTTTCCGGGATTTGGTAATCCCGGATGAATTTCGCCAGTGCCGGTTCCGAATAATCGGCATATAACCCGTTGAAAGGCTCGTGTTCAAAATCCCAGAAAAGTTTTTTCAAACCGGGATAAGTGTTTTTCAGCGTGGCAAAAGCAGCTTTAAGTTCTCCGGCAATTTCCTTTTCCATATCAGCCAGGACGGTCAGACTGATATCTCCCCGGAAACCGCCGTTGGCTTTTTTGGCCCGCAGTTGCGGATACTTCTGCATCAATGATCTTATATCCGGTACAGAGCGGTAATAGTAACCGTATTTTTCCAGTTCGAGGAAGAACATGAGTGAAAAATCATCATTTTTTCCGGTGGTCTCCAGGAAAAGTTCATTGACACCGGCACGTTTGAAAGTATTGAAAATATCTGCTTCGGTTTTATGCGGCAGGTTACCCTGCATCTGGGCATAAAGTGAAATGCACAATTTTTTCGGCTGTACTCCGTTTAATTGCGGCAGAACTTCCACCGGGAGAATGCGTGGCACTTCCATGAGAGCCGGATTACCGGCGGTGACGAATAATTGCATTTCGCCCTTGAATCCGGCATGACCGCTGCGGAAAATGATATGGCATCTTTCCCGCATGGAGTGAAAAAGTTTGGTCATATTCGGTACCCGGTCAAGCACGGTATTACGCTTGATGGTCAGCAAATTATATTTTTTCCCCTCGTAAGCAGTCTCTTTGCGGTCAACCAATTCATACATATTTTGTTCTGCCGGCCAGTTGAATGGGGCAAAGCCGTTTTCATAACGTACTCTGGAACAGACATCCAGAACTTCGATTTCGGCAGGGACAAGTATTTGAAAACATATATCTTCCAAGGGAAATATGCCGAATTCAACCGGATTGATCTCAAAGTCATAGGCATCGTCGGCACTCAAAAGCAGCCGGTGTTTTTCCAGACCGTACGGTGAAATAACTTTCGGAGTAACGGTGAAAATTTTGCGGAATTTATAGGGGGGAGCTGCATTTTCCGGTGCTGTCAGTGTGATAGACGAGTTTTCGCATTTTACGCTTTTTGCACCGTCAAAACTTCCGGAAAACGCCGGGAAGTAGCCGTGAGCAAGAGAAAAGGTGATTTCGGGGACTTGCGAGGTGATTTCCAGAATATTCTGCTTTTGCACCATGGGCAGTACCGCTCCGGAAGCCACCGGAGAATTATTGAAAAGCACACTCATTTTCTGCTGATCGAAACGGATGGCAAATTGACTGTCCGGAGAAGCAAGAATATACTCCGGAAAACTCCATTTGCCGGCGTTGCTTTCAATATTCAAAGTAAAACGATTCTGTCCTTTTTTCTCCTGCGGCAGCTGTAATATCACTGATTTACCGGCATCGGCAGAGAACTCTTTTGCGTGGTTTTTCCCATTGCCGGAAACAGTGTATTTACCGGAAGTTTTCCGGGAGAAGGTCATCCGGAAATTTCCGGTATTGCTCTCGCTTAATTGATCGAGCCGGAGTCCGGCAGTTGCCGTATTTCCCCGGAGCAGCCGGAAAAACCCGGTGTGCGACCACAAGTTGTAGGAACTTTCCGGCAGCAGGGTGGAAGTTTCTTTCAAACGTTTCTCAAAACGGACAACGTTGACAGCCCAATTTCCGTTGAGCAGTTCCAGCGGCAGACGGATCTCCGCACTGAAAAATCCTTTGCCCTTTGAACAACGCACCTCCGGTTTGGCAAAACGGGCAGGGACCCGGGCAAATGTTGCTCCGTTGGCATTGAAACCAAAGTAGAATTTTTCTCCGTTTCCGGTTATTGCCCGCAATTCCAGAGAATCATCATCCCACACCGGCTGATTTTCCCCATGCAGCGTCGCTTTGAATTCCTTGCCCATGTTGCTTCCTGGGTGCAAGGCGTAAGAATTCATCACCGCTCCGGCATAAAGATAATTATCATCGCAGATCAGGTAGACTGTGCTTTTTTCCTGCGGAGCGGTTGCCGTCCCGGAAAGGAAAAAGTTGTTGAGAACCAATGCTCCGGCATACTCATTATCTTTCACTTCGCCGTCAAGGGTGATCGGCTGTCTGCTTTGCGGGACTGTTAAAGTTCCTCCCGCATATAATATCGGGGAAAAAAGAGACAAAAAAACTGTCAGCAATACTCTTTTCATAAATTGCATATTCTCAAATTGTTTAATTATATGTTCTCAAATCATTTCTTGCTTTGCCACGGCCACAAAGCACGCCAGCTGGCTCCCGGATCTTTATTGATTTCAGCGATTGTTGCACTGCTTACGTGTCCGTCAGCGAAGACCATATTGGTATTTTGATTGTGGCGGTAAATGAATCCTTCACCACCTGTATTATCTTTTCCCCCGATGACGTATTTGAAACTGTCTCCAAAAACAAAAGTTTCCGAGGGACTTGGAGTTTTGCTGAGGATATAATACTTTTTGACGCTTGTGCCATCATGCCCCCAAACCATATTATTGGCTGCGTGATAGAGGTACATATTCATACCGTAATCCATCGACCAGTATTTGTTCTCTCCGGCACTGGGACAATTCAATGTTCCGGCAAGAGCATTGTACTTGCCGTAATCTGTAATTTCACCATAAGTGGCAATGAAGCCGGATTGGACATTCAAATAGCTTTTCAGGTATTCGATAGCTTCCTGATCCCAGCGGCGGGCACTGTCGTCGGTTAATGTATAAGGAACGAAAAAGCCGCCAAAGTCATCGGTATAAGCGAGAGTCATTGTACCGCACTGTTTGAGATTGTTGATGCAGCTTGCCGCCCGTCCGCGTTCCCGGGCGGAGTTGAGGGCCGGAAGCAGTATTGCCGCTAAAATGGCGATGATCGCGATCACAACGAGCAGCTCGATAAGGGTAAAGCCCATGGGCTTTCTGCCAGACCTCTGGCAGAAAGGATCTCTTCTGAAGCAAGTTTGATTTTTCATTTGTTTTCCCTTTCTGAATTAAAGTTGATTACTCTGCAAAGGCTTCAAAATTGTCGATATAAACAGTTCCTGAAAAATAGTTTTTACCGTATTTCCAGCCGAGAGTATAAATCTCCACGTGGCGGATTTTGGTGTACGGGGTCAGATCCAGAACTGCTCCGGCTTTGAACCATTGAACTTTGGGGTCGGAATTTTTCCGGACTCTGGGCTGCGGATAAAATTGTTTTCCATCGGCAGAAACGATGAAATAGATCGGGAAAAAGTGTCCACGCAGATCATTTTCGTAATAAAAACTGGCACTGACTTCCAGTTTGCTTTTGCCTTGCAGTTTTGCTCCGGGGACGATCTGCCGCAAGCCGAAGTAGTTTTGTCCGTCTCCGGTGATTTTCATGCTGTATTTGCCGTCAAAAGCTTTTTCATTTGTACGCACAGCCGGGCGGTAACCTGCCGCACTCCAATTTGCCGCCAGGATTTCTGTACGTCCGGGAGTTTCAAAAGAGGCATTCTGCAATAAATTTTCTGCAGAATCTTCTTCGACAGTTACTTCATCGGCAGCCACCGGTAAAACTGCGGCGAACATCGCACAGCACAGACCAAAGAACCATTTGTTTTTCATTTTTTCACCTCATTTTGGTTGTTGGGTAATTTTTTTACTGAATCCCGCATGATCAACTGCGGGGGAATGAATATTTTAAGGTTTTCTTCGGTGCCGGATAAATATTCGTCCAGCGTTTTCAGCATCTTTTCCGCACCGAAACTGATGGTACTCAATCCCGGAGTAAGATATGCCTGACTGATGGAGGTGTTGAAACAACCGATAACGTCGATTTGTTTACCCGGTTTTTTATTGTACATGGCAAGCGTGTGATAGACTTTCAAGGCATAATAATCGTGAAAGACCACGATCCCGTCCGGCTGGAAAGTTTTGAGTACCCTGTTTAAGTTATCCACAGCCTTTGCGGATGAGGTGATCAGGTTGTGAAGTTCTGCGCCGGAGTTTTCCAGAGCGTCGCAGATGCCCGACCTTATCCGGCAGTGATAGGTTACTTCCGGCCCGTAGGGAGGGAATTTACGCCTTTCCTCTGAATCCGGAGCGATATACAGTATTTTTTTGCGATCGTTGGCAAGCAGTGTTTCAGCCGCCAATACTCCGGCGGCGTGGTAATCGCAGAGGATCCTTGCTGAATTGCTCAATTCAAATGTGCTTTCGTAGCGGTTGAAAAAAACGAACTTGCGGAAATTGGAGCGGTATTTGTCGATCTCTTTGAAAGGCAGATAGTAAGATCCATCGGCAATCAGCAGATCTGCCGGGGTGCTTAAGTATTCCCGGAGCTTTTCCTGTCTTTCCGCAGGAGAAATGTTATCCAGAGCAGAAATTTCAAAGAGCGTCAATTCAGCGTGCCGGGTACAGAAAAAATTGAGCAGTCTGTCCAGAAAAAGCGGCATGATAGCATCCTGCCCGTGGTAGATAAGCAATACCCGGTAGCGTTGTGCCGGCAGTTTTTTAGGCTGGTAATTGACAAAAACTCCACGGCCGTGAGCTCGCAGAATAAGCTGTTCATCTTCCAGTTGATCCAAAACATGACTCATAGTAAGATAGCTTACGCCATACTCCCGGGCAAGTTGACGTACCGGAAGCAGTTGGGTACCGTTAGGCAGATTGCCTTTCAAGATTTCAGCTTTTATCAACTCTCTGATATCTGCGGCTTTAGACATTTTTTATCCTCTTGGAATTGTTGTAAAAACAAAGTGATTTATATCACTTTCTGCTAATTACGTTAGCACATGAAAAATGATTTGTCAATAGAGGAAAAAGGGGAAAATTAAAAATTTCCGTAATTTATTATTATTGTCTTATTTTTTGTGAAAAATCTTTCCTGCGGCGGTGCATTGCGGGCAATCTCTTGGCAAATCTGCGGACGTTTTCGCAGTCATGTACGTTTAGTACACTCCTGCTCATCCGTCTTGATTTGTCTGCGACCTTGCCTCACACTGCATCCACCGGTCGGATCGAATCCGTGTTTGCCGGTTTGACAAATCACAACTTATGTGATGTGTTTTACACGTTAACAGAAATGTTTGTTTATAAGTTCCTGCTTGGGTTTTACAAAATTTTGGACATTATCAATTTATTTTCAATACTTGCCGCAGGTGTTTTTTTATTTACTGTACTCTTGCTTGGATGCAGTATTTATTTTTGCAGACACCGATTCAGGACTGCTGCAATGAATAAATAAAATTTACCGCAGATCAATCATCCAGATCGGCTTTCCGGTAATTTATGGATTCAAAAATATGCTCGTCGGAGATGGATGTTTTACCTGCAAGGTCGGCGACAGTACGGGCGACTTTCAGAATTCTGGTATATGCCCGGGGACTTAATTTGAATCTGGTTATTGCATCCTTGAGCAGTTTTTCTCCGGAACTTTGCAGAGAGCAGAATTGCTGAAGTGCCTTCGGCGTAAGCTGACTGTTGCTGTAAAATCCGAGCTTGGCATAACGGGCAAGCTGAATCTGTCTTGCCGCAGAAACCCGTTGACGGATAACTTCGCTGGATTCTCCATCCGGAGCTTTGAGCAATTCGCTTTCCGAGAGCTGACGGACGGGGACCCGCAGATCGATGCGGTCGAGCAACGGCCCGGAAAGTTTTTTGAGATAACGCCGTTTTTCTTCAGTTTTGCATTTGCATCCCAATTCGATCTCTCCTCTGCCGCAGGGGCAGGGATTCATTGCGGCACAGAGGATGAAACGTGCCGGGAAAAGACAGCTTCCGGAAGCTCTGGAGACTGTGACGATACCATCTTCCAAAGGTTGACGGAGGACTTCAAGAACATTGCGTTTGAATTCCGGCAATTCATCCAGAAAGAGTACTCCGTTGTGAGCAAGGCTGATCTCTCCGGGCCGTGGTTCTCTGCCGCCTCCGATCAATCCGGCATCGGAAATAGTATGGTGCGGTGAGCGGAAAGGGCGGATATTCATCAAAGGATTGCCGCTTGAGAGCAATCCGAGGACGCTGTAGATACGGCTGGTTTCCAGAGTTTCTTCCAGTGTCATCGGCGGCAGAATCCCGGGCAGACGCATGGCGAGCATGCTTTTTCCGGTTCCGGGAGGGCCTACAAGCAGTGAGTTATGACCGCCAGCGGCGGCGATCTCCAAAGCTCTGCGGGCGGCGAGCTGTCCTTTTACCTCGTCGAAATCTGGTATTCTGGAGTAATTCTCCAGTTGTTCCAGAGAACTTTTGAAAGGTGTTCCATGTCCGCGATTGATCAATTCCACTGCTTCTGCGAGGGAATTTACGGCAAAAACCGGCAGTTTGTTTCCTGCGGCGAGGGCGGCTTCTCTGGCATTGGCGGGAGGAACCAGCAGGGCGGAAACTTTTTTCTCTGCCGCCAATTTTGCGGCAATGGGCAATGCTCCTTTCACCGGACGGACAGAACCATCCAGACCGAGTTCGCCCAAAGCGGCGATCCTGCCAAGACGGTCGATCTCCACGCTGCCGGTGGCTCCCAGAATCCCCAGTGCGATCCCCAGGTCAAAAGCAGCACCTTCTTTCCGGAGATCGGCAGGAGCGAGATTGACCACGGTAAATCCCCGGGGCGGAATGAATGAGGCACTGATGAATGCTGAATAGATCCGGTCACGGCTCTCTTTTACCGCCGCATCGGGTAATCCCACAATGGAAATGGTACTTTCCTTTATGCTGGTAGAGTTTACGCCGGTAAGATTGACTTCGATCTCGATCGTGTAGGCGTCAACTCCCAGAACTGTTGCGGAATATAATTTTGCGACCATAACGGATCATTCCTTTGAATTCATAATTGAATGGATTGAGAGATTCAGCATTGTATCGTACCTGACAGGAAAATGGTGCCGCCGAATCTCCGGAATTGCGGATCTTTCAATGCCGGAATATTTATAAATCCGCCCATTGCTCCCGGTGAATCCGGGATCTCCCAGATCAATTTCGCTCCCTTGCAAAAGGAGAGGAAATCCTGATTTTGCATGAGTGTTTGAAAAATTTCAGCAGAAAACGCATACGGCGGATCGGCAAAAATCAAATCCGGAACCCCCGGAAGCTGGTACGAATAACGGGAGAAATTAAGGATATCAAATTCCAGAATGAGCATTTCCCCCTGACATCCGGCGGCATTGACCCGGCGGCAATTTTCTTTGATACATTCGATATGTGCAGGATTTTTTTCCACCATTGCCCCCCATGCCGCTCCCCGGCTCAAAGATTCAAGTGCCAACGCTCCTGAACCGGAGCAAAGATCAAGCACTCCCAGTCCGTCAAAAGTTCCCAAACTGTCAAAGAGAGCTTTTCTTGCTCTTATGGCAGTCGGACGGACTTCTGAATCCGGTAATCCGGCAAGGAGCAAATTTCTGGCACTTCCGGCAATGATATTCATAAAAAATGTAAAATCCCGCAAAAAATATTCTGTTTTTGTTAAAATAGCACCTTAAAGGAGATATTTCAAAGCGTCAACCCTTTAAAAGGGAGGAAAATGGTGATATTTTATATAAAAGGACAGGTAATCTGACAAAGGACATTAATTATGAATGATGAATTGCTTTACGCCATTGATCTGGAAGACCCCAGCGGGGAGTTTGAACCGGCCTCGGAGCTGCTCAATGCTTTGGAACTGGATTTCAGCAGCTTTTTTGACCGGGAAAACTGCACTGTCCGGCACACGGTTTATTCAGTCAGTGAAGCCGGGGCAAAAGAAAATAAAGAGAGATTGACGGCGGCACTGGCAGAGTGGCATGAATTCGGTGTGGAATTGAGCATGGGGGAAATATTCACCATTGCCAAATCCGAGTGGGCGGAGGCTTGGAAAAAATATTTCAAACCGGTGGAGATATCGGAAAAACTTCTGATCCGTCCATCCTGGCTGGATGATGCTCCCCGGTCGGGACAGAAAGTTTTGGAGATCAACCCCGGTATGAGTTTCGGAACCGGTCAGCATGCTACGACCAATTATTGTCTTAAATGTATTGATCGTTTTGCCGGAGATAAAAAGACATTGTTGGATGCCGGATGCGGTTCGGGTATTTTGGCGATCGCCGGTGCTTTGCTTGGATATGAGGTGATCGATGCTTTTGATTTTGATCCGGAGGCGGTGACTGTTTCTGAAGAAAATGCCGGATTGAATAAGGTCGGTGACCGGATAAATTTTTCTGTCGGCAATGCGGCAGACTGGCAGGGCAGACCGGAAAAGTATGATCTGGTATGTGCGAATATTCTCGGACATTTGCTCATAGCTTTCCGCTTCAATATTGTCAGTTGGGTTGCTCCCGGCGGTATTCTGGTGCTTTCGGGAATTCTGGACCGTGATTTTGACAAAGTAAGTGCCGCCTTTGCCGAAGTCGGTATGAAAGAGTTGGAGCGGTTCCGGGACAAAGATTGGACAAGCGGTATTTTCAGTGCTGTCTGATGTAAAAATTTGAAAAATCCGTATATGCTGTTATATTATATTTTTGCGGAAGTATGGAGATTAACAACACAGCAGGAAAGAGAATGTTATGAAAAAGACAAATGCCGCTTCCCGGAGATATGTCACTTTGGAATATCGGGATGTCCCCGGAAAAAGTGTGACAGTGGCTGGGGATTTCAATGACTGGCGTCCGGAAAAGGTTTTGACTGACAGGAATAATGACGGTCATTACACTTGCCGTTTGACTCTTGCTCCCGGAGAATATCAGTATAAATTTCAGGTTGACGGGGAGTGGCGTACTGATGCGGATAATCCGAATTTTATTCCCAATGATTTCGGTTCTCTCAACAGTGTGCTGGTGGTGAAAGAGAAATAAAAACGATTCTCTGAAATTCAATAAAAAGATAATGTCCCAAATTTTGTGAAACCCGTAACAGGAGCTTATAAACAAACATTTTTGTTAACGTATAAAACATGTCACATAAGTTGTGATTTGTCAACCCGGCAAGCACGGGTTCGATCCAACCGGAGGATGCAGTGTGAGGCAAGGTCGCAGACAAATCAAGGCGGATGAGCAGGAGTGTACTAAACGTACATGACTGAACATAAAATCAAAGACTGCCTTACTCGCAGTCATGAGTACGGCATAAGCCGCACGGAATGGCGGAGAGCGAGGAGTGGCAA
>SUWD01000052.1 GCA_015061685.1 Lentisphaerota bacterium | reverse complement strand
AATCATCTTCTTCGTCCGAAAAATCAAAATTTCTGCTGAAATCATACAATTTGCTGTAAACTTCCTCAAAATCCCACGGATCATCCATGCCGATCGGAATGGTGATGATTTCAGTTTCCGGAGAACAACTCTTGATATCTTCGACAACTTTATGCCGCAGTCGTTCATAATCAGGGGGATATATCAGAATATATTTGTCAAAACGCAAATCATTCTGCATGGCAAGAGCCACTGACGGCCGCCACACGCTCCAGCGGTTCAGACCATAGCGGCTGCCGCGTTGATCGAGGGTGGTTCCCAGAAGTGAAATAACGATATTCATATATAAATCTCTATATTGCATATAATATTTTATATATTTTAATATAGTGCGGATAACTGTCATTGCAAGCGGCAAAAAATATTTTTCAAAATTTTTATGCAGTAAAATTATTTTTTTTGGAAAAATTCTCCTCTTTCTGTCAACTTTGGCACGGCTTTTGCTTTGTATGTCGGCAGAGATCAAAAAGATCCCGGGCTGTTTGAAAAAATTGAGGTGCATTTTCCGGTTTCAACTGTTCTGGTTAAATGGTATCTGCCGGAAAAATTTATCCCTCAAATAATTTCTGGTATGGAGTGCTGTATGCGGTTTCAACAAACGCAGGGAACTGAAAACTCCCGTCGCTGCCGGATATGCTATTCTCCATGCCGCCTTTTATAAAACAACGGGGTGTTGAAGTCTGTTTCAACCACCAGGCAAGTATCGGGGGAGTTCTCCGTACTTGATTTTCGGCAGATCTCAACTTCGCCAGCCCCGGGGAATCAGACCCCGGCCGCACGATTTTGGATCATTTACGGTTGACAGCGAGAAGCCAGCCGCTTGGTGTTGAGCCGCTGTTCGATCGCTTTTGCAAGCGGTGCAAGCAAAGGAACAATGGTAATGCCGGTTACCACGTCCTACGGCATGAGTTATGGTTGGACGAAAAACTCAATTGCCCCAAGCAGATTTTCCTTTATTCCCCGTTGTTTCTTTTGTAAAATTCACAAGGCGGATTCCGATGTGCAAGCTCCTTTTCCTGTTTCTAAAAGCACCTTGCCTCCGGGAGCTGTGGGTGGGATGTCGATACTGTTTCAACTGATCATAGGCATCCTGAAGTTCCCCGTGCAGGTGTCCGGTGTGACAAAAATCACACTGTTTGGGAACATTGGCAGTATCTTTTTATTTCCCGCCCGCCTTGTTTTTTATTATGATTATCGGCTGAAGCGTCCGTGTGGCTTGAGAGTTCTATCTTGTTCGGCAGCGGTTTGAAACGCTTCAACCGTTTTTTGAAAGTTTTTAATTGAGGTGCAGTTGTCTGTTTCAACAGGAGTTGCCCAATTTCCCTTCCGGGGCGGCTGTTTGCGGGACAGCAGCAAGGAAGGGCAGATAACACTTATTCCTCAATTATTTTTGCATTTTTATTGCCCGATTTACGGGCTGAAAGGAGAATTTACTATGAAAGAGATCATTGAACAACTGGAAAAGATCCAAACTTATAAAAATGCCGATACTGTGAATAAAGAAAATTTTCCGGCATGGCAAATGAGTGATGCCGCCAGATTGGAACAATTGGCTTTGACCGGCACGCTCGGCAGCAGTTTTTATGCTTCAGCCGGTGAAACTGCTGCTGAAGCCTTGGCGTTGTTGGAACGTGCCGATGCCGCAGATTTGAGCCGTGCCATTATCAGGGGGCGTAACGAGGGGTTTATCCGCACTTTTCCGCTGCTGGGTTTGGTTGTATTGTCAAAGAAATCTCCTGAATTATTCCAACAGGCATTTCCCAAAGTTGTACTGACCGGAAACGATTTGGAAGATTTTATTGACATGACCCGCCAACTTCGCGGTCTGGGGCGGTCGGTCAAGCGGGCGATCCACAGTTACTTGAGAGAAGCGGTCACCCCATATTATGCAATGAAGTACCGCAAACAGCTTGCCGATGCGATCCGGGTAAGCCGTTTTGCCGGAGATGATCCGATCTACGCCTATATTTTAAGTACCTATTCGCAGGTGAAAAATCTGGATAAAAGCAAGATTGCCGTTGTCTATGAAAAATATCCGGAATTTGCCGCCAGAAAAGAATTTTTATCTCTGCTTGAAGAGGGCAAGACCATGCAGGCAGCGGAAGTTCTGCGGAAAAACCGTCTGGATGTGGAAAGTTTGAGTGTGCATTATCATAAATTTGATAAGGTGGTGTGGGAAGCGGCCGCCGAAGTTACTCCGGTGATGCGTTTTCTGAAATATCTGGCAAAATTTTCCCGGGAAGGTGCGGATGTGAGAACCATTGCGGCAAAGAAACTTACAGTGGATTCGCTCAAAGCGGCAAAGATTTTCCCTTTCCGGCTTTATACGGCATACAAGGCTCTTCCGTATGATTTCCGCCGTCCGGAAAATGATGCGATGCTCAATGCACTTGCCGAAAATAATTTGTGCGAAATGGCAAAATTGCCCTCTTTGTCAGAATTGCTGGAAGAATTGCTCGATGATTACACGCTTGCTTACAACTGGCAGGGATTAAATTCGCACCGCTGGGTGATCGCTCCGGATGTTTCCGGCTCGATGGGGGGATATTTGAACCGCAGCAGCTTGACTTTTGCCGATGTCAGCGGTATGTTTACCGGGTTTTTCAGCAGAGGTTTGGATGACGTGCAGATTCTGCCGTGGGATACGGAAGTCCATCCGTATCCGGTCACACCCGATGTCAATGTGATGAAGCACATCGAAACGATCGGTCAAATGACATGCGGCGGTGGTACTTACATGGAAGCTCCGGTGGAATACATGATCAAAAATCGTATCATGACCGATTATGCCGTCTTTATCACCGATTCCATCGAGTTCGGCAAAGGATGGCTGACGGCGTGGAGAAAATATAAGCGGATCAATCCGTCAGCACAGGCATTTTTACTGCGGCTGGATAGTTACAATACCCAGCCTATGCCGGATGAACAGGCGGAAAAGTATGGTATCCATCAGATTTTCGGTTGGAATGACAATGTGATAGATTATATGAAATTTGTTATCAATGAAAAAGTAATGTAAATTTTTCTCCTCCGGTAGCTCAGTGGTGAGAGCGGGATTCTTATAAAGTCCGTGTCGGTGGTTCAAATCCATCCCGGAGGACCATTCAATGAAAAGGATAAAATAAAATGGAATTTATAAATAGAGAAAAAGGATTTCTTCCGATAAAAAGCTGGTGCCGCAATGTTGAACCGACTGCGATGGCACAGGTGGAAAACCTCGCCCGTCATCCCGTACTGCGGCACTTTGTAGCTCTGATGCCCGACTGCCACTGCGGTATCGGGATGCCGATCGGCGGAGTCATTGCCGCCAAAGATGCGGTCATTCCTGCCGCTGTTGGTGTAGATATCGGTTGCGGTATGATCGCCGTGGAAACGGATATCCCGGCTGAAAGAGTTGCAGATATGCGTTTCCGGCGGGAGATCCATGCCCGGATCAGAGAACTTATTCCGGTCGGTGAGGGAAACTGTTACAAAGAAGCACAAGTGTGGGATGGATTTGAAAAATATTTGGCTGTCAAAGGAGTCGATCCGCAATTCATCACCTCGCTTGACCGGCATAATCTCGGTACGCTCGGTGGTGGAAACCACTTTATCGAAATCCAGAAAAGCGATTCCGGCTTTGTGTGGCTGATGATCCATTCCGGCAGCCGCAATCTGGGAAAACGCATAGAGGAACTTTATCAGGCAAAGGCGGAAAAACTCTGTGAACGTTTCTACACTCCGCTGCCGTGCCGTGATCTGGCATTTCTGCCGATCGGTGAAGTAGCCGGTCACAACTATTTGCGGGATATGAATTTTGCCTTGAAATACGCTTTCGAAAACCGTCAGCGGATGATGAAAATCTGCAAAGAAGTGCTTGCAGAATTTATCCCGGAGGTCAATTTTATCCGGGAAGTGAATATTCATCACAACTATGCGGCTTTTGAGGAACACTACGGTGAAAAGCTGTGTATCCACCGCAAGGGGGCGACCAGTGCCAAACTTGATGAGACCGGCATTATTCCGGGTTCCATGGGAACGGCAAGTTACATCGTGCGTGGTCTTGGTAATCCGTCAAGCTTTATGAGCTGTTCTCACGGAGCGGGCCGCCGGATGAGCCGTACTGCCGCCTGCAATACTTTGACCGCGGCAGAGTGTGACGAAGCGATGCTGGGTATTGTTTGTGACCGCTGGCAGCCGGTGAAGCGTTTCGGAAAAAGCAAAAATATGCTTGATCTTTCCGAAGCTCCGCAGGCGTACAAGGATATTGAAGAGGTGATCGCCGCCGAAAGCGATCTGGTGGAAGTTCAAGTCCGTCTGACTCCGCTGGCAGTAGTAAAAGGATAAAAAAATCAAAATTTTTTATTACTGATCTTCAGAGTGGACTCAAAATGTCCACTTGCATGGGTTATATTAAGCGTTGTAAAGAAAAATCCTGCAAACATTCCGGCAGGCTGGATGAAACCCGCCGTCGTCTTGGACGTTAAGCCGGAGGGGGCAGGATCCTTTATGCGGCGGCAGCTCACAGGGCGGAGGTTCGAATCCTCTCCGCCGCATCAATTTGAAAATTCATCATCGGGTGTAGCTCACCGGTAGAGCAGTCGAAGAGCGTGGACAGTCGTCAATGCCGTATGGGATAAGCGGTTGCGATGCAGGATTTTTCCGTCCACTGCGCGGCGTGCAGTGGGTTCGACTCCCACCCCCGATGCCCGTTTTACCGGTTGATTCCGGTGGGATTTATCTCCCTCTTCCCCTCCGGAATAATCTCAGGTGTGAACAAAGATAAATCCGCCGGAACCAGCCGGGATTATTGGAAGATCACAGCACAGAGGAATAACAATGAATTTGCATGATTTTGATAATATAGAAAAATGCGGAAATTTCGCAGCAAAAGATGGTAAGAACTATCCTCCGGATAAAGACGGTAACGCATTTATATTGTCGGATAAATATAAATTATCCGGTTCTATGCACTATGACAGACTTCCGGTATCAACATTATTGATGCCGCCGGTGGAGTTGTCATTATGGAGTGATGAAGATTTTTTAGCAGGCGAGTGGGGATATATTGACGGAAAAGGAAAAGAAATCATTGCGCCGCAATATATTTATGCAAATGATTTTGTTGATGGTTTGGCAGTGGTCTGCAAAGGGAAATGGATAGTAAAAAGCGATAACAGCTATTGGTGTGATGAACAATTATGGGGAGTTATTGATGTTAACGGCAATGAAGTAATTCCATGCCGATATGAGGGGATAAAAGTTTTTGATAATACTTCTGAGTTTTACAGGGTTTGCTCAAATGGTAAATGGGGTGTCATTGATCGTCAGTGCAACTGGATAATTCAGCCGCAGTTTGAAAGTTTGGGACGTGAGTATCATAATGGACTTGTTGAATTTTATGATACATGGGAAATAACAGAAGACAGTGTATGCGGGATATATGATGCCAATACCCAAAAAGTATTGCGTACACGGTAATCTGCAATAACCGGATAATTGCCAGTACTCAAAATCATACAGATGTATTTGAAATAATTTACGATAAATAATTTGACGGAGGTGTTTCATGGCTGAACGGCAACAATGGTGCGGGGAAAAAATTTGCGACATTTGCGGATGTGAAATCAATGGTGTTCTCTATGATACGATCCGGAAAGACCGTAAACCGGAATGGGCGACTATGTGCGGCAAATGTTATCCGGAATATGGCTCATTTATTTTCTGGGGAAGCGGTCAGAAATATGAAGAAGATGAAGACGGGGAATTTTATCTTACCGGCGGCGGTATGCCCGATGATATGTAAAATAATTTGAAAGGAAAGGGGAAAATGAAAAAATTCGGCATCAGATTTGGGGTATATTTCGGAGTTATTTTTATATGCAATATGTTGATTGCAGCAAGTAAAGGAAGTATCAAAGGCGGTGTCGCTCTGTTCATGATGTTTATTGCCTGTGTTGTGGCAGAAATCATTACTCAGGCAATTATCCGTAATAATCAGAGTGAAGATGAAAACAAAGACAATCCCGATAAAAATATATGAAAAATCTTATTTCTCACGGCATTTGCCGCTTAAAATGTGCGGCGGCAGGAGATGATTTCTTTCAAAAAGTTCCGGAAGAATTGCTGCAGGAAGATCTGACCGGGTGGTATCTGCGTAATTTCGGACGGATCATCAATACGGATTGTGCTAAAATGGCATTCATCAAGAATGGATATGCCCCGCATGATCCGGAATCTGTGGCAAAATTTCATCCGGCTTCTTCGCAAGTTGTAAAAGGCTTGATTGAAGTGATGCTTGGAGAAATCCAGCCGGGAAACACGGTGATTTTTATGGCGGGCGGCAACGGTTCGGGGAAAAGCACATTCTGTGACGGAATCAGACCGTACCTCGGTGAAAATTGGGTGATCGATGCCACGCTTGCTTCTCTGGAAACTGCCCGCAACACCTTGGAAGAGGTATTTGCTTTCGGGGTAAATGCGGTAATCATCCACATTATCCGTGATCCCAAAGAAGCATGGGAAAACGGAGTGCTTAAACGAGCCGCCCACGGCAGTCATTGCACGCCCCGCAAGGTTTTTGAACACACTCACAATGCAGTTGCTGACAATGTGGCAGCTTTGGAATGCGAATTTGCCCGCAAAGGTTTACAGATTTACCGGATTGAGAACAAGTGAGGTTTTATGAATAATACAACTGCTGAAATAATCATCTTCACCGGTATTCCGGCAAGCGGTAAAACAACCTTTTATGAGCAGAATTTTGCCGCAACTCATATTCACATTTCGCTGGATGTTCTGCATACACGGAATCAGGAAAATAAGATGCTTGAAGAAACTTTAGCTTCAGGCAAATCCTGCGTCATCGACAACACCAATGTCACCGCTGCCGAAAGAGCAAAGTATATTGAAACCGGCAAAAGGTACGGGTATAAGGTCATTGGTTATTATTTCCGCTCTTCCATTGATGAGTGCCGTATTCGCAACGACCGGCGGCAGGGCAAAAAACAAGTGCCGGAAGTCGCCATGCGGAATAAAGCTGCCCATTTGGAACATCTTTCAATGCAAGAGGGATTTGATGAGTTGTATTATGTGAAAATCGTTGATGATAAATTTGAAATAACTCAATATAACGAGGGGTGAGTATGGTAAAAAAAGACACATTAGGCGACCGGATGAAACATTTTGAAAGTTGTTTTGACTATAAATTCATCCGTTCATTGCCGATGATCGTGCGGCTTGACGGCAGAGCGTTCCACTCGTGGACAAGGAAAACCCACTGCACCAAACCGTTTGATCATCAACTGATGCAGCTTATGGCAGAAACCACAAAATTTCTTTGCGAAAACTGCGACGGTTGCGTGCTGGGGTACACACAATCGGATGAAATTTCCCTGCTTTTTCCTGACAGCAACGCCCGCGACACCACGGTGTGGTTCGACCGGAGGGTGCAGAAACTGGTTTCACTTACCGCTTCAATGGCAAGTTGTTACTTCAATACCCACAATCCTTATCCAGTCAAAATTCCGGCATTTTTTGACTCCAGAGCGTTTGTCATTCCTCCTGAAGATATCCGGGGATATTTCATCTGGCGGCAGAATGATGCAACCAAAAACAGTTTGTCCATGCTGGCACAAAGCCTCTATTCTCAAAAAGAATTGAGCGGCAAAAAGCGGGAAGCTCTGCAGGAACTCTGCTGGGCAAAAGGGCATAACTGGAACGATTTATCCACTGTGGAAAAGCGTGGGACTGCCGTATATAAAGTTCCCGTAAAAAAGAATACTGTCTACGGTGAAGTTACCCGCATGAAGTTTGTCATTGACGGAAATATCCCCATCTTTTCCGCTGATGACTGCACGCTGTTTGAGGATATTTCAGTTCAGGAGAAATAATGGATAGTTGGGGTTGGATGGAGATTTTGCGGGAACATCCGGAAAAGGCGGCTGAATGTCCCTGTTGGGATGAGTTTACCGCCATGGAATGGATGATGATTCTGGAAGTACAGCCGCAATTTGCCGACCAATGTCCGTGGGAGGAGTTCGACGGTTATTGCTGGAGTAGCTTGTTGCGAGCGCAGCCGCAGTTTGCCGATAGATGCAACTGGGGAACATTAGAGGGGGATCATTGGTGGTGGCTTTTGGATAAGCAGCCGCAGTTTGCTGAAAAGTGTGCGTGGGAAAAACTTTCCGGGCACAATTGGGCTTTGGTTTTGAACTTTATGCCGGAAGCGGTCAAGCATTGCCGGTGGGAAAACCTTTCTGCTCAGGATTGGAGCGAACTGTTGCGTATGCAGCCGGAATCATTTCCCCACCCAGACTGCCAATTGCCGCCCCACGCCCATTAAAACGCAAAAAAGGGGCTGTTGCAAAACCTCAAAAAAGGTGAGCAACAGCCTTTTTCTATTGTTTGAGCAGAAAGTTGGAGGTATAATAAGTCATGATAGGAGAAAATTATGGCTTATTTTACAAATTCTCAA
>SUWD01000003.1:134017-188591 GCA_015061685.1 Lentisphaerota bacterium | reverse complement strand
TACGGGTCGTCAAACTGGATAATTTTGATGCTCCCAACAAGCAGAGCAAGGAGGTCATCACCCTCGGCGGCGGCTGGAATAACTGGGATTTCAAAGGTGATATCTATCAGCTGAAAATATTGAACAAAGTGTGGGATAAAGAGGAAATACAGGAGTTCTTCAAATGACGGGAAAATTCCTCTCTTTGACAGCGTTGTGCTTGTTTTCCATTCTGCCCCTGACCGGTGCCACACTGGATGGCGATTTTGTCAGTGGCAGTAATTTACGCCTCTTGCATGGCGCTGAACTCAAAAACGGAGAATTGATCCTCAAAGGAAATCAGAGCCACGCTGAAGTCATCGGCAGTGAAAATTTCAAAGTCGGTAAAAATGGCTTGACGGTAACTTGTGTTGCGGCGTTTGATCAGATCCGTGATCTCGGACAGGATCTTTTCTGGAAAAAAGAGTGCTGGATGCTTTCGCGTTTCAACAACGGCATGATGACTGCTTATTTGCATAACGGTGAAAAATTTGTTTCCCGCAGTGACGGCGGTGAGCCCGCTGAACCGGGAGTATGGAATGCTTATACTCTGGTTATCAAACCTTTTGTTCAGGTTGAAGAAGGCAAATACGGTTACATTATTGAAATTTATATCAATGGCGAACTTGCTGCAAGAACCGAAAATTCCGGTTACACCATCAACGAATCATCATTCCCTGTTACTCTCGGCTGGGGCAAGGCAGGCAAAGTGTGGGAAATGTACGGCAGAATTTCCGCATTCAGCATGGATGACCGTGCATTGACTCAGGATGAGTTGATCGGGAAACTTTCAAAATATAAACAGGTCAAGCTCAATCTGGGAAAATATCAGGAAATAACTCCTGCTTTGAAACACTCTGTTGATAAGCTCCCTGCAACATTCCCTGCACGTCAGTGGCTGATTTCATCCGTACGCCGTGCCGCCGCCAACGGAGCTGACCAGGCGGTTCTTGCCGCCGCTCTGGAAAAAGCGGAAAATATTTCTGCTGCAACTTTGGAAGAAGCTGCGGAAAAATTCAATTCTGTTCAGGATGTTCTTTATATCATGACCGGTAAACGTGCCGCACTCTGTTACATTCTGAAAAACTCCGATTCCGCTTTTCCCCTTACAGGAATGCTTGACCGTAAAAGCGGCAGGGAAATTTTCGGAAAACGCAGTATGGATTTCATTTTGAAAACTGCAATCGGCAAAAAACGCAGCGGTTACAGTGCCGGCAGTTCAAAATGGGATAAGAGTGTGAAAATTTCCGGTAATTCGGCGGTTCTGACCTTCAAAAATCATGCCGCAACTGTCACTGTTACCCAGAAGTTTGACGGTAATGCACGGCTTGAAAGTCACATAAAAGCGGTGATGACTGACCCGAAACAGCTTTTGAAAGAGGTCGTTTTCCCCAATACTCTTTTTGCCAGACTCAATGACGGTAAAGACAGGATGCTTTATCCTTATATGGAAGGCGTGATCGTCGATGATCCAACCGTTATGAATCACCCCCGTGTGCGTCAGAATATGGTCTATCCGCGCAGTTATCTGTCCATGCAGTTCGGGGCATATTACGACAACAGAAGCGGTATATATTTCGCTTTTGAAGACCCCGATGCAGAACTCAAACAGTATTATGCACAGGGACAACGCGGCGATCTGATAGCCTATTGGACAGGTTTTGCTCCGTGGAAAGCGGGCAGTACCGGCGGCAACAGCTATGATATGAGCGGAGTTTCCGCTATCGAACTTTACGATGGTGAATGGTATGAAGCGGCACGGATCTACCGTAAATTTCTTGAAAGCAAAGCCAAGTGGTGGATAAAGGAACTCCCCCGCAAAGATACGGCAAAGTGGTTCCGTGATCTGCCCGGCTGGGTTCAGGTACACTATTCCCACTGGTCATACCGCCGTGATCCTGAAATCGTGGCTGCGGAGCTGAAATATTTCCGGGAATATCTGGAATTGCCTTACGGTATAGCTCTGATGGGGTGGAATGATGTGAATAAAAATTTGCGTCCCCACTATTACCCTTATGACAATCTGGCGGCATTTCTCAAAAATATCGGTGAGAAAAAAGATATTTATGTGAAACCATATCTCAATGCCCGTTTGTGGTCGGTCAAAGACGGCGGTCATGGTGAATATGACTATATGTTCACTTCTCACGGTGCCAAATTTGCCGTGAAAAATCCTGACGGGACAATGAATTTTGAAAATTACATTACCTATGTCAATAAAAAATCGCCGATGAGATCGTATGCGATCATGTGCCCCGGGGCCGAAGGATGGCGGAAATTTTATGCAGATATGTGTACACGGGTCATCGGATATGGCTTCCATGCACTCTATCATGATGAAATCGCCGCCGCCCGTCCCTATAACTGCTTTGAGCCGACTCACGGGCATTTGATGAATGACCCGAAAATGTGGATAGCCGAACACCGCAAATTCATGTCTGATATACGCAGAAGAAATCCGAATACAGGTCATGACTGCGAAGACGGTGCCGAAGCATTTATCGATATGATGGATGGTCTGATGATCTGGAGATGGTATGGTATAGATCCGGTTTTTATGGCGATCTACGGCGGCAGGATACAGTTTACCGGCAGACAATTCAACTATCCGTTTGCACCGCCTAAAATGCACCGGCAGTTTTTCCCGAAAATAGCCATTCAGCTTGCGGCAGGGGAACAGCTCGGCTGGTTCCATCTCAATAATCTTCAGAATGATGACCAGCGGCTCTTTTTCAAAAAAGCCTGTCATGTACGCAACATGCTTCTGGAATACTTCAACGAGGGCGAAATGCTCGCTCCGGTAAAATTTATCACCCATCCGGGCACTGCCAAGTGTGACTGGGGCAACCGTCACCGTGATGCGGGGGCTGAAGTGACCACGAACCGCATCATCACCGGAATTTTCAGCCGCAAAGACGGTGTCAGTGTGCTGATTATTGTCAATCCCTACGCAGAAAAAGCCTCCTTTGAGCTTGATTTGAAGCGTTACGGCAAAAAGATAATCGGCATTTACGGGGAAAAAGGTACACTTTCATCCGGTAAAATGAGCCTTGACGGTGAATCTTTTGCGGTAATGGTTCTGGCTGATAAAGTCACTCCTGAAGCGGAAAAAGAGGCGGCAAGAGTTGAAAAATACATGCTCCGTATCGGCAGATTTGCTGCCGGACTTTCTCCGCAGGATGCAGTGAGATTGACCATCCCCGGCAAGGTCGGATTTGATCCCGTCCAGCCGGTGTCTTTCGGTAAGGCATCTGCGATGCTGAATGCCAATCGTGCCGCAGACGGTTCTTTTGCCGCATGGTTGAGAAGTACCCCGCTGTTTGCTTTTCATCCGGTGAAAGTCCCTGCTGAAGCACGAACAATTCAAGTCCGTTTGTTTGGTGTCACCGGCAACGGTAAATTGGAATTGCTTCAAAACGATGTATCCGTTGCAGAGTTTGAAATAGTCTCCGGTTCAGAAAAAGTTGTCAGTCGCAAAAAAGTTGCATTGATTCAAGGTGTACCGGTAATTTTCAAAGCCTCCGGTAATTGGCAGGGCAGATTATTGGATTGGCAATTTGTTGAAATGGAGAAATAAGTAATATGATTTTCCGGATGAAAAATCTTTTTGTACTGACTGTATCATGCCTTTTTGCGGCATTGCCGCTCAAGGCGGCGGTCGTTGAAGCGGATTTCAGTAAAGGCAGTAATCTGCGGCTTTTTGACGGTGCGGAAATAAAAAATGGTATATTGATCATCAAAGGCGGCAAAAGCCGGGCAGAGGTCGCCGGTACCGAAAATATCAAATTGAGCAAAAGCGGTTTGACCATCAGTTGTGTGGCGGCATTTGACAAACTGCCTGCATGGGGACAGGATCTTTTCTGGAAAAAAGAGAGCTGGATGCTTTCCCGTTTTGACAGAGGGGCGATGACCGCTTATCTGCACAGCGGAAAGATGTATGTTTCCCGTACAGACGGCGGCAAGCCTGCAGAACCCGGCTCATGGAATCACTACTCATTGGTCATTAAACCGATAGTACAGGTCGAGGAGGGCAAATACGGTTATACCATCGAAATTTACATCAATGGTGAACTTGAAGCCCGTACCGAAAACTTCGGTTATACCCTCAATGAACCGGAATCCCCCGTCACTCTGGGACGCGGTGCTGCCGGAGATGTCTGGGCAATGCAGGGAAAAATCGTTTTTTTCCGCATGGAGGACAGGGCCCTTACTCAGGAAGAACTTTTCAAAGAAGCGGAAAGCTGCAAACTTGTGAAGATCAAAAAAGAGAGCAATCACTCCGTGATCCCGGCACTGCAGCAGGCATTGGACAGATTACCCTCTTCCCTGCCTGCCCGTCAGTGGTTCACCGGTTCGATCATCCGGGCGGCTGCCAATGGAGCTGATCAGGAGGTTTTGAGTGCGGCATTGAAAAAGATGGAAAATATTTCCGCAAAAAGTTTGGAAGAAGCAGCAGAAAAAATAAACACGGTGCAGTCTGCAATTTATCTTATGACCGGTAAACGTGCTGCACTTTGTTATATTCTCAAAGGGACGGGTTCAGCCTTTCCGCTTACCGGTATGTTTGACCGTAAAAGCAACCGGGAGATTTTCGGAAAAAAAAGTATGAGTTTCCGGCTTAAAACCCTTGCCGGCAAAAGAAGAAGCGGTTACACCTCCAGTGAATCCAAGTGGGATAAAAACGTTGAAATATCAGGGAATCAGGCTATATTGACTTTTAAAAATCATGCAGCCGCAGTTACGATCACCCAGAACTTTGATGGTAACGCCAGATTGGAAAGTCACATCAAAGCCGTCATGACCGACCCGGAACAGCTTTTGCAGGAGGTGGTTTTCCCGGATACGACCTTTGCCAGACTTGATGCCGGTGAGGACAAAATGCTTTATCCTTATATGGAAGGGGTGATTGTAGATAATCCGACTGCGTCCACTCACCCCCGGGTAAGGCAGGATATGTATTATCCGCGTTCTTATCTTTCCATGCAGTTCGGTGCGTACTATGACCGTAAAAGCGGTATTTATTTTGCTTTTGAAGACCCCGATGCTGAAATTAAACAGTATTATGCTCAAGGACGGAAAGGGGAGCTTGTCGCATACTGGACCGGTTTCGCTCCGTGGAAAGCCGGAAGCACCGGCGGCAACAGTTACGATATGAGCGGTGTTTCCGCAATAGAACTCTATGACGGTGAATGGTTCGAGGCGACTAAAGTTTACCGGAAATTCCTTGAGGCAAAGGCAAAGTGGTGGATAAAGGATCTGCCCCGCAAAGACACGGCGAAGTGGTTCCGTGATCTGCCCGGCTGGGTTCAGGTACACTACTCTCACTGGGCTTATAAAAAAGATCCGGAGATCATCGCCGCAGAGATGAAATTTTTCCGGGATTATCTGGAACTTCCCTATGGTATTCACCTGTACGGCTGGTATGATGGAAAAAAGAATGCGTGGCCGCATTTTTATCCTTTTGACAGCATTGAGGCGTTTCTCAAAGATATCGGTGAAAAGAAAGATATTTATATCAAGCCTTACATTGATTCCCGCTTGTGGGCGGTAAAAGACGGCGGTGATAATGAATATGATTACATGTTTACTTCACACGGTAAAAAATTCGCAGTGAAAAATCCCGATGGGACGATGAATTACGAATATTATCAGTCGCTGGCGAAACAAAAATCGATCAAGCATTCCTATGCGATCATGTGTCCGGAAGCTGCCGGATGGCAGAATTTCATGGTGGATATGTCCACCCGGGTGCTGGGTTACGGATTTACCTCCCTGTATCACGATGAAATCGCTGCTGCCCGGCCTTACAACTGTTTTGACCCGGCACACGATCACCTTGTCAATGACCCGAAAGCATGGATCCGCGGACACCGTAAATTCATGTCGGAGATCCGGCGGAAAAATCCCGGTTCCGGTCATGATTGTGAAGACGGTGCCGAAGCATTTATCGACATGATGGATGGATTGATGATCTGGAGATGGTATGGTATAGATCCGGTTTTTATGGCGATCTATCATGGCAGAGTGCAATTCACCGGACGGCAGTTCAATTACGGCGTGATATCACCGAAATATTACCGCCAGTTTTTTCCGAAAATCGCTATTCAGCTTGCTTCAGCAGAACAGCTTGGATGGTTTCAGCCGGTGAATATGACTCAGGATGAGCAGCGGCTCTTTTTCAAAAAAGCCTGTCATGTACGCAACATGCTTCTGGAATATTTCAACGAGGGTGAAATGCTCGCTCCGGTAAAATTTATCACCCATCCGGGCACTGCCAAGTGTGACTGGGGCAACCGTCACCGGGACGGCGGATTGGAGGTGACAACGAACCGCATCATCACCGGGATTTTCAGCCGCAATGACGGTGTTACTGTTGTGATAATGGTCAATCCTTACGCAGAAAAAGCTTCTTTTGAGCTTGACTTGAAGCGTTACGGCAAAAAGATAATCGGCATTTACGGCGAAAAAGGTATGATCCCTGCCGGAAAAATGAACCTTGACGGTGAATCATTCGCCGTAATGGTGATGGCAGACGAAATTAATCCGGCTGCCGGAAAAGAAGCCGGGAGAATCAAGCAGTATATGCTCCGTATCGGAAAATTCTCCGCCGGATTATCTCCCCAGGATATGGTGAAACTTGCCAATACGGTTTCCAGAGAGAGTTTCGACCCGGAAAAACCGATCCCTTTCGGAACAGCAACAACCGTATTGAATGCAAATCGTGCCGTTGACGGGTCATTTATCGGATGGTTGAGGAACAATACGTCAGTTTCATTCAATCCGGTAAAAGCTGTTCCCGGAACTGTGAAATGTAAAGTCAAAGTTTCACAGGTTTCCGGAAGTGGAAAGCTGATCATGACTCAAGGCGGGAAATGTCTGGCAGAATTCGAAATTTCTCCGGGTAAAGAGGAGTTGATCAGTTCTGAAAGTTTCACTGTCAGTCCGGAGAAACCTGTATATTTCAGTACTTCCGGGCAATGGCAGGGGCTGGTACTTGATTGGCAGTTGATAAAGTGATATTGAACGGTAAATTATGGATATAAAAGCATTTCATTTTGATATGAAAGGGATGATCCCGAAAGCGGAATTTATGTTGAAACTGCTTCCGGAATTATCCCGTATGGGGTACAATGCCGTCCTTGTTGAATTTGAGGATAAGTTCCCCTATGAGAGTTTGACGGAGATCGTCCATCCCGATGCGTGGAGCAGAGAGGAATTCAGTTCGTTCCGGGAGTTGTGCGGCAGGCTTGAAATGCAGATCATTCCGCTGGTGCAGTGTGCCGGACACCTGGATTATGTCCTCAAACATGATAAGTACCGCCATTTGCGGGACGGGAATCCGCCGAGAGAGACGACCAGTCAGTGGTGTCTTGCCGATCCGGCTGAACCTTTTGCTATCTGGCAGACTATGACCACGGAAATTCTGGAATTTTTCCCCGGATGCCGTTATTTCCACATCGGAGCGGATGAATTCAATTTTCACATTCTTTGTTCACGCTGTTCGACAGATGAGAGATTTGATCTTTTCATTGACCATGTGATACATTGCACAAAGTTTGTCAAAGCACACGGCAAAAAGGTGATCGTCTGGGATGATACTTTCCGCAAACGGGAGTCGGCAAAGCTCGATGAATTGCTGCCGATGGTCATCCCCTGCGTCTGGCAGTATCTGGGCGTCGATGAGAAGATCGTGGAAAAAATGTGTGCCAAATCTCCGGAGGTCTGGGGGGCATCAAAGATCCAGAATGATGAGCGTTACCGGGGAATGGGCAGGCAGAGTGCCGTGGAGAAAAATGTCAACGACTGGTGCGGTGTGCTTGAGAAATTCCCGTTGAAGGGGCATATCGGTACGATCTGGGGACGCAATCACGGTTTAAGTCAGTTGGCAGCAACACTGCCGCAGAGCTTCTATATGCTCGCTTATCTGGCTTATTCGCTCAATCACGGCAAAATCACCGACCGGGAGAAATTCCGGCAGGAGTTTGTCCGGGATTATTTCGGTCTTGAATCGGCTGAATTCATCGGCAAACTGGGGACAGAACCGGTGGCGGCAGCCGCTATGCTTGCGGAAGCCGGAGAAAAAGTTTCCCGCAATAAGGAGATCTTGGAGATCTATACTCTTTTCAACAAACTGGATTCATTGTGGGTGTATTGCGATGCCTGTTTCGGAGAAAATTATGCTCTCTATCCCAAATATATCACCAATACCGCCACTGATGAATTGACGCGTAATTTCCTCGACGGAGTCCGGATAACGCAGGAGCGTGCCGATGAGCTGAAAGCGGAATTCCGTCTGAAACTGGGGGAACTTTTCACCCCGGCACTGCTTGAGGAGTATATATCTTCACGTTTTGACGGTATGCTGGAAATAAATACCCTCTGGGGGAAGATCATCCGCAGTGCTTACAATAATAAGGATCTTTGATCGTATCGGCGTTTTTTGAACTTGCCTCTATTGTATAATCGTTTTTTCCGGTGTATATTGGAGAGATGATATGCAAACATAGTGGAGAAAATGTACGATGGATAAAGTCATGATAAAAGAGTATCTGGAGCTGCTCGGTTGTCCGGATGCGGTGAAACCCTGCCGGGAAAATCTTTTCCGTATCCAGCAATCTCATCTGGAGAAGATCGCTTACAGCAATCTGCCGGTCTTTGTTTCCGGTTACATCCCCACGCTGGATGTTGAATCGCTTTTCAACCGCATCGTCCGTCTCCGTCGGGGCGGGTACTGTTTTGAGCTGAATGGACTTCTGGCTGAGCTTTTACGCTCTCTGGGGTACGGGGTGACTGAATTTTTTGCCCGCTGGCACTCCGGGGAAAGTGCGGCGATCCCCATGCGGCGGCACCGGGTGCTGAAAGTTCTCTGTCAGGAGGGAACTTTTCTGGTCGATGCCGGCATCGGCGGTGCCGGCCCGGTCACGCCCCTTGAATATCTGCCCGGAGTGCTTCAGGAACGCGGTTTCCGCAGTTATATTCTTGAAAAAGATGATCTTCTGGGGATGACCTTTTCCGTTGCAGCTCCGGAGGGCAGAAGCATAACTTACTCTTTTACCGGAGATCCTCACTATCCGCAGGATTTTGAGTATGCCAACTATTTTTGCAGTGCTTCGTCAACTTCCCGTTTCCGGCAGAAACTTATTATCCACCGGCAGAGTACCGACACGCAGTATTTTATTGCCGAATCCGACGGCATTGATCCCCGGCGGAAGTTCTGCATCCGGGAAAAGGGGGTGCTTTCCTCCATCCCCATCGACAGTAAAGAGATGATGCAGCAGATCCTTGAGGATAACTTTTATTTGCATTACAAAGTGGAGGAAATGCCGGAAATAAAGTGAAATTTGCCTGAAAACGGCAAAAAAACGGCAAAAAAATCCGTTTTTTTCCAAACTTGTTTTGCATTATTTGGAAACTGGTGTATTTTAAACACCGCCCCATGTGCAGTATCTGCACTTTGGTGAAAAAAAAAGAGGTTTATTTAACCGCCGTCCCCTTTTGTCCAGTGGGTGCGGCACTGATTGTTAACAAAAAAAACGGAAGCGAGGTTCAATTCCGGCAACAAAGTAAAGGGCCCATGGCAATGGCACTTA
The DNA here is from genome assembly GCA_015061685.1 of Lentisphaerota bacterium. Taxonomy (GTDB): domain Bacteria; phylum Verrucomicrobiota; class Lentisphaeria; order Victivallales; family Victivallaceae; genus UBA1784. The sequence continues at coordinate 178,983 of SUWD01000003.1, read as the reverse complement.
ATAACGACCTTAAGGACAATGGTATTTTCACCCCGGTAACTAACGCCGATTATATCCAACGGCAGGAACAAACCGAATCAAACGCCAGAAGTTATCCCAGAAAATTTCCCTTTTCTCTGGTCAAGGCACAAGGTTCATGGGTCGAAGATGTTGAAGGAAACCGTTACCTCGACTTTCTCTGCGGAGCCGGTACGCTCGCTCTGGGACACAACGATCCCGAAGTCAATCAGGCGATGATCGACCTGATCAGCAAAAATGCTCCGCTTCATACGCTGGATCTCACCACCCCGGTAAAAGACCGTTTCGTCCATACCGTCATTTCTCTTCTGCCGCAGGAGATGCAGGGCAATGTCAAATTGCAGTTCTGCAGTCCTTCGGGTACCGATGCCACCGATGCGGCGATCAAACTCTGCAAAACTGCCACCGGCAGAAGCTCTGTGATCGCCTTTTCCGGCGGTTATCACGGCATGGGACACGGTGCTCTGGGTCTTACCGGTAATATCAGTGCCAAGGAAAAAGTCCACGCCCTGATGCCGGAAGTCCACTTCTTCCCCTATCCCTACGACTACCGCTGTCCTTTCGGTCTCGGCGGCGAGGCCGGTATCAAAGCCTGCTGCAATTACTTTGAAAGAGTTCTCAAAGATCCGGAAAGCGGTATCACCAAACCGGCAGCAGTCATTCTTGAGCCGATCCAGGGTGAGGGCGGTGTTATTCCCGCTCCGGTCGAGTTTCTCCAGACCATCCGCCGGGTTACGCAGGAATTGGATATCCCCATGATCGTTGACGAGATCCAGTGCGGTATCGGACGCTCCGGAAGATTTTTCGCCTTTGAATATGCCAATATCGTGCCGGATGTGATCCTCGCTTCCAAAGCTATCGGCGGTACCCAGCCGATGTCCGTGGTCATCTACAATAAGAAACTGGATAAATGGCAGCCGGGTTCCCATGCCGGTACTTTCCGCGGCAACCAGCTCGCCATGTGTGCCGGAACCGTGGTCATGAACCGGGTCTCCAAACCGGAATTCCTCGCTGAAGTCCGGGAAAAAGGCGACTACCTGCGGGAAAAAATGCAGGAATTGAAAAGTAAAGTTTCCATCATCGGTGATATCCGCGGCAAAGGTTTGATGTCCGGTTGCGAATTTGTCGATCCCAACGGCACCCCCGATACGATCGGTTCTCTGCCTGCCAGCGGAGAGATCGCTGCCAAAGTGCAGAAAAAGTGCTTCGAAAACAAGCTGGTCATGGAAAGAGGCGGCCGCAACGGTTCTGTTATGCGTTGTCTCTGTGCATTGAATGTCTCCCGTGAAGACCTCAATACCATGATCGCTATCTTTGAAAAGGTGGTAACCGAGGTCGATAATGAGTTCAAAAAATAATCTTTTTCTGACCTCATCCGATTCCGATCAGCAGGTTTATCAGGATATGATGGCGGCAACCGTGAAAGCGATTGCCGCCTCTGTTGCCGATGATCAGGCTTACGCCGGTATGGGGCCTTATGATCTGCGTGCCGCTTTGCATACCGAAGAGCTGCTCCCGGATAACGGAATGGGATTTGAGGCGGTTTTAGCCGACGTCAAAGCGAAAATCCTGCCCAATCTGGTGCGTCCGGCATCGACCGGTTATATGGCTCATCTGCATGGACCGGCACTTCTGGAGTCGGTCGCTTCGGAGTTGATAATAGCGACATTCAATCAGTCCATGGACTCCTGGGATCAGGCTCCGGCGGCTACTGAAATCGAGGTGGAGGTCATCCGCAATCTCTGCAAACTTTACGGTTATGACGACAAAGCTGACGGTACATTCACCTCCGGCGGATCCCAATCCAACTTGTCCGGTCTGCTGCTGGCAAGAGACTGGTTCTGCAATGAGGTGCTGAAATACGATGTCAAAAAACACGGATTGCCGGAGAATTTCCGCAAATTCCGCCTCTATACTTCGGAGATATCCCACTTTTCCATGGAAAAAAGTGCCCACTTGATGGGGCTGGGATATGAATCCGTGGTCAAAGTGCCGGTCAATGAGGCAATGCAGATGGATGTTGACGCTCTGGAAGCTCTTGTCAAACAGGATATCGCCGACGGCAATCTGCCTTTCTGCATCGTTGCTACTGTCGGTACGACGGACTTCGGCAGTATTGATCCTCTGGCAAAGCTGCATGAACTCTGCCAACAGTACAATCTCTGGCTGCACGCTGATGCCGCTTACGGCAGCGGAGTGGTGATGTCGGAAAAATATGCCCACCGGGTTTCCGGATTGGCACTTGCCGATTCGATCACGGTGGATTTCCACAAAATGTTCCTTCTGCCGATCAGCTGCAGTGCGTCGCTGGTCAAAGACGGCAGATACTTTGATGCCCTGACGATCCACGCCGACTATCTCAACCGGGAAGAGGACGAGGAGGACGGCTACATCAATCTGGTCAACAAATCCATGCAGACCACCCGCCGGTTCGATGCGTTGAAAGTGTGGATGTCTTTCCGTATGCGTGGTAAAGACGGCTGGTCGGCAATGATCACCAAGTGTATTGATAATGCTGCTTACTTCCACCGGCAGCTGCTTGCTTCACCCCGGGTGGAAGTTATTACAGTTCCGGAGATCAGTTCGGTGGTGTTCCGGGTGCTTCCGGGAGCTTCCGGAGAGGATGCCGACACCATGAATAAGAGGGTCCGCCGGGAATTGCTTCATCACCACGGCATCGTCATCGGTCAGACTGTCTGCCGCGGCAATGTGTGTTTGAAATTCACGTTGCTCAATCCCCGGCAGACACCGGAAAGACTTGATGAGCTGCTGGCATTGATCCTCAAACTGGCAGACCGGAAATAAGCAATTCTGCAACGCTCTTTTGCCGATGGTGAGAGAGCGTTTTATTTTTCCGGGGAAACCGGACAGCACCGGTGTTGTCCGGTTTGAAGAATAATATTTAACGGGAGCCCCCGTTTTTTCTGTCTGTTTTGTGATTTTATACCAAAAAAGCAAAGGTTTTCTTGAAAGAAAGGATATTTTGTCAAAATTTACTATTGACAAAGTGTTCCTTTTGTGGCATATTATATTAATGTCATGTGAAAAATAGGCAATTTACATAAATTTAAGAATTGAGTCAAAGGAGAAAGAAAATGACCAAACGTGACCTCGTCGTCAAAATCGCCAAAGAAACCGGTATTATTCAGAGCAATGTCGCTGATATCGTCCAGCGTACGCTTGACAGCATCGCCGGAGAATTGATCGCCGGAAATGATATCGAATTGCGTAACTTTGGCGTTTTTGAAATCAAAGTCCGCAAGAGCCGCAAGGGCCGCAACCCCCGCGATACCAAAAACGAAGTTATCATCCCGGAACGTGCCGTGATCAAATTCCGTGCCGGTAAAGAGCTTAAAGAAGCGGTTGAGAAACTCAATCCCGCCGACTTCCGTTAATGCGGAGCTTTTGAAATAAATTGCGTACATACGCCTGACGAAAAAAATTCTTCGTCGGGCGTTTTGCTTTTTTTCCGGGATTTTCCCGGGCAAACAGAGGAGAAAAAGAGTTATGGCAGCATTCGCACCGCCTCCGGGAACAGCAGATATTTTCCCTGCCGAAGCCGGTTCATGGCGTCTTTTGGAAAATACCGCCGCCAAAGTTTTTTCAAGCTGCGGCTATGGTGAATTGCGTACCCCGGTCTTTGAATACACTGAAGTTTTCCAGCGTGGTCTCGGCGGTGAAACCGAAGTCGTCCAGAAAGAGATGTACACCTTTGAGGATCGCGGCGGCAGAAGTCTCACCCTCCGCCCCGAAGGTACCGCCGGAGTTATGCGGGCATTGACCAATACCGACGTTGCCAACGGCAATGAACAGCGGGTTTTCTATTACGGTCCGATGTTCAGAGGTGAACGTCCCTCCGCCGGACGCCGCCGCCAATTTCACCAGATCGGTGTGGAAAATGTCGGCAGATGTGCCCCTCTGATCGATGCCGAGTGCATCGCCATGCTCCACAACTTCCTTATCGCCGCCGGGATCACCGGAGCAAGTTTTACCATCAATACCCGTGGCGTTGCCGCTGACCGGGCCCCGGCTGAAGCACTTCTGCGGGAATACTTCGCCAAACATCTTGATTCCATGTGTCCGGATTGCCGCACCCGTTTTGAACGCAATATCTGGCGTATTCTGGACTGCAAACAGGAGTGCTGTCAGGCGATCATCAATGATGCTCCGGATTATGTCGGGGCTTTCAGCGAAGAATCCCGGGCATATTTTGAGGAGGTCAAAACCGCTTTGACCCGGCTTGAAGTGCCTTTCAAAGTATCTTCCCGGCTGGTTCGCGGGCTGGACTACTATGTCCATACCGTTTTTGAAGTCACCCACGATGCTCTCGGTGAGCAGATCGCCATCGCCGGAGGCGGCAGATATGAACTTTTCCTCCCCGGCGAAAAACGTCCTCTCCCCGGTGTCGGTTTCGCCACCGGAGTTGAGAGACTGCTCATGGTCAGAGAAGCTCTCAACGCCCCCGTGCCTGCGGAAACCAATGCCGACTGTTTCATGATCGGTTTGGGAAGTGCCGCCAGGATGGAGAACCTCGTGCTTGCCAATGCCCTGCGTAAAGCCGGTAAAAATATCGCCCTCGAATTGGAGGAACGCTCCTTCAAGGCACAGATGCGTGCCGCCAACCGCAGTCAGGCAGCTTACACCCTCATCCGGGGAGAAAGCGAATTGGAAAACAATATCGCCATCATCAAGAAAATGGATGACGGTTCCCAGGTCGAAGTACCGGGAGATGAACTTTTGCAGTATCTTCTTGAGCATATTTAATAAAGAACAAAGGAGTAAACTTATGCTGAACAAGAAAAATCTCATTTTTTTAGGTGGTCCCGGTGCCGGTAAAGGAACTGTTTCCAATGCCATGATCGCCAAATACGGTGTTGCTCACATCTCCACCGGAGATATCCTCCGTGCCGAAGTTGCCAAAGGCACTCCCGCCGGTAAAGAAGCCGGTGCGATCATGAAATCCGGCGGTCTTGTCCCCGATGCCATGGTTTGCGGCATGGTCGGTGAACGCCTCAAAGAACCCGATTGCGAAAAAGGTTTCATCCTCGACGGCTTCCCCCGTACCATCGCCCAGGCGGAAACTCTCGCAACCATTCTTGATGGAATGGGCAAAAAGATCGATGCGGTGATCTACCTCAATGTTTCCGATGAGATCATCCTCCAGCGTCTCACCGCCCGGATGAATTGCCGCGGATGTGATGCCATTTACAACAAAATTTTCATGCCGCCCAAAGTTGAGGGCATTTGCGACAAGTGCGGTTCTGAACTTTTCCAGCGTGCCGATGACTCTCTGGAAACTGCCAAAAGCCGTCTCGCCGTTTTCCACAAACAGACCCAGCCGCTCATCGACTACTACGAAAAACTCGGACTGCTTTACAGCTGCAAGAGTACTGAACTTGATGAGATCGTCGCTGAACTGGCGAAAGTTCTGGAGTAATTCTTATGTCCGGCAACCGGATCATTCACACCCCGGAAGAGATCGTACGCATCCGGAGAGCGGCAGAAGTTACTGCCGCTGTCCGGGATGAGATCGCCCGTCTCGCCCATCCGGGGATGACCACTTTTGACCTCGATCAGCTCGCCGGCAGTCTCATTACTGCCACGGGGGGGATAAGTGCATTCAAAAATTATCACGGATATCCCGGCAATATCTGCATTTCGGTAAATGATACAGTTATTCACGGTATCGGTACGCCGGAGCAGATCATTTCCGAGAATGATATCGTAAGTATTGATGTCGGAGTGAATATTGATAACGCTATGGGCGATACCGCTTTGACATTCGGCTTCAAAGAGCCGGATAAAGATACCAAAAGACTGCTTGACGGTACCAGAGATGCTCTTATGGACGGCATTGCCGCCGCCAGATGCGGGGCATTTGTCCGGGACATCAGTGCCGCTGTGGAGAAGTGTGCCAGAAAGCACAAACTTGCCATTGTCCGGGACTATGTCGGTCACGGATGCGGTATCAAACTCCATGAAGCTCCTGAAATACCCAATTATACCGGCTGGGGCAAGGGGCCCCGTCTGGAACCGGGCATGGTATTGTGTATTGAACCCATGCTCAATCTGGGTACTGATTCGGTACGGCTCGACCGCCGGGATCACTGGACGGTACGTACTGCCGACGGTGCCTTGAGTGCACATTTCGAACACATGATTTTAATAACAGATAATGAACCGGAGATCTTAACGTGGCAAAAGACGATGTAATCAAAGTTGAAGGTGTGGTCAAAGAATTGCTGCCCAACACCATGTTCAGAGTGGAAATTCAGGGCGGCCATGTGGTCAATGCCCATATTTCCGGCAAAATGCGGATGAATTTTATCCGTATCCTGCCCGGAGACAACGTTACCATGGAGATGTCGCCATACGACCTGACCAAAGGCAGAATCGTTTTCCGTAAAAAATAATCAGCACGGAGGTAATCAATGAACAAGCAGGAAGTTTTCCAGTTAAGCAATCAGGCTATCAAAAACGCAGAAGAACAGATCATCGGTATCGGTAAAAAATTGTGGGAAAATCCGGAAACGGGATTCCGCGAAGTAAAATCTGCCGCATTGCTTACCAAAACTTTGGAAGATTTGGGATTCAAAGTCAAAACCGGTCTGGCTGTGACCGGATTCCGTGCTGATCTGGATACCGGTAAACCCGGTCCCACGATCGCAGTTATGGGTGAATTCGATGCCTTGCTTATTCCCAGCCATCCCGAAGCAGTCGATGGCGTTGCTCATGCCTGTGGACATAATACCAGTGCCGCCGGTCTGATCGGTACGGCTATCGGACTTAAAGCCGCCGTCGAAAGCGGTGAATTGTGCGGTAAGATCGCCTTTATCGGTTCTCCTGCGGAGGAGGGTATTGAGCTGGAATTCCGTCAGGAGCTGATCAATGAGGGAAAAATCAAATCCATCGCCGGCAAACCGCAGCTTATCCGTGAAGGGGTGCTGGATGATGTGGATATCGCTTTCATGCACCACCTCTCCACCCGTTTCGGCTACAACTCCCATAACGGATCGGTGTGCAAAAAGATCATTTTTACCGGCAAAAGCTGCCATGCCGCCGCTCCGCAGAATGGTACCAATGCCCTTAACGCCATGAATTTGGCTCTCCATGCTCTGGGTTTGCTCCGGGAGTCTTACAGCAACTCCGATAAAGTACGTTTCCACGGTATTGTTTCCAATGGCGGTCAGTCGGTCAACATCATTCCTGATAATGTGGAGATGGATTACATGCTCCGGGCGGAAACGGTACAGGAACTGGTCGATCTCAACAAGCGTTTCGACAATGCGGTGACCCATGCGGCTCTGGCTGCTGAATGCAGTGTGCAAATCAATACCGTGCCTTACAGTATGCCGGTTATTGATGATGAGATGCTTGGAGCGGAAATGGGCAAAGTGGTCAATGAACTTTTCCCGGGTGAAGCTTTCAATGCCAATGGATTTTTCCTTGCCAGCTGTACGGATATGGGAGATATTGAAACGGTCATTCCGGCGGTTCACGGTTATGTTCCCGGAGCGATCGGAGCATCTCACAGCAAGAGTTACTTTGTGAACAACTACTACACCGGCTGTATCTATCCGGCACTTATCGGCAGCCGTCTGGTCATCGAACTGCTTTACGGAGATGCGGAAAAGGGCAAAGCCATTGCTGCCCGCAAGGCAGATTTGATGCCGATCCCCGAATATATCAAACTGCTGGATTCGCTTTCAACGGCGAAAAGTGCTTCTCCTGATCTTTGATCGTTTTCAAAGCAGAACTTCCGGACATTGCCCTGGTGGCAGTGTCCGTTTTTTTTATCTGTATTGTCTCATTTTTTGTGAAAAATCTTTCCTGCGGTGGTGCATTGCGGGCAATCTCTTGGCAAATCAGCGGACGTTTTCGCAGTCATGTACGTCATCAGTACACTCCTGCTCATCCGCCTTGATTTGTCTGCGACCTTGCCTCACACTGCATCCACCGGTTAGATCGAACCCGTGCTTGCCGGTTTGGTGATATGTTTTAAAATTCGGGACATTATCAGTTATTTTGCTGTTGCATTGCATAAAAAGAGGCAGTATATTAAAAGTAACTGCAAAACCGGGGTTTAAGCAATGCAGAACAAAAAAAAATATCAGATGGATATGTGTCACGGGGCTCTTGCCGGACAGATTTTCCGTTATTCTCTGCCGGTGATCGGGGCAAATATCATGGCATTGATGTTTCATGCCGCCGATTTGATCGTACTGGGACAATTCGCCCCCGCTGAAATCAAAACCGCCGCTACCGCTTCCGTCGGTGCCTCTGCGGCTCTTAATGTCATGCTTCTGGTCTTTTTTAACGGTTTCGGAGCAGGTGTCAATGCCATTACCGCAAGGTATGTCGGGGCAAAAGATGATCAGAAAGTTACCCGAATCGTCCATACTTCCATTGCCTGCGGCATTGTTTGCGGCTTGATCGTTGCCGCTTTGGGCGTATTTTTTGCTCCGACTGCATTGCGGATAATGGGGACGCCGGAGGATGTCATCGGCAAAGCCGCCATCTATTTGCGGATATGCAGTATCGGTTTGCCTTTCACGGTGCTTTATGTTATCGGAGCGGCGATTTTACGGGCGGTCGGTGATACCAGACGGCCGCTGTATTTTATTATCACGGCGGGGATCGTCAATGTGCTGTTGAATCTATTCTTTGTCATTGTCTGCAGGATGGATTCTGCGGGGGTGGCATTGGCAACTAAAATTTCCAATGTTTTGTCTGCACTTCTTGTATTGCAGGCATTGTGCAGATTTGACGGGCCGATAAGGTTGTATTTCAGAAAGATCCGTTTCCACTGGCAGAGTTTGAAAGAGGTGTTGTGGATCGGGATACCTGCCGGGATACAGGGGTCATTGTACAATATTTCCAATCTTTTCATCCAATCGTCGGTGAATTCTCTGGGCAGTTTTGCAATGGCAGGTTATGCTTCGGCGCAGAGTATGGAGGGTATGGCAAACGTTGCCAGTGCGGCTTATTATCAATCAGCGATGAGTTTTACCGGGCAGAATTTGGGCGGCAAAAAGTTCAAACGAGTGATCCGTTCAATTTTGATCTGCTTGGGGTATGCGGTTGGTCTTTCATTGGTTTTCTGTGTATTTTTTCACTGTTTCGGCAAATCTTTGCTGGGCTTGTACAATCCTGATCCGGTGGTCATCGGTTACGGTATGGAGAGAATGAGGGTGATGGTCAGTGCATATTTTCTGTGCGGCATAGCGGATACGATCACCGGGGCTTTGCGAGGACTCGGTCACTCGGTGAAACCTACGATAACCACGATTCTGGGGGTGTGTGGGATACGTATTTTCTGGGTTTTGATGATATTTCCTCATTACCGGTCATTGCGTTGTCTGGCGTTTTCCTACCCGGTATCGTGGGCATTGACCGGTTTGGTGAATGGAATGATTCTTTTCTTTGTCTGCCGTAAAATGCTCCGGCTGGCACGGGAGAGAAAGCATTTAAAATAAAAAAACAAAAAAATCCCGCCCTCCGTCGTACGGAGACGTGATCCAACGGCGACACCACCTGCCGCAAGCAATGTCATGCAAATTTTTGCATGACGAGTGAGTGTGAGGCAGCACAACCAAGAGCCGGGGCAGATTGCTTTACAGCATGGATCAGAGCCGCTGACCGCCGGGTGAAATAATCAGAATTGCTGATTATCCGGGACAAGTCAATTATTTTTCATCTCCGTTTGAAAAAACAGCAACCGGGGACTATATTAACACGGTACACGATATAGCATAAAATAAGATATCAAGGAGTAGTATTGTGAAAACTTATACCGTCAAAAAATCTGCCGCCCCCGTCATCCTCAATGCCGGATGGGAATCCGAACAGTGGAAAAATGCCGAAACCGCCGATGTCTGCAACGGTTTTGACTGCAACAGCGATCATATTCCGCTGGTTCAGGTCAAAATGCTCCATGACGGCGACCGCATTTGCGGACTTTTCCGGGTGGAGGATCGCTATGTTGTTGCCAAAGCTCAAAAAGATCAGGATATGGTCTGCCTTGACAGCTGTGTTGAATTTTTCGTGCAGGATCCTGCTGCTCCCTACTACTACAATTTTGAGATGAATTGCGGCGGTACGATCCTGCTTTACCGTTGCGAGGGCAGCGGCTGCAAAAAGCATGAAGTCATTCCCGATGAAGATATGAAAACCATTGAGCGTTACCATTCGCTGCCCAAAGTTATCACGGAGGAGATCACGGAACCTACGACCTGGTATCTTGGTTTTGCCATTCCGGCGGAGTTTTTCGTGAAGTATTCCGGCAGCAAACTGCCGCTTTCCGGGCAGAAGTGGAGTGCCAACTTTACCAAATGTGCCGACAAGTGTTCACACCCGACCTGGTTGAGCTGGATGAAACTCTCCCGTTGTGCCTACCACGTCCCTGAAGAATTCGGCGAATTGGTCTTTGAATAAGGAAAATTTCTATGGATCCGGCAATTACCGGCAGTGAACTTCTGCACGAAGGCAGATTTCTCGTCTGTAAAAAACTCAGTTATACCGATGCCAGGGGCATTGCCCGCTCCTGGGAGGCTGTTGACCGTACCGGCAGTACCGGACAGGCCCATGCGGTTTTCATCATCGCAAGGATCATTCCGGAAAATGAGATCGTGCTGGTGCGGCAATTCCGTCCACCTGCCGGCAAACTGATGATAGAATTCCCCGCCGGTTTGATCGACCCCGGGGAAACTCCGGAAAGCACCGCCATCCGGGAACTCTATGAGGAGACCGGTTTTCAGGGAAAAATCACCGGGATCACCGCCGGAGGGTACAGCTCTCCGGGAATGACCGGAGAATCGATCATCCTTGTCAGCATGGAGATCGACGGTGCGGCTTATCCCGGCGGTATTCTGCCCGGAAATCATCAGGAAGAGTGCGAAAATATTGAAGTTTTCCGGGTGAAAGTCGATCAGCTTGCCGCTTTTGTCCGGGAGATGGAAGCTGCCGGATGCGGTATCGACAGTAAAATATATACGGCATTGACATTCTGCAGTTTCGGTTTTTGATATGCTTGAAAATATTGTCATCCGCGGAGCAAATCAGCACAATTTGCGTAATGTTGATTTGACGATACCACGCAATAAGCTGGTCGTTATCACCGGGCTTTCCGGCTCCGGGAAGTCCTCTTTGGCTTTTGACACCCTCTATGCCGAGGGGCAGCGGCGTTATGTGGAGAGTCTCTCGGCCTATGCCCGGCAGTTCCTCGACCTTATGCAGAAGCCGAAAGTTGAGCATATCGACGGTCTTGCTCCTGCCATTGCCATTGAGCAGCGCAGTGCCGGCGGTACTCCCCGTTCAACGGTGGCGACGGTTACGGAAATCTATGACTATCTGCGGCTGCTCTACACCCATTGCGGTCTGCCGCACTGTCCGGAGTGCGGCAGGGAATTGGTTTCCCAATCCGCTGAAGCGATCACTTTGCAGCTGCTCGCTCTGGAAGCCGGATGCAAACTCACCATTCTTGCTCCGGTGGTTTCCGGCCGCAAAGGCGAACACCGGGATATTATTGAAAAAATGCGTGCCGACGGATTCATCCGGGCAAGGATCGACGGAAAAACCGTCTCTCTGGATGATTTCGATGAGCCGCTGGAAAAGAATATCCGGCACACCATAGAGGCGGTCGTTGACCGGTTGAAAACCGGTTCGATCGACCGTTCAAGATTGACTGATTCGGTGGAAACCGCACTCAAGCAGGGCAATGGCGTACTGACCGCTCTGATCGAAGACAGTGAAAAGAGTTACGAAAAGAGCTTCTGTGAAAAACTTGCCTGCCTTGACTGCGGAATATCTTTCGGAGAGATGCTCCCCCGCAACTTCAGTTTCAACTCCCCTTACGGTGCGTGCAAATGTTGTAACGGTTTGGGAGTTCAGCTCTGCATGGATCCGGAAAAGGTCGTTCCTGATCCGTCACTGTCACTGCGTAACGGGGCGATACCCGGCTGGCGCCGCGGTCCGAGACACCTGATAATCTATTACAACATGATATTGCGTAAATTTGCCGAGCAATTCGGAGACCCCTCTCTGCTCTCCACACCTTTTGCCAAGCTGCCGGAAAAATTCAAACATCAGCTTCTTTACGGTACCGGAGAGGAAAATCTGGAATTTGATTACCACATGCACGGCAAAAAGTACCACTGGGCAAAGCCTTTTGAGGGCGTGCTGGAGAATTTGCGGAGACGGATGGTTGAGACCGAATCCGAGTCCGTCCGTGAACGCCTTGCCGCTTACCAGAGTCCCCGGGTATGTCCGGAGTGCCACGGAGACCGCCTCAATCCCCTTGCTCTTTCCGTGACTGTCGGGGGAAAAAATCTTGCTCAATTCAATGCGATGAGCATCGGGGAGGTCAGAGAATTTATTGCTTCACTCAAGCTCAGTGAAGAACATGCCGCCATTGCCGCAGATGTCCTGAAAGAGATCCACAGCCGTTTGACGTTCCTCTGCGATGTCGGTTTGAATTATCTTACCTTGAACCGGGTCAGCAACACTCTTTCCGGCGGCGAGGCACAGCGAATACGCCTTGCCACCCAGTTGGGGTGCGGATTGGTCGGAGTGCTTTATATTCTTGACGAGCCGTCCATAGGTTTGCACCAGAGGGATAATGACATGCTCCTTGCCACTTTGGAGAAGCTCCGGGATCTGGGCAACAGTGTGATCGTGGTGGAGCATGACCTTGACACCATCCGCCGGGCGGATTTCCTGGTCGATCTCGGGCCGGGAGCCGGAATCAACGGCGGCAGGATCGTCGCAGTTGGCGAACCGGGGAAAATTCCGGACTTCCCGGAATCTCTCACCGGGGATTTTCTTGCCGGCAGACGGAAAATCGCCGTACCGGAAAAACGGAACAGCGGCAACGGTAAATCCATCACCGTCAAAAAGGCATCCTATCACAATCTTAAAAATGTTACTGCCAAATTTCCATTGGGAGTATTTACCTGCGTGACCGGAGTTTCCGGATCCGGCAAATCTTCGCTGGTCAATGGTATTCTGGTCAGGGCACTTCATGCCGCTGCCGGGATAAATGATGAGCCGGTCGGCACATGCGAAGCAGTTGAAGGATTGGAGTATGCCGATAAAGCCATCGTTATCGACCAGAGTCCGATCGGCAGGACACCACGCTCCAATCCGGCGACTTACACCGGAGCTTTTGATCTTATCCGCAAACTTTTTGCGGAATTACCGGAGGCGAAAATGCGGGGATATTCTCCCGGCAGATTCAGTTTCAATGTCAAAGGCGGCAGATGTGAGGAGTGTTCCGGCGACGGTATCCGGCGGATCGAAATGCAGTTCCTTGCCGATGCCTGCGTGGTATGCTCCGCCTGCAACGGCAAACGCTTTAACAATGAAACTTTGCAGGTGCGTTACAAGGGGCTTAATATTGCTGAAATTCTCGATCTTTCCATCGATCAGGCAGTGGAACTTTTTTCCACCATCACTCCGTTGAAAAGGAAATTGCAAACTTTGCAGGATGTGGGGCTGGGATATTTGAAACTCGGTCAGAGTGCCACTACTTTATCCGGCGGCGAGGCACAACGGGTCAAACTTGCCGCTGAATTGTCCCGGGTGCCGCGTGGGCATACGGTATATATTCTGGATGAGCCGACCACCGGACTGCATCTGGCGGATATAGATCAGCTTTTAAAAGTCCTTTTCAAGCTCCGGGATCTGGGCAACAGTGTGATCGTTATTGAACATAACCTTGATGTGATCAAAACAGCCGATCATATCATTGACATCGGCCCGGAAGGCGGTGATGGCGGCGGCAGGATCATTGCCAGCGGTACGCCGGAGGAGATCTGCCGCAGTAAAACTTCGCACACAGCCCGTTTTCTCAAGCCGCTGTTGAAAAAGTAAGAGCTTGGGTTGTGCGGAGATGCGGCTGAATACAGTCAACATTCCATGAGGTGCAAAGTTTGCAGCTCCCGGTTGGCGATACGGGAATTGATCGCAAAGGCGTGATCTTCCAGATAATCACTGGCAGAATCACTCAAATCCTGTCCGGCAAATCCGGCAATGATCTTCCCGGAAATTTCTTCGATTGCGGCAATTTTTTCATCGCAAGTCAGCTTGCCGGTCAAAAGTTTTTCCAGATCAGCTGTCAAAGAACCGTATTCCGGCAGTTCCCTTGCCGCCCGGAATATCCACTTGTAATAGGGGGCAAATTTCCTTTCCAGAAGAAAGATCAACTGCAGAGCGTGACGGACAAAATCATTGAGAGCGATTTCCGCCGCCGCATTTTCATGGTGTTTCAGACAGCGGGTAAAATTGTATTGCCCGCTTTGTGCCGCCATAATTGCGTGGTGGGCAATTTTTTTTCTCCGGACATCTTCCGGCATCTTATTGGCGATTTGCTGCCGGATTCGTGAAAATTCTCCGGTTCCTTCCTGAAAAACAGCTCCATTCAATACTTCGGCAAAGGCGTATGACGGAGTGTAATACCACTGCTGCCAATTTTCCGGCACACCGGGAAAGCCCAGATGACGGCGGAAAAAGTCACTGATCCGGATGACTCCATGTTCAGCACCGCCCAAGGCACTTTTTGCTGTTCGCGGCAGTTGACAGCACAATTTACGGTATGCTCTTTCCAAACGGAATCCGAATTCCCGCTCGCTCTCATCATCCAGCCAGAGGGCAAAGCCGGTGTTGAAGTCGTGATCCTGCGAAACTTCATCATCAAAACCGAAACACTCCGAACCTCTGCCGGCGATCCCGGCGGCGATAAAAGGCAATTCCTCCGTGAACTTTTCTTTCAGCATGGGAAGACCGGTCTTAATAAAAAATTCCCGGCAGCACTCAATTCCTCTCATAGACTTCTCCGGCAAAGCTGGTTAATTTTTCCATATCGTTTTTGCGGTCAAACTCACCGAAAACCGGGGCACACTTCAGACAGCTGTGAGCGAAATACCCGTTATGAGGGAGTTCCGGATCACTTAAAAAATCCATCGCACAATCCAGAAATGTCTCCACAAGGGGGAAATCCTCTTTTTTTGCATACAATCCGGCAAGATTGACACAGGTAACCGCCGCATCACAGCGGTTATTGTGCTTTTGGAGAATATCCAATGCGGCAAGATAATAATTTTCTGCCGCAGTAAATTCACCGCTGCTGCTGTGAAAAGCCGCCATATTGTTGTACAATCCGGCAAAAGAGATATCTTCCGGAGGAAATTGTTTCCGATACTCCTTGTGTGCCATGTCATAATATTTGAGAGCTTCATCATTCCGGTTGAATGAGTGCAAAGCTGTGGCGATATTAAGGTAGATCGTCCCGGCAGCGGCAATGCCGTCAAATTCCTTTTTTCCCAGCAGACAAGCCGCATCATTTATGGCATTGATGCCTCTGTCAGGATCGCTCATCATCCGGTAATGACCGATCAATTCATTGAGGATGGTCAATTCCGCACTCTGATTTTGCAGCTGCCGGGCAAGAGAAAGCTTCTCCCGCAGAAATTCACCGGCTCCGACGGTATTCCCGGCATTGAAAAATTCATCGCACCGGCTGATGATCTCTTGGATATTCAGGTGAGTCATGACCGTTTCTTTCAGCTGCGGCGGCGGAATTCACGCTGTCTGGCTGCTTCATAAAGCAGGATCGTTGCCGCTGAAGCCACATTGAGAGAGTCGATTTTTCCGAGCATGGGGATATTTACTTTCAAATCCGCCTGATCCATCCAGAAATCGGTCAGTCCGGTCTGTTCCGCTCCCACGACGATCGCCACCGGCTGGGTCAGGTCAACATCGGTATATTTGAAGTCCGTATGCGGAGTAGCCGCCAGTATTTTCACTCCTCTTGCCCGGAGATATGCCATAGCTTCCTCATTGTTGCAGACCGCCACGGGGACGGAAAAGATCGCTCCGGTACTTGCTCTGATGACATTGGGATTGTAAAGATCGGTTTTCTTTTCGCAGACGATAAGTGCATCGGCACCGGCGGCATCGGCACTGCGGAGCATCGAACCGAGATTGCCGGGTTTTTCGATGGTTTCCGCCACGAGATAGAGCGGAGCGTCAAATTCCGGAAGCATATCCAGTGTATGGGCTCTCATTCTGGCGACGGCGAGCAATCCCTCCGGCCGGTCACGGTAGGTAACTTTTTCCAGCAGGTGCGGGGCGAGCCGGGTCACTTTCACGCCGGATGCGGCGAGGGATTCCAGAAGCGGATACTCATTGCTTCCCAGAAAGTGTTCGGGGGAGAAGTAACACTCCAGCAATTCCATACCGTACTCCTGCGACCGGGTCAATTCCCGGTATCCTTCCAGAATAGTCAGATTTTCTTTGTCCCGGGTGCGGCGGTCACGCAGTTTGACCAGATGTTTGACTCCCGGATTCTGGGCACTGGTAACAGTAACAAATTCCATACAGATCCACTCTCTTTATTTAAAGTGTATAATTTTGACACGTTGACGGGTCATAAATATACACTGACACACCGGAAAAATCAAGTTTTTCCCGGAAAAGATCCCCGGCACGGAAATTGCTTTACCATTGTGTGAAGACAACTGTAACAACGGAGGTAAAATTATGAACATCGAAAAATTTACCAACAAAAGCCGCGAAGCTCTGATGCTCGCCAAACAAAATGCCGAAAGTGCCAATCATACTGAATTGACCCCGCTGCATCTGCTGGCGGCACTGACTGCCGATGATGATTCGCTGGTCATGTCCGTATTGGAAAAGCTCGGAGTCAATAAAGAACTTTTCCGCAATAAGATCTCTTCCGCTCTGACGGAATTGCCCCGCTTGGAACACGCCAACGGGCATGAGGTGACTTTATCCAGAGAATTCAATGCCGTCCTCTCCGCTGCTATGAAAAAAGCCGCCGAAATGAGCGACGAATATGTGAGTGTGGAACACCTTTTGCTTGCCATTGCCGCCAATGGAGGCAGGGCCGCTGACATATTGAATAATGCCGGGATCTCCAATGATAAAATCATGAGTGCCCTGCAAAGTTTACGGGGCAATCAGCGGGTGACTTCCCCTGATCCGGAGGGAACGTTTGAAGCTTTGAAAAAGTATTCACGGGATCTGACTTTGATGGCGATGCAGGATAAACTTGATCCTGTTATCGGCAGAGATGAGGAGATCCGCCGGGTCATCCAGATCCTTTCCCGGAGAACGAAAAACAATCCAGTACTTATCGGTGAACCCGGCGTCGGTAAAACTGCCATCGTCGAAGGTCTCGCCCGTCGGGTCGTCCGGGGCGATGTCCCCGAATCACTCAAAGACCGGCAGGTCGTCGCTCTGGATATGGGGGCATTGATCGCCGGAGCCAAATACCGCGGCGAATTTGAGGAGCGTCTCAAAGCCGTTTTGAAAGAAGTTACCGCCAGTGAGGGCAAAGTTATCCTCTTTATTGACGAACTTCACACCGTGGTCGGTGCCGGAGCTTCCGAGGGGGCAATGGATGCCGGAAATCTCCTCAAACCCATGCTCGCAAGAGGCGAATTGCACTGCATCGGGGCAACAACTTTGGATGAATACCGCAAATATATTGAAAAAGATGCCGCATTGGAGAGACGTTTCCAGTCCGTTCTGGTCAATCCTCCCACCGTGGAAGATACCATTTCCATTTTGCGTGGTCTGAAAGAACGCTATGAATTGCATCACGGTGTCCGGATAAAGGACAGTGCATTGGTTGCCGCCGCCGTCCTTTCCGACAAGTATATCGCTGACCGCTTCCTGCCGGACAAGGCGATCGACCTCGTCGATGAAGCCGCCGCTGCTCTGCGTACCGGGATCGACAGCAGCCCTCTGGAATTGGACGAAAACCGCCGCAAATTGATGCAGCTGGAGATCGAATTGACCAGTCTCCGCAATGAAAAGGACGCCGCCGGTATCAAACGCCGGGAGGCTCTGGAGAAAGAGGCCGCCGAATTGCGGGAAGCCGGGAAAGCTTTGCAGGCACGTTACGATAATGAAAAACATGCCATCAGTCAGTTGCGGGATTGCCGGGAAGCTCTCGATCTTGCCAGAGGACAGCTGGAAAAAGCCGAAAGATCTTACGATCTGGAACGGGCCGCCGAATTACGTCACGGCACCATCCCGAAATTGGAAAAACAGCTTGCCGATGCGGAAAATAAAATCCATGCCGACAACGCCTCCCGGATGCTCAAAGAGGAGGTCGATGAGGAGGATATCGCCGCCATCATCAGCCATTGGACGCATATTCCGGTGACCAAGCTTGTCCAGAGTGAAAAGGAGAAACTGCTCTCTCTTGCCTCCACGCTCCATCAGAGCGTCATCGGTCAGGATGAAGCTGTTTCCGCTGTCAGTGATGCTGTTCTGCGGGCGAGGGCGGGGCTTCACGATCCGGCACGTCCGATCGCCAGTTTCATTTTCCTCGGCCCTACCGGGGTGGGTAAAACTGAACTTGCCCGGGCATTGGCACGTCAGCTTTTTGACGATGAAAGAGCGATGATCAGGATAGACATGTCCGAATATATGGAGAAATTCTCCGTTTCCCGGCTTATCGGTGCCCCTCCGGGATATGTGGGTTACGAGGAGGGCGGTCAACTTACTGAAGCTGTCCGCCGCCGTCCCTACTCGGTGGTGCTTTTTGATGAGATCGAAAAAGCTCACAATGATGTTTTCAATATTCTGCTGCAGATCCTGGAAGACGGCAGGGTAACTGATTCGCAGGGCAGGACGGTGAACTTCAAAAACACCATCATCATCATGACCAGCAACCTCGGCAGTTCGATGATTCTGGAAAACAACGGCAAAGATGAGGAAAAACTCAAAGAAGCTCTCAATCTGGAACTCCGCCGCCACTTCCGGCCGGAATTTCTCAACCGGATCGACGAAACTTTGATTTTCAAATCCCTCTCCAAAACGGAACTCCGGGAAATTGCCAAAATTCAGATCGCCAAACTTGCCGGACGTTTGCAGGAAAACGGTATCACGATTTCCGTGGATGATTCAGCTCTGGATCTCATCGCTCAAGCCGGATATGATCCGGACTTCGGAGCAAGACCGCTGAAACGGGCAGTGATCAGACTGTTGGAAACGCCGCTTTCCTACCGGATAATTGCCGGGGAAATCGCTGAAAACGCCCGCATCCGGGTCTCCGCCGCAGATGGTGAATTGAAGTTTGAAGAGGAAAAATAGATAATGTCCCGAATTTTGTGAAACCCGTAACAGAAGCTTATAAACAAACATTTTTGTTAACGTATGAAACATATCACATAAGTTGTGATTTGTCAAACCGGCAAGCACGGGTTCGATCCAACCGGTGGATGCAGTGTGAGGCAATGCACCACCGCAGGAAAGATTTTTCACAAAAAATGAGACAATAATGAAAAATAAAAAGTAAAAAAAATATTATGAGAGACCTTTTGTGTCTCTCATAATATTTTTCTGGGTAATGAATTATTTGCCGGCGAAAAAGCGGATCAGCCGGGCGGCGTGAGCTGCACACTCGTCCACGATGGGATCAAAATATTTATCGACCGGAATAAATTTACCATCCAGTTTTTCCAGTTCTTTTCTGGAACTTTTGAGGTAAGTATCCATATATTCAGTGGCGATATTTATTTTGGCGATACCGGCTTCGATGGATTTCCGCACATCGGCGAGCGGAGTACCGCTGCCGCCGTGGAGTACCAGCGGCACTTCCGGCAGGGCATCGGCGATAGCCTGACAGCGTTCGATATCCAGTTTCGGTTCGCTTTTGTAATAGCCGTGAGCGGTACCGATGGAAACTGCCAGAGCATCGACTTGGGTCAGACGGGCAAATTCGACAGCTTCCTCCACCTGGGTAAGAGCGGTTTCATCGCCCTGGGCGACGTGTCCGATCTCTCCTTCCACAGAGGCACCGAAACTTTTGGCATACTGCGAGCAGAATGCGGTATTTTTCACATTCTCCTCAAAGGGAAGCCGGGAACCGTCATACATGACCGATGTATAACCCCATGCCAGAGCATCTTTGACCTGTTGGATCGTTGCTCCGTGATCCAGATGGAGAGCCACCGGCTCTTTGGCACGGTGGGCGAGCCGGAGCAGAGTACCGGCGAGGTCATAAGCTTTTTCTGAATCGAAAAGGCGGTTGTAGAGTTGGATTATGACCGGCTGATTTTCCTTTTCAGCCGCCATCAGGACTGCCCGGGCGGTTTCGTAGTTTCCGGCGTTGAATGCTCCGACCGCCCGTTTTTCCTTACGGGCGGCAATGAGCATTTCTTTCATAGTTACCAGAGCCATAAGTGTTTCTCCTTACAGTGCTTTGGCGGCGACTTCTTCCAGAGTCATCACGTTGAGTGCGGTGTATTTATTCAGCCAGACTTTGGTATAAGGAGAAGCGACAACGATCAGATCGTTTGCCGGATCATCGGCACGGTCAGCGATGTATTCCGCAAGCTTTTTAACGATGCTCTCATTGATTTCCGGGAGAACCACGGCACCCTCACCGCAGGTGTAGGATTCCTCGTTATTGGTACCGAAAGGCTGGATATCTGCACCCATGGCGGCGAGCAATTCTCTGGGGAATGCCAGATTATCGTTATAATTTTTAAGATAATCGCTTTCCAGATAGTAGAGTTTGCCTGCCGCTTTGAAATTGAGTTTGAGCGAGAGGATATATTCGGAAGTGTGCATCACGGCAAATGGTACATCAATGCCGAATTCTTTGCAGTCATTCTTGAGCAATTCATAAGCGGCAGGATTGGAAACCACCAGCATTTTTGCTCCGGCAGCACTGACAGTCTCCACGAATTTGGCGGCGGCGGCTTTGGCTTCAGCGGCGAATCCCAGCACTTTCAAAGCTCTGCCGATACATCCGCCTTTGACGGTGGCGTAAGCGATACCGGCTTTTTTCATGACCGCATCAAAAGCCGGAGCGACAGTTTCACTTGCCAGAGTGTAGCGGTCGGTGAAATACAGCACATCAGCTTTGCCGGAGATCTCCCATGAACTGCTTTCCTGCAGTTTTGCGGCGATCGCTTTGACGTAATCCGGGGCAGCACCTTTTTCCACAATATCAGTACGCATGGCGATATTGAGGCTGTTTTCGTCATAGTGATTCACGCAGTGATAGCAGCAGCAGCGGGAAAGATCGGAGCGGTAGAGCGTATCAATGAAGTCCTGATCCGTGATTTTTTCCGGGTGCATGGTAACTCCGTAGATCATGGAAGCACGCACACGGGGGGTGTCTGCTTCGGTGAAAGTTACATTGCCGACCGCCGAGAGATGGCGGCACATGAAACAGAAACGGCAATTTTTTACAGCGTCATTATATTTATCGATATTCATGGTCAGATTCCTTTGAAGCCTAATTTACCGGGGTTCATAATATTGTTGGGGTCGAGCTGTTTTTTGATACCTTCGAGGACGGGCATAGCCGGACCGTACAACTCTTTCATCAGTCTGCCGAGTTTGAGACCGACGCCGTGGTGTTCATTGATCACGCCGCCGTTGGCGATGGCGGCACGGATCGCCATATCCCAGACCTTGTTGTAAAGCTGTGCGGCTTCGGCGGGATCGGCGGGGACATTTTCGCCCTCGAAAATGAAGCGGGCATAGAGCATACAGCCCCATTCGTACCAGTGGGAGAAGTGTCCGATGAAACGGGCCTGCGGGAAATTCTCATTGACCACTTTTTTCATTGCCCAGTAAACTTTTTCGATATTGGCGAATGTCGCTACGGTATCCAGCGTGCCGAATGCCTGCGGGATGTGGAACATAAAGGGCGGATAGAAGAATTTATATTTATTCTGCCACCAGAGTTCACCGCCTTTGCTGCCCAGATCTTTGCCGTTGTATTTTTCTTCCATGATGGCTCTTGCCCGTTTCATCTGGCAATCGACGATCTCTCTGGCACCGTCGAATCCGAATACCAGATAAGCACCTTTGTCCAGTTCCATACCGAAAACTTTACGGACATGGTGGATGGTTTCTTCTTCGTCGTAGAGACGGACGGCACACGGCTGCAGGCGGCTTCTCATCAATTCGGCACCGGCACTCATGGCGGTGTGGAAGTCTTTGAAAATATATGCCCGGAATTCTCTTGCTTCGGGTTCGGGGTGGACTTTGAGAGTTACTTCCGTAATGACGCCCAGAGTACCCTCGCTGCCGAGGAAAAGCATCGTCAGATCCGGGCCGGAAGCGTGACGGGGGACCGGCAAAGTACGGATGATCTCACCGGTGGGGGTGACCACTTCCAGAGACATGACCATATCTTCGATCTTGCCGTATTTGGTGGAAAGCACTCCGGTACCGCGGTGGGCGAGAAAACCGCCGATAGTGGCACAGGCGATGGAGGCGGGCAGGTGCATGGTGGAAAATCCCTCTTTATTGCATCTCCACTCCAGATGACGGGCGATCATACCGGTCTGACAGGTGACGGTGAGAGATTCCTTATCGATGCCGATGAATTTATTCATCCGTTTGGTATCGAGGATGATTCCGCCGTAAACCGGCAAAGCACCGCCCTGGGAACCGGAACCGCCGCCCCACGGAGTGACGGGGATCTTGTAAGCATTGGCGATCTTCATGACTTTGGCGACCTCTTCGGCACTTCCCGGATGGACGACGAAGTCCGGTTTCGGGGTGTCTTTGCCGCGGTCATGCCACATCTCCGGGATCCAGTAATAGTCCACGGAATGACCGAATTTGTCAGACTCATTGGTGCTGACATACTCCTGACCGACAGCGTCGATCAACTCCGTACGAATCATTTCGTACATGTAATTGTCTCTTGGTACGAGCATCTTTTTTGTTCTCCCTGGTTATAAAAACAATTTCAAGTTGTTGTCAACTTTATTCCTTATTTCATGCGGCACAGCCGCTTGACCACGTCCGGGTACGACCCGGTGCGGGATTTTTTTTATTTTTTTACCGGCTCTTGTTTGTGCTGCCTCCCGCTCAATCGTCATGCAAATTCTTGCATGACATCGCTCCCGGCAGGTGGTGTCGCCTTGCGGCGACAAGCGTTCCGCCGCTTGACCACGTCCGGGTACGACCCGGTGCGGGATTTTTTTATTTTTATTTATTTTCCTTTTTTTGCGTATATCGGGGCCAGAGCGTCATGGATCTCCCGGTAAACATCGAAAAGTTCACGGTACTTTCCCGCTGCCGCCGGATCAGGGGCAAACGTTCTTTCCACTTTCAAACACTGTTTTACCGCCGTGGCACTGTCCGGGAAAAATCCGATACCCGTTCCGGCGATCAATGCCGTGCCGAATGAGGCATCTGCCGGAGTGGGTATTGAACCGGACAAGTTGAAAACATTGCTGATGATCTCACTCCACAATCTGCTTCTTGCTCCGCCGCCGATCAGGAATATCTGTTTGACCGGCAGACCGGCATTGCGGATCTGACCGAAGCAGTCCAGCAGTGAAAATGCCACTCCCTCAAAGATCGCCCGGATGAAATCCCCTTTGTTTGAGGCGATCGACACTCCGGTGAAACTCGCCCGCAGTTTCGGATCCCAGTAGGGTGAACGCTCTCCCTGCAAATAGGGGTGGAACATCACTCCATTGGCTCCAAGAGGAGATTTTTCCGCCAGCTCTCCCATAAGGACGAATGCCTTTTTGCCCAGTTTCTCTCCTTCAGCGATCTCCGACTGGCAGAGAGCATCTCTGAACCATCTCTGGCACAAAGCCGCCGCATTGGTCGCCGCAACAGAATACCACATCCCCGGAATGACGTGCGAATAGGTGAGCATCCCCGGATCAGGATGTGCTTCAGCGGTCATGACATTGACATTTCCGGCAGTGGCAAGTTTGATGATGCAGTCTCCCGGAGTTATCGCTCCGGCACCGTAATCTTCTGCGGCTGAATCCGAGGTGCCGCATACGACCGGTGTTCCCTCCGGAATACCGGTTTTTTCGGCAGCTTCGGCAGTAACTCTGCCGGCGATATCTGTCGGCTTTATCAATTCCGGCAGCACATCCGCAGTGATCCCTGCCAATTCCGCCAATTCTGCTGACCACGCCATCTTTTTCATGTCGAAAAAGAGCGTGCCTTGAGCTTCAATATAATCGGTGACTGCAACTCCGGTAACCAGATATCGCACATAATCCTTGACAAAAAGGATGTGCCGTACCTGCGTCAAAATTTCCGGTTCATTTTCAGCCAGCCACCGCAGCTGGGGCAGTGTCCAGGTCGGAGTCGGCATCTGATATGCGGTGGAAAAGATTTTATCAGCGTAATTTTCCTTGAGGAATGAACACTCTTTTGTACTGCGTTGATCCGTCCACATGATGGTTCTCCGCAGGACATTCATATTTCCGTCCAGCAGTACGGCATTGTGGGTGGAGCCGTCAAAGGAGAGTGCAGCGATCCGTTTGAGATCGACACCTTTTTCCCGGATCAGTTTCAATGCCTGACACATGGCATTGTACCAATCCTCCGGATTCTGCTCCGACCAGCCGGGATGTTCGTAAAAAGTGGGATATTCCACGGAAGCTTCCCCGACGGTCGTGCCATCGGGGGTAACGGCGGTGACTTTACAGCCGCCGGTTCCGAAGTCGATACCCAGTAAAAGCGGTTCTTCAGCCATTTACTTCACCCAGTCATGCTGCGGATCTTTGGCGGAGATCAAGCCCCGGTTGACCTTGCCGCACATCGTCCACAGATAGTACATCTGATATCCCGGAGCTCCGCAGAGCGGATGGTAACCCTCTGCGATCGCCACGGTATCATTATTTTTTACGGTGTAAGTTTCGTCGATGGAACCGTCGGTCTTATAGACCTTCTGGATGCCGAAGCCCTGCGGAGGATCGAAGCGGTAGAAGTAAGTTTCCTCCATGTCGATCTCTCCGGGCAGATCATCGAAATCGTGCCGGTGCGGGGGGTAACCTGACCAGTTGCCTGACGGGATCATGCCTTCGCCGATATAGAAGTGTTCGGAATCAAACGTCTCATCCAGAATAATTGTGGCGGCACGGGTGAAGTTATCTCTGCCGATGGAGATCGTGCGGGTCATTTCCGGAGTGATGACCGTCGGTCTGGCGGTATCTCTGGAAGCCGGGGACTCATTTACGGCAAAGTCGCAATCGGTCAGAGCGGTGATGACGAATTGAGTATTTCTCGGCATGTAAAGGGCGTGCGGTTTGCCGGAAAAGACATCTTTTCTGCCGCCGATTTCAGCGAATTCCCAGTTGTCGCCTTTGGCGGAGAATTTACCGCCGAGCGTGATGATCGCCATTTCAAAATTCCCGGTATTTCCGGTGTAGGAACTCCCTTTTGCCAGCTGGACGATACCGAAACGGGTCAATGCCATGTTGAATTGCCCCAATTCAAAAACTTTGTTGTAGCCTTGTCCTGGGGAGAGGTGGATCAGAAGATTGTTGTCATTCATGGGGATCACTCCTTATTTTACAATGGTATATTGGATATTGAGTATTTTACAAAGATCGGTGAGAGCTTCGGTCTGGTCGCCGTAGCAGAGCGTATAATGGTGTTCCCAGCCGTTTCCGATGATCTCCTCACGCATTTTATCACAACCGGCATCCAGTTTTATTTTCAGCGGATTTCCCCGGACGAAAAGGTCGGTATCCAATCCGTCACCGGGGGCGATGAGCATCCGGAAACCGTCACCGTCCCTGGTTTCGCCGAGCCGGACGAGGGTGACTCTGCCGGGTTTGAGCGGAAATTCATTGGTAACGCCTTTAACTCCGCCGCCATCCACGGTGGAACTTTTACGCAGTTGAGCTGTGAATCCGTTTTTGCAGATACTGCATGGGGCTGCACCGCAGTGCCACGCCACGGCGTAATCGCCCTCCATAATGACCAGATCGCAGAAAAATGGCAGTTCGCCGGACAATTCTCCGGTGATCTGCATTGTGACAGCACCGTAAACATCACCTTCGCAGGCGGTGATAAGTCCGTGATTGGTCAGGTGACCGATGGTGGAGCATACCGCAATGCCGTAAAGATCATCGTCGATAAATTCCGGCCAGCACCGCATGGCAAAGGTATTTACGGCAAATTTATCTTTCATTTTGCCTACTGCGGCGAATAAGGCGGCGGATTTTTCCAACTGCTTATCGGTGGGGCCGTCGGTTTCGTGGCAGGGAGCATCGGAAAGGATGGTTTTTTTTGCTTCTTCCAGCTCATCGGGACTTAATTTTTCAGCAGTTGTGATCACCTCATGCTGGGTGATGTATTTGACTTCGGCACCGATTTTTGTCCGCAGAAGCATTTCACTGCAGCTGGAGGTGAAAAATCCCGGCACTCTGCCGCCAATGACTCCGATCCGGAGTTTTTTGAGCATGGCGGCACAACGGGTGACTTTTACCGCTCTGACAAGAGCATCATTGGCCTCTTTGGTATTGGGGAAAGCATGGATATGGAAGTACGGCACATGCATACGGTACATGAAGTGGGCATTCATATTTGCGGCACAGAAAGAGTTGTTCTGCAGTCTGCCTCCGGCAGGATCGGGTTCTTTCATCGACCAGAGGACGACCGGGACGTTGAGTCTCCGGGCGAACATCGGTACGATCACCCCCAGTGCGAAAGTGAGGAAGTGGGCGACGATCAGATCCGGTTTTTCCTCCTCCATGCGTTCCAGAAGTTCGACAGCTTCGGATTCGAGGGCGATCATCTTTTCTCCGCCGGCAACCTCCACTCCGGGGAGAGTCTGCAGATAAGCAAGGGCATTTTTCCGGGCATTTTCCAGAGAATCATTTGACCAGTTCACTTTGGTCAAAGGCAGATAAGCGATTTTGAATTTTTTCATTTTCCGTACCCAATCAATGTTTTTTCAGAAATTCATCAACTTCTTGGCGGGAGGGAATACCGGTTCTGCCGCCGAGTTTACCGCATTTTATGGCGGAAACCGCCGAGCCGAAACGCATACACTCCATGAGGTCACTTGTTTCCAGATAACGGACGGCGAATCCGGTATGGTAAACATCTCCGGCACCGGTGGTATCAACGACTTTATCCACTTTGAATGCCGGACAACGCAGGATTTTTCCTTCGGCAAGCACCATGGAACCAAGTTCACCCATGGTGATACCGGTAACTTTTGCACCGGTATCCGCCAATTTGAAAATGGCTTTATCCAAATCGCTTTCGCCGGTGACCTTACGGGCAAACTCCTCTGAAGTTATCAATATATCCGCATAAGTGAGCAATTCCGGCACCCCCTCACGCATGGTTCCGGCATCGAAATTGACCAATACATTATTTTTGCGGGCAAATTTGGCAGCGGCGATGGCAGCTGCAGTATGGTGACCGTCAAGATGAAGCAGTTTCGCATTGGCGATCAACTCATAATCCAATTCATCCGGGGTGATTTCGGTGAGATCTCCTCTGGTCCATGCCACACTGCGTTTGCCGCTGGGGGCATCTATCCAGCAGTATGCCACCGGAGAAGTCTGCTCTTTTCTGACAGCGATCGCCCCTGTGGAAACGCCCTCTTTTTCCAAATCGGAAAGGATCATTTTCCCTGCTTCATCACCGCCGACGGAGCTGATAAAAGCACTTTTCACTCCCAGCCGGGAAGCCGCCACGGTGGAAGTTGCCGCCGGGCCTCCACCCTGAATGAGGTGTTCAAGGATCTGTACTTTGCTGTCCATCGGGATATTCGGCAGTGTGGCAAGGTAATCGTTGCTGCAAAAGCCGAGACCGACAAAATCTGTTTTTTCCGCCATCGGGATAAGCCTCCTGGAAATAATTTAAGTTCATTTGCAAATATAGTGCAGAAAAGGAAAAAGAGCAAGGGAAAGTGTGTGAAAATAAGCGAAAACTTTTGAGCAAAGAGGAAAATTTCTCATTTTTTCTCATTTTGGGTGAGAAAAACTTGACACATACCATAAACTGTGCTATATTTACCGTAGAAAAACATGGAGAAAAGTCACAAATGAAAAACATGCGTTCCTATGCCATTATCGACTATATCAAGGATAAAAAATTTTGTCCGATACCGGAATTACAGGAGAAACTGCAGGTTTCCAGTGCCACGATCCACCGGGATATCGCCGCATTGGTCAAGCGTGGAGTAATTCACAAAATGCGTGGCGGCATTGCCATGGGAGTTCCGACTCCGGTAGTACCGATGACCACGGCATTTCAGGATCGGCTGAATTGGAACTGCCGGGCGAAACAGACCATTGCCGAGCAGGCATTTGACCGTATCGAAGAAGGTGACATACTTTTTCTGGACTCATCGACCACAGTTTCGTGGCTGGCACAGAAACTGCTGCACTCCAATTTTTCCAATCTGACGATCGTGACCAATGCGGTTTCGATCATTCAGGATTTTCACAAATTTCCTTCGCACTATATTTTGATCGGGCTGGGAGGCTCTTACGATCTGCAGCTCAACTCATTTCTGGGACAGACGGCCATGGGGGAATTGGAACAGCTCTCCATCTCCAAAGCCTTTGTTTCCGCATTCGGTTTGTGTGATGAGCGGGTGACGACCAACAATGAGAAACACTTTGCTCTGCTGCTGAAACTTATGAATATTGCCGAACAGAAAATATTACTGCTTGACCGCTCAAAATTCAACCGCAAAGGTCTTTTCCGCTTTGCCACGCAGAATATGTTTGATGCAGTGATTTCCGAGTGAAAATTCAATATTATTAAACATAACAGGAATGATTGTTTTTTGCCTGTTAAAAACAGGGTGAAAAGCTGTTATATTTTTTAAAATAAATCAAAAAAACCTTCCGTTATCATTTTGCAGGGGAATTATTTCAACTTGAATCATAATGAAAGGTTTTTTAAATGCGTTCCACCCTTATTCTGGCTGTCCTGATGCTTTTTGCCGCCGGCTGTAAAAAGGCCTCCTCCGTTTACAGAGAAAAAACCACCCGGGTAAGAACTGCTCAACTGGAAAAAAGAGTTTTCCAGCAGCGTATTCCGCTGCAGGGAACGGTGCAGCCGGTGGAATTTGCAGTTATTTCCGCAAAGATAAGCGGTACTTTGGAGTTGCTCAAAGCCGATGAGGGTGATTTCGTCCGGAAAGGTTCGATCCTTTTCAGCATTGACCGGCAGGTTCTCAAAAATCAGGTCGTGGTCAAAAAAGATGAGATCAAAGTCCGGCAGGCAGCTTTGGAAAGTGCCAAAATCGCTCTCAAAATCGCCGAAATCACCCGTGATCAGGCCCTGCGGGATTTTGAACGTGCCAAAAATCTTTCCCGTAATGATGCCATCAGCCGTTCCAGTGTGGAATCCGCTGAAACTGATTACAAAAAAGCTCTGATGGCGGTCAATACCGCCAATGCCGAGATCTCCAATGCCGAGGCCCAGCTCACTCAGGCTCAAAGCAATCTGGCGATCGCTGAAAAAAATCTTGATGATTCCACTACCGTTGCTCCCTTTGACTGCGTGGTTTTCGATAAATTCGTGGAGGAAAAAGAATTCGTAAGTACCGGAAAAAATATTCTCCGTCTGGAAAATATCAACTCTCTTGAGGTCGTCTGCTTCATCAGTTCGGTCTATTACAATCAGATAATCCCGGGAGAAACCGCCGTTGACTTCACCGTCGGGGGCAAAGCTGTCGCCCGCAGCAAAGTAACTTACAAAGCTCCCGGTATCGACCCGGAAAGCAGAACATTCAAAATCAAGATCAGTGTACCCAAAGAAGCCAAACTGGTCAGCGGTATGCTCTGCGAATTGGATATCATCCTCGCTGAAAGAGAGGCTTACGGCCTGCCGGAATCCGCCGTGCTTCTCCGGGCGGAAAACCGCCGCATAGCTTTCACCGTCGATCCGGAAAAACGGGCAAAGAGCGTGAATATCACTCCCGGTATAATCGACAGCGGTTACTGCGAGATCCTCAACGGTGCAGAATTGCTCAATGAGCGTTTCGTAATCTCCGGTCAGACCTTCATCAACAACGGTTCGCTTCTGGTCGAAGCAGGAATGGAGCAGTGATCATGGGACTTGCTTCAATATCTGTCCGCCGTCCGATCGCCATGACCGCATTCATCATCGTGCTGGTCATGATCGGAGCATCTCTCTACGAAAAAATCAGTATCGACCTGCTCCCCAGCATGGAGATCCCCACCGTCCTCGTCCGCTGCGAATATCAGGGGGCAAGTCCGTCGGAGATCGAAATCGAAGTCATCCGCCGGATCGAAGATGCCGTTTCCAGTCTTGACGGTATCCGGCATGTCACCAGTGTGGCAATGGAAGATCAGGCCCAAATACAGCTTGAATTCAACATGGGAACCAATGTCGATGTGGCGGCAACCGATATCCGCGAAGCTCTCAACCGCATCCGGGAAGACCTCCCCGACGGTGCCAAAGAGCCGACCATCCGCAAAATCGACACCAATGCGACCACTGTTATCCAGGCATTTCTGGTCGGTGACCGTACGCAGGATGACCTTTACGACTACGCAGATGATGTGATTGCCGACCGGATCGCTTCCGTTGCCGGTGTCGGTGAAGTGCGGGTTTACGGTTCCAATGAAATGCAGATCCACGTTTTGCTCGACCGGGCGAAACTTACCGCCATGAATATCGACATTACCCACGTCGTCAATAAGCTGCAGGCGAATAACGTGCGGAAACCTCTGGGCCGTATCCAGGTGGATCAGACGGAGAAAAACGTCACCTTTTCCGGGGATTACAAAGACTTGGAGGAGATGAAAAATCTGGAGATCGGTATTTACGCCAATAAGCGGGTCTATCTGCGGGATATTGCCGAGGTGAAGCTGATGAGCCGTGAGGTGCGGAGCAAGGCTTTTGTCAACGGCAAACCGGCGGCGACATTCAACATTGTCAAAAAGGGCGATGCCAATGCGATCGAAGTGATCAAAGGTGTGCGGAAAAAGTTTGATGAGATGATCCGCAAAGGCGAATTGCCGACCGGTATGGAACTGGTCTGGTTCAAGGATTCCGGCGAATTCATCCAGTCATCCGTCGATGATGCCTGGAGCAGTATCATCACGGGTATCATTCTTACAGCGGTACTGCTCTTTCTCTTTCTCCACGAACCGAGGTCAACTTTTATCGTGATGATCTCCATGCCGATATCGGTGATCGTCACCTTTGCGGCAATGGCATATTTGAATTACTCATTCAACATTATGACCCTGCTTTCTCTGGGGTGTTCTGTGGGTGTGCTGGTCACCAATTCGATCGTGGTGATCGAAAATATTTTCAAGCACCTCAAACGCAAAGAAGATATCAAAACTGCCGCCGAAAAAGGTACACAGGAGGTCGTTGCGGCGGTTTCGGCGAGTGCTTTGACCAACGTGGTGGTATTTGTGCCGGTGATGATGATGACCACGCGTATCGGCAGTATGATGGTGCCTTTTGCCGGGGTGATGGTTGCGGCGACACTGGTTTCGCTCTTTATCAGTTTTACGCTGACTCCGATTCTGGCTTGTGTGCTTTTGAAGTCTCAAGGCGGAGAAAAGAGCAAACTTTCTCTGCTGGACAGGATCTTTCTGCCGTGGGATAAAGGTTATGACTGGCTGTGCCGGGTTTTCAACCGGAGTATTCTTTTTACCTCCCGTCATCCGGGGGGCTTTCTGGTGGCGATCATATTGATTTCAATTGCGGTGTGGAAGCTGGTGATCCCGCAGGTGGGATTGTCTTTCCTGCCCTTCTGTGACCAGGGAGAGATCCGGATCAAGTTTGAATTTCCCACCTCCTACAATCTGGCGACGACGGAAAAATTGATCCGTGAAGCAGCTGACCGGTTGAAAAAATTTGATTTCATTACCGGCATGTCTGTTTCAGTGGGAACTTCAAATTCCAGCCGCGGTCAGGTCGGTACAGCCGTTTATCTGGGGCAGATAAATTTGAAAACCACCGGCAAAAATGACAGAAAGGAAACTATTTACGATCTGCAGGCAAAGATCCGTGAGGAGTTGAGCTATCTGGAGAATTGTCTGATAACCTTGTCCATCCCTGCCACATTCGGCGGCAGCGGTGCCGAGATCCGCTGTGTTATCAACGGTCAGGATCTGGAAGTACTGGAAGAAGCGGAAAGAAAGGTCATGGAAACTCTCCCCGCCAGCGGTATGGTCAGAGATATCGACTCCTCCCGGCGGGAACGCAAAGTCAATATCAATATCACCCCCGACCGGACGATCCTGCAGAATCTGGGGATATCTTCCGAACAGCTCTACCGCTATATGCTCGGATCACTTGACGGTATTGAAGTAGGTGACTTCCGCCTCAACTCCCGTACCTTTGATATCCGGGTGAAAAACAGCAAGGAATTCGGTGAAGCACAGCTCCGGCAGACCGCCCCTGCCATCAAGGAAAATAATCCTCTGGGTACGGAAGTGCTTGCTTCCATCACCGAGGAGGCTCGGCCGGTGGTCATCAACCGCTACGACAAAGTGCGTACCATGTGGCTCTATGCCAATACCGCTCCGGGTCATGCTCTGGGGCCGGTTTCCAGGAAGATCGAAGACACCGTGAAAAGTGTTTTGCCGCCGGGATACAATGTCCGGATGAGCGGTAATGTGGAGATGATGAATGAGACTTCCAAAGAGTTTATCCGGGTAATTGCTCTGGCGGCATTGCTGACCTATCTGCTGATTGCCGG
Organism: Lentisphaerota bacterium; assembly: GCA_015061685.1. Taxonomy (GTDB): domain Bacteria; phylum Verrucomicrobiota; class Lentisphaeria; order Victivallales; family Victivallaceae; genus UBA1784. Next base: position 146,489 of record SUWD01000003.1, on the reverse strand, counting down.
GATCATGGAATCCTGGGTGAAACCTTTCATCATCATGTTTACCGTGCCGCTGGGATTTCTGGGAATGTACCTGACGCTTTTCTGTTTTGGAATGCCGATGTCCATGATGGGGCTTTTGGGCGGTGTTATGATGATCGGTATCGTGGTGAATAATGCTATTCTGATCATGGATGAGTGCAGCACGCTGATTGCCGGAGGGATGAAACCGCGAGAAGCGATGGTGACGGCGGTGCAGGAGAAATTCCGTCCGATCGTGATGACGAGTATTGCGGCGGTGGCGGGAATGCTGCCGATGGCATTCGGCAGCGGTCTGGGATCGGAATTGCGTGAAAGCTGCGGTGTGGGCGTGGTTGGCGGTCTGACGATATCTTCATTGCTGACGTTGTACGTTATTCCGGCGATCTACTTTTTCTTTGTTCCGGAGGATGGGAAGAAAAATATTTTCGGCAGACTTGCCGGAATATTCCGTAAAAAACGCTCCTGACCATCAACAGAATCATCGTTTCAGTGCCGCCGGAAAGGGATAAAATTTTTCCGGCGGCAGGAATACCGGTGGCAACGCCGATGCTTCTGATCCGGAATTGCCGGAAAGTAAAATAACCTGCGTCAATCCCCCCTTATTTCTTTGAGCCATTTTCAAATACGGAAAAGATCAACCTTCCCCCTCACTGAAGTGAGAAATGATGGAAAAAATCGTAAAACTCCTTGACGGACAAATAAAAGCGTGCTATATTAAACATTTGTACGGTTTATTCCGGCACGGTGCCGGGGTAAACAGAAGTTTTAACTTAACTAACTAAACAACAAGAAACCTCAACCAAATGCAAGAACAAAATTTCGCGGAGAGCTTTCTGGATTTCAGCGGCATGCCCGAGAGCATGGAAGAACTGCTGAAAGGCAAGGAAGAAGTCGGTACCATCAGCAAAGGCAAAATCGTCGCCGGTAAAATCGTCGCCAAAACTTCCGATGGCGCCCGGGTCGATATCGGCTACAAAGCCGAGGGTTTTATCCCCGCCGGTGAATTTCTCAACTTCGAGGCCGTCAACGTCGGCGATGATATCGATGTTTTCCTGGAAGAGATCGAGAACCGTCAGAATATGCCCACTTTGAGCCTGGAAAAAGCCAATTCCATCAAAGCCTGGGACCGCATCACCACCGAATACGGCGAAGGCCACATCGTCAAAGGTATCATGCGTCACCGCGTCAAAGGCGGTATCATGGTCGATGTCGAGGGATTCCCCGCCTTCCTGCCCGGCAGCCAGCTTGACGTCAGCCCCGTCCGCAACATGGATGACTACCTCAACAAAGAATATGATGTCAAAATCATCAAAATCAATGTTGAACGTCACAATATCGTCGTTTCACGCCGTGAATTGCTCGAGGAATCCCTCCGCGAGCAGAGAACCGCTCTCATGTCCGATATGGCCGTTGATTCAGTGGTCAAGGGCGTGGTCAAAAATATCACCGACTTCGGTGCCTTCATCGACCTCGGCGGTATCGACGGCCTGCTCCACATCACCGATATCTCCTGGGGCAGAATCAATCATCCCAGCGAAGTCCTCACCGTCGGTCAGGAATTGGAAGTCATCGTTATCGGTATCGATAAAGATAAAGAACGCGTCTCCCTCGGACTCAAACAGAAAACCCGTAACCCCTGGGACGATGTCGTTGCCAAATATCCCAAAGGCAGCAAAGTTTCCGGTAAAGTCGTCAACCTCATGCCTTACGGTGCTTTCGTTGAGATCGAAACCGGTATCGAGGGTCTGATCCACGTTTCCGAAATGTCCTGGACCAAACGCATCAACAAAGCCAGCGACGTCCTCAATAAGGATGATGTCGTCGAAGCTGTCGTTCTTGATATCGACCGTGACAGCCGCAAAATTTCCCTCGGTCTGCGTCAGAAAGAACGCAACCCCTGGGAAGTCCTCGCTGAAAAATATCCTGTCGGTAAACACATCGTCGGTAAGGTCCGTAATATGACCAACTACGGTGCATTCGTCGAAATCGAAAACGACATCGACGGTATGATCCACGTTTCCGACATGAGCTGGACCCGCAAAATCAACAAACCCAGCGAAGTCCTCACCCCGGGACAGGAGATCGAAGTCGTCATCCTCGAAATCAACCCCGAGCAGCAGCGTATCTCCCTCGGCCTCAAACAGGCTGAAAACGACCCCTGGAGCAACATCAACGATCTCTACAAAGTCGGCGACATCGTCAAAGGCTGCGTTACCAAAATCACCACTTTCGGTGCTTTCGTTGAATTGAGCAACAAAATCGACGGTCTTATCCACATTTCCCAGCTGAGCAATGAGCGTGTTGACAAAGTCAAAGACGTCCTCAAAGTCGGTGACGATGTGGAAGCCCGTGTCATCAAAGTTGACACCGACGAGCGTCGTATCGGTCTTTCCATCAAAGCTGTTGACGGCGACTTCTCCGAAGCCGACCTGAAAGCAGCTGAAGAAGAGTACACCGCCGCCCTCAAACCCGGCGAAGCCATGGTCAACATCGGTGAAGTTTTCGAATCCGGTGCCATGGATGCTCTTAAACTTGACTGATTGATTCAGTAAAAGTTTGACCTTCCGGAGTGCCGCAAACCTGCAAAGGTGAGCGGCACTCTTTTTTTTTGTGCCGGATGATGGCACTGAAATGTGTGACACTGTTCCCGGCACAATGTGTGACGGGACAATTCAAAGTGCGGCACACTGTGTGTCATTGTGGCACAGTTTGCAAAAAAATGAAAATTTTTCTCCCTGAAAAAGGGTTTGGCACGGATATTGCTGTATAAGGGGTGCAACAAACAAAACTCTAATAAAAGGAGAAAACAACATGAGCAAAATTATCGGTATTGACCTCGGTACCACCAACAGCTGTATGGCTGTGATGGATAACGGCGAGTACAAAATCATTCCCAATGCAGAAGGCAACCGCACCACCCCCAGTATCGTCGCATTCACCAAGAGCGGCGAGCGTCTGGTCGGTCAGACTGCCAAACGTCAGGCGGTCACCAACCCCAAAAACACCATCTTTTCCATCAAACGTCTGATGGGCCGCAAATTTTCTGAAGTCGGCCGTGAGCGTGAACTTGTTCCCTACGAGATCGCAGAGGCTCCCAATGGCGATGCCCACGTCAAAGTCGGTGACAAACTCTATTCACCCCCGGAAATCTCCGCCATGATCCTGCAGAAGCTCAAAGCCGATGCCGAAGCTTACCTCGGCGAAAAGATCACTCAGGCGGTCATCACCGTCCCGGCTTACTTCAATGACAGCCAGCGTCAGGCCACCAAAGATGCCGGTAAGATCGCCGGTCTGGAAGTGCTGCGTATCATCAACGAACCCACCGCTGCCGCTCTGGCTTACGGTCTGGACAAGAAAACCGATGAAACCATCGCCGTTTACGACCTCGGCGGCGGTACATTCGATATCTCCACTCTGGAGATCGGTGACGGCGTTTTTGAAGTGAAAGCCACCAACGGTGATACCCACCTCGGCGGTGATGACTTCGACCAGACCCTCATTACCTATCTCGCTGATGAATTTCAGAAAGAAAACGGCGTCGATCTGCGTAAAGATCCCCAGGCTCTCCAACGGCTCAAAGAAGCTGCCGAAAAAGCCAAATGTGAACTTTCCAGCAGCATGACCAGCGAAATCAATCTGCCCTTTATCACCATGAATCAGGATGGCCCGGTTCACATGAATATCGATTTGACCCGTGCCCAGCTTGAGCGTCTCTGCGATCCGCTGCTTGAACGTACCCGCAAACCCTGCGAAAACTGTATGCGTGACGCCGAAGTTTCCGCTTCCCAGATCAAGGAAGTCATCCTTGTCGGCGGTATGACTCGTATGCCCAAAGTGCAGGAAACTGCCAAACAGATCTTCGACAAAGAGCCGCACAAAGGCGTCAATCCGGACGAAGTCGTCGCTGCCGGTGCCGCAATTCAGGGCGGTGTCCTCGGCGGTGAAGTCAATGACGTGCTGCTGCTCGACGTTACCCCGCTTTCACTGGGTATCGAAACCATGGGCGGCGTGATGACCCGTCTTATTGAACGCAACACCACGATCCCGACCAAAAAGAGCGAAATTTTCAGTACCGCTTCTGACAATCAGCCGGCGGTGGATGTCCGGGTGCTTCAGGGTGAGCGTGAATTGGCCCGCGACAACAAATCTCTCGGCCTTTTCAAACTTGACGGTATCGCTCCGGCTCCCCGCGGCGTGCCGCAGATCGAAGTGACCTTTGACATCGACGCCAATGGTATTCTCCATGTCGCCGCCAAAGACCTCGGTACCGGCAAAGAGCAGAAAATCACCATCACTGCTTCCAGCGGTCTTTCCGAAGAGGAGATCGAAAAGATGGTCAATGAAGCCAAAGCTCATGAAGCCGATGACAAAGCTGCCAAAGAAAAAATCGAAGTTCATAACCATGCCGATTCCATGATCTATCAGCTGGAAAAACAGCTCAAAGAGCATGGCGATAAAGTCCCCGCCGAAACCAAAACGGCTCTGGAAGACAAAATCGCCAAACTCAAAAAAGATCTGGAAGCCGACGATACCGAAGCCCTCAAAGCCGGTATGAAAGAGATCGAAGAACTCGCTATGAAACTCGGTGAAGCTGTCTATGCCCAGCAGCAGGCTCAGGGTGCCGCCGGTGCCGGAACTCCGCCGCCGCAGCAGGAGAAAAAGAACGATGACGGTATCGTCGATGCCGAAATCGTTGAGTAAGCAATAAAAAATATGTTCGTAACAGTGCCGCCTTTCCGGGGAGGGAGGGCGGTACGTCAATCATACAGAAAAGAAAAAGGAGTCAAAAAATGGCTAACGTCAAACCCCTCGGAGACCGGGTTCTGCTCGAACTCAAAGAGAACACCGAAGAAATGAAAGGCGGCATCCTTATCCCCGATACCGCCAAAGAGAAACCCCAGGAATACGTCGTCGTCGCTCTGGGTACCGGCAAAAATGATGACAAAGGAAACAAAATCCCCTTTGATGTCAAAGTCGGTGATATCGTGCTGACCAGCCGTTACGGCGGTACCGAAGTCAAAGTTGACGGCAAAGAATTCAAAGTCGTCAATCAGGAAGATATTCTCGCCATCGTCGGCTGAATATAATTGAAATTTGTAAATCAGGAGATTATTTATCATGGCTAAACAGCTTGTTTTTTCCGATGAAGCCCGCCGCGGCATCCTCGAAGGCGTCACTCTGCTCGCCAAAGCCGTCAAGGCTACCCTCGGTCCCAAAGGCCGCAACGTTGTGATCGACAAAAAATTCGGTGCCCCTGTCATCACCAAAGACGGTGTTTCCGTTGCCAAAGAGATCGAATTGAAAGATGCCTACGCCAACATGGGTGCCCGTATGGTCATCGAAGTCGCCAACAAAACCAACGATGTCGCCGGTGACGGTACCACCACTGCCACCGTCCTCGCCGAAGCTATCTACCGCGAAGGTCTGAAAAACGTCACCGCCGGAAGCAATCCGATGGAGCTGAAACGCGGTATCGAAAAAGCCGTCGCCGCCGTCGTCGGTGAATTGCAGAAAATGAGTACCGGTGTCAGTGATCAGATCGCCCAGGTCGCCACTATCTCTGCCAACGGAGACACCACCATCGGTAACATCATCGCCGAAGCCATGGCCAAAGTCGGTCAGGAAGGTACCATCACCGTGGAAGAAGCCAAAACTCTGGAAACCACTCTCGACGTCGTCGAAGGTATGCAGTTCGATAAAGGCTATCTCTCCCCCTACTTCGCCACCAACACCGAATCCATGGAAGCTGCTCTGGAAGATGCCTACATCCTCATCCACGAGAAAAAAATCAGCAACCTCAACGATATGCTCCCCTTGCTGCAGGCCGTTGCCAAAGAGGGCAAACAGCTGCTCATCATCGCTGAAGATGTCGAGGGCGAAGCTCTGGCAACTCTGGTCATCAACAGCATGCGTGGCATTCTCAAAGTTTGTGCCGTCAAAGCTCCGGGCTTCGGTGACCGCCGCAAAGCCATGCTGCAGGATATTGCCATCCTGACCGGCGGTACCTGCATTTCCGAAGACCTCGGTCTCAAACTGGAAAATGTCACCACCGCCCAGCTTGGTAAAGCCAAACGCATCACCGTCACCAAAGAAAACACCACCATCGTTGAAGGTTACGGAGCCAAAGATGCCATCATGGGCCGTATTGCCCAGATCCGTCGTGAAATCGAAGAAACCAGCAGCGATTACGATCGTGAAAAACTGCAGGAACGTCTCGCCAAACTCGCCGGCGGTGTTGCCGTTATCAATGTCGGTGCCGCCACTGAAGTTGAGATGAAAGAGAAAAAAGACCGTGTCGATGACGCTCTGCACGCCACCCGTGCCGCCGTCGAAGAAGGTATCGTCCCCGGAGGCGGTGTCGCCCTCGTGCGTGCTGCCAAAGCTATTGCCGGTCTGACTCTTGCCGGTGATGAAGCTACCGGTGCCGCTATTGTAGCCCGTGCGGTCGAAGAACCCCTGCGTCAGCTCGCTGTCAATGGCGGTTATGAGGGCAGTGTGGTTGTCCAGCGTGTCAAAGAAGGCAGCGGCAATGAAGGATTCAACGTCGCCACCGGTGAATATGTTGATATGCTCAAAGCCGGTATCCTCGATCCTGCCAAAGTCACCCGTTCTGCTCTGCAGAATGCCTCTTCTGTGGCAAGCTTGCTCCTGACCACCGAGTGTCTTATCACCGATGTCAAGGAAGAAAAAGAAGCTGCTGCCATGCCCCAGCCGGGTATGGGCGGCATGGGCGGCATGATGTAATAATACATCATTGCTCATAAAAGCCAAAAGGGTTGTTGCAAAACTTGAAAGTTCGGCAATAACCCTTTTTCTTTTTTTCAGCTTAAAAAGGCAATTTCAAAAGTTCTCAAAAACTCTTGAAAAATCCCATTGTTCAAAACTTCAGTTTGAGCAATGGCAGATATCAAGTTAAAATATTGCAGTTCCGTGTAAGAGTTGCGGTGGGCGTTGCACGCCGCAGCGAGGCTTAAATCACAGAGTTTTCCGGAATTCCGCTTCCGACTTCATCAACTCATCGCAGTTTTCCAGAAACCAGAAAGCCTTTTCGGTCTGACGCAAGCCGAAATAAGGATCGGCGATGTGGCTGACTTTAGTACCGAGCTGGAACATGGTTTCGCTGATAAGCACTACATCCTGCGGAAGTTTACGGATCGCCGCCATTACCTTATCCCACGGAATAATTCCCTGCCACGGAAACCAGTGCATCTCATCGATACCATCGTAATCGCAGATATGGAACGCTTTTAATCTGGGAGCCAGACGGTCGATGATCTGCGGCAGATCCTGATAACGATCCATGATATGATTGACATCCAGACAGATGCCGACATATTTTTCCGGAAATTCCGCTGCCAGAGCTTCCAATTCCTCCTCACAGTTACCGACGCAGGTACGGGGCAGATACTCCATATTGATGGAAAAATCCAGCTCCTCTGCCAGAGGAAGCAATTCACTGATACTTTTCCGGCATTGGATGATCCGTTGCGGATGTTCTTCCAGAGGCGGCTCGTTACTGGCATGCAGCGTCATATTTCCATGGGTGAATAACTCTGAATTTGCCCGGATCATTTCTGACATGCGGTACACGACATCCTGCCTTATACCCTCATCCAACGCTGAAGGATCCCACTTTAATCCGTATCCGTAAAAAGGCATGTGGACACTGACACTGCGGATTATTCCATCCCGGTTCGCTTGATGCATTAATGCCAGTGAGCGGTGATACTCCTCATCTTCCGGAGGTTCAGCTGCGATACACGCTTCAATATTTTTCAAATTTCCATTCAAAAATGCTTTCCGTGTCTCTTCTGTAAAGCACTTGCCGAGCGAACTGCTGGAAATCGCATAAGTGATCATTTTTTACCAACTTTCTGCAAGGATTCGATCAATTTTGCGATTTTGCTTCTGGCAGCTTCGATTTTCCGGTAATCAGCAGTTTGTTCATGCCATGCCGGAGAAATTTCATTCATGATCCGGTCAAGTTCCGTTTGTGCAGCTTGGGCTTCCGGAGTTCCGGCATTGGCTTTGATCAATTTATCAAGGATCGCAAGGTAATCGTAGTCGGAAACGCAGAGTGCGAAGTTGACCAGACGCATACTGCGCTGCGGATCTTTATCAATACCATCCTGCGGCGGATAGTAAATACATCCGGAATAATCATCACCCGGCTGCCAATTTTTCACCCATGCATTCACGCTCCACTGGTGATAGCCGGAAATTCCGTAACGGAAACTTTTCCACGCCACTGTACGCACTTTACTCAAATTGATGCCGCCAGTCATAAAATCATTGTCGTAGATCCAGATCTCTTTACCGGAAATATCCATTTTGTCCTTGATACAGCGGAAGAAAATATCCATGTGCGGAGCAAGGATGTCGCTCTCTTTGATCAGCTCCATAACTTGCGGATTGAAACCGTTGATTGTTGAAAAACGTTTTAAACCGGGGACGACCGCTTTGGTAAGTTTGTGATAATGGATCTGGGATTTGAGTTTATCTGCCAGATGGCACTCATCGCCGATCTGCCACAAAACATCATCCAGAAGTCCGGCTTTTTCAAAAGCACTCTGTACCGCTTGGGCAAATGTGGTCATGCCCGCATCCATTTCCGGCGACATGGGTTTGAGTTTGGGGAACTTTGTGCAATGGAAACTGCCGTAAATGCGGAAACGGGACGGGCCGCTGGCCTTGAATATCTCTTTGAGAACAGCCACCGGATCGCCTTTCACATTGCCTTTATCATCAAAGAAAACATTTAGTGATACTGCCGGATGCAGACGAAGTTTCACCAGATCCGCCTTACAGAAATTACCGGCGGCAGCTTTATCTTTGGTATATTTGTCGGCATAGGGACCTGAAACGAGAAAATCAGCATAATAAGCTGGATATTCCGGCAATGTGAAGTTGTGGATCTTTAAACTCACAGGAAGTTTCTGACTCATACCGTCAGCAGTGATCTCGACTTCCCCCTGATAAATTCCGGATGCAGCTTTGCCGGGGATAGTGCCGCTGATCAGAAATTCGTGGTGTTTTCCGGCTGGCAGCTGTGCGGGAATGGTACGCAGCAGACGGTCGGCATATTCACCGGCGACACAGTCGTTGTTGATCGGCAAATATCGGGGAATGGCAGTGACATATTCCAGAGCAAAATTTTTCAAATTGAGTTTTTTACCGTTGTTCCCGGTAAATCCGGAAAATTTGATCTGCAGATTTTTCAACTCTTTTGCCGGAGTGATCACCAGTTTTTCAGCGAAAAATTCATTTCCGGCAGCAGCGATCTGCCAATTACCGCACTTTTCAGCCGGAAGTTTACTTTCTGCAGCCAGCATCTCCGGAGCCATCCGCCAGAAAATATTTCCGCTGCCATCGTTTCCGATGAGCTTACCGGTACTCAACTGCGGACGGGGCATCGGCAGAAGAATGGATTTTTCAATATTTTCACCAAAAATCTTTTTCCGGGCATCTTCCACGGCCGCAAGCGGATCGGTATCATTGAAAAGTGCAAAGTAGACCGTTACCGGGATCTTTTCACCTTTTTTCAGATTGCGGGTGCAGAATCCGGGCAGATGGATGCTGTTCAGGCGGAAATATGCCCCCATTTTGCTTCCGGCATAAAGTGACTGGTCGATGATCACGGCAAAACCGTTTTTACCGCTTTTATCAGTATATACCAGCACATCACCGGCAGGAGGATTGAAACGGTTGTCTCGGGTCAAGGTGATCTTCTCCTGGCCTTTTAAAAGAAAAGATTCCGTCATTTCTTTTTCCGGAGTGACCGAGATGTGGAAACTGCCCAGATAATTATCCTGCAATGATTCCCATATACCTTCATACTTGAAAATGGCACTGTCTTTCAGAATCGACATTTTACGGGTTATGAGAAAGTTTTCATTGCGGATGACAACGGTCGTTTCCGGATTGCGGAAATCAAATTTTTCCAGTTTATTGAATCCGGCAGGGACATGATCGACACCGTCATTCTTTTTGGGCAGCGAGTGGATATTCCATTTACCGCAGGTAAAATATGCGGCACTGACCCGTTTGATGAAATTGCGGGCAGGCTTCAAGGTACGCAAAGATTCCAACCGGGTACTGCGGTTGAATTTGACTTCGACAAAACCTGCGGCATATTTATTCCACATCAGACTATTATTTTCCGGCAGCTCCATCGCCCCCAGAATTGCGGTTGACATTGCCAGAAGAAACAATCTTTTTTTCATCATTTTATATCCTTATTTAAGTCCTTTGCCTGTTCCGTAAAACCAATCTTTGTAGGTCGATGCCATTACCATTGTTTTATTGACGGTATCCACATGTCCGTCGAGAAAGAGGTAGTTTGCACCATTCTGATTATTATGTATAAAGGTCAGACGTTTTTTATCTTCATCTCCGTAATAAGAGTACCAGTATCTTGTTTCTGCAACATAGGGAACTTTGCTCGGAGTCACCCCCTGATCGTGAGCAATATAAGTTTTTTTACCGGCGACAGCTGCATTGATCCCTTTGCCGTAAAGAACATTGTAACAATCGTGATATCCTACTCCATTGCCCAATCCCAGGGCTGAATCACAGAGAAAATAAAAACGGCAGCTCTTGAGAAACGCACTTTTATCCGTCGAACCGGCACTGTTGCCGATATGACCGAGATAGCCGAGTCTGCCGCCCCAATAGGTGAGGTAACTTGCAGGAGTTGTCCAAGTGTTGTCGCTGTGTTTGATGATCCAGTCATCATTGCTGTCAGAGTAAGCACTCAAACCGATAAAAAGCTGTTTGCTCCGGCTGATGCAATCGGCACTGCGGCCGCGTTCACGGGCAGAGTTGAGTGCCGGAAGCAAAATCGCTGCCAGAATGGCAATAATTGCGATCACAACCAGCAATTCGATGAGTGTAAAATGTTTTTTCATAACCTTGTGATCTCCTTTTGAATTTCAGTTGCAAATATTTTTATCTCTGACACTTTCACCGGTAATCAACTGCGGACGCATATAGGTTATCCGGTTGTCAACAACGGTACGGTTTTCGATCTCTTCAATTATCTCCTTTGCTGCCTGGGCAAAAACTTCATACTTTCTGGCATAATATCCTTCGTAAATAATTTCGTAATTTTTCCGCAGAGAACGACCGGTACGGCATATTATCGACACATCCTGCGGTACATTCAAGCCGAAACTTTTCAATGCCAACCGGGTCTGTTCCGCCCGGTAATGATCCTGACAGATCACCGCGTCCGGATGATCAGCTGAATTGAAAAGCTCTTTCAGATACGGTTTAAAACTTGATCTGGCAAGACCTTCATTGCATAACTCACCATTGACCCGGTCACGATCCCAGTAAATAATATACTCCTGCCTGATCGGCAGACCGGCTTTACGTAAACCGGCATAATACCCGATAAGAGCTTCCTGTATCGGATGAGTTGATGCTTCGTCAGAAAGTATGGCGATTTTCCGGCAGCCGTGCGAATAGAGATGAGCCACACTCAACTCCGCCACCTGACGGGAATCTTCCAATACCCAGCTGCAATCCAGTTCCGGATCGTAACAATTCACCCCGATCACCGGTTTGCCAGCCAGATGACGGTCAAAAAATTCTTTAGAGACTGCCCCCTCAAAAATGATTCCTCCAAGTGCCGGATCATTTAACTCTTCCGGTATTTGCCAATTCATACCGACATGTGCGGTGCGGAATTGATAACCCGCTGGGAGCAATACCTTGCTGAATCCATCATAAACAGCCCGGAATGTTCCGGTTTCCTGAAATGTTTTTCTGGAATAAAGCGAAGAAAATGTCAGATAAAGAATCAATTTTCCGGATGCTTCCGGCGTTGAAACAGAATTCTTTTCCCGATCCACCGCCGGAACTACGAATGTGCCGCTGCCCCGTTTGCGTGTGATCAATCCTTCCGCTTCCAGATGAGCAAGTGCCTTACGTACCGAACTGCGGCTGATACCGTAACGGACGGCAAGTACATTTTCCGGATGAATACGGTGATAATCAGGAATAAACCGGGATATGATCTGCATCCTCAGCTCTTTTTCCAATTTGTAAAATGCCCGCACTTCCGCCATATTTCCATACTCTTTCAAAGTTATTCTTTACTTACCATATTACCGGAAAAGGATTTTTGCAAAAGGGAAAAAATTTTTTTAATGATTAAAGTTGTGTTAAATTGTATGCAAATCACTATTTATGTGATATGTTTTACACGTTAACAGAAATGTTTGTTTATAAGTTCCTGCTTGGGTTTTACAAAATTTGGGACATTGTCGTTTTATTCCGGGAAATCGGGGTACGGAATAAAGAAAATGTGAGAAATTTTCATAAAATTGTTGCAAATGAGATTTTTTGTGGTATAATTATAGCAATGTCACGTTTTTACCACAACAAAATAAGGAAAAATTTCTATGTTGCAGCTCTCTGATCAGAGAGTAAAGCATGTGTGCTTTACTCT
>SUWD01000003.1:0-133917 GCA_015061685.1 Lentisphaerota bacterium | reverse complement strand
CTCTCTGATCAGAGAGTAAAGCATGTGTGCTTTACTCTTAAATACCATCTCAATGCCGGGAAAAAAACAAGTACCCCTTCCAAAAAGTACTCATTCACTTTGATTGAATTGCTGGTTGTGATCGCCATCATCGCCATATTGGCGGCAATATTGCTTCCGGCGTTGAATTCAGCCAGAGAACGTGGGAGAGCTGCAAGCTGCATCAACAATCTCAAGCAGCTCGGATTTGCAACAAGCAGCTATGCCGATGACAATGAGGACTGGTATTCGGTCGGTGTAAGTTCTTCTGCGGGTACGGCATTGACCAACGATATCTTTCGGAGTTCTCCCAATGGGCAGGCGTATTATTCCGGGACATTGGGGAACTATGTAAAGATCGGCGGTACTACTAATAATGGGGTTCCGCAAATGGTACTTTGTCCTTCCGGCAGCCGTTATACTTTAGGTGGTTTCTGCAAAGATAGTGATGACTTCAGTTATGGTTACAATAAATACCTCGCCGGTACGGTCAGTAATATAGATCGAATGCAAAAGCGTACAAGGGTGAGTAATCCTTCCGGCAGAATGCTCTTGTCTGAACTTGGGTTTGATACTTGGAAAAATATCAAGCCGGCGGTCGTAAATAATAATAACAAGCGTGGTTACGGCGTGCATCAGGGAAAACGCAGTGAATACTTCGGTTTCCGCCACAGTAAACAAACCGGAGTAAGTTATGTCGATTGTCACGTGGAATTTGTAAGTTATGAGAATATTCCGACGGACGCAACTGCGGAAAAAGATCCGGGCAATTTCTTTACCAGTTATTAAAAAATGAAAAAGATATTTTATTTTTGGATTTTGCTGGGCAGTTTTGTTCTGCGTGCCGCTCTTTTGACCTCTGCTCCGGATGTGGATTTCCGGGTATTTCCGGGCAACTGGAATACCCGCTGTGCGAAGGATAAAAATTTATCCAAACTTATCCGTTCCGGATTTGATCCGGCGACCGGAAAAAGTGACGGCCGTCTTACCGATGGAGACCCCCGCCGTTCAGCGGTGGCTTACAATTATCACGGTATTCCGGTAAAGCAGAGGGTTTTGAATATCGAAGTCGATCTGGGCAGACTTTGCACCGTTGATTCAGTTTCGCTCAATGCAATGCGGAATAATTCACTTTACGATGTGAAAAAGGTGCTTTTTTACGGCAGTGCCGATGGTTTCTCCTGGCGTCTGCTCGGAGAGTGCAGCAATGAGACTTTGAAGCTGAAAAATTTCCTTTATACTGCCCTTTTAAAAGGCAATTTCCCGGAAGTCCGTTTCGTCCGTTTTGCCGTATATGCCGGAGATACCTGGCTGAATGTGACCGAAATAGCGGTCAATGGGAGTGCCGTGGAAAAGAATATTCTCCCTCCGTCTCAAATTGTTCGAGAGCTGACTGTTACTCCGGTATCTCCGGATAAGATCAGAGTATTGTTTTTGAAAATGAGGATCGCGTTGGATGAGGGTGAGGAGGTCGGCAGACATCTGTTCAAACTTGACTTCAACGGGGATTTGAAACCGTTTCTGCTCAACCGGAAAGATGAATTTATTGATTCACAGAGCGGAAAGAAACTGCCGCTGCAGGATGTTTCCGGGCGTTATCTGGTGCGGGCGGATGCGGATGATATTCCTTTCAATGCTCCAGCCGGACACCCGTACAGTGATACTTTGAAGCTCAACCGGGCATTTTCAGCCGAGCTGGCGAATCGCTTTTACAACTATACTTTCCGTCTGGACGGCAAAGGGGGCAATATCCGTTTCGCGGCGGATGTCCCTGATGAAACGGTATTGCGTATAGATGAATTTGCCATCCGGGAAGTGCCGGAAAAATTCTTCTACAGCCGCAACTGGATGCAGGCGGTTATGCCGGATACTTTTCCGGCATTGCCGGAAATCGAAAGTGTTCCGGGATTTCAGATCGCCGGTAACGAGACCGGTTTGACCGGCTGTCCTTTTTACACATTTTCTTCTGTAGAGGGGCGTCTGGAATTGACCATGCCCGGAGGCAAAGCGGAACTTTTTGAAGTCCGTAATACCCCGGTTGAGTACAGCCGTAAATTTGCCGCGGAGAATGCTGTTCCCAATCTGGGTGAAGCGATTTTGCCGGAGTGGTGGGTTCCGGAAAACGGTAAACTCCGGTCTTTCCCGGCAGGCAGTACGGCACTGGCGATCCGCTTTACCCCGGATAAGACGGCAAAACCCGGCAAGTATCAGGGGGAATTGCGTCTGCTGGACAAAGAGGGCAAAGTTATTGCATCACAGGTAATAGATTACGAAATACTGCCTTTTGATCTGCCGGAATATTCCGAACTCCCGGCTGCATTCGGCTTGTATATCATGGGCAGCGGTACTGCCAATGCCGGGGACAATTTCTGGTATGATCTGCGGGATCACGGCATTACGCTTACTTTCATGACTCCGTGGGGTACGCCGGTAAAAATGGCACTTGATAAGGAGCAGAAATTGACGGCTGACTTCACCCGTTTCAACGACCGGTTGAAAGAATTTCACCGTTTTGACATCAACCGGCGAATGGTGTTTTTCGGCACTTCCGAACCGTTGATCGCTCAAATCAAAAAGATCACCGGACAAAATCCCGGAGAAGCGGAATTTGACCGCCGTTTCAAAGAATTTATCGCTCTGTTTGCCGCCAATACCCGTTCTCTGGGTATTCCGGTGCGTTTGTCGCTTTACGATGAAGCAAACTTCAAACCGGCAGACTGGCAGAAAACCGTCATTCTTACCAAACTGGCAAAAAGTGTTCCCGGCAGTCAGTTGTGGATAACTTCCACGACCAATGGGGCGGCTTATGCCATGTATAAAGAGATCGGTTACCGCCGGGGGGAAGACATGGTGCTTACCCACCCGTCCAAACTGCTTGAGCAGGATGATGCTTCATTCCAGAATGCGGTAAATAAAAAGAATTTTGTCACTACCGGAGAGGTGAAAAAATTCCATTTGCGGGCAGAATACAACGATGTTTTTGCTTTCCCCGGAGAAAATGCCCGGTATGACTTCGGCTTGCGTACCTACCGCAGTGATCTTGAGGTGTTTTTTGCCTTTGCCTATTGGTGGGGCAAATTGAATAAACCCAATTTCACTCCGACCCGGCGGCACTATATATCCATACCTTTCCCGGTTGAACCGGGCGGTAAACTTGCCACTGCTTCCGGATGGGAGGCGGTTAGATGCGGTATTGACGATTACCGTTATCTGATCATGGCACAGGAGGTTTTGAGCAAAAGCAAAGGTGCTGAAGCGGCAAGGAAAGAATTGGAAACTTTGATCAAAGCTGATTCGCCGCGTCCGGATCTCTTTACTCCGGAACATTATGATTTTGTCCGTAAAAAATTGATTGATATAATAAAAGGGAGTACAAAATGAAAAAAACGGTTATCGCCGGAGTTTTGCTGCTGATGTCAGCGGCATTTGGTGCAGAGGAGATGGGAAAAGTGATTCAGCAGTCCGATGGCAATGTGATTCTGGAAAACGAAGCATTGCGGGTGGTCATTGACGGCGGCAAAGGAGCGTTGATCAAAAGTTTTCTGGATAAACGCAGCGGTCGGGAGGAGGTTTACAACTCGGTCGATAAGCAATTCGGCAGTCTGGCTGAACCCCGTTTCGGCGGCGGCGGAGCCAGAGAGTATGTCCTTGCTCCGTACAAGGTGGATATTCTTGCTGACCGGCCGGATTTCAAACAGGTTTCATTCAGTTACACTCCGGTTGAGGGGGTGAATAAAGGCTTGGAAAGCCGCATGACTTACACCCTTTATTCCGGCAGGGCAGTTGTCGGAGTATCCTGGCAGCTGATAAACCACTCTCAAGAGGAAAAAAGGATCACTCCGTGGGTGCGTAATACCGTTGCCGGTTATAAAGATATCGGTATTTCCATGGATACCAATAACAAACACAATACCGGAGATACGTCGATCCCGACTCCATTCGGTCATGTCCATAAAATCGCCAGCGGCGGCGACTTCTTTATGGTTCCGGCACGCAACTGGTTCGCCAGAGTGGCAAAGGAATTTCAGAATCCTGCCAATGGGACACTCTATTTCGTATTTGATTACAACTCCATTTTTCAGCTTTACACGCTGCACTTCAAATACATCCACTGCATGGAAATGGTCTTTGCCCCGTTTGATATCGCTCCCGGAAAGAAGTGCGAAGTGCAGTACTCCATCTGTGCCGCCGGAGCCTTGCAGGATGTCCGTTTTGCCTCAACTTATGCGGCGGCTGATTTGCAGCGGATCGACGGAAAAATGCGTCTTTTCCTCTCCGGTACGGGAGATTATGGCAAAGTGCAGGCAATTCTGCTCAATGAAAATGGCAAAGAGCTGGGCAAACAGGAGCTTTCTCTCTTACGCGGCAAGGTGGTTACCGCAGATTTCCCGGATTTCCCCGGCAGTAAATTTGAATTGCGTCTGATGCAGAATGGCAAAAACTTGCTCAAACCGGAATATGATCCGCAGGATCGTTTCCGTATGACCGCTACGCTGGATACGATCGTTTCCACCAAGGCGGCTTATGTGGACGAGCCGAAAATATTTGATCTCTGGCCGAGACTTACTTCTGCATTCAAAGAGATCTCCGGTCGCCGGATACAGGTGGATCATCCGCTGTTCAGTTCGATCAAAGAGCTTAAAGCATGGGCGGCAACTCCGGCAGAAAGAATCTTTGAAAAGGACGTCCCCGGAGATTTCAGCGGTAAAACGGCCACTTTGAAATTGTCTGCCGCCGGGAGGGAAAGAGAAAACTTCCAGATCGCACTGCACAATGGCGGCAAGGAAAAAATGACTGACTTCACCCTCCGCATAAAGGGATGGGAAAAGGCAAAAATCAATTATTCCTGGCATCCGGTGGAGTACGTCAATACCACCCAGCCATCCTCATTCGGCAATTATCCCGTCGGCCGCTGGCCGGATGTGCTGCTTGATCCGGGGGCATTTGAACTTCCGGCGGGCAATACCCGTTGTGTCTGGATATCTTTCACGGTGCCGGATGGTACAGTGCCGGGGAATTATCCGGCAGAGCTGGAACTTTTGCAGCAGGGCAAAGTTGTCGCTTCACTGCCGCTGGATTTGAAAGTATTCAACTTTGATCTGCCCCGGACACCGTATTTCCGGACGGATGTCGGTGGATTTTTCAGCAAACCTGCAATGATGAAAATGCTTCAGAAAGATTTCGGTTTCACCCGTGGCGTCAAGGAACTGGAAAGAGAGCTTTTCGATCATCTCATCTCCCGCCGTTTGAGTCCCCGCGGATTCATTGACGGCTGCCGTGATCCGGAGAAATTTGAAAAAGAGCTGGTCAGGAGAATTGATGCCGGTGTTTCAAGTTTCTTTATTCCGCTTGGACTTAATAACAAAGAGCGGCAGAAGGTCGAGGAGATCCTCAAAAAACACAATGTGATCGACCGCAGTTTTGTCTATGCCTTTGATGAGATCCACGCTGAACAGGCTCCCAAAGTCAAAGCCTGGTGCGATAACTGGCACAAAAAATCCGATATTCCTATTCTGGTGGTCTATTACGGTTCTCCGGTGGAACCGCTCTATGGTGCCATTGACATCTGGTGCCGGATGTATAACCCGGACAATAAAAAATTGCTGACCGAAAGAGTTGCCGCCGGAGACAAAGTGTGGTTCACCAATACTCCGCTTTTTGAATTGGAAGCAGATATAATCAAAGGACGTCAGAATGTCTGGGAGTGCTTCCAAAGCGGTATGACCGGTTGTCTGCTCTGGTCATGTGCCCCTCTGTCCAAGAATCCTTTCAAACAGCCTTTCCGCAGCGGAACAAACCTGCATGGAGTCCTCTATTATCCGGTCAAGGGCAAAGATGGTCTGGTCCCCTCCATCCGTCTGGAAACCTTTGCCGATGCAGTGGATGATTACGACTATCTGTGCCTGTTGAAAAATGCCGCTTCCGAAGCTGAAAAGGCAGGAAAAATGCCGGAAACCGTTGCTGAAGCGAAAAAAGTTTTGGATATGCCGATCCCGCAGACCCCGGCGGAGCTGCTCTCCCGGAGAAATAAGATCGGTGAATTGATCGAAGTGCTGAAAAAAGCTCTTTGAGTACAGAATAACATTACTTGCCGGCGGCAGAAGTGCCGGCAAGCATTCCCGATGCCATTGCCCAGGTGATGTTGAATCCTCCGCATGGTCCGGTGATATCCAGCATTTCCCCGGCAAAAAACAAGCCGGGGAAAATTTTGCTTTCCAATGTGTGAGGAGAAACCTCTTTCAGAGAAACTCCCCCCGCTGTAACCATCGCCTTTTCCCAGCTTTCCACGCCTTTCAAATTGAAAACCGCTCCTTTGAGGAGTTCTTCCAGACGTCTGCATGATGCCGATTGCCAGTGGGAGATCTCCGGATCATCTCCTGCCAGAAAAAATTGTGCCAGACGGCGGGGGAGAAGATCGCTCAACAGCGTGGAAATGCGTTTGGTTCCACCGGTTTTCCGCCATGAAAGAAATTCATCGTGGAGCTTTTCTTTTGTCCACTTCGGCAGGAAATCTATTTGCAGAGATACCGTTTTGCCGGAAGCCATAGCTTTTGCCGCTTCTCCGGTTATATCCAGAATGGCAAAAGCGGAAAATCCATGATGGGTAAAGAGCAATTCCCCATGGGATTGGGCGATTTTTTTGCCATTGCTCAAAAGGATGGTACGGCAGTTCTCAAGCGAGATCCCGGCACACTCTCCGATGCGGTCATCGGCAGTGATAACTCCGGTCATTGCCGGAAAAAGATCCGTTACTTTATGACCGAGCTTCCCGATCAACTCATACCCTGCCGTACTGCCGCCTAAAGCCGGATAACCTCTGCCGCCGCAGGCACAGATGACCTTGCGGGCAAGAATGTTTCTGTCCGTTGCGGTCAACTGCCACAAATCATGGTCATACTTCAGATCAAGCACCCGGCAGTTGCAGAAAAGTTTGCCGTCATGCCGGTAAATTTCTTTGAGGAACACATCTCTGACATCCCTTGCCGAACCGGTCGCAGGGAAGTAGTGGAAACCATCTTCAAGGATCAGCGGCAGTTGATTTTTCCGGAAAAACTGCAGCATTTTTTCTCCGGAAAAGAGCGACAGGGCAGGCAGCATGAAACGCCAGTTGCGGCCGAAACGCATGGCAAATTCCTCCAGCTCCAGAGTATTGCTGACATTGCATCTGCCGCCTCCGGAAGCGAGCAGTTTCAATGACGGTTTTGCCATTTTTTCCAGAATGACCACCTTTTTCCCATTGCTGACTGCGGCATGAGCCGCCGCCAGACCGGCAGGCCCGGAACCGATAATGGCGATATCAAAAATTTCAGTCATACTTCTTTACTTCAAATATTCATTCATCACCCGGAGCAAAAAGTCATTATGGGCTTTGCTTTCGCTTAAATTATCCGGCATTGCAGCTTGAAAAAGCCGGGATAAAGTATCCGGCAAGGGGGTGTTGAAAAGCAATGTATCAAGGAGGAACTGCTCTTTTTTTTCTCTTACTGCCAGCGTCTTTTTCAGCTCTTCAAGATTCTTTGCGAATTTCTCTTTACTTGCCGGATCGTTGCCGAAAGAAGCGGCATCACCGGTCAATATCGAACAGATCCGGCTTTCTTCCACAGTTAAACTCCTGCTCAAAAGGGAGAAGTTTTTCGCAAATCTGCCGGTGAGCTGATTTCTATCCTGACGATCGGGCTGATTTTCCATCAATATTGCAAAATCCTGCCATGAATACTCCTTGAATTCTCCGGTGGCGGTCATATTTTCGTCCACGAGCGGCACCATCGTTTTTTCCAGTTGCGGCAGTTGTTTGAGTGCGGCACGGGCAGGCATCGGGTGCATCCGGTTCCACAGGAAACGTCCGGCTGCCTGATTGAGAATTTCTTCTGCCTGCTGCGGGGAGGAAAAGTAAGTAATGAATTCAGCCGGATCACCCCCGGCACAACTCCGGGAGAAAAGTTCACCGGTTTTGCCGGCATCGGCGAGGATATGCAGTAATATTCTGCCCTGTTCTCCGGCAATATCCTGCAATACCTTGTCCCGGCAGGGGTATTGGAGTTTTGCCATTGCTTCAAAATTCGGCAATCTCCCGCAGTTGGCGGCAAATCCGGTCAAAAGAGGGAAACTGCGGTTGGAAACAAAATATTGACCGCTGGTCTCAGCTGCCAGCAATTCGGAATCCAATGCGTTGGCTATCCACGGAGCGACCCCGGCAGATCCCGGTGGATAACGGAAGTTGAAACGGTGGGCCGCCAAAACTCCGTAGATTTTGCGCCGCAGAGCGAAATTCTCCTGCCAGAGTCCGGCATCGCCGGGGATATACAAGTATTTCCCGGCAATGCGGAAGCTGTCACTTGTTCCGCAGATGATATTCAACTGCTGCCGGGAATTTCTCAACTTCGCACTCCGGGCATAGCGGTCAAGCTGCCGGATAACGTTTTTCAGGAAATCGGCATCATATCCGGAAATCTCCGTACGCAAAGAGATTTCTGCATTGATCTGCACATCCGCCCGGAGCATTGCGGGCATAAAGCACAGCAAAATCAGAAAAAATATCGATTTTATTTTGATCAAAGCCCGGTTCACAGTTGTTTTTTTCCCGTTTAGAGTGTAAATTTTGCATTGTGTATTATATAAGATAGCTTCAAAACCGGATAAAAACAAATGACAAAGAGAACCAAAATGCAATTTTACCCCTCGGCAATGAGTGTAACTGCCAGTGATTCAGGCGGTGGTGCCGGGATCGCCGCCGATTTGAGAACTTTCAACGCTTTGGGGGTTTACGCCACTTGTGCCGTCAGTGCCGTAACCTGTCAGAATCCCGCTGTTACCCGGCGGATCGAAGTTGTACCGGCAGATATCATCGCCTGCCAGATCGACACCGTAATGGAAAAAATCGCCGTAAGAAGCATCAAAGCAGGTATGCTTTTTTCAGCAGAAAGCATCCGTGCCGTTGCTGAAGCGGTGAAAAAATATGATCTTGAATTGATCTGTGACCCGGAAATGCTCTCTCTTACCGGAAAAAATGCCATTGCCGATGAGGTCGTGGAAGTTGTTAAAAGTGAGCTTTTCCCGCTTGCCGCATGGATCACGCTCAGCGTGCCGGAAGCAGAAACTATCCTCGGGAAAAAGATTGCCGCTCTCTCCGATATGCTCGATGCCGCCGGGGAGCTTATGGAAATGTATTCAGCTTTCATCTGGCTCAAAGGGGGAGCTGTTGAGGGCAAACAGGCTCTTGATGTGATCGCCGGAGACGGCAAAATTTATACGATCGCTTCGCCGAAACTGGAACTTCTGCCGCAGAATACTTACGGTGCCGGAACGACGCTTTCGGCGGCATTGACGGGGATGCTCGCACTGGATATGTCCTGGAAGCAGGCGGTTTGTGCCGCAAAAGCATTTGTTTACGGTTCACTTGCCCAAAGCGTGGAGATCGGTAAAAATACCCTTGCCATGTATCCGCCGTCGGAAGATTTTTACAATCTGATCAAACTTTCTGAAGCAGGGCGGAAATAATGTGCCGTTTTTTATGTCTGATCTTTATCCTTGCGGCAATGCCTCTGCTCTTTGCCGCTTCTGTCCGGCAGAAAACGGTCAAACAGGTCAGGTACAGCAATCTCTATGACTTGATGAGCGGTAATAAGTTCCGCACGTTTGAGCAAAAAGGCTCATTCAATGCCGTCGGCAGAGGATACCTTTGCGTTTTTGACAAAGATCAGAGACGTATGCTCTGCAACAACGGCAAAATAGAACTGCTTCATGTGCCGCACAGCGAAAATAATTCATTGTGGGTCTCCAATCTGGATTGGTTCAAAACTCTCCGTCCGCTGCTTTTCCCGGCGACTGTCCCCCGGAAAAAGATCACTTCGATCATGATCGACATGGGACATGGCGGTAAAGATCCCGGAGCTTTGGGGGCGATCTCCAAAGAGAAGATGATCACTCTCAAAGTCGGTCTGCGGCTGGCTGAAATTTTGCGGTCATACGGATTTCAGGTACATATGACCCGCACTTCGGATATTTATGTCCCCATCGATCAGATCGGAGCTATGCAGAAAAGATATGGCAGTGATCTTTTTGTTTCCGTCCATGTCAATTCCACCTCCGCCCGCACGGTTAAAGGGATCGAAACTTACTGCCTCACTCCGGCAGGAGCGGCATCCAGCAACGGCGGAAAAATTTCCAATACCGTATATGCCGGTAACAAACAGGATCCGGCAAATTTCCTTCTGGCATGGAATATCCAGCAGTCGCTTCTCCGGCGTACCGGGGCGGTCGATCGCGGCGTGAAGCGGGCAAGATTTGCCGTTTTGCGGGATATCAATGCTCCCGGCGTGCTGGTGGAGATCGGTTTTATAACCAATGCCGGTGAGGAACGCAAACTTAATGAAAAATCTTATATCGACAAAGTTGCTTACGGCATCGTTGACGGGATCGTCCAATTCAGCCGCACGACCAAACCGAAATAAGGAATTTATATCCCGCCCTTGAAAAACTTCTCCGGCGGTACTATATTATCTTCTGTATCAAACCATCTTTTTTTTGATTGGAAATTATGAAAAAAAGCCGAGTTCGCAGACTTTATCTGGCAGATTATCTGATTACGCCGGATCATATCATCCCCAATGGCGGTGTTTTGTGTGAAAACGACAAGATCATTGCCGTGGGCGGCATGTCCGGATTTTCCATGGACAAAGAATTGGAACTTTTTCAGTTTGACAATGCCTATCTTACTCCGGGATTTATTGATACTCACATCCACGGGGCAGGCGGTTTTGATTGTTCGAGGGTGCTGGATTCCCGGAATGATCTTTCAGCGATGAGTTCGATTCTGGGCGAGCGTGGAGCAACCGGCTTTTTCCCGACGGTGGTTTCCGACACTCCGGATGCGATGATCGCCAATCTCCGGGCTCTGGTTGCCGCTATGAAAGAGCCGCTCCCCGGAGCTGATGCCGTGGGAATAAATATTGAAGGACCTTTCCTCAATCCGGAGAAATCCGGTGCCCAGCCCCGCACTTCTTTGCGGGAAATCGACCTGAAATTTGCCGCCGATCTGATCGACGCCGGAGAAAATATGGTCAAAGTTATGACCTTTGCCCCGGAATTGGCAAATGCCGATAAATTGATCGAGTTGCTCGTCTCCCGTAATGTTATTGCTTCCATGGGGCACAGTCTTGCCGGAGAAAAGGAGACGCTGCGTGCCATTGATGCCGGAGCGAACCACTGTACGCACCTTTTCAACGGTATGAATCCTCTGCATCAACGCAATGTCGGTCTGCCGGGGATCGTCCTTACCGATGACCGGGTCACCGTGGAATTGATCATTGACGGCCGTCATGTCCACTCCCGGATGGTCGATCTCGCCTGCCGCTGCAAAACCTTGCGGCAGATCATCGGTATCAGCGACGGAACCATGGCAAGCGGTATGCCCGACGGAGCTTACCATATCGGGCCGTCAGAAATCATCGTCAAAGACGGATTTTCCCAGACTTCAGCCGGGAAACTTGCCGGTACGACCACGATGCTGGATGCCGGATGGCACAGTTTGATGAGTTGCGGGCATCTTTCGGAAACCAAAGCCGCCCAGGCGGTCACCCGCAATCCGGCGGAACACTTCAACCTCTCTGACCGCGGTCAGCTGCTTCCCGGTTTGCGGGCGGATCTGGCGATCTTTGAAAGAGGAACCAACCGGCCGCTGCTGACGGTACGCCGCGGTGAAATCATTTCAAAATCTCTGGACTGACACGAAATTATGGAAAAGAATTATCAACTTCTGGACAGCGGCAATTTGAAAAAACTTGAGCAGGTCGGCCCTTACCGGCTGATCCGTCCGGCTCTCAATGCCTTCTGGAAACCGACCCTCCCGGAAAAAGAGTGGCGCAGTGCCGATGCGGAATTTATCCGGGACAGTTCCGGACACGGCAGCTGGAAAAACCGGAATCGAATTCCGGATGTCTGGAGTGCCGACTGGGGCGGAGTTACCATGCAGATCAAACCGACCAGTTTCGGGCATCTGGGATTTTTTGCTGAACAATTCCGCAACTGGCAGTTTTTCCGGGAAAATTGCCGCAATATGGATACGCTCAATCTCTTTGCTTATTCCGGATTGGGGTCTCTCTCCATGGCGGCAGGCGGAGCGAAAGTCTGCCATCTGGATGCCGCCAAAGGTATGATCGACTGGGGAAAAGAGAATCTCGCTCTCAACCCGGATATCCCCAATAATATCCGCTGGATCGCTGATGATGTGAATAAATTCGTCAACCGGGAGTTGCGGCGGGGCAACAAATATGATTTGATCGCTCTTGATCCGCCGACATTCGGCAGGGGATCATCGGGGCAGTTGTGGAAAATCGAGAGTGATTTGCCGCAGCTTTTGAGAAATTGTCTCGCTTTGCGGAAACCGGATAAACCGTTTATTATCGTTTTGAGTTGTCATTCGCCGGGATTTTCGCTTCTGGTGCTTGAACGCATGGTTCGGGAAGTTGCCGGGAATGATGCTGAAATTGATGCTGATGAGATGTATATCCCTGAAAGTACCGGGCGTAAACTGCCGTCTGGTATCGGGTTGAGATGCTTTATAAAGTAAACTCCGGAATTTTTTGATTCCGGTAATTGAATTAAATAAAAGATAACGTCCCAAATTTTGTGAAACCCGTAACAGGAGCTTATAAACAAACATTTTTGTTAACGAGTGAAACATATCACATAAGTTGTGATTTGTCAATCCGGCAAGCACGGGTTCGATCCAACCGGTGGATGCAGTGTGAGGCAAGGTCGCAGGCATTTCAAGGCGGATGAGCAGAAGTGTACTAAACGTACATGACTGCGAAAACGTCCGCAGATTTGCCAAGAGATTGCCCGCAATGCACCGCCGCAGGAAAGATTTTTCACAAAAAATGAGACAATAACAAATAAAAAAGGATTGAAAAATGGCTGAAGGATGCACCGGTTCCTGCAGCAGCTGCTCATCTTGCGGCTCCTGCGGCGAAGACAAAATGGCAAAAAAAATGGGTTTGATCTCCCGTAAAATATTCGTTCTCTCCGGCAAAGGCGGAGTCGGTAAAAGTTCTGTCGCCGCCTCTATTGCTCTGCAGCTGGCAGCTTCCGGACGGAAAGTCGGCTTGCTGGATTGCGACTTTCACGGACCGAGTCTGCCCACAATTCTGGGTGTTACCCACAAAAAACTTGATTACTCCGAGGAAGAGGGGATCATTCCGCTGCCGATGGGCAATTTGAAGTTTCTCTCTGTCGGTCTGCTTATTGATGATCCAGATCAGGCGATCGTCTGGCGCGGCCCGGCTAAAATGGGTGTGATCAAACAGCTTCTGGAAGATACCTGCTGGGGCGAATTGGATGACTTGGTGCTGGACTTCCCGCCGGGAACCGGGGACGAGATCCTCTCTGCCTGTCAGCTTATTCCGGGCGAGAAAAATGCGATCGTGGTGACTACGCCGCAGGAGGTTTCACTTGCCGACTGCCGCAAATGTCTGGACTTCTGCAATAAACTGGAACTCAAAGTTTTGGGTATCGTGGAGAATATGAGTTGTTTCATCTGTCCGGATTGCGGTAAAGCTCACCAGCTCTTTTCCTCTGACGGCGGCAAACAGCTTGCGGCATCCTACAATCTGCCGCTGATCGCCCAGCTGCCTCTGAATCCGCAGTTTATGGAAGCTTGCGATTCCGGTACTCTGCCGGCGAAAATCGAGGAATTCCCCTCGCTGATCAAATTCTGAAAAAACTCTGTTTTGGGTTATTGTCTCATTTTTTGTGAAAAATCTTTCCTGCGGTGGTGCATTGCCTCACACTGCATCCATCAGTATCCGCATAAAGCTACGCCCTGACAAGCCGGTTGGATCGAACCCGTGCTTGCCGGTTTGACAAATCACAACTTATGTGACATGTTTTATACGTTAACAAAAATGTTTGTTTATAAGCTTCTGTTACGGGTTTTACAAAATTTGGGACATTATCTGTTTTTGAGAGAATAAAAACGGTTCCGGAATGCGTTCTGCTGTTCCGGAGCCGTTACTGTTTTTCAGGGAAGCGGATTATCTGACAGGATATTGATATTCCTGTTGAGGAGGTTTGGGGCGATGTGAGCTGTCCCGGCTTTCCGGTAATTGAGTTTGATAAAGTATTTTCCGGTCGCCGTGTTCGCTGCCCCAGTACACTGTTTTTACAGTTTTTCCGGTTGCCGGATTTTCGGTGTAAAGAGTAGAGAAACACCCGGAAAGAAGCACTGATGTAAAAAGTACGGTAATATACTTTACCATTTGTTGTCCTCAACGGATAAATTCCGCCAGTTCCGGGAGATTCTGCCGGATGAATTCTTTTTCTTCCTCATTGGGAACGAATCCCTTTTCCAGAATTGCGATAAGGCAGCTTCTTGCAGCTGCACCTCTGGGGGATTGGGCAGGCATGGGTTTTACTCTTTTGAGCAGATGCATGAAAATAGTGCTTTTTGTTTTCTGTCCATTTGAGTCGGAGGAGGTTAAAGTGCCATGGAGATCCACTCCCTGATCCATCAGACTGATAACTTCGCTTCTCATGCCTCTCAGGCAGGCACTTACCAGCTGAAACTGGATGGGCGGCCGGCGGCGGTTTCCGGAATTGTGCCGCTGGCGGTTTCCGGAATTGTGCGGCGGTTGGACTGGAGATTTTTCGGCTGTGTCAAGCATGGAACTGAATTTGACAACTTTCTCATGATCCGGGGCAATGGATTTCATTTCGGCAAGGATTTTTTTAGCTCCGGTCAAATCCCCCTGCTGGAATGAACGGATCGCCTGCATGTGCAGCGCATTTATTTTTCCGTGGACTTCCAGATCAAACTTGTTTTTCAACTGTGTTTTGATTTTTGAGTCGGAACAGTTGTCGATGAAAGACTTCAATTCTTTCATGTCTCCGCGTTTGATCACGGTGATTGCTTCAGGAATGATCTCTGCTCTTTTGACCAGCTCCGGGTTGATATTGAGTTTTTTCGCCAATGGGAGTATATTTTTGATAGTTTCGGCATCCATTGTCTGCACGGCGTTATGGAGGAGTTGTTCATTTGCTTCACAGAATTGCTCTCTGCGCCGGGTGATGGATTGCCAATTCAGCTTACCGGCGATTTGCAGTAATTCATATTTGCCGTTGTTATCGGCTTTCTGGAATTGCTGATCAAATGTTTTCAGAAATGCTGTTTCAAAAACTTGCGAATCAGTGGCAGTCATGAGAAATTCAGTGATTTCTTCAATAGTTGTGTCCGGTGCTGCAAGCAATTGGGAAAATTGCTGCTGCTGTTGCAGGATGATTGTTTTTTCCGCTGTTTCGATGGCTTTTTGGGGGAGAGTTTTTTCAGGAACTTCCGTAACGGTCTCTTTCGCAGTGCTTTTTTCTGCCGGGGCGGTGGCGGCGGTTGAAGATGTCTTTGCTTTTTCTGCCGGAACAGAGGTCCGGGTATCACCGGAAGTGAGTACTGCGGTCAATATCACTGCTGCGGCGATCACCACTGCTGCGGCGGCAATGGTCAGGATCAGAATTTTTTTCTTTCCGGTATTTGTCTTGCCGGCAGGCGGAACCGGCGTATATTGAGGTGCAGGCGATTGCGGAACCGGTTCAATTTCGATCTGCAAAGTGAATTGTCCGTTGCAGAGAGGACAATTTACGGTCATTTCTCCGCTGACAGATTGTTCCGGGATCTGCAGTAAGCCGTTGCAGAGAGGACAATTTATATTTTGGGCAGACATGATATTCTCCTTTTGGGTAAAAAATAAGTTGCATCGGATAATCTATCATTATTTTGCAAGTTTGTCAAGTGTATTTTTATTAAATATTTATGAGAAAAGCGGCAGGTCGGAAAATTCCTGATTGCTGTTTTGCTCCGGGGAATTTTGTCCGGAAATCATTGCTGAAAATTCATCCAGTGAAATGATCTTCACCCCCAGCTTACGGGCATTTTTCAATTTTGAACTCTGTTCATTGACATCAGCGGCAACCAGCAAAGCGGTCTTTGCCGTCACTGAATCAACCGGAGTATAGCCGTGTTCTTTGGCAAGTTTCTCATAAAAAGAGCGTTTTTCCGGCATTTTCCCGGTGAAACATATCCCCGGCAGGTCAGTTTGTGCTTCTCTGGAGCGGATGGTAAGAGCGGAGAGCAATTCATCCAATTCATCACTGCGTTCAGCAAGTACCGAAACCACCGCTTTTGCCCGTTCCGGGCCGATGCCGGGGATCTCTGCCAAAGCTGTTTCCGAGGCACTGCGCAGGCGGTCAAGCGGGATCTTTTCCAGAATCAGTTTGGCGATATTGGCTCCAACTCCGGGGATATTCAAAGCGGAAAGCAGCTGGAAATCATCCACCTGTTTTGCTTTCCGGATCTCCTTAAAAAGATTCTCCGCACTTTTTCCGGCGAATCCTTCCAGCTGCAGGAAGTCATTGACCGTGAGATCAAACAGACCGCTCAAATGCAGCACACCGAATTTTTTCATGATCTTTGCCACCGTCGGTTCTCCGAGCCTTTCAATACCCAGATTGCGGATGGCGGCACAGAGCAGCTGCAGTCTGGAGCCGGGGCAATCTTTGTTGGGACAGCAAAGTTCCGGTCCTCTGCGGATCAATTCAGTATTGCACTCCGGGCAATTGGTTATCAGCGGAGAGGTGCGGAGCAGTCCGGGAGTCGATCCGGCAATGAAAGGTATGACATCTCCGGCTCTTTCCACGGTAACGGTGTCTCCGATCTGCAGATCCATGTCGATGATATTCTGCACATTGTGCAAAGTGGCACGTTTGATGGTGATCCCGGAGAGTTCCACCGGGGCAAGTTCGGCTACCGGGGTGAGGCAGTTTTTGCCGAAGCTCCACTCCACGCCGAGCAAAGTGGTCTGACAACTCAAATTGGTGAATTTGTAAGCGATTTCGCCTCTGGGATGATGGGCGGTATTTCCCAGAGATTCCCGGAATGATTCATCGGCAAATTTCAGGACGATCCCGTCCATCGGATAGGGAAGATTGGCAAAATCGGTTTTCAGCTCCTCCCAGCGTCTGCTCAATTCATTCAGCGGTACCGGGCGGGAGATGAGCGAATAATCCACCAGTGTAAGTTTCGCCCCCTGCATCTGCATGGGAAGAATATCTTTGAGCGTCATGATCCCGGCAACGGCATTGCGGGAATTTTTATAAGTGCCGCCATCTTTTTTGCGGATGCGGGAATAGATATTTTTGAAGTCATCATCCCTTATGACGATCTCTCCTCTTACCGGACGGTCGATTTTACCGGTGTATCCGGGAGTTTCCAATTCGATGAGGGGGATTTTGCCGGAGATATCTTCGCCGACTTCTCCGTCACCTCTTGTAGAGAGGATTTTTCCATCGAAATTAGCGGAAATGCCATCGTATTTGGGTTCAACAAGCAGTAATTCATCCGGAGTACGGGCGTATTTTTCCGCCCATGAGATCAGTGCTTCAAGCGAATAGGCTTTGTCGAGCGAGAGCATCGCTTTTTGGTGATGCACCTTGCCGTCGGAACTGACCTGCGGAGTGTTGATCCTGTGCAAAAGGGGATTGTCCGGATCAAGTTCACGCAGTCTTTCCACGATCTCGTCGTAACGGGCGTCAGAGATTTGCGGGTCATTGAGATCCCAGTAGCGTGAATCATGATATGCCAGAAGTTCACTCACGGCGGCGGCATCCATCTGCGAGAGATCGAAATTGATGAAATCCATTGAATTCTCCGGTAAATAAAGAAAATTTATTATTGTCTCATTTTTTTTGTGAAAAATCTTTCCTGCGGTGGTGCATTGCGGGCAATCTCTTTCTTCTCCAAAAAATCTCCCTGCGGCCGCGGGAGAGCGGCCTCGCCGCTCGGGCTTCGCCCTCGGCGGTTGCAGTCGATTTTCCGGAGGCCTCGCTCTCCGCCATTCCGTGCGGCTTATGCCGTACTCATGACTGCGAGTAAGGCAGTCTTTGATTTTATGTTCAGTCATGTACGTTTGGTACACTCCTGCTCATCCGCCTTGATTTGCCTGCGACCTTGCCTCACACTGCATCCACCGATGGGATCGAACCCGTGTTTGCCGGGTTGACAAATCACAACTTGTGTGATTTGTCCTATACATTATATGGAAATGTTTGTTTATAAGCTCCTGCTTGGGTTTTACATTGTCAAAAATTTAAACATTAACATAAAAATATAATCCGTCGCATTGAATTTTTCAAATTCTCCGCTATATTATATTGACTGAATGTGGTTAAATGCCGGAATAATCCGGATAAAACTTGAAAAAAGAGAGAAAAAACAACTATGGCAAAAGAATTCAATGTTGCTGTTGCCGGTGCCACCGGTGCCGTCGGCGTCGAAATGATCAAAACCCTGGAAAAACGCAATTTCCCGGTCAAAAATCTCAAATTGCTTGCTTCGGCACGTTCTGCCGGTAAAACTTTGGAATACAAAGGCGAAAAAATCGTCATTGAGGAGATGACTTACGATTCATTCAAGGGGGTCGATATCGCTCTTTTCAGTGCCGGAGGCAGCATCTCCAAGGAGTACCGCAAATATGTGGTCGATTCCGGTGCCGTGATGATCGATAACTCCAGTGCATTCCGCATGGAGGAGGATGTGCCGCTGGTCGTCCCCGAAGTCAACCCCGAAGATATCAAACTGCACAAAGGTGTTATCGCCAACCCCAACTGCACCACCGCTATCATGCTGGTCGCCGTTGCTCCTTTGCACCGGGCGAAAAAACTCCGCCGTCTGGTCGCCGCCACCTATCAGGCTGCTTCCGGTGCCGGTGCCAAAGGCATGGCTGAATTGATCGAGCAGACCCGGCAGATCCTCAACGGTGAAGCTATTGAACCCAAAGCTTTCGCCCACCGGATCGCATTCAATTTGATCCCGCACATCGACTCATTTACCGACAACGGCTACACCAAAGAGGAGCTGAAAATGCTCAACGAATCCCGCAAAATGCTCCATCTGCCCGATCTGCCGGTGAGCTGTACCTGCGTGCGTATTCCCGCTCTGCGTGCCCACTCCGAATCCTTGAATCTGGAATTTGAGGAGGAGATCACTCCGGAAGAAGCACGGGCGATCCTCGCCGCCGCTCCCGGTGTTACCGTCGCTGATGATCCGGATGCCAAACTCTATCCCATGCCGGTCGATGCCACGGAAAAATATGATGTCCTTGCCGGACGTATCCGTCAGGATATCTCCCGCAATGACAAACGCGGTCTGGAGATGTTCGTTTCCGGCGACCAGCTGCTCAAAGGTGCCGCTCTGAATGCGGTGCAGATCGCTGAATTGCTCTGAAACAGCCTTATTGAGAGGTTAATTATGCGTCCGGCATTGTTTTTGACGATCATTCTGATGTTTGCGGGAGTTTTCTGCCCGGCATCGGATAAAGTCAAATCCGGACGCATCAGTGATTTCCTTGATCCGGACGGAATTGAGTATCAGATCATCAAAGCCCCGGCATTCAAAGCGTTTTTTGACCGTTTCGATGCTGATATTACCAAAGCGGTGTGGAAAGACGGGATCTCTGCGGAGCATCGCCGCACTGTTTTGAGCTGGCTTGCCGCATTCAAGATGGCGTGGCAGGTCAGCGGTCTGGAAAATTCGTCAGGTATCGGCAGCAGTACTTCGCTTACCGGGGATGAGGGAATATTTCATTCCCGGATATTTCTGGGACTGGATTCATCAGCCCCCGGTTTGTTGAATGAATTTTTCGTCAGCAATGATTTGAAAAGCGGAGAGTTTTTCAATGATCTTCCCGGCGGCAAGGTCTTTACCGCAAAGGCTCATATCCGTCCGGAAGCTCTGCTGGATGCTTTGGGAAAGTGCGGACGCTACGGCGAAAAGATCGCAGATATGTTCCCTGCCGCTTTCCCGATGCGGGAATTGCTCCAAAATGCCAAAGGCATCTGGACCGTATCTTTCATGCTGGAGGATGGAGAACCGTTTTTCCGTCTGACTCTCCCTGATCCCGGGAATAAACTTTTCAATATGGCGGTCAATATCTTCAATGCTGCTGTTGAAGCTGAAAAGGGAACCATTTCTCTGCCGACCATGTTTATTGTCAAAGGCAGTGAAAGAATAGCAGTTTACAACTCCAAAAAAGCAGAGGAAGTTTTTCGCAATGCCGGAAAACTTCAGTTGAGTCCGGAAAAAAAAGCTTCTCTTTTCCATCAGATGCCGGAAAAAGC
Organism: Lentisphaerota bacterium; assembly: GCA_015061685.1. Classification (GTDB taxonomy): domain Bacteria; phylum Verrucomicrobiota; class Lentisphaeria; order Victivallales; family Victivallaceae; genus UBA1784. The sequence continues at coordinate 113,739 of SUWD01000003.1, read as the reverse complement.
CAGTGTGTTGTTCTTTTGCAATTTTTCGGAAGCTGAAAGCGGCAAAATGAAAATTTTCGGTTTGGAGATCCCCGATTCTCTGCCTACCGGCGAAGCTGCCGGGGTTATCAGTCATGAGAAAGAGGGATTTCTGACTGTTTTTAACAGCAACCGTACAGCATTGGATTCAACTCTGGACGAGGGGATGTACCTCTTTGAAATTCTCTCGACCGACCCCGGAGAGGATGCAAAGAAAGATGATGCTTCTGCTGACAAAGAGGAAGAAAAATCTTCCGGAGTTCCGGAAACAACGGAAGATGCCGGAAAACCTGCCGCTGAAAGTGAGGAGAAAGCTCCTGTCGTGGAAGATGAGGTTCTTCCCCCAACTGAAAAAAAGTGCAAATGCAAAACGCATTTTGCTCTTTTTGACATCCAGTTTCCCGACGGGAGTGATGCCGGAGTTTTCCGGGTGAAAAAAGGCAGACTGGTCAGAGTCGCACCCGGAGAGAAATTTGAATTGGCTTGCTTCGGCAAAATCGGGGCGGATAAACCGGTTCCGTGGTTGCTTGCTTATCCCCATGAGGATGCTTTCTGTATCCGCTATGCCGACGGGAAAGAGGAGAAAATCTCTCTGGCACATCCCCGTCAGTTGCGGCGGATAATCAGTTTTTTGCATACGATCCACCGTTATGATGAGAATTTATTCCGGCAGTTGATCGACTTGGCAACCGGATTTGAGGTAAAATAATCAGGAGGATTTATCATGCCTGACAAAGCGGAAAAGAATTTTAACAAAGAGTTTCTTGAAATCATTGAGAAGTGTTCCGACAATCTCTCTTTTGAGGATATTTCCCGGCTCAACGGGATCCGGATCGAATTGCTCCGGCGTTACATCGACCGGCAGGCGAAAAATATCCGCAACGAGACCTGGGATAAGATATATCCGCTTCTGCGGCCCTATCTGGAAGGCCCGGAACCGATCAAAGAACCGCCGCCGCGGCTGGGATCTACCTACCGCCGTCACCCCGAATTGGTGGAGATGCTCAGCGAGCAGAAGGTGCTTCTGGATGAATTTGCCATCTTTGGCGAAAGAGAGAAAAAAGAGATCATCCGGGAATTTGCCGGTAAATTGAGTTCTCCGGCAAACCCCACGGAATATACCAGTTTGTCCTCACAGGAAAATGAGCTGATGGGACAATTTGTGGCAATGGATAAGGCAATGCAGGATGAGGTGCTTGCCGACCTGACCGCCCGTGCCACTGAAGAAGCCCGCCGTCAGCGTGCCGAGCTTTTCTGATGAGTGATCAGCCTTTGCTTCCGGTCTATCCGGAAAATGCCCTGATAATGGCTCCGTTGTCCGGATTTACCGACCTGGCTTACCGCCGGGCGGCGTACCGCGGCGGATGCCGTTATGCTTTTACCGAGATGGTGGATGCCGCCAGTTTGGCTTATGCCAATGGGAATGGCGAATATCTGCTGAAACGGGGGGAGGAGGAGACGTTTCTGGCAGTCCAGCTGGTCGGAGCCGATGAGGAACTGCTTAAAAAAGCGAGTGCCAAACTCAATGAGAGGGATTTTTCTCTGCTGGACTTTAATTTAGGTTGTCCTGTACCCAAAGTGGTGAAAAAGGGGGCAGGGGCGGCTCTGGGGAGAAATATTGCCAAAGCGTTGAGCTGTTTTGCTGCCATTGCCTCTGAAAGCCGTTTTACTCTGACCGCCAAAATGCGTATTCTTGATGAGCTTGATCCGGCACCCACGCTGGAATTGTGTGCCGGCTTGGTGGAAAGAGGGGCAAAAGCTCTGACCATCCACGGCAGAACCAGAGAACATTTTTACACCGGACAGGTGAGTTTTGATATTATCCGGGCAGTAAGAGAAGCTTTTCCGGATATCCCGGTAATCGCCAACGGCGGGGTCAATTCCAGAGAGAGTTATGACCTTATCCGCCGGGAGACCGGATGTTCCCGGGTGATGCTTGCACAGGGGATCATGGGCAATCCGTGGCTTTTCAGTGAATTATCTGACAATGCTCTGCCTCCCACGCTTGAGCAGTGGCGGGAGATGGTGCATTACCATGTTTCGGAGATGATCGCTTTGTACGGAGAAGTTTCCGCCATGCGTCAGGCACGCAAAATAGTCCATGATTATCTCAAAGGCAGAGGGTTCCCGGCCTCTTTACGGGCGGAAGCATCCACGCTTGCATCAATGAGCGATCTGGAATCTCTCCTCGCAAGAGCCGAAACGGTCAGCGTTTCCGGGACAAGCCGGAAAATATCGCTCTGACCGCCTCCGGATCACGGAAAAAGTATTCCCGCAAATCCCGGGGCAACGGACCGTCATCGACCGCTTCGAATTCCGGCGAGTGCAGTTCAGCGTAGCTTTTTATTCCCCGCATCCGGCATAAAAGCATGAAATATTGATACGCTTCATTTATTGCTTCCGGAGTGCTTCGGGCATCCTGCAAAAGGTGATAACGGAATTCTGCCGAGATCACGCTGAAAGGTGCAAGGTCTGTTTCTTTGGAAATCTCCTCATAAGCAAGTTCGAAATCCCGTTTGAAATAGGCATTTACTGCTTTGAGTCTGCGGGTATGCAGGTAATTTTCCTTTTTCAGTACCGTTTTCATCTTTTCAAAGTAATAATCTGCCGGACGCTGTTCCGCAAGATTCAGTTTGGCAAACTGATAGAGGGCGTGGATATGCGGCTTTTGCCGTACAGCAACGTTATATTCCGCTTTTGCCCCACTTATGTCGCCGGAAAACCACTTCAAATCTCCCCGGCGTATGGCGGAGGTCGTGTGAAAATTTATTGCCGCAGTCCAAAGTGCCGGAAGAATCAGACAACCGCCGAAGATAGCTCCGGGAACTTTCCATTTCCCGGTAATATCCGGTGGAGTATTTGCCGGAGCAAGGCAGATCCCCGCTCCGCAGCAGAGAATGAAACATCCGGCAACAGAAAGGTTGTGCTGATCGAAAATTCCGCAGAAAAGCATGACCATAAACATCCATTGAGCCAATATCCCGGCAGGGGTTTTCTGCCGTTTAAGCAGGATCGTACCGGCGGCGGCAAGGTAAAAGACCGCACCCAAAATACCGCATTCGGCAAAAATATTGAGCAGGTCATTGTGAGCATGGTCGATTCTGGGAGACGGAAAACCGGTAAAGTAAAAATCATCTGTAAGATGCCGGCGGATAACTTCATCAAATTGACCGCTGCCGACACCGGCAAGCGGATGGGACATGATCATATCACTTGCTCCACGCCAGATTTGAAACCGGGTGTCCGGCAGATTCAGGCAAAATAGAACCGCAAAGAAAAGCAGGATCGCAACGGTAATGCCGGAAAAGAGCAGTTTGCGGAAGTTCTTTTCCGGGATCCTCCGCCGCAGGGCGATCACCACGATCGCTCCGACAGCGGCAAACAGAGCTGAACGGGGAAATATTTCCAGTCTCACAACGGCAATAACCGCAAAAAACAACAGAAGCACCGCCAGAAAAAACGTTTTCCGGTAACGCAGATCGAGTGTGAAAAATATTCCCGGCAGCAAGGCTGTTATCATCCCGAATGTCCAATTCCAGTTCCCGGCAAGCCCGGTGAAGTTTTCCGAAGTAAAACCGCTGACAAGCAGTAAAAGTGCCGCACCACTCATCCAGTACGGCAGGAGCTTTTTGAATTCATCACTCAAGGCAATCACCGCCAATGGCAGCGTCACCCATACCGCCCCGGATAACAACAGATCAAAATTGATCATCCCCATGCCCCATTGGACAAACAGCATAAACAGATACAATGCGGCACTTGTCAGGAGAAATTTTTTGTCAGGAGCAAGAAAAAAGGCTTTGATCTTCTCCGGAAATATCAGGGATATTCCGGTCGAAAGCATGGTCATTACCGGTAAAGTCGTCAACTGGACAAGCTGATAGAGCATCACCGGTTTGCCGGAAAGACGCAAAAATGCCAGCGGCAGGGCAAGCAGACTTGCCAGTGCCAGCAGTACGGCAAATGCAAAACGCAGGCTTTTCCGGTCAAAACTCATGATCACATCCAAGAACAAAGTTCATCAACAGGAAGTTTCGGCACATGAAGCACATCATTTTCATCAAGATAATATGCCACATCGCCGTCAACGGCTTTTTCGCCGACGGGATTTTCAGCAGGAAATCCCACTGCGATCAGATAAAGTATCTCCCGGTCAGGGGAGATATTGAGCAATTCTGTTACTTCCGCTTTTTTGAAAGAGGCGAACCAGCAGCAGCCAAGTCCACGCTCCCATGCCGCTAATTGAATACTCTGGATCGCGGCTCCGGCATCGGCATGGATGATCTCTCCGGCATTGACCGGAGCTGTCACGGCAATAAAATCCAACGGGGCATCGATACCCCACTTTGGCGTGCGTTTCGGAGCGACCATTCCCGCCCAGGCGGTAGTTTCAAAAACCTTTCTGACCAATTCATTTTCCCGGATGATAACATACCGCAAACGCTGTTTATTGGAGGCACAGGAGGCAAATCGTGCCATATTGATCAGATGTTTGAGCATCTCATCGGGAACTGTTCTCTGTTCAAAGCGGCGGATCGTCCGCCGGGCAGGAGACAATGTGCTGAAATCCATATCAAAACCTCACAATTACACAATATACACAATACACCATCCCATAAGATACACGGTAAACAGGAAAAAATCAACCTGCCATTGACAAAAAGGTTATTTTGTGCTATCTTATAAAAATTATATGATATGTATTGTTGTTTGGGTGTTGAATATGGAAAATCAGCGTGAACACTTTGCTTCCCGGATCGGGTTTATTCTGATGACTGCCGGTTGTGCAATAGGTCTGGGAAATGTATGGAGATTTCCCTTTATTACCGGAAAATACGGCGGCGGACTTTTTGTTCTGCTCTATCTGGTGTGTCTGGTACTTTTCGGACTGCCGGTGCTGCTTATGGAACTTTCTCTGGGCAGGGCGGCTCAAAGCACTTATCCCGGAGCATTCCGCAAACTTGCCAATAAAGAGAGCCGTTTCAAGTGGCACATCCCGGCGTATGTTCTTTTCAGCGGCAATTTGATATTGCTGATGTTTTATACGGTCATCACCGGGTGGCTTTTGAATTACACGACAGCTTTTGTTTCAATGAGCAATGCGGTCTGGGAGGAAGGATTTTTTTTCGGGATGATGGCTTCCCCCGGGAGACAGACGGTATATATGCTCATTTCATTGCTGATGACTCTCTTCATCTGTCTGGGCGGAGTGCAAAAGACCATCGAAAAAAGCGTAAAAGTGATGATGGGCGGATTGCTTTTGCTTTTGCTGGTGCTTATCGGCAAAGCTTTTACACTTGATGGAGCTATGAAAGGCGTAAGCTTTTTCCTCACTCCGAAAACCCATTCGGAGTATGGTTACTTTGAAATTCTTCATGCGGCGATGTCGCAGGCGTTTTTTACATTGAGTCTGGGGATCGGCAGTGTTGCCATTTGCGGCAGTTATATCAACAAGGAACACTCTTTATTCAAAGAAGGGTTATGGATCGTTCTGCTGGATACATTTGTAGCGGTGGCATCCGGACTGATAATTTTTCCCAGTTGTATATCTTTCGGCGTGGAGCCCGGTGCCGGACCGTCGCTGATATTCCAGACTTTGCCCCGGGTGTTTCACAGTATGCCGCTGGGATTTTTGTGGGGCGGATTATTCTTTGTTTTTCTGGTAGTTGCGGCGTTGTCGACCTTGATTGCGGTATTTGAGAATTTAGTGGCATTCGGCATGGATGAGTGGGCATGGAGCAGAAAGAAGTCCTGCTGGATCTTTGGAATCATATTGGCATTGCTCTCTTTGCCCTGCATATTCGGCTTCAACATCTGGAGCAGTTTCCAGCCGTTGGGAGAAAAGAGTACGATCCTTGATCTGGAAGATTTTATCGTCAGTGCCAATTTACTGCCTCTGGGGGCGGCTTACATGACCTTTTTCTGCATCAGCAAAAGCGGCTGGGGAAAGGAGAATTTCTTTGCCGAGGTGAATTGCGGCAAAGGTATGAAACTGCCGTACAGAATGTATAATTACATCAAGTTTGTTATTGTTCCGGTCATTCTGCTGCTCTGGGTGATCGGGATATGGAATGTTTTCTGATTGAGAGAGCTGACAGATGGAAAAATATTTTACTGAATTATCTCTGCGTTATCCGCAACTGCAATGCGTGGTTCCGGTTTTGCGTCAGCTTGCCGATGAAGTGGTGGAACTTTTCCGGAGAGATGGTACGCTGTTCCTTGCCGGTAACGGCGGCAGTGCCGCCGATGCGGAGCATATCTGCGGTGAATTGCTCAAAGGCTTTATATCAAAAAGAGAACTTTCCGCTGCTGACAAGGAACTCTTTTCCCGGATCGCCGGAGACAAAGGCAGCGATATCGCCGGAAAATTGCAGTATGGCTTGCGGTCTGTATCGCTTCTTTCGCATCCGGCATTGCAAAGTGCTTTCAGCAATGATGTCGAGCCGCAGCTGTGTTTTGCCCAGCAGCTCTGGGCAATGGGAAGAAAAAACGATATGGTCATCGGGATCTCCACCGGCGGCAATGCGGAGAATATTTATGATCTTTTCATCACTGCCCGGGCGAAAAATATCCGTACTGTCCTCTTTACCGGAGAGAAAGAGGGGCGATGCCGTGAATTTGCCGACATGGTTGTTGCCGTGCCGGAGAGAGAGACTTACAAAATACAGGAGCTTCATTTGCCGGTTTATCACACGTTGTGTCTGGCTGTGGAGTCTCAATTTTTTAATTGAAGGAGTGAAATTAAAGATGTTCAAATTCCGCATTATCGGTTTTATTCTCCTCATGGGGCTGCTTGGCGGAATATTTTTCTGGTCGGCAGGCGGTAAATGGCTGTTTCTGGCGGCTGCTCCGGCTCTGGTCGGTGCCGCAGTCGGAGAATGTTGTGCCATGCTGAATAAGTCCGGACGTCCGGCATACGTTCTGCCGACGGCTCTTGCCGTATGGCTGGTGGCAGTAGCTTCACTTCTTGCCGGATTTTTCAAGTTTGAGGGATTTATTCACATGGCAGTAATATTGATTTTACTGCTGATTCTGGCGTCATGTGCCTCTCTGCTTACGGTAAAAAAGGAGATGCTGGAGAAGGTTTTGAATTCTTTTGGTTCCGGTTTGCTGCTCACCCCATCTCTGGTCGGTCTGTTGCTTGCCTATATCCCCGATCCTTGCGGATACTGGCTGATTTACCTCTGTCTGGTAACTAAAGCAACTGATACCGGAGGGTATATCGTCGGTACTCTGACTTCAAAACTTCCCGGAGGAAACCACAAAATCGCTCCCAATATCAGCCCAAAAAAGTCTTATGAAGGCTTTGTCGGCGGTCTGCTGCTTTCCATTATTGTCAGTCTGGCATTTTTCTTTTGCGTGCCTCATGCCGGATTATGGTGGTATATTTTATCGGCGGTAGTGCTTTCTTTCGGCAGTTTCTACGGAGACTTGACTGAATCGGCGATCAAGCGTCTGTGTGCGATCAAGGATTCCGGATCATTTGTTCCCGGTATGGGCGGAGCATTTGATGTCCTGGACAGCTTTATTTACAACGGCTTGCTTTTCTGGCTGTTATATACTTTTAAAGACGTTTTGTGAAATGCAGCTCGCTGCACTCGACAAACGGTGGTACGGACGTAAACGGACTTTAACAGACACTTACGGACAGCTCCGGGGATAGTCGGCAGTCTGCGTGGCTCTTGTTTGTGCTGCCTCTCGCTCACCCGTCATGCAAACTTTTTTGCATGACATCGCTTACGGCAGGTGGTGTCGCCTGTCGCATATCCACGCTATTTACCGATCAAACTGCGACAACGGAGCAGTGCGATAACCTCGCAACCCGCCGAGCGGGCGTTCCGCCGCTTGATCACGTCCGGGTACGACCCGGTGCGGGATTTTTTTTATTTTTTACCGGCTCTTGTTTGTGCTGCCTCACGCTCACCCGTCATGCAAACTTTTTTGCATGACATCGCTTCCGGCAGGAGGTGTCGCCTGTCGCATATCCACGCTATTTACCGATCAAACTGCGACAACGGAGCAGTGCGATAACCTCGCAACCCGCCGAGCGGGCGTTCCGCCGCTTGATCACGTCCGGGTACGACCCGGTGCGGGATTTTTTTTATTTTTTACCGGCTCTTGTTTTGCTGCCTCACGCTCACTCGTCATGCAAATTTTTGCATGACATCGCTTCCGGCAGGAGGTGTCGCCTTACAGCGACCTGACCGCCTGCGGCGGATGTTTCGCCGCTTATGGCGGCGACAAGCGTTCCGCCGCTTGATCACGTCTCCGTACGACGGAGGGCGAGATTTTTTTGTTTTTTTATTTTTTACCGGGCCCGGTGAAAACGGAATGGCTGCAATGCCCGGGATATCCCCCGCAGCATCACCGGCAATGTCGCCGCAAATGCAATCGCTGAAATGTAGAATACTCCCGATATTCCGCAGGCAGTCATTGCCAAACCGCCGAATACCGCCGAAAGCATCCCCCCCACCGCAGATGCAGAGGAGGCAAAGCCGAAAACTTTTCCCCGTTTGCGTTGAGGCGTTACCGAAGAGAGATTTTTCTGTAATATCGGCTGCAACCCTCCGGCAGCTGTGTAAAGCAGTACCCTGCCGAAACCAAATACCCAGAGATTGTCGGCAAATCCCTGCATCGCCAGTGCCAGCGAGGAGAATAATATCACCGGGATCAGGATTTTTCCAACCGGATAACGGTCAACCAAAGCTCCGCTGACCACCCCGGAGATGATCGCCGCCGCACAGACTGCCGCACTGATGATCCCCGTCCAGAGGGCGGCGGTTTCTTTGTCGGTCATCTCCTCAACTCTCAATGCGATATAGGGAGCTTCCAGATTGCGGACGATCCCCATGAGAAGAAAGAGACTGAGCATGATCCACACTGCCGTACTGAATTTCGGAAGCAGTGCCGTCATGCCATGCTGTTTTATATGGCTGGCAGGAGCTTTTACTTTTACGAGATTAGTGTCTCTGGTGAAAAGGATGGATATGCCGCCCAAAGCATAAAATGAACCGCACACCCAGAATGCCACTTTGTAATTGAAATAGTGGATGAGCAATCCGCCGATAACATTGCCCAGCATTGCTCCGCCCCAGATCGCCGTGGTCAGAACCCCCTGAGCAAAACCCTGATGTTCATCCGGAGTGTTGCGGGCGACCATCGTCTGGGAAGCGGCAGTAGTTCCGGCACATGCCGCTGAAATAAAGCGGAGCAGGATGAGCAGCCAGATGCTTTTGGTGTATGCCATCATCGGGAAGAATATTCCGGTGAGGAAAGTGCCTCTTAAAAGCATCGGTTTTACGCCGAAACGGTCAGCCAGCGTACCCCATACCGGGTTGAATATCGCATATCCGGCGGTGGTTGCAAAGTTGTATGATGCCACTGCCACCGCCAGTTCGCCGGGGGAGGTGACTCCCATATCATTTTTAATAAAGAGCGATATGAATGGTGTCAGGGCCTGATACCCCGCCATGATTACCAGCTGTGAGAACCACAGCATTGCCAGATTGAGTTTCCACGACACGCGGGGCATTTTTCATTCCTTCCCGGATTTTTTGTTTTGCCACTTATTTAATGTATCCTGCGGCGGCGGTTTTTTCAAGAGTTGTTCTGCAGATTCGGATTGCAAAATATCAGCTGTTTTTTTCCGGAAGGCCTGTTTTTTTATACTTTCGTTTCTCCGTCAGCTTGACAAAGTTGTCTTTTGTGCTATATTAAGTAATCTGTGAAAAGTATTTTGCAAACTAACATAAAATATGAGGTGATGATATGTCCCAGCATCCGAGTCTGCGTGTCGGCGGTAAAATCCGCAAGATCCGTAACGTTATGAAACGTTTTGAGCGTCTGAATGTCCTGCGTGCCGATGGCCGCATCGCCGAAGACAAAGTTTATGGTCTGCCCAAGACCAAACCGGTCGAGATGTAATTTTTCCATCTTGCCTGGCAGAAAAAGCTCCGGAATTTTCCGGAGTTTTTTTTTGTCTTTTTTTTACCCTGAAACTCCCCTGAAAAATGCTGTCGGGAAACGGCTTTTGCCGATAAAAAAGTCGAAAAATTTATCGTTTTTCACTTGCAATATTCCGGAATCGTGATATATTGAGAAACAACAAGATATTGTGTGCCATCTCAACCGCATTAACTATATATTGTGCAGCTGAAATGAGCGAAGCTGACGGTATATAGATAAAAAAAGAGTATAAAAATGCGGTTTGGATTGCGTAAACTGACTTTGCTGGATTATCCCGGACAAGTGGCATGTACGGTTTTTACCTGCGGCTGCAACTTCCGGTGTCCATTCTGTCATAATCCGGTTCTGGTGACCGGCAGTATGGCGGATCTGGAATACAGTTTTGCAGACATTCTGGAATTTCTTGAGAAGCGTGGAAAACAGCTTGATGCTGTTTGTATCACCGGCGGCGAACCTCTTATGCACGAGGAAAGTGTGCTTCTGGCACAGGCCGCCAAAGCCATGGGATACCGGGTCAAACTGGACACCAATGGTTCTTTTCCGCAGCAGCTTGAGGAATTGATCGGGAGCAAAGCGGTGGATTTTGTGGCGATGGACATAAAAAATTCGCCGGAAAAATATGCACAGACCAGCGGTGCAGGGTTGTTGGAAAAAGTCAAAGAGAGTGTGAAACTTCTGCTGGCAGGCGGCGTTAAATATGAATTCCGCACCACGGTAACGGGCAATCTGCATGAAACGGGCGATTTTGAAGCGATCGGTTCATGGCTCGCCGGGGCGGAACGTTATTTTTTACAGCCTTTTGCCGATTCCGGGGAGATCCTCGGCGGCAATGCGGCACAATTTGCCGTCAGCGATGAGTTGCTGGCAGAGTTTTGCCGGACAGTGAGAAAATTTATTCCGGCGGCGGAGATCCGCGGCAGGTGAAAAAGATTTTCAGTTATCAGTAAGAATCAAAGAAGAAAAGGAAAGGGAGAAAAAGGAAAAATGTATCAGGTACAGAAACGTAACGGAAAAAACATCGACTTCGATCTGAAAAAGATCGCAGATGCGGTGAAAATGGCCTTCGAGGCACAGGAAAAACAGTACAATCAGTCGATCATCGACTTTATCGCTCTTAAAGTTACCGCCGATTTTGAACCCAAAATCAAAGAGGGTCTCATCGCCGTCGAGGATATTCAGGACAGTGTGGAATCCGTTCTCGTGCAGGCCGGTTACGCTGATGTCGCCAAAGCGTACATCCTCTACCGCCGTCAGCGGGAGAAACTCCGTAATGCCCAGTCCACCATTCTCGACTTCAAAAAGACCGTTGATGACTACGTCAAAATCAATGACTGGCGGGTCAAGGAGAACTCCACTGTTACTTATTCTGTCGGTGGTCTGATCCTCTCCAACTCCGGTGCTATTACCGCAAACTACTGGCTCTCCGAGATTTATGATGATGAGATCGGTAATGCCCACCGTAATGCCGACATCCATTTGCACGATTTGTCCATGCTTACCGGATATTGTGCCGGCTGGTCACTCAAACAGCTTATTCAGGAAGGTTTGGGCGGCGTTCCCGGCAAGATCACTTCTGCTCCGGCATCCCACCTCGCCACGCTCTGCAATCAGATGGTCAACTTCCTCGGCATCATGCAGAATGAGTGGGCAGGAGCCCAGGCTTTCAGCAGCTTTGACACCTACCTCGCCCCCTTTGTCAAAGTTGACAAACTTGACTACAATCAGGTCAAAAAATGTATTGAATCTTTCATTTTCGGTGTGAATACCCCCTCCCGCTGGGGTACTCAGGCTCCTTTCAGCAATATCACACTGGATTGGACGGTCCCTGCCGACCTTGCCGAGCAGAATTGTATCGTCGGCGGCAAAGAGATGGATTTCAAATACAAAGACTGCAAAAAAGAGATGGATATGGTCAACCGGGCATTCATCGAAACGATGATCGAGGGTGACGCTCAGGGCCGCGGATTCCAGTATCCGATCCCGACTTACTCCATTACCCGGGATTTTGACTGGAGCGAGACGGAAAACAACAAGCTGCTCTTTGAGATGACCAGCAAATATGGTACCCCCTACTTCTCCAACTACGTCAACAGCGATATGGAACCCAGTGATATCCGTTCCATGTGCTGCCGTCTGCGTCTGGATCTGCGTGAATTGCGGAAAAAATCCGGCGGTTTCTTCGGCAGCGGCGAAAGCACCGGTTCAATCGGTGTGGTCACGATCAACATGCCCCGTATCGCCTATCTTGCCGAGGATGAAGCAGACTTCTACACCCGTCTGGATCACATGATGGATATTTCCGCCCGTTCACTCAAGATCAAACGTGAAGTTATCTCCAAACTTCTGGATGAGGGGCTTTATCCTTATACCAAACGTTATCTGGGTAAATTTGACAACCACTTCTCCACCATCGGTCTGGTCGGTATGAATGAAGCATGTCTCAATGCCAAATGGATCGGCAAAGATCTGACCAATGCTGAAGCACAGCAATTCACCAAAGATGTCCTCAACCACATGCGGGAACGCCTTTCCGATTATCAGGAACAGTACGGCGACCTCTACAACCTTGAGGCCACTCCTGCGGAATCCACAAGCTTCCGTCTTGCCAAACATGACAAGAACCGTTTCGGTGACATCGTGACCGCTTCTGAAAACGGCACTCCTTACTACACCAACAGTTCCCATTTGCCGGTCGGTTACACCGATGACATTTTCTCCGCTCTGGATGTGCAGGATGAATTGCAGACCCTCTACACCAGCGGTACGGTTTTCCACGCCTTCCTCGGAGAGAAACTGCCGGATTGGCAGGCGGCGGCAAATCTGGTGCGGAAGATCGCAGAGAATTACCGTCTGCCCTACTACACCATGTCTCCGACCTATTCCATCTGCCACAACCACGGTTATATTGCCGGTGAGGAATTCAAGTGTCCCGATTGCGGCTCCAAAACCGAGGTTTACAGCCGGATCACCGGATACTACCGCCCGGTGCAGAACTGGAATGATGGTAAAACGCAGGAGTACAAAGACCGCAAAGTCTATAATGCCTATACCGCAATGAAACGGGAATTCGGTACAGACACTTGCTGTTCCTGCACTCCGGCGATGGTTTCCGCTCCGCCGAAAAGTGATGAATTGCCCTTTATCAGTGCGGATAAGCTGACGCTTTTCACCACGACGACCTGTCCGAATTGCCGGATCGCCAAGACCTTCCTTGACCGTGCCGGAATCGAATATGAGGTGGTTGTTGCAGATCAGGAACCGGAAAAAGCCAAGGCATTCGATATCCGTCAGGCACCGACGTTGATCGTTGCCAATGAGGATAACATGGAAAAACTTGCCGGTATCTCTGCCATCCGCAAATATATCGACGGACTTTGATCTGCAAGTTTGTTTGCAAAAGCAAAAAAGATAAAATAAAAGTTATTGTCTCATTTTTTGTGAAAAATCTTTCCTGCGGTGGTGCATTGCGGGCAATCTCTTGGCAAATCAGCGGACGTTTTCGCAGTCATGTACGTTTAGTACACTCCTGCTCATCCGCCTTGATTTGCCCGCGACCTTGCCTCACACTGCATCCACCGGTCGGATCGAACCCGTGTTTGCCGGTTTGACAAATCACAACTTATGTGATAAGTTTTATACGTTAACAAAAATATTTGTTTATAAGCTCCTGATTGGGTTTCACAAAATTTGAGACATTACCAAATAAAAAAATCCCGCACCGGGTCGTACCCGGACGTGATCAAGCGGCGGAACGCCCGCTCGGCGGGTTGCGAGGTTATCGCACTGCTCCGTTGTCGCAGTTTGATCGGGAAATGGCGTGGATATGCGACAGGCGATACCACCTGCCGCTCACCGCAGACCGCCGGAGACAAATAATCTGTCATCACCTTATTTTTCAAGCTGGCGTTTGAACCATTTTACCGCCGGCAAAGGCCAGTCGGCAACGGGACTGTCTTTAAGCCAGATACCGTAGCCGTGACCGCCTTTGTCCCAGATGTGCATTTCGCATTTGATCTTTTCTGCCTGCAATGCCCGGTACCACGCAAGGGAATTTTCCACCCGGATCGGGTCATCTCCGGTCTGGATAAGCAAAGCCGGAGGGGTTTTTTCATCGACTTTGAATTCGCTTTTCAAGGTGAGTTTCTGCATATCCCCGGTCAGAAACGCCGGATAGATCAAAGCCGTAAAATCCGGACGGAATGATCCTTTGTCCACCTCATCTTTTTCCGGATAAGGTTCATTTGCCGGAGCGGAGATCACCGCACACAAGTGGGCACCGGCAGAAAATCCCACCGCCCCCACCTTATCCGGGAGAATATTGAATTTTTCCGCCTGATAACGGATGAGCCGGATCGCCCTTGCCGCATCGGCAAATGCCGCCTGCCGTCTGCCCGGACAACGGTATTTGAGCAGAAATGCAGTAAACCCCTGCCGCTGAAACATCCGGCAGATCTCTATTCCCTCGTGTTCCCATGAGAGATAGGAATATCCGCCGCCGGGAGCGACCAATACTGCCGGATGTGCCGCTTTCCCCGGGGCAGGAAAACAGTAAATTTCAGGGATCGTCACATCCGTAACCCTCGGCCGGGTATCCCACGAACATGGATAAAGTCTCTCCTTTTTTCCGGCATCTTCCGACTTGAAAAAGGGAATTTCTCCATCGTCCCAGAGTTTGATCCCCGGAATGTCATCCGCAACAAACGATACACTTTTCATTTGACTTGTTCCATAAACAGTCATTGCCGATACCAGCAAAATAACAATAATTGATTTCCTCATCACTTCTCACCTTTTATCCTTGCCAAAGTCTGCTGCACTGCCGGGATTCCGGAGGGTTCAGCGATCGTGCGGAAAAGTTCCACACAGGCGGTATGATAATCGACATTGCCCAATTCGGAGATCAGCCGGATGGCCCGGTCGATAAGTTTCTTATTGGAGATCGCCACGAAGCTCATCCAGTTGCCCGTGACTCTGCCCAGACAGACCATTGTCCCGGTGGAGATGGTATTCCACTGCAATTTCACCGCTATACGCTCAAAAATATTGAGCCGGGTCGCCGGAAGTTCACCGCAAAAAGCATCCATCACTTTGAAACAGGAGAAATTCTCCGCCTCTTTGGCAGCGGCATTCTTCAAATCTTCCGGAGCCTGACCATAGTAGAAAAGCACTGCCGCATCATTGCCGGTGGCATAACGGCTGGGCAGTTCCTCATTGCCGACGGGAATCTTGGCAAGGTCGGCGGCAGTTATTTTCGGCGGATTATTGACTATCGAATCGGGAACCTGCATGGCAATATAGTCGCTTGGCTGCCAGTTGAGACAACGCATTTCCCGGTTGCCCAAAGCCCGTTTCATGGCATCGGCGGCAGGAAGCAGCGGATTACGGACAAATGCCCACGGTTCGGGCATGGTATCATCATCAATGCGGCGGAAACCGGGGAGCATGAAAGTCGGACTGCGTTCAGTGGTGTCCGTAAAAAGGTCAAGCATATACAGATCAGCGAAGTAGGTCACTCTGCCGTTTTTACGGTAAATATCCGCTTCAAAATCAATCTGTTCAGCAAGTTTGGCAACCGTGGCATCCGATTCGAGATTTTCCAGAACTTTGGCAAAATCTGCGGCAAAATCATTCTTTGCTTCCCGGCCATAAAGTCTGCCGGCAGCAATTTCCAAAGCAGCGGAAGCAACGATCTGCTCGCTGGTGGTCGCCTGCATCCGGGTCGAACCTGCCAGTGCCATCGGTCCGCAGGAGAGATCCAATACCGTTACCGCCGGATTGTCGATCGCCTCTTTGCACCGCTTGAGGTGTTCCCGGAGCAGATGGGCAGGATTGTTGAAAAGCAGAAATGCCTTCCCCCCGTAAGAGGTGAATTCCCTGACCGTACCCAGAACTGAACTGGTCTCTCCCCCTTCAGTGATGGCAACGAGCAGATCGCCGGGGACCATCTGCATCTCCTGCACCTGTCTGGCTCCGAAAACGGCATAGTCTTCAAAAGATTCGACGGATTTGACCAGAGCGTAATCGCCGCCGGTCATGATACTTTTGACCTGATCGGCATACTCCGGGCATCCGGTACGCCACATGGATTCCAGCAGAATACTCAATCTGCCGGTAGCTCCGCAGCCGGAGAAGACCACCTTGTTTCCCGATTTTACCGTGGCGGTAATGCAATCGCAAAGAGCGGCAAATTCGGGGGAGGCAAAAATCCTTCCGGTCATGGCAAGCACATTGCGGTCAACTTTTTGCAGATTGCGGATACCATCGGAAGTGGAGGCGGCAAATTCCTTATCCAGAAATCTGGTCAATTCATTGGACTGTTCCGTAGGGAGAAATCCCAAGTGAAAGGGAGTTTCATCAAATTCAAAGTGCCGGGCATCATCAAGGTAGGACATTTCAAGTGCAATTCCTTATTTTGTTGATTTTATTCACTCATCCGCCGCAAACTGTCAAGGTGAGACGATGATCTTTCGCTACGATAAATATACTATGAAAAGCACGATAAAGCAATAGCAGATGCTGACAAAAAAATATCAATTTACTGCCAATGCCATTCCGGATGCCTCAATAAATATGGGAAAATATTGCGTTTGATATTTGACAAATTTTATTGCAAATGTATATTACTTTTGACAGATAACATTATATCAAAGAAAAGATCTCTTATGAAAAAATTTTTATTTTCCCTCTCTTTGTTCTGCTTTGCCGCTTATGCTGAAAATTATGATTCGCTGCTCAAAAAAGCCGATGCCGACACCGAAAATGCCATAGAAGAGATGACCAACGCCCAAACCCAGGTCGAAATCAATGCCGCTTCCGGAAATTATTTCGATTCCTGTCTGAAAAAAGCTGAATTGGTCTGGGATGAACTTTACCGCAAAACCACCGACCGGGAAATGAGAAAACTGCTCCGGCATGAATTCGCCGGGATGATGATGAATATCAATCAGAACTTTATTGACGCCCGGAAAGATAAGGGAAGTGCTTCCGGAATGATGCGTGCCAGCCGGGCTGCCGTAATGGCAGGACAGATGACCGAGCTATGGCAGGCGGATAAAGAAAGTGCTGCCAGATGGCGGAGGATCGCCGATGCTTACGGGGAAGTCAACAACTGCAATATTTCTATTTCCGGAGGAATATGCACTGTAAAAACCACTGCTTACGATAATAAAACCGATCTGGAAGTGATAATTTGTCCGGCAAATTGTTTCTCTTTCAACGGCGTGGATTACATTGTCGCTCAAGCGGATATCGCATGCAGTATGTGTGATGATTATATGAATGCAATAATTCTGGCAGTAAAAGACAATTCCGTGATCAAGTGCCGCCAGACAGAATATGAGTACATCCTCAAAGACTTCAAGGTGGATAAAAATATTCTCACCCTGATCGGAGAGGACGGCAAAACCCGGGAATTTGACCTTACCCGGCTGTAACATGATTTTAACGGTATGTGATAAATAAACTCCGCAGAAGTTTGGAATATTAAAAAAAGATAATGTCCCAAATTTTGTGAAACCCGTAACAGGAGCTTATAAACAAACATTTCTGTTAACGTGTAAAACATATCACACAAGTTGTGATTTGTCAAACCGGCAAGTACGGGTTCGATCCAACCGGGGGAAAGATTTTTCACAAAAATAAAAAAAGAGGTAAAAAGAATGTGGAAAAAATTTTTATTGGCAGTGATTGCAGCAACGGCGGTCTCCGGCTCTTTGATGGCAAAAGAGCTTAAAGTCCTGATGATCGGTAACAGTTTCTCCATCAGCGTCGGAAGATTTCTGCCGCAGATCGTCGGTGCCGATCCGGAAAATAAATTGATCCTGACCAGTGCCTACATCGGCGGATGCCCACTGGAAAAACATTACAACTGCCTCGTCAAAGCACAGGAAAAACCCTCTTACGCCCCCTACAAGATCACCGTTTGGGATTCCGAAAACAACCCCGCCAAGGGTAATGCCGTTATGGGGAATATCTACACTTTGCTCCGGGATAATCAGTACGACATCATCACCATCCAGCAGAGCAGTCCCAACAGTATCAGTTTCAAAACCTTTGAACCTTATGCCGGAAACCTGATCAAGTACATCCGCGAACATCAGAAAAATGCCGAGATCATCGTCCATCAAACTTGGGCATATCGCATCGACTGCCCCCGGCTGCCGGCTTGGGGACTGACCCAGCAATCCATGTACGAAAAGGTCAATAAAGCCTACCGGGAACTGGCGGAAAAATACCGGTTGCGGGTGATCCCCGTCGGTGATGCAATACAAATTTTCCGGGCAACGACTCCGGTCAAATACAAGCCGCTTGACCCGACAGTAAAATATGTCGAGCCTGAATTGCCGGATACCTCCGGCGATGTGGTCGGTCTCTCACTCTGGCAGACCACCAAACAGAAAGGCCGCCATATCCACCACGATTCAACACATCTTAATGAACACGGCAAGTATTTGCAGGCCGCAGTCTGGTATCTTTTCCTTTTTGACCGGAAAGCTTCGGATATCAAATTCATCCCGGAAATAATCAAAAAGAAAGATGCCCTTTTCCTGCAGAATTGTGCCGCCCAGGCTGTCGAAGCTTATCAGCAGGTCAAATAAGTTGACTTCATAACTGTGAAAAAGATATTATGAGAGACACAAAAGGTCTCTCATAATATCTTTTGTACTCTCTTATCAGAGGCTTTTGAGAGCATCCAAACTGATTTTCAACTGTTTGAATGGATCATCCGTATGCGTGTCATGTTCCACAAACACCCATTTGTCGTAACCGACATCCTTGAGGGCTTTGTAACAGGCGGCAAAATCGACCAGTCCGGGAGTTCCGGCACCCAATTCGCAGAAACGCAGACGGTCATACCACTTGTCCAGACCGATGGATTCGTCTTTCATCTCAATATCTTTGAAGTGAACCGCCGCAATACGCGGAGCATATCTGCGGATCAATTCAATCGGATCACCGCCGGCACCGTAAATGTGACCGATATCCAACAGCAATTCAGCATCAGGACATCTCTCCATGAAAAGATGGATCTCATCCTGATTCTCAATACGGGTCCCCAAGTGGTTGTGGAGAATACCGCTGATCCCCCAGGTGCGGCAGCCCTGAACAAAGGTATTGCATTGACGGATGTATTTGTCCATATCCGTCGTACGAACCGCATCAGAAAGAGCAATCCAGACGTAAGGTTTGCCCAAACCCGCTGTCCACTGCATACTGTCCATGTTTTTCGGACCGCGGCAGGTGGAAAATTCCATCCCCAAACGGCGGAACAAAGTCGCTTTATTCAAAGCATCTGAAGCACAATTCGCCTCAAAACGCTCCACACCGTCGTAACCGATGGCTTTCAATCCCTCCAAACGTCCCTGAAGATCGAAAAGACCGCCATCCCACACACTCATGCCGAAATCAGCAACACCGAATTTCATACTTTTTTTTCCTTTCATGTATGATATTTTCCTTACTTATTTTTACAGAAAAAGAAGTAAGACAAGAAAAACGACGCTTTCTTTTTACGGAAAAAGAAAGCTTAGCAAAGAAAAACGAAAAGTCGCGCCCTTCGCTTCGCTGGGGCTTGATCGGTTTTCCCTACTCCATTTATTTCCACTATTCTTTTACAGACTGTTACCAAATTTTTACGGAAAAAGAAAGCTTGGCAAAGAAAAACGAAAAGTCGTGCCCTGTGCTTCGCCGGGGCTTGATCGGTTTTCTCTACTGCGTTTATTACCACTATTTTCTTACAAACTGTTACCAAATTTTTACGGAAAAAGAAAGCTTGGCAAAGAAAAACGAAAAGTCGCGCCCTTCGCTTCGCCGGGGCTTGATCGGTTTTCTCTACTGCGTTTATTACCACTATTTTCTTACAAACTGTTACCAAATTTTTACGGAAAAAGAAAGCTTAGCAAAGAAAAACGAAAAGTCGCACCCTGTGCTTCGCCGGGGCTTGATTGGTTTTCTCTACTCTGCCTTTCCCTGTTTGATTTTTTTTCCGCTGAAAAAACAAACCGCTCCCAAAAGAAGAAGCAGCAAATAAACTATTGCATTTTCAAACCGTACCGCCGGAGTTATTTCCGGATGCCGCTCAAAAGTTACTTCCACTACTCCTGCTGCCTTCTCCCGCAACAATTCCGGACGCTCTGCCGCACTGCCGATATAACTTGTAAAAATCCCACGGGATGTCACCACTCCCGATCCGCCATTGTTGCCGCAACGTATCATCGGCAATCCCGTTTCCACGCAACGCATCACCGCATTGGCAAGGTGTTGTTCCGGTTCACTGCTCTCCGGATACCAGACATCATTGGAGACCGCCGTTAACACATTTGCCCCGTTGCGGACAAATCCGGCACTGACATAAGAAAATATCCCCTCGTAACAAACCGCCGTACCGGCAGAAACCTGATCGTTTACCCTCAAGGGTTCAAGCTTCTTACCGTCAGTCAAATCTCTGCCCATGTCAAATGCTGCGATCCATGATTCCGGCAATAGAGAGCGAAACGGCACATATTCACCGAAAGGAACCCGGTGAAATTTATCATATTTCCCGGCAATTCTGCCCCCCGGAGGATTTATAAGCAATGCACTGTTGGTCATCCCCCCATCTTTCGTGTAATCCAGTGAACCAAGCAATATCTGACGATCCAATGCCGCAATCTGGTAACGGAAAAATCCACCCAGCGGATGATTCATCCGCAGAGCAATGGGAATTGCACACTCCGGCCAGATGACCGTATCCGCCTGCTCCGCCGGGATCTCCCTTGTCAGATTGCAGTAGGTCTCTATTGAATCGATCACCGTCCGGGCATCCGCTATTCGCTGCTGCGGCAGATTCCCCTGGATCAATGCACAACGCCATACCACCGGTTCTTTGAATTCATCCGTCGAATTTATCCGGTACACCCCGTAAAGTGCCGCCAGCAGCGGATAAACCGCCAGTACCCCGGCACTCAAATATGGTTTGCGGGTGAAAAACAATGCGAAAATCACAGCATTGAGAAAAGTTATCACCAGACTTGTCCCGTATCTGCCGGTGATCCGGGCAATCTGCATCAGAAACGGGATCTTCCACAAGGTGACACTAAAATCATTCCAGACAAAAAGGTGACAGCGTGTCCACTCCAGTACCGTGAAAAGTGCCGCCGCACTGAAAAGATAGAGCAACGCTTTTACCGGATCCCAGTTTAAACGCCACGGCGTGGAAAAATCCTTGTTACCGAAAATTTTCCCGCCGAGCAAGCTTAAAACTGCCCCGTACACCCCCGGCCATACTGCCAGCACCGGAGCAAGCATCCACGGCACCGCCGGGTGGATCTCCCGCAGAAAACGGCAGGAGAAAAATGCCCAGCCCAATCCCCACATCCAGCCGCACAGAAATGACCACCGCCAACGGAAAACATAAGAACTCCAGAATAATGGCAGCAGAACAACAAAGACAAGAATACTCCAATTCAAAGGAGGCAGAGCCATCGCATAACCGATACCGCCGAGCAATGCGGCAAAAGGAGCGGAAAATTTTACGATTCTGCTGACCGCAACGACTTCATTGCAGGAGTTTTCAGAATTTTTCTTCATGCCTCCTCCACATCAGCTCCGATAAGCCGCAGCTTATCCACCAGATGTTCATACCCCCGGTAAATCACATCGGCATTATCGATCCGGCTGTCCCCCCTGGCACAGAATGCCGCAATTACCATTGCCATACCTGCCCGGATATCCGGACTTTCCAGAATTCTGCCATGCAATTCGCTGCGGCCGGTTATCACCACCCGGTGCGGATCGCAGACAATGGCATTCGCCCCCATGCTTATCAGACGGTCAACAAAGTATATACGGCTCTCAAACATCTTCTCAAAGAACATCACCGTCCCCTGACTCTGGGTCGCCGCAACAATGGAACAGCTCATCATATCCGACGGATATTGCGGCCAGGTGCCGTCAGATATCTGCGGAATATAGCCGCCGAAGTCACTTACTACTTTCGGATCCTGACCGCCGGGCAGATAAATGTGATCCGGATGCAAGGTCATCTGCCAGCCGAGCCGTTCAAATACCCGCCGGAGCATCCAGTAATGACGCACTGTTGTACCACGCAGAGTTATCGGGGTCCCGGTAGCGGCTCCCAGAGCAAGAAAACTGCCTGCTTCGATATGATCTCCGCAAACGTGATGAGTGCAGCCGTGAAGTTTTTCCACGCCTTCAATGATAATGGTATTGCTTCCGGCACCGGAAATATTTGCTCCCATGGCGTTGAGCATGGCGGCAAGGTCGCTTACATGCGGTTCGCAGGCAGCATTGTAAAGAGTGGTTGTCCCTTTGGCACAGGCGGCGGCGATCATGATCTGCTCCGTGGCAGTAACGCTGGCTTCATCGAGGAAAAGTTCTCTGCCGGCAAGACCTTTTGGGGCGTCGAAGCGGTAAGTTTTCCACTCCGGAGCCATTACGGCACCGAGTTTGGTCAATCCGTAAAAGTGTCCGTCCAGCCGCCGTCTGCCGATGACGTCGCCGCCGGGAGGGCATAATTCAGCCTTGCCGCACCGGGCAATAAGCGGAGCGGCAAAGAGGATACTGGTACGGTTTCTGGCACACATCTCCTGCGGAATGATGAAGTTTTTCACATCCCGGCAGCGGAAACGCAATACATTCTTTTCAAAGGTGTATTCTGCACCGAGGAAAGCTGCGATATCCAGCATGGTGTGGACATCGAGGATGTCCGGCACATTGTGCAGAATTGACTCTTCATCGCTCAGCATCAAAGCCGCAATCATCGGCAAAACGGCATTTTTATTGCCGGAAATCATTACTTCGCCGCCTTTGACAGTGCCGCCTTTGACGATCAGTGAACTCATAAAAACTCCTCCGGATTGACAAATTGAATTTCACGGAGATACTTTACCATTAAATGACGATATTTTCAAGTGGAATATTGCATTTTTTAATGAGATGGATTATATTTTCTTTATGATGAAAACAAACTCTTTCAAAAAAATCTGCCGCCTTGCCGGTGAGACGTGTGTACGTTACAAGCTGATTTCCGACGGAGACCGGATCCTTGCCGGGCTTTCCGGCGGCAAAGACAGCTGGGTGCTTGTCCATGTTCTGGAGCATCTGCGGAAACATGCCCCGGTGGAATTCCGGATCGAAACAGCCACTTTTGATCCGGGATTTGAGGATTTCGGCGTGGAAAATATTGCCGCTTACTGCAAGGAACACAACTGGAAACATCACACGGTCAAACTTGATATTCCCGGCATTATCCGGGAGAAAAATTTTGCCTCTGCCCCCTGTGTCCTCTGTTCCCGTCTGCGGCGGGGCAAACTTTACGGTTTGTCGCAGGAGCTTAAATGCAATAAACTTGCTCTGGGTCAGCATCTGGATGACATTATCAGCAGTTTTTTCATGAGTCTCTGCCGTGGTCAGGGAATAACTTCCATGGCACCGCTGGTCAAACCGCAGAATCCGGCACATCCGGCAGTCATCCGTCCGCTGGCACTGGTCCCGGAAGAACTTATCCGTCAGTGTGCAGAAACTTTGGATCTGCCGCAGAAAACCGGAAAATGCCGCTATGAGGAGACCGTCAAAAACGGTGACCGGGCGGAATTCGGCAGATTGACGGAGATGCTTGCTTCACGCATCCCCAATCTCCGGGAGAATATCGCTCATTCGCTCACCAAACTGGAAAAAGATCATCTTCTGCTGATTCCGGAAGATATCGACTGATAACAAGTTGACAAAAGCCTGCTTTTGTGTTACATTATGTAAATGTTTTGTCCGTTAAATTTTACAGAAAGATATTTGTCATGAACCGTACTGCAGTTTTTCTCATTTCCACAGCCGACCGCAAAGGTCTGGTCGCCCGGATCACCGGATTTTTCGCCGGATTGAATCTGAATATCATGGAGTGCCGTCAATACTCCGACATCATTGAGCAGCTCTATTACATGCGTATCGCCGTGGAACTGCCCCCGGAATTGACCAAAGCCGCCATCGAAGCTGAATTCCGCAAACTCGCAGCCGAATTGGATCTCAATTTTTCCATCCACTATTCCGGCGAAGTGCAGAATGTCGCCGTCATGGTCTCCAAAACCACCCACTGTCTCTACGATTTGCTGACCAATTCCGAAGAAAATCTGCTCGGTTCCGGCAAAGTCAAACTGGTCATCGGCAACCATCCCGAATTGGAGGAAGCTGCCAATAAATTCCGCATCCCCTTTTACTGCTTCCCGGTTGACCGCAGCGGTGATCCGCAGCAGGAAAAGCAGATCATGGATCTGCTCGACCGGCACAATATCGACTTGATCGTCCTTGCCCGTTACATGCGGATATTGTCCAATGACTTCATCAATCACTTCCCCTCACGGATCATCAATATCCACCACGCCTTCCTCCCGGCATTCATGGGGGGCAATCCCTATCAGCGGGCGTGGGAACGGGGAGTCAAAATGATCGGTGCCACTGCTCACTATGCCACTGCCGACCTTGATGAAGGACCTATTATCGAGCAGGATGTTGAGCGTATCACCCACGAAAGTCTCCCGGAAGATCTCCGTGACCGCGGCAGAGATATCGAAAGACGTGTACTGACCAGAGCGGTGCGTGCCCATCTGGAACACCGGGTGATCATTTCCGGTCACCGGACGATAGTCTTTTCCAAATAAGGCTCTTTTGATCATGAAAAAAATTTGCGGGATTCTCTGCGGGATTTTGCTCTTTCTTCTGCCGGTCAAACTCGGCGGATTGGCGGTCATGCCGGAATCAGGCGGATTTTTTCCGGAATTTTTCATTGATTGGCTCTTTATCACCTGGCATCCTCACAGTCTGGCATACTTCAGCTGTGCTTTACTGCTGCTGACGCTGATCGCCTACGGTGCGGAATTATCCGGAAAAATGCGGATTTTTGTCCTGCTCTGGGGGATCGTACCGTCTCTGGCGGTCATACCGGGTATTTTGCGTGGCGACAACATCCTTGCTCTGGGGGAAATTTCTTTGCTTTCCTCCTGCGGAGCTTTGATCGCTGCTGCCGGGATAATTTTGAAAAACAGACCGCACTGTGCCGGGATTTTTGCCGGATCGGTGGTTGCCGGAGGTATAATAACTGCTTTTTACGGCTGGTATCAGCATTTGGTGGTGCTGGATGAGATCCGCCGTTTTGCCGCAGAACAGGAGGCTATGGGAATACCGGTTTCAGAAGCAATGCAATTAAAGCTCACTGATCCGCGGATTTTTTCCACTTTGGCATCGAGTAATATTTTAGCATCATTCATGCTGATGCTGCTGGTGATCTCCTTTTATTTGAGCGGTAAATGGAGTGAGAGATTCACACCTCCCCGGCAGGCGAAGTATATTTTCCGGATATTTTTTGCCGGGTTGTTTCTTTCGGTACTGTTTCTGACCCGTTCCCGCAGTGCGTTATTCTGCCCGGTAGCGGCGGGGCTGATCGCTCTTTTTTCCCATCCGGGAATAAAGTTACGCTGGAAAATTTCCGGAATTGCCGCCGGGATCATCATCGTTATTGCCGGATTGTTTTATGCTGTGCATCACGGCAGGGGCGTTGCCTCCATGGGGGAAAGAGTCGATTACTGGCACAGCTGTGCAGTTTTGTGCAAAGAATATCCTCTTACCGGAGCCGGATGGGGTGGATTTTTCCGTACTCACATGCAGATAAAGCTCTCCGATGTGGACGAATCCGCCCGTGATCCGCACAATATCGTTGCCTCTTTTGCTTCCCAATGCGGTATTCCGGCAGGTCTGCTGATGTTGACGGTACTGCTTTATCCGCTGATAATTCTCTGGAAGCACCGTTTTTCTCCGGATCTGCGGGGAACTGTTTTCTGGTGCGGTACGATTTTCACGCTCCACAGTCTGATCGACTGCGACTGGCAGATACCGGCGATGATTTCAATTATGGGAGTGCTTTACTGTTGTGTTATGCCAGAGGAAAATAAAGCAACTGAAGAGAGCAGCCGCCGAAGCCGGATGGTGAATTATGCCGCAGCGGCAATGCTGATATCTGCCGGATTTGTGAGCAGTTACTATTATCTGGCAGGGGATCATGCTCTTTCACGGCTTCAGGATAAACTTAATCCTCCCACCCCGGAGATCCGGGCGAAACTGGCAATTTACACCGTGGAAGATCTGGCAAAACAGGCAGAGAAATTCCGCCCGGATCAGGCGGTCATCCCGATGATACTTGGCGATTGGTATTTGCGTCTGGAAGCTCTTGATCAGGCGGAGATCTATTTCCTCAAAGCCCTGGAGACCGATCCGGTAAGACCGGCGGCATACGCCAGACTGGCAAGGATCGCCATGCTGCGTGGTGAACGGGAAAAAGCGGAGGGATTTCTTGCCCGAGCTCATAAACTTTTCCCGAAAAATCCGGATTATCTGCCGGAAAACTTCTTTGCCGACTTCCAAAAGTAAGCCGTTTTCGTTGCACTGCTAAAAATAACGGGGCCGCTGCCAACCTTTTTCAAGGTTTTGCAACAGCCCTTGTTTTATTGCATCGGAATTCTATTTTGCCGAGTACAGAGCTTTTGCTCCGTAAGGCGGCAAAGTCACTATGAATTTGTCCTTATTGTACTCTTTTTCTGCGGTGGCATCGGTGAATTGCCGTTTTTCCGGATTGACCGCCTCAAATTCCAGAGCTGTTCCACCGTGATTGAGCAGCAGGATAAATTCCTCACTGCCGATCGTGGAGGTGAAAACGGAGAAACGTCCTTTTTTACGGCACGCAACTTTCAGCGAAACCGGCTTTTCTCCGGCAAGGAAGAACTTCTCATATCTGCCGGTGATCTCTGCCGCCTGTGCCAGCTGGGCATAATAATCGCCGTCAAAAGGTCCCCACCACCAGAATGAAACACCGTCAGCTCCGGAAGCAAAGGAACGCAGAACTTTCAATTTGATCAATTCCGGCGGCGGCACCATGGAGGAATTACGGGTGTACCCCGGAGTCAGAGTTGCCCACACCTGCAAATCAGGGTTGATCTTTTTCAGATTGGCGATATGTTTTTTCATACCGGCATTGAAACTGTCATCCAGCGAACTGTAAGAATTCGTATAATAGCTCAAAAGTGCCAGATCGATATATTTTGCGGCGTTTTCCCAGTCGGCACGATAGCTCTCCATCGTGTCAAATGAGGGCAGACCGGAATAAAATCCGAATTTGGCAGCCGGATTGATCTTGCGGAATTCATCCCGGATTATCCGGCTCATCTCCGCTGTCTGATTGCAGCAGTATTTTATCCACTGGGAGTTGTATTTTTCCCGGATAACTTTGGGAGTGAGGCCGTCGGCACTGTCAAGTCCGGCGAATTTGACGAAATCTGCGATACAATCTTTGCAGAAGCATATTTTCCAGCAGTAAGGTCCTTCCAGATCCCAGACCACGCCCTGCGAACCGCCTTTGATATCTTCGAGGAGCTTTGCCCGGTTTTCCAGCAGTCCGGCACCGTTATTTTTCAGCATGGCAGTAGGACAGACCAGATTTTTATTCACTGAACCGTCAAAGTTGATTGCCTGCGATACCAGATCGGTCTTTTTGCCGTGAAATTCCCAGAAAAGGTTGTTGACAAGCGAGAGATCATATTTGGCAAAAGCTTCCCGTCTGCCGGGGAGGAATTGGGCATTGTCAGCTTCAATGCTGTTGAAACCGACCAGTTTCATGGTATTGAGGCAGTCATCGAGACAGCCGGTATAAGGACACCATGTCCAGAGCCAGTTGTGAATGATCAGTTTTTCCGGCTGGATTCCTTTTACCGGAGGCAATATCTCAATGGTGGTCAAATTATCTTCTTCAAGAAGTTTACCGGATTTGATCATGGTCGTTATCGGCAGTTTTTTACCGATAAGAGCCGGATCGGTACACTTCAAATAGATGGTGATACCGTTGTAAAAGTGAAGCTTCTGGATATTGACCGGGCCGAGAGCCCCCTCGATATCAATGGTGTACCGGGTGAAATTCTTACCATTCTGCTGAATCTTTTCCTTACCGGCAAGTTTGCAGCGTTTGTAAAATCCCTGCGGTACGTCGGTGGTGGGGTCGAGCAATTCTATACCTTCGGGCAGAGTGATGACTGCCTGGATATCTTTTACGGCATTTGCCGTATGATTGGCAAAGAGCCAGAATGCGTGCTGGGCACTGCCGTAAAGGATCGGCAGGCGGTTGTTTCTCTCCTCGCAGGGCCAGAGAGTGGAGAGCAAGCCATCCTGATAATTGCGGACATCCACAGCGAAAGAACTTTTGTTTTCTCCGTTGCTGATGGAGGTAAGGACGGTGTATTTCCGCTCTTTTCCGGCGACCGGGATAGTGATTTCCCCCGGAGAAGCAAGAGTTTTGCTTTCGCTGGAAACTTTTTCGCTGCCTGCGATTTTTCCGCTCACGGAGATATTTTCTTTCTTTTCCGGGGCGAAAGCCACAGTCAGAGTACCTTTACTGCTGTCCAGAGAGATCGACTGGGGATTGCCGGGGGCGTCTCCAAAGTGCATGATGGCGTAACGCTCCGGGCGGAAGAAGTATTCCCCGGTGTTGTTCCAGAAGCTCTTTTCGCCGGAGGGGATCTCCGAGCGGCAGAAATTGACTCCCCAGACAGTTCCCTTTTTGACTTCCTCAAAAGTGATGAGTTTCAAAGGGATGCGTGCTTCGACCGTCCAGTGATCCTTTGCCAGTTTCACGGCAGTCTGCCAGGTGAGTTTCAAATCGGAAAAACCCGCTTCGTCAATACGTCTTTTAAGCGAAGTATCCTGTTTTACGCCGTTGGGATTGACCACCAGTTGAAAAGCCTTTTTCCGGGTGTGACCGGGGTCGAGGTAAATTTCAAAGCAGTCATCGCTCCATACGGAATCATTATCTTTGGTACGCAGACGGCGGAGCAGCGGCATTCTGGACTCATAGAGTTTGGCGGCGATATAGATGCTGTCTTTGTACCAGACAGCTTTGACCACGGTTTTCTCTCCGGCGAGCTTTCTGCCTCCGAGGAGGATAAAATCAGCGGCTTCCGGGGCGTCCCGGTAAGCCGCATCGTCGATATTGCCATCGACTTTTGGCGGCGAGGAGACCTCTTTGACCGTGTAAAACCTCTGAAGTGCCGCCAATTCAGTGGCACGGGCATTATCAGCGGCACGGGAAACTTCCGGTTTTTTCACCATACTCTGCTGGAAAAGTTCTTCCGCAACAGCCGGGTCATTGATATCGCTGAAAACGATCGCATCAATAGCTCCGTCGGTGGTTTGGGCGGAACTGCCACGGGGTTTCTGGAGGAAAACACGGGGCATTATTCCCTGATTTTTTGCATCCTTTTTGAATTGTCCGATACAAACCCACACCCACTTGTTTTCACCGGGAGTCTGGAACCAGCCGAAAGGTTTTTTAGTGTCATAAGCAAGGAACCAGTAAGCCGGCAGAGCGGTGCGTACCCGGGCAAAACAGTAGAGCTGTCTGCTTGAATCCGGGATCGGGATATTTTTGACCATTTCGTACCAGGTTTTGCCGGTAACGATTTTACCGCTGCCGCAGGAAGCATCACTGTTGATGTAGCCGTTGCCGTTGAAATCCTCCGCCTCAAGATAGAAACTGTTGCCGTTTCCGGTCTTATCGGAGTTGCGTTCGGAAAAAATCTTTTCCGCTTCTGCCGCATTGGGAGCGAATACCACCACATCCACAGCGGCATTGGTTTTATCCGTACCGATGGGTTTCTGCAGACAGATTTGCGGCATAAGACCTTTATTTTTGTCTGATTTGGAAAATTTACCAAGTCTGACCCATACCCACTTGTTTTCGCCGGGGGTCTGGAACCAGCCGAAAGGTTTTTGCATATCGTAAGCAAGGAACCAGTTGGCTTTGTGTGCCGAGCGTACTCTGGCATAGCAGAAGCTGCTCCCTGCCGGGATCGGAATATCTTTGGCAAAAACATACCAGTTGCTTCCAGTGACGATCCTGCCGCCGGAAGCACCATTTTCAGATTTGACAGTGCCATTGCCTTTGAAATCCTCTGCTTCAAAATAGATCTCATCTGCCGCCGCCGTGAATATGTTCAAAGCAAACAGAAAAAACAGAAATTTTTTCATTCGATGCTGTTCTCCTGCGAAAAATATCAATTCCACCAGCCGCTGTACCAGTAGGTGTATTTGCAGCCGGTACGGGCTTTGTAAGATTCAGTCTGGGATGTCATAAGCGTCGTCGGATCGATGGTTTGGACATTACCGGCAACTGCCAGATAATTGACCATGTTGTTATGCCGGTGAGCCGGATCGTAAAATTGAGCACTGGGCAACATAAACGGCTGATTTTGAGATCCACATCCGGCAGCATCAACCGCCGAACTGTAAGGATTCGCATATTTTCCACTCCCGACCCCACCATAAGGACCATCGGCAACCTGCAAAACAACTGCTGCATTGATTATTTTGGATGCTTTCACCGGAATTCCGCGAATATCGCTTACGCTGGAAAGGTAGTAATCAATACCTCCGAGAGCAATATTGGCTCCATATCCACGCTCAACAGCTCCGCAACTTGAACACGACGGTCTGCTGGGACAATACCAGACTCCTCCCTTTTTATCCCCGATATAAGGCGTGTAAAATCTGAAAATTTCAGCAGATGCCTGACAGCTGCTGGTTTTGTCCAGAGGGAAATAATCTTCATTATCTCCCTGATACATGGCGGCGGCATTGCCGATCTGTTTGAGGTTGTTGATGCAGGCGGCACTGCGTCCACGCTCTCTTGCACTGTTAAGTGCCGGCAGCAATATCGCCGCCAGAATGGCGATGATCGCTATGACTACGAGCAGTTCGATAAGAGTAAAGCACATGTGCTTTACTCTCCACCTGGAGAGTAATGATTTTTTCATTTGTTTTCCTTTGTTTTAGGGGTTGATATGTTTTTTGGGGGGAAATTTATGTTTACTTTGGCACAGCTTTCTCTCTCGGTCAGAATCAGCGGCAGCGGCATACCGTCATGCTTTTCCCTGCCGCAGAGGTGATTGAAAACTTTTGTCACCAGTTCCTTTGTGTCGTGTCCGCAGCAGCTCAAACCCGGCGTCAACTGACTGCATAAAGGAGCATTGTCAAAACCGATAAAGGAAATATCCTGCGGAATATTGCAGTTGATCGTCCGCATAATATGATATATTTTAGGAGCCATACCCAGCGAATCCAGAATGAATGCTGTCGGCAATTCATTTTGATCGTGCAGTTTATAAATGTCTTCTCCCAGACATTTCATATTTATCCCCGAACCGATGATCCAGTCCGGATTGACCGGTAAAAATTTGTCATACATCGCCTTTTGATATCCGTGGAGACGCTCAACGGAGGAAAAATGCGGCTTGCCGTTGATGGTCAGCATAATGAATCCGATTTTCCGGTGACCGAGATCATAGAGGTATTCCACTGCTCTGCCTGCCGCCTGCATGTGGTCAGTGCCGAAAGATATCTCCCGGCATTCACTGTGAAACATCCCCACCTGGGCAATGGCAACCCCACGCCGGGCAAGTTCCTGCAATTCCGGCAGAAATTCCATCTCCGCACTCAAAACAATAAGCCCGTCCAGATTGTAGGAGTTGACCGCACGCTGATAATCCTTGGGAAATCTTTGCAAAATAAGCAAGTCCACCTGATAAGCCGGTGCCTGTCTGTGCAATTCATCCCATAAACTGCTGACAAATCCATTGTCATTGGAGATCGTGCCGTGGCAGACCAATGCGATCCGCCTGCCGACTTTCCCGGATTTGGCGGCAACAAATGTCCCGGCTCCCACCCGGCGTTCAAGAACACCCTTTTCTTCCAGCAGTCCCAACGCCCGGGAAAGCGTAACTTTGGCTATGCCGTACTGACGGGCAAGCTCCCGGTCATTGGGCAGTTTGCTCCCCGCAGGCAGATCGGAAGATTCCAGAAATTCTGCCAGTGCATCGGCAAACTGCCGGTATTTCGGAGCCGCTTTCTGCGGATCAAAGTTGAAGTCGAAGTTTATAAGCATGATCTTTCACCATTTTTGTCCGTGTCGTAAATTATACTATAAAAAAAAGCTTTTGTCAATAATAAAACGGCGAAAAGATAAAAAGATGGTATAGGTCAATCAAGTTTTTAAAATGAAAAGGTAGGTCAATCCTGATCTTCTCCGGAAAATCTCCCTGCGGACGCAGAGAGCCTCCTCGCCGCTCGGGCTGACGGCAGTCTGCATGGTTAAAACGGCGGTACGGACGTAAACGGACTTTTACGGACATGTACTGACACTTACGGACAGCCCCGGGGACAGTCAGCAGTCTGCAAAGCTCCTGCTCCATGTACCCACGGCCCAATGCCTATACGGCTTATGCGGCCTATCCGGCCTATTGCCATGCTCCATCCGGCGGTCAGCGGTGAGCGGCTCTGCTTCCAGTAATTTGCAGCATCAGAAATTTATAAAAAAAGTGATATGATCTCTTGAAAAGTTTGCCGTCGAAAATTATCTTATACAAGAGTGTCTGCAGAAATACAGGAGATATTGAAAATGAAAGCAGGATTTGCAGTAAGTGATATCACCCCGGAACTTGGCATTTATCTTACCGGCTACGGCTTGCCGGAACGTCTCGCCAACGGGATCCATTCCCCATTACATGCCGGAGCTATGGTGTTGGATGACGGCAAACAGCAGGCAGCTGTTATCAGTCTCGACTGGTGTGCTGTCGATTGGGAATTGACCAAATGGATCCGTACTGAAATATTCAAAGCAACCGGGATCGCAGAAAAAAATATTCTCCTGAGCAGTACACATACCCACTCCGCTCCCCACACGATTTTGGACCGGACTCTCGGCAGGACGTCGGTCGATCCGGAAAACAAGGGCGTTGAATATGCCAAAAAATCCACTCCGGCGATCATTGACGCAATTATCCGTGCCAAAGATTCCATGCGGGAAGTAACTGCCGCTTTCGCTGAAGGCATGACGGAAACCGGTGTTTCCCGCCGAGGCATGGACAGAAACGGGGTCGTCCGGGGATTTATTGCCGATCCTTTTGCCATTTGCGACAACTTTATGACCGCAGTGCATTTCAAAGATGCTGAAACCATGGAAGACCTCGGTATCATGATCCATTGCAGTGCCCATAATACTGCCATGGGGCTTGATTACCGGATCTCAAGCGACTGGTGCGGTGTGATGAAAAAACGTATCGGTCAGCGTTACAATGTGCCGGTGATTTTCATCAATGGGGCAATCGGTGATGTCGGCCCCCGAACCAACCGCTGGGTTGCCGGTAAAACCTTTTCCGGCTATGGTGCCGGAGGCGGTGACGGAGAAAGTGCCGCTGAAGAAGTCGGTTCCCGGGCGGCGACAGATGCTCTCAAACTTCTGGAAAATATGCGTGATTTCCGCTCCGATCTGCCTTTGAGGATAAACACTGCGACGATCACTCTGCCGCAGGAGATCCACATGACGGAGAAAGAAGCAAAAGAAATCATTGAAAAATATGAGGGCGAAAAGGGCGAAGACGGCGAACCATCTGTGGATTATCAGCTCGCCAAAGTTGCTTATGAGACCTGGCAGCAGCCGCTGCAGCCGGAATTTTCCTTTGAACAGACAGTGATTTCTTTCGGCCCTTTGGCACTGGCACCTTTCCCCTTTGAAGTTTTCTCGATATTCTCTCTGCGTCTGCGTAAGTATGGACCATTCCGGTACAATCTGCTCTGCAGCAATGTCAACGGCAGGAACGCCTATTTCCCCGACAAAGGTTCCATCGTTTATGGCGGATATGAGGTTAACTGCCGTAAAACAGTCCGTCCTTACGTCCTTAAACCTGAAGCCGGGGATATGGCGGTAAGCCAGACACTTGATTCGCTTGAGACCCTCAAAATCTCAGTTGATTTATAATATTTTGATAATGTCCCGGATTTTGTGAAACCCGTAACAGGAGCTTATAAACAAACACTTCTGTTAACGTATGGAATATATCACATAAGTTGTGATTTGTTATGTACTCGACTGTTGCGGCACAGGAGCAAGGCACGAGATTACCCGCAAGGTGCCACCGCCTCGTCGCGGCGTAGAGCAACGGAGACGGAAGGAAAGATTTTTCACAAAAAATGAGACAATAACAATATTTTCCTGATCACAAGGTTACGGTAGAAGAATTTTTCCAGCTTTCCAGTGCCGCTGTGAAAAGTTTGTGGGACAGTGCGGTTTCTTCCGGAGTTACGCAGGGAACGAATTTCCCGTCCGGGAGAATACCTGCCAATTCGCCGACGAAAGCCGCCCACATCTGCAAGATCGCATCGGTGAAACCGAATTCAAAAATCGCCCCGGTAACCGTCGGAAAAATGCTCTCATAACCCATGTCGATCTGCTGCAAAGCCTGAATACCTCCGGGAGTATATTCCAGAAGTTCAAGACGGCGGGGATTTTTGCTCGACCATCCGGCACAGCCACGCATACCTTTGATTTCAAAATACCAGGTGTCCGTTTCGCCGGGGGCGATCCGCTGGGTTTTGATGGTCAGCGGGAAGCTGTGATGATGATGCGGATCAACTGCTTCGCAGAGCAAAGTGGCATTGTCCCAGGTCACGCAGGGGACAAGGTTCCCGTTTTTGTCGGGTCTTTCCGGTACGAGTTTTGAGAGAATGGCACGGACATTTTTCGGAGTGAATCCCGCCCGGAAAGGCACGTGACAGGCGTGCATCCCCAAGTCTCCCATACAGCCGTACTCACCGTTGAATTGCACCATGCGTTTCCAATTTATCACTTTGTCCGGATTGAGGTCGGAGGAGTGGAGAAAACCGGAATTCACTTCGATGATTTTGCCGAAAAAATCTGTTTCCAGCAATTTGCCGATCTTCTGCATGGGCGGATAATAGGGGAATTCCGAACTGCACCGGACAAATACTTCCGGATGTTCCTTGATGCACTGCATGATCGTATCATTGGCTTTTTTGTCGATGCCGAAAGGTTTTTCCCCCAGCAGATGTTTGCCGCTTTTGATGATATCGCAGTAAAACTGCTCATGCAGGTCGTGGGGGACGGCACAATAGACCGCCTCCACCTCATCATTGGCGAGCAATTCCCGGTAATCGGCGGTAAATTGTCTGATCGGGGGGAAATTTTCCTGATACCAGCGGTAACGGGCGGGATCTCTGCCGCATACGGCGACCAATTCAGGTTTGACATCCATGCCGGTCAGATGGCACCATCTGGCACAGGCGGAAGCAAATTCTCTGCCCATCAAGCCGGGGCCGATTATTCCGAATTTTATTGTTCTCATGATCTATTCCTTCTGGTTTTGTCTGCCGCTTATAAAAATCTTCTTGTGCCGGATAATATAGTAAAACAATATCCAAAAAACAAGTCGTTTTTCTTCTGCATACTTGAATTTTTGAACACATAATGTTATATTTTAACATGCACAGCCGACATAAAAAGATCATCGAGATGCTTCAGACCGGCAAAGTGGTCATCAAAGAAGCGGCAAAATCACTGGGCGTTACCGAAATGACGATCCGGCGGGATCTCCGTGTCCTCGAAGCTCAGAAAACTGTCCTGATGGTCAAAGCCGGTGCGATACTGCATCCGGCACGCTATGAGCCTGAATGCAGTACGCTGATGCTCACGCCGGAAAAATTTTGTCTTGCCGAAAAACTCTATCACGAAATCATGCCGGCAAAGAGGATTTTTATCGGTACCGGTTCAACGGTGCTGGCTTTTGCCAAAGTTCTTGCCCGTCACCGCAGTACGGTAACCGTCGTTACCCACTCACTGCCGGTGGCAGCGGCTCTTTTTCAAACCCGTCACCGGGTGATTTTGATCGGCGGTGAATTGCGGCAGACTTCGATGGATCTCATCGGCTCAATTGCGGAAAATCAGTTGGCAAAATACCATGTCCAATGGCTGATCTCCGGTTGCGACGGAGCATCGGCATGGACCGGATTTTACACTGCGGATGCCGATTTGCAGCACTTGGAAAGACAGGAGATGGCTCTTGCAGACCATGTGGCTGTTGTTACCGGCAGTGAGAAATTCAAGAGATCCGGCGGCGTATGTTTTGCTTCTCCGGAAGCGGTATCGCTGCTGGTCACAGATAAAAATATCCCTCCGGACGAATCAAAGGAATTGATTTCCAGAGGAGTCAAAATCGTAACAGTGTGAATGAAAACATTTTTTACGTTTTTTCAAACAACTGTGTTGTAAATTTTATGCCCTGATATATATTATTACAGGTAATATGCAACAAACAACCGGAATATAAGGAACAATCAATATGGCTGCTTCACAAATCCCCTGTCCGCATTGTCACAATACATTGGAAGTCCAAAGTGAATGGGCGGGAATGAATCTCTCATGCCCTGCCTGCAACCAGACTTTTGTCTGTCCGCAGGTTTCTGCACCCGTGCCTCCGGCTTTTCAGCCGCAGCTGGCCCCTCCGCCGCAGAATCAGTTTGCACCGCCTCCGCAGGGAGGTTTCACTCTTCCTCCGCAGTATCCCCCGCAGGGAGGTTTCCCACCTCCGCAGGGAGGTTTCCCTCCTCCGCCGCAGTACGGTTACTCTCCCTACGGTGGTAATGAACCTCCGGCAAATATGTTTACCGCATTGAAAAAATATGCTCAATTTTCCGGCAGAGCTTCCCGCCGGGAATACTGGCTCTTTGCCATTTTCAACAACATCCTTTGTATTATTGCCGCCGTTGTTGCCGGTCTTGCTATTGCCGATGACAATGAAGATCTGCTGGCTCTGGTCGGTGTGTGTTATATTTTCGGGGCTCTCTTTTTGGTCATCCCCAATATCAGTGTGGCGGTACGCCGCTGTCATGATGTGGGCAAATCCGGCTGGTGGATCTTAACAGTTCTTATTCCCTGTGTCGGCTGGATTTTTTATCTGATGGCAGTTTGTGCACCGTCACAGCTCAACGACAACCAGTACGGTCCCAATCCCAACGGCAGCAATCCGGATGAAGCATGGCCGGTGGTCGTGGGAATCGCTCTGGCGGTGATTTTTGCCATTCTCAATTCTCTTGGAGGCATGTGATCAATATGTTCGATCTTACTTTTCCCCGGCAGGGGGCTGTTTTGAACCGTCATTCCGGAGTGGAAACTGCCGACGGTCTTACCATTAAAGTTACCGGCGTGTGCGATGTGCCGGGTAAAATCACGGTCAATGGCATTGCCGCTGAAAGAAACGGCAAAGATTTCAGTGTGGAGCTGACTTTGACGGAGTGTTTCACGGATATTGCTGCTGAATTGACGGATGATTTCGGTATTTTGACCCGCAAGATCAAAGTGGTCTGGGACAAAGCGTCATTTCTGCGGTATGATTTTTTCATTGATGACAATATATTTTTCCTTACGGACATTGCCAGAGAGCGGCCGAAGCGGCTCTTTGACCACTTCTATTTGAAGTTTCTCAAGGAGATGAATGAAAAGTACGGCACCTGCTTCACGCTCAATCTTTTCTACAAAAATGACCATGAGGAATTCGATTTGAGCCAGTTCCCCGACTGCTACAAAGGCGAATTTGCCGATAATGCCCAGTGGATGCGGCTCTCTTTCCACGCTTTCAGCGAATTTCCCGACCGCCCCTATCAGAATACCACGCCGGATAAACTGGCAAAGGATTACGATCAGGTGCTTAATGAAATTTACCGTTTCGCCGGAGAAAAGAGCTATATCCCCATGGAAGCTCTGCATTGGGCGATGGCACGGCCGTCGGCTTTCGGTGAATTGCGTAAGAGAGGGGTGCGGCTGCTGGAGGGACAATTCGTTTCTCCGCGTACCGGTATTACCGATTTCGGAGAGAGCGAAAGAATCACCGATGTCGGCTACTTCCGCAGTCTGAATGACGCTGTTTATCTGGAAGAAAAGCGTTATCTTTTCGATCCGCGTTACAATATTCTTTTCTGGCGTAATGATTGCACCGCCAACTTGTGGACGGTGGAGCAGATCAAAGAGATGGTCGGATCAGTGAAACGGGATACCATCGGTCTGGCGACCCATGAGCAGTACAGCTTCCCGAGATACTTCAACTATCTGCCGGATCATTTTGAACGCATGGAAACGGCGATCCGGGTCGCCACGGAGCGTGGTTACAAGCCGGTATTTTTCCATGAGGGTATTCTGGGCAACCGCAGCTGGGGCGAAAATATCCTCGGTTGAAAGATGATCTGACTTGGAGATGTCCCGGCGGCAGATGAAATTGTATGCCGTCGGGGTATTGTATTATATGGATTTGAAACGTTCATTGATATTCTGGCTGTGGAACGACCGTCTCTCTGCCGGAGAGATCCGCCGTCAGATCCGGGAGATGAGATCCCGGCAGATAGATGGATTCTTTGTCCACCCCATGCCGGAGGAGTTCCGGGGAACTGATTTTCCCGGCGGGATGCCCGGATATCTGTCGGATGAATTTTTTGCAATGGTCTCCGTCGCCGCAGAAGAGGCTTCTGCCAATGATATGCAGTTGTGGCTCTATGATGAGGGGGGCTGGCCCAGCGGTACGCTCAATGGATTTTTCCGGGACAACTGTCCGGAATTGATGCACCGTCAGATCGGCATCGACGGCAGAATCACGGTCAATGGCTTTTGTCCCGATCTGCTCGATCCCCGGACTACGCAGATTTTTCTGGAAAAAGTCCATGAGAAATACCGTCATCATCTGGGGAAATATTTCGGCAGGGTGATTCCGGGGATATTTACGGATGAACCTTTTTTCGGTATTTTTGATCCGGCAAATACATTGCCGTTTTCGCCGGTTCTGGAGGAGGAGTTTCTCCGGGAAAAGTCTTACAGTGCCCGGGAAGCCGCCGAAAGGATCTTCAAATCCCGTGATCCGCAAGCCTGTCAGGATTATTGCGATGTCTGGCTGAAACTTGCCGGAAAGAATTATCTGAAAGTCATTGCTGATTGGTGTCATGAGCATGATCTGCTTTTTGCCGGACATTTCAACGGGGATGACGTTATCGACAATCTCTGCAAACTTGCCGGAGCGGATATTTTTCATCTGCACAGCTTCTTTGATGTTCCCGGCTGTGATGCCATCTGGCGGCAGATCCATCCGCTTGCTTTGGAGCGGGATTTTTCCGGTTTGACTGCTTCAGCGGCAGGAGATAAATTGTGTATCAGCGAAACGTTTGCCGTTTACGGCAACAGTCTTACTCTGGCGGAGATGAAGCAGATCGCCGCCATGCAGTTTGTTTCGGGGATCAAAATAGTTGCGGCAATGGCACTGCATTACTCCGATCGCGGCGGCAGGCAGATCACCACGGTTTCCGGTCTTGGCGGTAAGGGGGATGTGCGTTGGGAGAATTACCGTGCATTTGCTTCCTTTTGCCGCCGGATGTCGCAGGTATTCAATCGGACGACCCCGGTGATAAAAAGGGTAATACCTTTTCCGGTATCGGCATTGCAAAGGCAGGAGAGTAAGGGGGAGAATATCTTTGCCGATGCCCTGCTTTTGGCAGAAAAACAGATCACTTACTCCTTTCAACGTAATGGTGAAGTTTCGCCGGAAAAGAGTGCAAAGCCGGATATCGAGACCGACACCCCATGTCCGGCATTGCGTACACGCCATTTGACTTCTCCGAGGGGAGAAAGAAGGATTTTTGTCAATGCCGGGTTGAGTGATTTGACCGTAAGATTTTCTGCACCGGACGGGTATAATTGCTGGTATGATCCGGCAGATGGTTCACATTTCCCGGCATTCCCGGATGGGGAGGGGAAAATTTCTCTGACTCTGCCCTTTGCCAGAGTGATGATTTTGCTTACTGTCCCCGGAAAGTGCCGGAGAAAAGCTGTCCCGGAAAGTTTGGAAAGATCCCGGATCGCCCTCAATTTCCAATTTGACCGGGCGGTACGGGAGGTGAAAGCTTCTGCGGAGGGGTTGAAAATCGTTCCGTTTCCCACTGAAATCAAGGAAAATTTCTGCGGTACGCTCCGTTATAAAGCTGATGTTTCTTTGCCGGAGAGCTGCAAAGCTTTTCTCATATTACCCGGAGCAAAGAAAAGTATCTGCAAAATTTCCGTCAACGGCAGGGAATTGTCCACGTCAGTCTGGGCTCCATACCGGTGGGAAGTTGTCCTTGACAAGGGGGAAAACCGTATTGAGCTGGATATTTCCGACACTCCGGATAAGGCATTCACTGCCCCGGAACATCTGGCATATTTGCAGGAAAACGGCTTTGACAA
Organism: Lentisphaerota bacterium; assembly: GCA_015061685.1. Taxonomy (GTDB): domain Bacteria; phylum Verrucomicrobiota; class Lentisphaeria; order Victivallales; family Victivallaceae; genus UBA1784. The sequence goes on along the minus strand of SUWD01000003.1, from coordinate 73,622 downwards.
CACCTATTTCCAAAGGACTCTTGAATTTTCCGTGCTTTTCCCGGATGAGGATCCCCTTGCCGAAGCTTATCTTTCTGTCCGGTGAAATCAGATGAAGCTCTGTAAAAAGCGGATATCAAGAGTCAGATCAGCTTTGTACTCCTGCATTTTTTTCTGCAGGGCGTCTGTGATCTCTTTGTCGCTCATGCCGTAACGGTGCGGTATAAGCATGTGAAACGCAAGGGCGGTAACTTCACCTGCTTTATCTTTTTTGAGCCGGAAATCGTAAACTTTGAATTCGCTGTCAAAACTGCAAACGGCATTCTCCATGCGGCTTCGCCAGAAGATCACCTCCGGATTGTCTTTGCTGTACGGGTCTCCGTGGAGCAGCAGATGTACGGGCAGGGCTTTCGCCACAGCGACTTCCGCTGATTCCAGAATGTCGTGGGCGGAAAAACGGTCTCCGTCGCAGGATATCTCCGCATGAGCAGTAACGTAATAGGAGTTCTCTCCGTAGTTGTGGATCATGATATCATGTACGCCGTCGATGCCCGGTGTGGCGATGATCACTGCTTTGAGTTTCTTGACCAGCTGCGGATCGGGCGGTTCTCCGAGCAGTTTGCTTACGGTATCTTTCAGGACACCGCCGCCTGCCCAGAGGATCAGCAGTGCGATCAATATTCCGGCACAGCCATCGACCGGGAAGGAGGTGTAACGCGAGACGATAAGTGAAATCACCACCGCCAGAGTACCCAGACAATCGCTCAAACTGTCATAAGCTGCGGCACGGATAACTTCCGAATTTATCAGTTTAGCCACTTTACGGTAGAAGAAAAAGAGCCAGCATTTGAGCAGGATCGTCGCTGAAAAGATGATGATGGTGATATTGTCGGCAGATACTTTACTGGGCTTGAAAAGGGCGAAGATCGAATCTTTGAGAAAGGTGATCCCCAAGCCGGTTATCAGCAGAGCCACGATCAATGCCGCCACATACTCTGTCCTGCCGTGTCCGAAAGGGTGTTCGGCATCCGGCGGCGTACTGGACAACCGGAATCCGGCGGCGGCGATTATTCCGCTGCCGGCATCAGCGAGATTGTTGACCGCATCGGCGGCAACGGCGATACTGCCGGAGAGAATTGCCAGAATTATTTTGACGATTACCAGCAGGATATTGCAGGCGATCCCGGTTATGCCGCTGACTATGCCGCAACGGATACGCTGATCCGGAGTGGGCTGCCCGGTCATGCCGGGGACGAAGGTTTTAAGAATGATTGACGTAAACATAAATAAGTTAATGTCCCGGATCTTGTGAAATCCACATTTGAAATTTTACGATGTGTTTGTTTAAATATCTATAAATATATCACCGGATTTTGGATTTGTCAAACGGCAAAGCAGTTTGCTGTCATGGTGCAGTTTAGACAAAGATATTTCATAAAGCGATACAGATAAAATGTAATACATAATATCTGACAATGCGGAAAAGTGGGAAAAATTATTTTTTTTTTGTGTTTACTGTTTGTATTTGATAAACTGCCGTGGTACATTAACTGTAAATGATTTTATGCAAAGTCGTTGTAATGGGGAATATTATGCCTTTTTGTGAAAATTGTGGAATAGAATTGAGTGCCGGGAATAATTTTTGCGAAAATTGCGGTGAAAAGGTATTTTCAATGCCTGTTTTTTCCGATCGTTCCGATACGAAAAGCCAAAATGATTCTCCGATGACAATATTCAAAGATTGGCAGTGGCAGGAAAAATGGCAGAGGTTTGTTCGCAAAGCCCAAGGCAGAGCCGGTATTATTCTGACCCGTGAAAAGAGACTTCTGAATGAACTTTACGGTGTTTCCGCTGAAACTATCCATGCGGTGATCGGGAACTACATTGAAAATTCTGCTTCTGCCGGTATATATTACGCTTATCTTGATGTGGAAGATTGTTTCTCACAGCCTCCGGAAAATCTTGATTCTCTGCTGAGTGTTTTGAAAAAAATCGTTGCTGTCGCAGCACCCCGTTATCTGTTTATCATCGGCAATGAAAAAATTATCGAAACTGCTTTCGTGGAAAATAATTGTGATGCAGACCGGGATGTTGCATCCGATCTGGTTTTTTCCGTATTGAGAAATTTTTCTGCCAGTCAGGCGGTCGGTAGAATATCTCCGGTCTTGCAGGTCGGCCGTCTGCCGGTTTTTCACAAAGAAACAGCAGACGGATTCCGGCGTTATTTTGAAACAGTTGCTTCTATACGCAACTGGGTCAATCCGGCAAAAAATTATTGCTTGAGTGCGTGGGTCTGGCATGAGATGAGTGAAAAAATATACCGTACTTTCAGCAGTAATGATATAGACATCTCTCCGGAAACAACCGTGGATAATGTTGACCGCAATATACCGCGCAGTACCGGATTGTATTTTTTTAATCTGCACGGCAGCAGCAACAGCGGTCTCTGGTATGGGCAGAAAGGTACGGATTATCCTGAAGCATTTTCCCCCAGATCATTCAATGGTAACCGTACAGCTTTTGTTCTCGCCGTTGAAGCATGTTACGGAGCCCGCTGCAGTGACGGCATTGGACCTGGGGAATCTATATTGCTTCAAGCATTGGTCAATGGCTGTGTTTCGTTTCTTGCATCCAGCAGAATTGCATACGGCAAGGCATCCGGCGATGCCTATTGTGCCGATGTCATAGCCGGTGAATTTCTCTATTATATCAGCCGGGGGGCCGCCGCCGGTGATGCTTATTTCGCCGGAATAAAAAAGATTACTGCCAAAGGAAGGCTTGATGATGCCGAAATAAAGACGATTTTGGAATTTGCTCTGTACGGGGATCCGGCATTGGTTCCATGCGGCAGTTTTTCAAAGAGTTTTGTGCCGGAAATGCCGCTTCCCGATATCAGTGATATTGAATTGCCGGATGTTGTTACTCCGGTAAATCTCATCTTGAACAGAGTGAATGAAAAAATTGAAAAAATCGTCAATACCTGTGTCCACAAGAATTTTTTTCCGGAAATGGATGAATATTCTTTCGGCAAACTTGAACAGAGACTTTTTTGGCTGCCCGATGTGCAGTTGAATCACAAATCATTTACAGTTCAGGGAAAGATCGGTCCCAGGATCGTAAAGGTATATTTTGACAATGAGGGAAACATTAAAAGAGTTTATGAGTCCAAATGACAATTATGGAAAACAGTATGATATTGCATGGAACAGTCGTTTTCTTGGAGGCGTATCGCGGAAGTAAAAGCCAGGGGATATATCCGTTTCTCTATGAGTCTGCAAAATCATGCCGCAGGATCATGATGGCTGATGATAATCCTTTTGAAAATACAAAATTAACTGTTTATGATGGGAAATTTGTGGAAATAAAATGTCATCCCGGCAACAGTGATGTTTGGATAGTGGATGATATCACACCGTTTTATCCGGAAGAAAAACAATAAAATTTTTTAATAACATACAATAAGTGGGGGAAGTTATGAAAAATTGTCCTAAATGCAATCGGGAATTGCGTGATGAAGCAAAATTTTGCGGCGGCTGCGGGTGCAAATTGGGCGAAGCTGTTGTCGGAAACGGGGCATCTAAATGTCCGAAATGCGGAAAAATATTGAATCCCGGGGTGAAGTTCTGCGGTGCATGCGGTACAAAAATCAGTGATAATATCGCAGCTCCGCCCTCCGGAAAAATCGAAATGGAATCCAATAAACTCAAATATATCTGCTGGAATGTCCTTCCCGGGCAGTTGGCAGTGCGGATCTCTGACAAAGATATTGACAGTTACGGCGATATTTGCGGATTGACAGTTCAGGAGGGAATTAAAGCTCTGCTTTTTGTTGACGGCAAAGTTGTTTCCGAATTGGGAAGCGGCAGCTATGATTTCAAGCAGATTTGTGCAAAAGATCAGCCGAAATCCGGTGTTTTACGCCGTTTTTTGAGTAAAATTTTCCGGTTTGACCTGCCGGAGCATTTTCACTCTCTTGATTTCGTATTGGTCAGAGGAACCGAATTCCCGCTTATTTATGAATTTGACAATATGCAGACCGCTACTGTAAGCTGCAAAGTAGGACTTCATTTACTTTGCCTTATAAGCAATATCAATGCGTTTTACAGCAGTATGCTGCTGGATAAAAAATATATCAGTTTCACAGAGATCGGTGATTCACTGAAAACAACAGTCAAAACTCAGCTCGGTTTCGCTCTGAATAAGGTCGCTCCGGAAAGTATAGCTTCTTCTGCTGAAACAACTTCGCTCCTTGCAGATACACTTCAGAAAACTGTTTCTGCCATCTATCCCTACATCAAGGTCTGTAAAATATTGAATATCTCCACGGATAACCGGGAACTTGATGAACTCCGGCAAATGAGTGAAGAACTTTATATCGCTGAAGAAAAACTTTCTGCCACGGTGAAACGATTCGATTTCCTCAACCGCCTGCAGTCCGTTTACAATGAGCAGGAACTTCAAGGAGACGGTTCCGCTTTGGAATTCACCCGCAGGAAGAATAAAATTTATGAGGAAATGGCTCTTACCAATGACGAGAGAGAAAAATTTGACCTCATGCTTGAGAAACAGCGTATGCTGCGTTCTCTCAAAAATGAAGATGAAATCGATGCTGCCGTACATGACCTGAAAAAAACCGGCTTGTTCCGGCAGGAGGAACTGGACGATATCTCCCGGCAGATCAAAGCAAGACAGGAGCTTAATGCAATCAATGATGCTCATCTTGTCGATATTACTCTCCTGCAGAATCAACTCAGTATCGATCGGGAAAAACTGGAATGGGAAAAAGCTGTCGGCAGCAAGCTGCTGGAAGCTGAAATCAACCGACGCAGAATAGTCGATGATTACGAAGACGAGAAGAAAAAACGGCAGCTCGATCTGGATCGTCAGGAGCAGCTCTCTCAACTGGATATCCTGAAACAGGCACAGGCAATCCGGCTGGAAAGAGAAAATAATGAGCATAAAAACAATTTGGAATTGCTCATGGCGAAACAGAACGCCCAGTTGGAGGAAAAACGTATCTATGCCGGGATGAGTTTCGAGCAGATCATGGCGACCAACCCCAATATCACACCGGAAGCCGCCGCTGCATTGGCGAAAAAATTTGAGTCTGATTCATCGGATGCCATAGCTAAAATGGCAATCGAACAGCGGGATATTACTATGCAGTTCATGCAGCAGCAAATGGCGATGTTGAAAGATATGGCTGTCGCCGGGATGGGGGGCAATGCCGCTCACCAGCAGGAATTGCTCTCCGCCAAACAGGCGGAATTGGAGCGTACCCGCAGTGACGCCAATGCGAATAATGACCGGTTCGCAGACGGTATGGCTGCCACGATCCAAGCTGTCGCCGGGATGAACCGTAATCAAAAAAACGGTAAAGTTTGTCCGCAATGTCAGAATATTGTCGCTGCAGATTCGCTTTTCTGTGAAAAGTGCGGTTGTTCTCTTTGAGGGATTGTTATTATGATAAAGTGTGTTGCATGCGGCATGGAGAACGATGCCGGTAATAAGTTCTGCGAAAATTGCAGTGCCCCGATCCCACAGGAAAAAGAGTGTCCCCGTTGCCATAAAAAGTCGAAAATGTCCGCCAAATTCTGTTCCGAATGCTGTTATGATTTCAATGGCAGAAAAAGTAATCCGGATGACTCCGCGATCAACATCGGAGACAAAAATGTTATCGCCGGTGATGTGATCGGAAAACAGGAGAATTATCATATCGCCGGTTCAGCGACTATCATCAAGCATGAGGAAGAATTCAAGAAGCTTGTCCAGTGTCATATTTGCGGGCATCAGATCCTCAAAGTTAAATCTGTTGAATGTCCTGTATGTCATTTGACCGTCTGTCAGCAGTGTTTCGTTTATGAAAATAAAAGTTGCGTGGATTGTCTCCAGCGTGAAAACAGCAGCCGGGAAACTGTTTTCATTCAAAAACTGGAGGAAACGCAGGGGGTTATTTCTCTGGAAACCCGGAAAAACCTTATTGATTTGCAGAAAACCCTGGGATTGAACGATCAGAGGGCAAGAGAACTGGAAGAACAAGTCGTCGGGAAATATCAGAAATCACAACCGGCTTCTTCTTATATTCAGCAGTCTCTGAATCAGGCCATGGACTTCTTTTATGATCACGGCAATGCCCGTAAAGCATACGAATTGCTGCTGCCGCTTTATAAAAAATACTCCCATGACGAGAGTGTCTTTGAGGCATTTATCCAAATCGCCATAAGAGTGAATTATGATGAAGCGATTAATATAATCAAAAAAGTACAGGCCGATTCTCCGGGAATATATCTTGCCCGTATCGATCATGATATGGAAAACAATAATCTGGCATCAGCTGATTCTCTGCTGCATACAGCTTTGAATATATGGCCGGACAATATCCTTTTCCGATGCCGCAAAATACTGTGTCTCATGGCATTGGCAAAGGAGATGCGTAATGATTCTCTGCTCGGACAGGTGCGTGAATTATTTGATTCTCTGCCGGCACCCCGGAATAAATTGGAGGCTTCCTGGATATGCAAGGTGCGGTCAGTTGTCGCAGGATCAGAGAATGGTCCGGAAATCACCGGTGAATATTGTCAGCGTAATAACCTTTACTACTTTATTGCGGCTCCCACAAGGATCACTGTGATAAATATTCGCAATCGTACCACTCTTAATGAGGATCAGCTTAAATTGCTGAAGGAGGCTGAAAAAGGTGATTGGGATGCTCTGGCGGAGTTGTTGGAGGCAGACCGTCAAAATGCCGATATTTACATGAAAGTTCTGGTCAATGCTGCTGACAACGGTGATCCGGCAGCTCAAATGGTGCTGGGCCAATGTTACAGCGGCAATGGTGCTTTTGAACAGAACTATACTTTGATGACAAAATATTATTTCCTTGCTGCCGAACAGAATTATGCTCCGGCTCAAAATAAGCTTGGATTCTGTTATTACTGCGGTGTCGGCGTTAAAAAAGATAATGCGGAGGCTTTCAAATATTTTTCTCTCGCCGCAAATCAGGGGTTGGCAGAAGCTCAATACTATCTGGGAGAATTTTTTCTCAATGGTGTCGGATGCAAGGTCGATGATTTTGCCGCAAGAGAATGGTTTTTTCTCTCCGCCGATCAGGGATATGCAGATGGTCAGTTTTTCTTCGGCTTGTGCAATTATGAAGGCATCGGAGAAGCTCAAAATTATTTTGAAGCGGTAAAATATTTCCGTCTTGCCGCCGAAAAGGGGCAGACACAGGCTCTGTACTATCTCGGCAAGTGCTGCGAGGCAGGGGACGGCATTGGACAGGATTATAGCGAAGCGGTAAAGTGTTACCGGCTTGCTTATGAACAAAATCATGTTGAGGCTGCCTATGCTCTGGGACGCTGTTATTACCATGGATACGGCGTGGATAAGAATTATTCCGAGGCGATCAAACTTTTCCGTTTTGCAGCAGATAGCGGTTTGGCAGCAGCTCAATACTATCTGGGTGAATGCTGTTACTATGGATACGGTGTGAATAAGGATTATTTCGAAGCGGTAAAATATTACCGTCTTGCGGCAGATCAGAATCTTGATTTGGCACAATATGCTCTCGGAGAGTGCTTGTATTACGGCACCGGAATAAATCAGAATTATGCCGAAGCGATGGAGTTTTATCGGGCCGCTGCCGCCCAAAACCATATCGAAGCCCAACACAGCTTGGGGTATTGCTATTATCACGGAAAAGGGGTGGTCAGGAATTATGCCGAAGCGGTGAAATATTTCCGTATCGCAGCAGATCATGGTTGGGGATATGCCCAATTTTTCCTCGGAGAGTGTTATGAACGTGGAAACGGTGTAAATAAGAACATTGTTGAGGCAGTTAAGTATTATGGATTTGCTGCGGAAAATGGAATTGGCATTGCTCAGTTCCGCATGGGGAATTGTTATTATTACGGTGACGGAGTGCAGCAGAGCTATGCCGAAGCGGTAAAATATTATCAGCTTGCCGCAGATAATGGCAATGCAGATGCCATGTTGGATTTGGGTTTTTGCTATTATAAAGGCCACGGAGTTGAGAAAGACGACGCCAAAGCGGTGGAGTATTACAAACTTGCTGCGGATCAGGGTAATGCTATCGCTCAAAACAATTTGGCTGATTGCTACGAAAAAGGCATCGGTGTTTCAGCGGATATTCAAATGGCATTCAATTATTATAAACTTGCCGCTAATGCCGGATACGCCGGTGCCCAATACCAGCTGGGAAGTTACTATTATTACGGCAAAGGTATATCACAAGATTATACTGAAGCTGAAAAATATTACAAACTTGCCGCTGATAACGGACACGTCGGTGCCCAATTCCAAATGGGGCAGTTGTACTATTACGGTAACGGTGTAAGGCAAAGCTATGCCGAAGCTGTGAAGTATTATAAGCTTGCCGCAGATAATGGCAATGCAGATGCCATGTTGAATTTGGGATTCTGCTATGAATGTGGCAACGGAGTCAAAATGAGTAAGGCAAATGCCTTTGAATATTACAGATTGGCCGCCGATAACGGCAATGATATCGCCCAGAGCAACCTGGCAATCTTTTATCGGGAGGGTATCGGAGTGGCAAAGAATGCCGGGGAAACAATTAAATATTTGCGGCTTGCCATTGACAATGGCAATGTAAGAGCTCTGCATACTCTCGGATCTTGTTATGCGGAGGGTTTTGGAGTCTCCAAAAATTTAGAAGAAGCAGTAAAATATTACAAACTTGCTGTGGAAAAGGGTGAACCTTATGCTTTAAACAGCCTCGCTATTTGTTATGAGTATGGCGATGGTGTCAGAAAAAGCATCGGAAAAGCTCTGAAGTATTATCGCCTTGCTCTGGAGGCATTCAAAGAGAAAAATGATGCCGATATGACGAAAGATATCGTGGCGAGGATCAAAAGATGTAAGAAAAAACGCAAATGGGGAAAAAGATTATTACTGCTTTTGTTGATTCTCGGTGCCTGGTATTATTTCAAAGGGGAGGGAGGGGCTGAAAAGGTTTCCTCTCAGATCGAAAACTTGTCACAACAGGGCAAGAGTATTTTAAAACCGAATCCGGTTAAAAATTTGCGGGAACTGGGAAAAGCTCTGGAACTTTACCGGAATTTTAATAACGGTGAATTGCCTCATGGAGTGTTGAAAACCGGTTTGCAGGTCGAAAAAGATGAAGCAGCTGCCTGGGATGTCCTGATTCAGGAAGCGTATTTGGCTGATCGTGATGCATTGATCGTTTCTTTTGACCATGTAAATACTCCGGCCGCCATCGCAAAGCGGGTTTTGTCGAATAATACATCGTATGTGTATATTTTCAGCGGCTTGAAAAAAGGAAATATTCCTGTTGCTTTTGAAAAACCGTGGCTTATTCCGCCGGAAAGCAATGAGATCAATGTCTTGTTTGCAAATGGTGAGGTTGAGACAATAACCATCCCAAAAGTTTCTGAAAGAAGCTGCCGTGAGGTGTTGATCCAGGTGCTTAAAAATAAAAAAGTAAAATGCAGCAGCCGCAGTAAAGAACTGATGTTTCACTATGCGGAATTGGAAGATTCCATTCATCAGCAGAAAAATATTGTACAACAGTAGAAAGGAAAAGTTATAAAAAAGATGCCGCCGCATACTCTGTCCTGCCGTGTCCGAAAGGGTGTTCGGCATCCGGCGGCGTACTGGACAGACGGAATCCGGCGGCGGCGATTATTCCGCTGCCGGCATCAGCGAGATTGTTGACCGCATCGGCGGCAACGGCGATACTGCCGGAGAGAATTGCCAGAATTATTTTGACGATGACCAGCAGGATATTGCAGGCGATCCCGGTTATACCGCTGACTATGCCGCAGCGGATACGCTGATCCGGAGTGGGCTGCCCGGTCATGCCGGGGAGGAAGGTTTTAAGAATGATTGACGTAAACATAAATCGATATCCTTTTTTATCATAAACAAAATGTAGCATATAATGCAAGTTTTTTATTAAAAAACATCTATTTAATGTTTTGCAATTTGCAAAACATTTTCGCCGGAGTTATATTAACCGGAGGTGGGTATTCCCGGATTAATTTTTTTTACAAGGAGAAGAAAATGAAAAAGATCCGATTGTTTTTGTTGTTGTTCGCCGGAGCATCTCTGCTGTTTTTCTGCGGTTGCGGCAAGTCCGGTAAGAGCGGAAAAAAATCAAAAAAAGCCAAATACACGGTTTCCGGCAGCAGTTCAGGAAGTTCTGCGGAGTCTGCCAGTGCTGACAACTCCGGAAAAGCTGAAAAAAACGATTCTCCGGCAATATCGTCTCTTTTCGGAAATAAATCAAGCCGGAGTGCCGCTGCTGCCGCTGTTTCGGTGAATAATTTGAAACAGCTCGGCAATGCTATTGAATTTTACTGCCAGACTACCATAGGGCAGCACCGTCCGTACGGAGTTTTGAGAAGCGGGCGTGATATCCGGAAGGATGCCGCTGCCGCTTTCGATATCCTTATGCGGGAGGGACATTTGACCGATGCCAAAGTTTATATCGCTCCATTTGACCGGAAAAGCACTTTGGCAAAAGATGTTATGACTCCGGCAAATACTTCGTACATTTATATTTATGTTAGCCCCCAGTATTCTTCCACTGCTCCGGTGTGTTTTGAAAAACCGTGGATTTTGCCGGAGAGAAGTGATAAGATCAATGTGCTTTTCGCTGACGGTCATGTGTCAACTGTGACCATCCCCGGTGTTTACAAAATGAGCTGCCGGGAGGTTTTGGAACATCTGTTGAAAAATTCCGGCATCTCCAGTGATGCTCAGAAGCAGATGCTCGAATATGCCGATCTGGCAGACCGGAATAAATAATTTATGCAGAAAACAGCCGCAATTTCCGAAGCGTGGGCAAGGAAGTACCCCGAACAGGTCGTCCTTGTCATTACGAAAAGTGCCGATAACCGGATCAATCTTATGGCTGTCGGCTGGGTGTGTATCGTTTCCGATGAGCCGCCGATGTTCCTTCTGGGGATCGACGATCCGGCTTATACGCTGGAATTGATCCGGGAGAATCGGGAATTTGTCATTGCCTACCCCTCGCAGGCGATGGCAAAAGAGGTGCTTTTCGCCGGAACCAATCACGGACATCAGATCGACAAGGGCAAAGTAACCGGTTTGGCATTTGAGACGGCAAAGGCGGTCGGTGTGCCGCTGCTTGCCGATGCAGTCGCCAATTTTGAGTGTCGTCTGGTCACAGAATACCGTCCGGGAAATTGTCCTCTGGTCGTCGGTGAAGTGGTATCTTCTTCCGTAAATGCCGATGATTCAATACTCCGGCTGATAAATGCCGGAAGCGGTTATAAATTGCAATAGCAAATCAGGTGTTATTGTCTCATTTTTTGTGAAAAATCTTTCCTGCGGTGGTGCATTGCGGGCAATCTCCTGGCAAATCAGCGGACGTTTTCGCAGTCATGTACGGATAGTACACTCCTGCTCATCCGCCTTGATTTGTCTGCGACCTTGCCTCACACTGCATCTACCGGTTGGATCGAACCCGTGCTTGCCGGTTTGACAAATCACAACTTATGTGATATGTTTTATACGTTAACAAAAATATTTGTTTATAAGCTCCTGTTACTGGTTTCACAAAATTCGGGACATTATCAATCAGGTTTACCATGAAAAAATTTTTCTTTCCGGCGGCACTTCTGTTCTTTGCCGGGTGCAGCAGTACGGTGGTGAATATCGGCAGTTCTTTTGCTCCTCTGGCAAAGGACGGCAGAGGAATAAATTACATCAAATCTGACGGATGCCGGGAGATCCGTTACAAAAAATTTGCTTTCAACTGGGATGAAAAAGCCGGATTCCGGGTCTATCAGCCGGAAAATGCTCCGGAAAAAGCGGTGTGGCGTTCCATGCTGCCGATAGCGGAGAATCATTCAGCTATGGGAACCGTTTACCGCCGTGCCTACTCTCTGGCAGATACTTCGCAGGATGGCCTGCTCAAATTTGCAGAGAAGGCTTTCAGTGAAGTTCCCCGTACCCGGATAAAAATCATGGAGCAGAAATTTGAGAAGATCACCTATGCCGGACAACCGGCGATCCGGGTTTATTGCGTCTCAAAAGAGACCGGCAGAGAGATTTTCATGATCCAGACCACTATCGTCTTTCCCTGTCCGGAAGACCCGGAGAACTTCCTCTATTTCGTCGCCTGGAGTCAGCGTGGCAGGGAAAAGGATTACCGGGATGAAGAGCTTGTCCGGCAGGGGGAACTTTTTCTCGGAAGTTTCAAACTGCTGTAAGATCGCACAAAATGTTAAAAATATCATTCTGCTGACGGAAAAACGATTGAAAAATTTTTTGCCGGGTGTATATTACTTCCGGATCCGGAGTTCGCATACTTGCGTGCCGGATCGGCAGCAGAGAAAAATTTTCACGGTCAATTAAAGATACCAAAACTGAAAAAGGATCAAAAAAATGCTTCAACCGGAAAAAAATTATGATTTCCGCAAGCGGATCGACATCGTTCACCATCCTCTGATGAATGATTCCGATATCCCGTGTCAGGAAAACGAGGTCGCAATCACCCCCGCATGGCGGATCGTATGCCCGGATAATGCTCCGGCGGCAATCCTCGAAACTGCCAAAGATCTGGAAGATTACTTCAAAGTTTCCCAGGGCATCTATGTCCACGTCGAAAATTCCGGTGATCCGGCGATCGTCCTTGATTTGGATCCTGCTTCAAAACTTGCCAAAGGTGCTTTTGAGCTGACTGTCGCTGAAAACAAAATCACCATTACCGCTTCTTCACCCGGCGGCATCCGCCGCGGCGGAGTCTATTTGGAGGATCAGTGCAATCTGCGCGGCGGTGCGATCCTTGCCAAAGGCAGCATCTGCCGGGAAAAACTTATCACTCCGCGTATCGTCCACTCCGGCTGGGGTATCGAACTTTTCCCCGATTCTCACCTCAACGCCATGATGCATGCCGGATTTGATGCCGTGGCGGTATTCTGCAAAGGCCCCAATCAGACCAATATCGGTGTGCTGGATTTCAACGACCTTGTCCGGCGTGCCGCCAAATATGATATTGAAGTCTATCTCTACGCTTATCTGCCCAGTTTCAAACATCCCGATGATGAGGATGCGGTGCAGTTCTTTGAAGAAGTTTATACCAGACTGCTGGAGAAACATCCGGACGTTGCCGGTGTGATGCTCGTCGGTGAAAGTGCCATTTTCCCGAGCAAAGACCCGGCAACCAGCGGCAAACGCAATATGGACAGTTTCATTGACGGTATCCGTGATGTCCGTCCCTGTCCGGGCTGGTGGCCCTGCACCGACTATCCGGCATTTCTGACCCGGGTACGGGATGCTGTACGCAAAGCCATTCCCGATGCCAAAATCATTTTCAACACCTACAACTGGGGCTGGACGGAGCTGGAACTGCGTAAAAGATTTCTGGAGAATCTCCCCGAAGGCATCACCATTCAGGTCACTTACGACATTTTCTCCAAAGTTTGTCCTTTCGGTCAGCTGACCAGAGTCATGGACTATTCCATCGTGGCGGCGAAACCTGGCTATTACTTTGAGAGTGAGTGCAAAGCCGCCGCTGAATTGGGTATTCCGCTGCTGGCTACTGCCAATACCGGCGGACTTACCTGGGATATCGGTGTTATTCCATACGTCCCGGTGCCGCAGCGTTGGATCGTCCGTTTCAAAGAGCTTGACCGTTTCCGCAGAGAGTGCAATCTCAATGCCTTCTACGACAATCACCACTACGGCTGGTTCCCGTCGGTCATTACTGAACTTGGCAAAGCCTATTTCACTTCTCCTCAGTGCGATCTGGACGAATATCTCAAAGTTATCGCCAACCGCCGTGCCGGAAAAGGAGCTGAAAATCTTCTGGCGGCGTGGCAGAAGTGGAGCGATGCTTTTGATTATCTGCCGGCAACCAATGAAGATCAGTACGGACCGCTCCGGGTGGGAGCCGCCTATCCCTTTATTTTCCAGCCGAATATCACCCGTGTTATGGGCAAGAAAGAGATCACTTTCCCTGCCGATCCCAAAGCACACTTCGGCAGTGCGATCATCAAAACTCTTTATCAGCCCTACGAAAATATCAACCAGCTGCCCGGTGCGTTGCGTTATCCCAACGAATTGAAAGGGCTGGAAATTTTCCTCGGTCTCTGGGACGAGGGTCTTGCCCTCTACGAAAAAGCTCTCGCTGAAGCTCCGGAAAAACGCAAGGAAGTGCTGGAAAGAGAGCTGAATCTGGGCAGATTCATCCGGACTGCGGTGCAGACCTGCTTCAATATGAAAAAGTGGTACTGCCTCAACCGGGATATCCAGAATATCACCACCGCCGAAGAGGGTCTGGCAATTCTGGACAAGATCGAAGCTCTCGCTTATGAGGAGATCGAAAATGCCCGTGAAGCGATGAATTATGTCGCTCTCGACTCCCGCCTCGGCTGGGAACCGAGTATGGAATACGTCGGCGATCACTGGCATCTTGACTGGAAGATCCGTCAGGTCAAGAGTGCGTTGCTGGAAATCGCTGATTACCGCACGATCCTCTCCCTCACGGAGAATGAGAAGTAATTCAAATCATACGGTATAATCAAGGGGCTGCTGCAAAATGTAGTTTGCAGCAGCCCCTGTTGTTTTGTCTTATTTCTGCTTGACGGTACACCCCGGAGGGATGTTGCCCACTTTGGCAAGTTCCAGAGTTTTGGGGATATTGAGCGTTTCCAGATTCCAGCAGTTGGCAAATGCCCACGCTCCGATATTTTCCACTCCGGCGGGGATGGTCACATCCCGCAGATTACGGCAATCGGCAAATGCTCCGGTGCCGATGGTGTTGACATTTTCCGGGATCCTGACCGCATGGAGACTGCGGCAATTCATAAATGCTCCATCTCCGATGACATTGACGCTTGCCGGGATATCCACCTTGTAAAGTTTGCCGCAGTTGGCAAATGCTCCGGTGCCGATGGCACTTACACAGGGAGGGATAACCGCTTCTGTGATATTCTTGTCCGTACATGTGAGCAAAGTTCTGCCGTCATCGCTGAAAACCATTCCTCTTGCTCTGGCGGCGGCAAGATCTCTTTCAAAGATCAACAGCTGGATATTGCCGGCAAGAGCCGCTTTTTCTTCGGCGGCGACAGCCGGAGTATCTTCACTTTTGCCGATCATCACCAGTACTGCGATTACTGCGATCACCACAACAACTGCGATGGCGATTACCAGTTTCAAAACAGCGGATCGTGATTTTTCCATAATTTTCAGGCATCCTTTCTGCGTATCAATCAAGTTCAAGCCGTTTCGCCAGTTCCCGGGCGGGGAAAAAGCCGGTCAGGTGTTTGATAAGCTGTCCGTCGCGGAAAAAGAAAAGCGAAGGTATCGTGGAAACATCGTGGGAATCGATCAATTCCCGGTTTTCATCGCTCTCGATATTGACCTTGCCGATGGTGATGCGGGGGTACATAGCGGCAAATTTCTCCAATTCCCGTGACATGTTGCGGCATGGACCGCACCAGGTGGCGTAAAAGTCGATGAGGGTTTCAGGCTGCAACAAAGCTTCTTTGAAACTCTCCGGATTCAATTCTCTGATTTCCATAACTGCAAGTCTCCTTTCTGCACTATCAATATACGGCAAATATCAGAATTTTTCAACCCGCAGAAAGGAAAATTATCCACTTAATCTTGATTTACTCCGCTTAAAGCAGTATAGTATGTACAAGTACAAATACCAAAAAAGAAAGGTTTAAAATTATGGATTGGCAGGCTCTTTCGGCAAAATACGAAAATGAATTGATGAATTCCGTCGTTCCCTTCTGGGAAAAAAATTGCGTCGATAAGGAATTCGGCGGTTACTTCACCAGTCTTGACCGGGATGGTTCGGTCTATGACACCACCAAATATATGTGGATGCAGTGGCGTATCGTTTACATGTTCGCTGAATTGTATCTTGCCGGATATAAAAACGACAATTACATCGATATCGCCGTCAAAGGTTTTGACTTCCTCTACAAGCACGGCAGAGATGAGAATGGTCAATATTATTTCGCCCTCAACCGTCAGGGTGTCCCGGCAATGGCTCCCTACAGTCTTTTCTCCGACTGCTTCGCCGCTATGGGCGGTGTCAAACTCTACAAGATCACCGGCGACAAACGCCACGCCGACGCCGCTGTCGAAGCAATGAATAATTATCTCACCCGGGCAAAAAGCGGCAACAGTGCTTTGCAGTGGAACAAAAGTCTTTCCGGCAAAACTCCTTATCTTTCGCTGGGACATTACATGATGATGGCCAATCTGGGTTTGATCATGAATGAGTGTCTCAACAGCAGTGAATTTGATTCCGCCATGGATACTGCTGTGGATATGGTTCTCAATAAATTCTACTCCGGTGAATTCGGTCTGGTCTTTGAAAATATGCCCGTTGACAGCGACAAACCGGATCTGGACAGCAGCATCGGCAGACAGATGAATCCGGGACATGTGCTGGAAGCAATGTGGTTCCTGCTCAATTATCTTACCGGCATCCCCGGTTCTGAAGAAAAGATCAAAGCTATCGTAAAGATCATCTCCAATACCCTTGACTTCGGCTGGGACAAGGAATTCGGCGGCATCTTCTACTTCATGGATGCTCTGGGCAAACCCCACCTCGAACTCCAGCACGATATGAAGCTCTGGTGGGTTCACAACGAAGCAACTCTCGCCTGTCTCCATGCTTATAAAGCCACCGGAGATGAAAAGTTCGCCAATTGGTTCAAAAAGGTCGATGAATTCACCTGGAGCCACTATCCCGATCCGGAATACGGCGAGTGGTTCGCCTACTGCAACCGCCGCGGCGAAGTCACCCATTCGCTCAAAGGCGGCAAGTGGAAAACCTTTTTCCATGTTCCCCGGGCGTTGCTTTTCGCCTCCCGGCTGCTTGCGGAATGTAAATAATCCGTATTCTGCACAAATTGACCTGCATGTCATTCAGCATTGCAGGTCAATGACCTACCTTTTTTTCGGCACTTAATCACAAGCAGGGTTGATTTTTCCGATTACTGCGTTTACTTTAAGTGCCGTAGTTTTTTGTGCAATTATAAAAGGACTTTGCCATAATATGCGTATTACCGGAACTTTTTTGGATGAGATCAGCCACGATATCCCCCATCAGAATTGGGGCAGAAAAGAGTGGGATGCCGACTTCGCAGCAATGAAAAAATTCGGGATCAACACCGTTATCCTGATCAGATGCGGCTGGAAACGCTGGATGACCTTCCCCTCCGAAGTGCTGTTGAAAGAAAAAAGCGGTTTCCGCCCTCCCGTGGACCTGCTGGATATGTTCCTCGAACTGGCAGAAAAGTATGAAATGGACTTTTTCTGCGGTACTTATGATTCCGGACACCCCTGGTGGGAACCGGATTATCAGGTCGTCCCCGAAGTCGCCATGATGCGTAAAGTCTGCGAGGAGATCATCGACCGTTACGGTAAACGCAAGGCATTCAAGGGCTGGTATCTCTCCCAGGAGATCGCCGGTAAAAACCCCGCCGCAACCACCTGTTACCGGGAATTGGGAACCATGCTCAAAAGCCGTATGCCCGGAGTCAAAATCATGATTTCACCCGGCATGAAAGGGGCCAAAGCGTACAATGCACAGATGGTCAAACTCGGTAAAACCATCCCCCCCGAACAGCACGAGGCAGAGTGGCGGAACAATATGGAAAAGATCAAAGGCATCGTGGATATCGTCGCATTCCAGGATGGCCATGTGGAGATCGAATTGCTCCCGACATTCCTCAAAATAAACAAAAAACTCTGCAATGAAAACGGCATTGAGTGCTGGACAAACAGTGAAAGTTTCGATAGGGATATGCCGATCGACTTCCTGCCGATCAAATGGGAAAAACTCCGCTTGAAACTGAAAGCCGCCGAAGAAGCCGGTATAGAAAATGCCATCACTTTTGAGTTCTCCCACTTCCTAAGTCCTCACAGCATGTACAAATCAGCCGGAGGTCTTTTTGACCGCTACTGTGAAGAAAACGGTATTCCGGCACGCTCGGAAGATTTCCGGTAAGAAATACGCTTTTTCTCAAAATTTTGAAACAGGATGAGAAGATTTCATTCCGTTTCATTTTTTTTCTTGTTTTATCATGATTTTCACTTGCGTTTTGCCTGCATTGGAATTATATTCCAAGTGTAACTTTATCATTGCAAAATAATGGAGAAATAAAAATGATAAGATTCGGAATCATCGGTGCCGGAAGACTCGGCAAAGTACACGCTGACAGCATCCAAGTTCTGGATAATGCCAAATTGACTGCGGTGTATGATATCGCAGAAGCCCCGGCAAAAGCCATGCAGGAAAAATATGGCCCGGTCATCTGTAATTCAGCAGATGAATTGGCACAGCATCCGGAGGTCGATGCTATTATTATTTCCAGTCCGACTTACTGCCATATCGAAGGCATCCGGGCAGGCAAAAAAGCCGGAAAACCGGTATTCTGTGAAAAACCCCTGACCCGGCTCGTCACCGACGGCAAGGAAGCCGCTGATTTGATCGCTGAAAATCAGAAGCCTTTCGCAATCGGATTCGTCCGCCGGCACATGCTGAAAACCCAGAAAGCCAAAGAGATCATCAACTCCGGAGTCTTGGGCAAAATCCGCTATGCCAATATCGACCTGCCTTTCGGCGGATTCGTCCGTCAGTACGGTGACTGGTTCACCGATTTCCAAAAATCCGGCGGCGTCATCTTTGATATGCTCGCTCATCATGTCGATCTGGCGAACTGGTTTTTCGGCAAAGCCAAACGGGTTTACGCCCAGAGCATCATGCTTGACCCGGCACAGGAATTGCCCGCCGACTACGTTTCCAGCACCATTACCTATGAAAGCGGCGTCATTCTCAATCTGATGTGTACCTGGTGGCGTACCGGCAGAAGCGGTGAATGTATGGAGATCTGCGGTGAAAAGGGTTCTCTCATCATGACCGGAGCCCCGGATCTGACACTGCATATCCTCGGACAGAACAGCGAAGTTATCAAAATTGACGAAAAAGCCGCCTCCGCCGGAGTTAACAATGCCAGCACCGGAAACGGTTTTGTCAATGAGCTTTCCAACTTCATCTCCATGGTCGAGGGTAAAAAATTCGATTTCATGCCGGGGATCGAGGATGGTTTGAGGTCGCTTGCCGTTGCCGATGCGATGGTCCGCTCGGCACAGACCAATCAGATCGTTGAATTATAAGGAGTCAGCTCATGTCAGTTTTTCCGGTCAACCGGATCGGCATGGTCGCAAGACTGTCAGCGGGAAAAAGTGCCGCTGATTCGCTTGCTCCGGTAAAAAATCTTTCGCTCCCGGTCATCCAGCTCGGTGGAATATACGATGCACTGCTTTTCGGAGAAAAATCCGCTTCATTGCGGCAGGAACTTGCTCTGGCTCTGAAAGAGTGCGGTGCTGAATGTCTCGCCGTCTGGCTCACTTTTCCCGGACAGGAGTGGAGTGTGGAAAAAGGTCCGGATACCGTGGGACTGGTTCCGGAAAAATTGCGTACCCAAAGAATGCTCCGCAGCTGCATGATCGCTGATCTCGCATTGGAACTGGGAGTGAAAACTCTGGCAGTACATATCGGCTTCCTGCCGCAGCCGGACAGTGAAAGTTACGCACAGTTTGCCGATGAAATGCGTTATTTCCTCGCCTTTCTTGCCGCCAGAGATCAGGAATTGCTTCTGGAGACCGGGCAGGAGAGTGCCGACGAATTGCTGGAATTCATTTCCGCATTATCCGCTGACAATATCGGCATAAATTTCGACCCCGCCAATCTGGTGATCTACAATACGGATCAGCCCTTGGCGGCTCTGGATAAACTTATGCCGTTTGTCCGCTGTGTCCACATCAAAGATGCTGTCGCTCCGGAAAAACCCGGAACCACCGGTAAAGAGGTGCGTTTCGGTCTCGGAGAAGTCAATGCCGACGCTTTTTTAGGTGCTTTGAAAGAAAAAAATTACACAGGTGCGTTGATTATTGAAAGAGAGATCAGCGGTGCTGAACAGATCGAAGATATTAATCTTACCATTGCTGTAATCAAGGATTTTTAATACTATGAAAGTTTCTGCCGTACCCGATTATGATGTAATGAGCCAAATGGGTGCTGATATCATTTTTGATGTCATCGCCCCCAAACTGCTCGCCGGAAAACCCTGCAATCTCGGTCTTGCCACCGGCAATACCATGATCACGCTTTACCGGATTTTAGCGGAAAAACTCAACGCTGTCAAAGCTGATCTTTCACTGCTCCACACCTGGAACCTCGATGAATATGCCATTGACGAAAAAAACAGTGTCCCGGCAGATCATCCGTTGAGCTACTTCAAATACATGAATGAAAAGCTCTTTTCCCGCTTTGATCCGGCATTGGGATTCACCCCTGTTAATGCTCACTTTCCATCTCCGGATGGTGCTGAAGAATTTGACCGGGCTCTGGAACGTTGCGGCGGATTGGATCTGCAGCTGCTGGGGATCGGTTTCAACGGGCATATCGCTTTCAATGAGCCGATGAAAGAATCTGAAATTTCTGTTGAAAATTTTGGTCTTCTTCCCACCCGTGTCCTGCCGCTGACGCAGGACACGATCGATCAGAATACCAAAGTCACCGCCAATGGAGATGCTTCACTGGTTCCGCATTTCGCTGCCACGATGGGCATGAAGCCGATCCTCAAGGCGAAAAAAGAGCTGCTCCTGGCGTGTTTCGCCGAACAGGAAGCACCTTTGCGTAAGATGTTCACCGACCGCCGTGCCACTCCGGAATTACCGGCTTCTTATCTGCTGGATCATCCGGATTTCCAATTCATCTACACTGCGGATAAAATCAATCTGGATGACTGCCTGTGAAAAAACTGCTTAAAAACTGCCGTATCATATCCCCGGATGTGGATATCGCCAGAGGATATGTGATCGTTGAGAATGATACCATTACTGCTGTCGGCATGGGGGATGCTCCGCAATTTGACGGAGAAATTCTGGATCTGGACGGGAAAAATCTCCTGCCCGGATTTATTGACATCCATTGTCACGGCCGCTCCGGTTATGATTTCTGCGATCAGGAGAGCGAAGCTTTTACCGTTATCGGCAGAGATAAGCTCAAAGACGGAGTGACTTCTTTTCTGGCAACCACGCTTACTCTGCCGGAAGAAGACCTCGTCCAAGTTTGCCGCAATGCCGTTGAATATCATAGGAATGTCAAAGATGGAGCCAATCTCCTCGGCCTCCATCTGGAAGGACCTTTTTTCAATCCGCCGTGTGCCGGAGCCCAGAATCCGGCTTACCTCAAGCCGCTGGATATCGGACTCATTGACCGTCTTAATACTATTTTTCCGGTAAAAAAGGTCTCTTTCTCGCCGGAATTGCCCGGCAGTACCCAATTCACTGCCGAACTTACCAGACGGCAGATCATGGCTTCCGGAGGACACACCCAGGCAACTGAAGAAGAATTTGAAGCCTGCCGCCTTGCCGGGATGAAACATCTCACCCACTTCTGCAATGTCATGACGCCGCTGCACCATCTGCGTTTCGGTCTGGTCGGTGCCGGTCTGCTCAATGATGATGTCGCTTTGGAGATGATTTGCGACGGTATCCACCTCGGAGAAAAAATGCTCCGGCTGATCGCCAAAAACAAACCGGCTGAAAAAATGATGATCATTACCGATGCTATGCGGGCATCCGGTATGCCTGACGGAGACTATTCGCTTGGCGGTCTGCCGGTACTGGTCAAAAACGGCAAAGCAACTTTAAGCGACGGCGTCACTGTTGCCGGAAGTACTCTGCGTTATTACGAGGGGCTGAAACATCTGGTAAAAGTTACCGGATTGCCCCTTGCCCAGGCCGTCAAAGCGGCCGGATCGAATCAGGCCCGGACTCTTGATCTGGGCAAACGCGGCGAGATCCGGGTCGGATATCTCGCTGATATAGCTGTCCTTGATGAAAACTTTACTCCGGCAATGACCATTTGCGGTGGAGAGATCCGCTGGAGCGTTGCCGGATAAGCAGAGAAAGAAAATATTTATGGATAAGAAATTCAGAGTCGGTATTCTCGGACTGGGCAGAGCAGGCAGATTCATGCACGGCCCGGAATTGGCACTTTTCCCCGGCTTTTTTGAAATCGCCGCCGCCTGCGATCATGCCGCTGACCGCCGGGAAAATCTGCCGGAAGTTTTTGCCAATGCAAAAATTTATTCCTCATTGGCAGAGATGCTCAAAGATGATTCTCTGGATATTATTACCATCGCCACCAGAAACGGCGACCATGTCCCTCACGCTATGCAAGTGCTGGAAGCCGGAAAAATGGCGGTCATCGACAAGCCGTTTGCCGTAAATATGGAGCAGGTCAGTCAGCTTTTGGAAGCTGATAAAAAATATCCCGGCAAAATCTTTCTGCGGTGCAACCGCCGCTTTGAACCGGCATTCGTCCAGATCAGAGAGGTCATTGATTCCGGCATTCTCGGAGAGATCGCCATGGTAAAAATCTACCGTCATCCCGGTTTTGTGCGGAGATGTGACTGGCAGACCCTCGCAGAGTGTCACGGCGGATTATTCAACAACTGGGGACCGCATTTCGTTGATCAGGCGTTGCAGCTGCTCAATTCTCCGGTAAAAGATATCTGGTGTTCACTCCAGCACCACATCGGCGGCGGCGATGCCGAAGATCAGGTGAAACTTATCCTCACCGGCGAAAACAACCGGATCATCGACCTTGAAATTTCCACCATTTCCACTATCCCCGGTCACTTCTACGAAATCTGGGGAAAAAGAGGTTCTCTGGTCATCGACAATACCGGCAAAGAGATGAAACTGCGTTACCTCAAGCCGGAAGTGAAATTCACCCGGCTGGATGGAGTAAAAGAAAATTTCCCGCTGGTTTACGGCAATCCCAATGAAAATCTGCAATTCATTGAGGAGACCAGACCTATCGTCCAAACCCGCGGTCATGTCCTCCAGAGAGGAAAGAAACTCGATCAGGTCGAGGGAGATTGGAGCAAAGGCTATACCTATCCTGATACCATGTGGTACTATCTTTATCAGGCCCTTACCGGTCAAGGTGAATATCCGGTAACTCTTGCAGACGGTGTCGCCATTGTCGAAACTATGGCAAAAGCCAAAAAAGTTGCCGGATTCACTCCCTCCGTATTGGAATTTTGACCTGTCGTCAGGGCATCCCGGTTTTCTATGCGGAGACTGCTGACGGATGGATTGCGGAGCAAGGCACGAGATTACTCTCAATGACCATTAATTATCTTCACCGCAAATGATCACCGTGGCAACTGCGTAGTGATTTTCGTGGCTGATGGAGAGTTTTACTTCGCTTACGTTGAGTGATTCAGCAAATTTGGCGGCGGCACCGGAAAAGGTCAAAATCGGTCTGCCGTTATCATCATTGAGGATCTCAATATCAGTAAAGGCACAATTTTCCCCGATCCCGCATCCCAGAGCTTTGGCGGCGGCTTCTTTGGCGGCCCAGCGTCCGGCGTAATAGGCGATATGACCGCTTTTGCTCTCTCCGAGCATCAGTTCCATTTCGGTATAAACCCGGTCATGGAATCTGCCGGAGAATTTTTCCAATACCGCTTTGATCCGTGAAATTTCCACAATGTCAGTACCAAGACCAATGATTCTCATAATCTTACCTCCGGTTAAAAATTATTATTGTCTCATTTTTTGTGAAAAATCTTTCCCGCAATGCACCACCGGTTGGATCGAACCCGTGTTTGCCAGGTTGACAAATCACAACTTATGTTACATATTCCGTACGTTAACAGAAATGTTTGTTTATAAGCTCCTGCTGGGGTTTCACAAAATTTGGGACATTATCTAAAAATTAAAGTGTTTAACAAAAAATCTCACCATTGCCGCTGCGGCACTGATCTCTGCATTCTTGCGGCTGCAGCCGTATCCCATGGCACAGAAACGGTCGACCCGGACTTCCACCTCAAAAAAAGGTGCATGCTGCGGTCCGCCGCTGCGGAAAAGATGATATTCCGGAGTTTTCCGCCACTTTCCCTGGGAAAACTCCTGCAATCGGCCTTTCGGATTGAGAGTATTCAGAAGTTCCTTGGGGTCGGCAAACTCATTCTTGAAAAGTGAATTGACAAAATCACGGGTGCGTTCCATGCCGCAGGAGAGATACAACGCCCCCAATACCGCTTCAAAAAGATCGCACAACGTCGAATCCCGGTCGAATCCTCCGCACCCTTTTTCACCGTTTCCGATCAAAAGACAATTTCCCAGCTCCAGTGAACGGGCAATATCAGCAAGGGTATTTTCGCAGGCAAGTGCGGAACGGATCTTGGTCAGATCACCCTCCGGCAGTTCCGGATAACGCCGGAAAAGGTATTCGGTAAGAATTATCTCCAATACCGCATCTCCGAGAAATTCCAGACGCTGATTATCATAATCCAAACGGTGTTCGACCGCATAAGTCCGGTGCGTGAGAGCCTCCTGCAGCAACGGTATTTTTTCCTGCGGAATACCGAGGCGGCGGGCAAGACGGGGGATCCTTTCAACGCTCATGGCAAATCTTTTCCCTTTTTTAACAAAAATTCCCCGGCACAGCACTGCAGTACCCTGCCGGGGCAATTTATCTGCGGCACTCTGACAGGAAGCTTATAATCTTCCCGTCAAGCTGACGTGCCGCTCAAAAAAGCTCAGTAGCGTTTCTGCTTGCTGCGTGCCAGAACCCGCAGACGCAGACCGTTGAGACGGATGAAGCCGGAAGCATCTTTGTGATCGTAAACTTCGGCACCTTCGAAACTGGCGATCTCATCGTCGTAAAGGCTGTATTCGCTGCGCCGTCCGGTAACATGGCAGGCTCCTTTGTAGAGCTTGACCCGGACATCACCGGTAACGAATTTCTGACTTTCAGTGATCATGACCTGAAGCATCTCTCTTTCCGGAGCATACCAGAAACCGTTGTAGATCATATCCGCGTAGCGGGGGATCAAACTGTCACGCAAATGCATGACTTCACGGTCGAGGGTGATCTCTTCCAGACCGCGGTGGGCAGCCTGCAGGATGGTTCCGGCGGGAGTTTCATAAACGCCGCGGGACTTCATACCGACGAAGCGGTTTTCCACGATGTCGATTCTGCCGACAGCATGTTTTTTACCCATGGCGTTGAGGGTACGCATGATATTGGCGGGGCTGTACTCTTTGCCGTCGATTTTGACCGGGATACCCTTTTCAAAGGTGATGACCACATCATCCGGAGTATCGGCAGCTTTGGAGAGCGGCTCGGTCATGACAGCGATATCTTCGGGGAATTCGTTCCAGGGATCTTCCAGGATACCGCCTTCAAAGCTGATATGGAGCAGATTGCGGTCCATGCTGTACGGTTTTTTTGCGGAAACGGTGACCGGGATATTGTGTTTTTTGGCATATTCGATCATATCCATACGGCCGGTGAAGTGCCAGTTGGGATCTCTCCATGCGGCAATAATTTTGATGGAAGGATCGATAGCGGCGGCATTCAGCTCGAAACGCACCTGATCGTTTCCTTTACCGGTGGCACCGTGGCAGATGGCATCGGCACCCTCGGCTTTGGCGACCTCGACCAGACGTTTGGCGATGAGAGGACGGGCGATGGAAGTACCCAAAAGGTAGTTGTTTTCGTAGATGGCTTCACCCTGGAGCATCGGGAAGATGAAATCCCGGGCAAATTCTTCATTGAGGTCGTCGATGATACATTTGCTTGCACCGGTGGCGATAGCTTTGGCTTCAAGGCCGTCCAGCTCTTCCTGCTGACCGACGTCGGCACAGTAACAGATAACCTCGGCATTGTAGGTCTCTTTGACCCATTTGACGATCACGGAAGTGTCAAGACCGCCGGAATACGCAACGACTACTTTCATTTTTTCTCTCCAAAAATTGTTAATTTGCGGCTTTTTTGCCGGAACTGCTTTTATTTTGCCCGTATGGCATCTATATTAATATAGTACACGAAATGCAAAAATAAAAGTTATTATCAGCAATATGACGGAATTTTTCGAGCAGATATGTGAAGTTTTGGCAAAAAACGGCAAAAAATATCCCGGTCAACTTGCCAAAAATGAGGAAATGCGGCAATTCTTTTCCGCAATGCCGCAAAAAGAGATGCCTTTGCCGGCAGATAAAACTCCGGCAGCAGCAGCACCGCCATTACCACCGCCGCCGCGGCAGGAGAGGGTTGTGCCGCCTCCGGCTCCGGCAGTAAATGATCCCGGTGCCGGAGATCTGGAAACTCTGCGTCAGTCAATGATAAACTGCCGCAACTGCCAGCTTTGTACCGGACGACGGAATGTGGTTTTCGGAGAGGGAAATCCGCAGGCAAAACTTATGTTTATAGGCGAAGCTCCCGGAGCGGAGGAAGATTTCCAGGGCAGACCCTTTGTCGGCAAAGCCGGACAACTGCTGGACAGAATGATCGCCGCCATGCAGTTCTCCCGGCAGGAGGTATATATCGCCAATATCGTCAAATGCCGTCCGACCGATAACCGGGCCCCGGCTCCGGATGAAATTGCCAGATGTATCCCGGCACTTCACCGCCAGATCGCCCTTATCCGCCCCGAAATTATCGTCTGTCTGGGGGCAGTAGCGGCAAAAGCTCTGCTTCAAACTGAAAGCGGCATTTCCAGATTGCGGGGCAAGTGGTGTTCTTACGAAAATATCCCCGTAATGCCGACATTTCACCCGGCATATCTGCTCCGGCAGGAGAGTGCAAAAAAAGATGCGTGGCTGGATCTGCAGCAGGTTATGAAACGCTTTGGCAAGCATCACCGCCCTGCGGGAAGATGAATTCGGCATCTATCTTTTTTGGGCTTTATTCAAGAGATTCAACGTGGTGCTGACTCCCGGGAAATCCCGGAAAAGCCAGCACTTTTCTTTTACCTGCGGAGCATCGGCAAAAAGAGCATCAAATGCTTCACTGTCTTTGACAAGAGAGCGGTCGATCCCCAACAGCAGCGGCAGATGCGGCTGATTTTTCAGCATGGATATCCTTTCTTCAAGCTGTCCGGCGTGCCAGCGGTGAAAAAGCTCGACATGGAAAACTTTTCCGCTCTCCTTGTGTCTGAAAGAGAGATCCGGGAATACGATCTTCTGATTTCCGCCGTCAATGAATGGCGTTTCGCCGATGATTTGCCACGGGCTCTCCTTTTCGGCAAAGGCGTGATGAAACAGCCGGATCTCTCCGGGAATATATGCCGCCAGATTGCTGTAATGGGAAACCAGATTGTTTTTCGGAGACAATTTCAAGGTCAGGTCACGGTTTTTGAATTTTATTGCGGCAGTCAATTCCCACTCCGGCAGATTGACGACGGCAGGCAGGAGATTTGCCAGCTGCAAAGCATATTTCGCTGTCGGGCCGAAAAGAGAATAGGGACCTGAAATTTTGATCAGCATCATATTTTTCTGCGGAGTGGAAAAGTGGGCAAGCAAGCGGAAAAACTTTATCGCTTTGAGCAATTTACGCAGATCGGCATGATCGCATTTGCGGATTTTCAGCGTCAATTCTCCGGCGTAAAAGAGCAATCCCTGTGCCTGTGCCAGATTGTAGCGGTTGAGCAAGGCTGCAGGAGTGATCTCTTTGAAAACGGCAAGTTTCTCAAAATCCGGCAGATCGCCGTAAATATCCGGATTCGGTGAACATCCACGCAAATCTCCGGCAGAAAAATCCCCGGATTTGAGAAGTTGTGCCGATCGCAGAAAACACTTCTGCCGCAAAGCCGTATAATCCATCTCCTCAGCGGCGGCAAATTCACAGCGGTCAAGCAAAAGCTTATTCAATCCGGCGGCAATTTTCACCATTCCGCTGCGGCGGATCAGCGGAGCTGACAGCTCCTCCAATTGCAGACGGCTCATGCCGCTGTCAAAAGCATTGCGGTAAATATTTATCAGGTCTCCGCTCAAATCCAGCAGCAGAGCATCCGACGGATCAATGAATCCCGGTTTGATATAAGGTGCCGCTATCCGGCAGATCAAATGTTCACTTTTCAGCATGATCCCCCCTTGCGGTAAGCGGTGTGTTCCCGGCGTCGGCGGCTGATGGATTCTTCGGAAGTGTTGGCACTGACCAATTCATACAGCACCGCCTGTTCCTTGTCCGGAGCGGTACGCAATATCCTGCCCAGTCTCTGGACATGCTCTCTTACACTGCCGCTGCCTGAAACGATTATCCCCACCGAAGCCTGCGGTACATCTACTCCCTCGTTAAGCACTTTGCTGGTAACCAATACCGGATATTTCCCCGCCCGGAAAAAGTCGAGAAATTGCTTCCTTTCCGCAGCTTTGGTATGGTGGGTAAGCACCGGAAGCGTAAATGCTCTGCCGATAGTGTAGGCTGCATCGTTGTCAGCAGTGAAAATTATGATCTGTTCACCGTGATGATACCGGAGTATATCTTCAATTTTTTTCAGTTTGGCTTTCCCGGCTCTGGCTATGTGTCGCTGGGTCATGAAACTGTGCAGAGCTTCCTTGCCTCCCGGAAAACGGGAGCAGGCAATAAGAAAACTGCTCCAGCCGTCCGGCCGGGAAAAATCTATCGCCGCCCGACGCAGAAACGAGGTGTAAATCTGCCGGTGGTGCTGATAGGCGGCAGCCTCATCTCCGGATAATTCGACTCTGACCTGCTTCACACGGTAAGGAGAAAGTATCTTCCCGGCAAGGTCGGTTATGGAAATATCACAGCATATCTCCCCCATCAGATCCCGCATTATCCCGGCGTATTCCCCACCGGCATCCAGTGTGGCGGAAAGTCCCAATCGGAATGGGGCAATACTCATTGCGGCACAGAGGCGATTCTCCGGAGAGGGCAGATGATGACACTCATCGGCAATGAGAAAGGCGAATTTATTGCCGATAAATTCCATATTCAACAATGCTGAATCATAAGTGCTTACCGTGATCTCTCCGATCTCCCGGCTGCCGCCGCCAAGCATACCGCAGCGGATGTTGAAAAAGCGTTCGATCGTCGAACACCACTGGGTAAGCAGGTCGATCGTCGGCACCAGAACCAATGCCGGACGCCGCAAATGAGCAATCGCCAGCAGAGCGAGAATGGTTTTCCCGGCTCCGGTGGGCAGGGAAACCTGCCCCCGGCATCCGGCGGAGATCCAGGCGGTCAATGCCTGCTGCTGATGATATCGGGGGGTGATATTTTCCCTCATGGTCAAATTATCAAGCATTTGATAGTTGCGGGCATTGTCGGAAAAGGGGATCTTTTCCCGGAGCAGAGCCATGATGATCGGGGCATAATCGCACGCCCTTGCCCGGTAAAGCGATGTGCGGTCATCAAAAACGGCAAGCTTTTCAATTACCTGCGGCAAGCGGTCAACACCGGATAAAACCAGTGTCCCGGAGTGAAATTCCAAGGTTATCATGGGATAAACACCAGAATTTCCCGGGAGACTTTGGATGCGGCTTTCATCGGTATCCAGAGAGGAGCGATATGGGCATCTCCCCAGGAATTGCTTACTGCGATCTCATTGGTCTCCCGGTTATAACCGATTATCAGACACATGTGCGGCCCCTCATTATCGGCTGGAATGGAGATTTTTTTCAACATTCTTTTCCACTCATCCGGAGTTTTCGCCTGTGACCGGTTCTTGCGGCTGAAGTTGTAAACTTTATCCAATCCGGAAGTGGAATACATTATCCAGAAAAGCGGATAACCCTTGTCGATATAACGGGCGACTGTTTTGGTGGAAAGAGACTTATTCTGTTCCATTTTCAATCCGGCACGGCGGCGTATTTGGGTGATATCCTTGAGCATCTGACCGGTATCAGTGCCATCTTCGCTGCTGCTGTTGCCGATATCAGCGAGATGGTGCATATCTATTGCAATTCCATAATAGAGAAAAACTCTTTCCACTGTTGCCGGGACACAGTAGCCTTTCGGTCCCTGATCGACCATGGGGACATCGGGAATGAATACATCACCGAATTTATTGCGTTTTACATGTCCGGAATAATCTTTTTCTCCGCTGCCGCTCGCTTTTTTACCGCTTCCCGGAGGAATGAGATGAAGCATGGTGAAGTCATTTTTATTCACCTCCAGAAAGATATCTGCACAGTTTGAGTGCCACATATCAGCTTTTACCCGCAGATTACCGGATTGGAACGAATTGCGTCTGCTTTGCCCCAGCACCTTTGACAGAGTGGAATCAATATTGCGTTTATCCTCTTTTATCCGGCTGGAATAGCGTTTGCCGGTATCACCTTTATTGGCGTAAATTACGGAGATGCGTTTTATCTGCTGATTTTTCCCGGTGGTGTAAACGATCATCTCAACCGGCATCGCTCCGGCGATCCGGGAGCGTATTTTTGCTGAAAATCTCCCGGCATTGCCGGAAAAGCGGATCTTTGCCCGCTGCTGTAAAGCCGGCAGGGTCCACTCTTTGGCATTGTTTCCGATCAGCGGGACACCGAGGACCTTATTCAACTGCTCCGGAGTAATGCCCCCAAGCATGGATATGCGGCAAAAGAGAAGTATCAGCAGAAGTTTTTTCACTTCCTTTTGCCTTTCTGAAATCCGGCAGTAACAAAACCGGCAACCCCCAGAAATACGCCGAAAATCAGCGAATTGACTGCCCCTTTCCGCAAGGCGATCCCCAAAGTGAATGCCAGTCCGAAACATAAAAGAGCCACTATTTTCGCTTTGTCCAGATCGAAACGGGCCTGTTTTGCTTCTTCATTGGCGGCGTTGCGTTCCACTTCATCCAGTTTCATCTGGAGTTCAGCAGATAATTCAGTATCTTTGTTGTCCATAAAAAAATCCTTTCATTTCAGAAGACTTTGCAGTTCCGCAGGAAGCGGAGAATTGAAAACAAGTTTTTCTTTGCTTTGCGGATGGATGAATTCAAGCTCTGCCGAGTGGAGAGCCTGCCGGGAAATGAGCAGTTTCGCCCGGTCGTCAGCACTCAACTCTCCGGAACTCTGTTTCAAGTAAAACCTCTCATCCGGACCGTAAAGTTTATCCCCTGCCACCGGAAATCCCAGCGAAAAGAGCGTCGCTCTTATCTGATGCATCCGCCCGGTGAAAAGAGTTGCCTCCACCAATGACATGCCGTTGATATATTTTTGCCGGACAAAGGCGGTTTTTGCACTCTCAAAGGGGGGATTATCCGGCATCTGACTGACGAATTTACGTTTTTTACGGACGACCGAATTGGCGTCAACAAGGAAACCCTCTGCGAGTAATTCTTCGGGGAATTCACCGTGAACCACCGCCAGATAACGTTTGAAACTCACACTTTTGGCAAGCTGTTTGGCAAGTTTCGGCTCTTTTACTGCCAGAAGCAGCCCGCTGGTCTCCCGGTCAAGACGGTTGACAAAGTGGATGGTTCCGTATTTTGAACAGAGCAGATGCCACAAAGTGTGTTTGAAAAACGGTCCTGCCGGGTGCATACACAAATTCCCCGGCTTGTCGATGACCAGCAAAGAATCATCCTCAAAAACGATCCGGTAATCCAGATCGGCAGGAGGTTCTTCGATATCTTCCGGGCGGTACTCCACGCAATCGTGCAGAACCAGTAAAGTTTCCGGCGGCACGATCTTGTTGTTGAGGGTGATTTCTCCGGAATTTATCCGGGTTATCCACTCCTCTTTTGAGCGGTAAGTGAATCGCCCGGAGAGGAAATCGATCAAAGTCAAACCGTTTCCGCTCCAGTCAATGGAGGTGCGGATGATCCGTCGCGAAAGATCCATTTTCAGAATTCATCATCCAGAATTGACATCTCATCTTCCACAAATTCCAGTGCTTTGGCGTAAGCATTGGCCCGGTGGCTGATCCGGTTTTTCTCCTCCTGGGTCAATTCGGCAAAGCTCCTGTCAAAGCCGTCCGGCTGGAATATGGGATCGTAACCGAAACCGTTTTCACCCCGGGGGGCGGAGAGAATAGTACCTTTTACTTCGCCCTCAAAGGTCTCAATGACTTCTCCGTTGGCGGCAATGGCGATGACACAGACGAAACGGGCACGGCGGTTCTCTTTGCCCTCCAATTCTTTAAGCAGTTTGGCAATGCGTTCTGTATCAGTAGCGGCATAGCGTGAGGAGTGGATGCCCGGCCGGTTGTCAAGAGCTTCGACCTCCAGTCCGGAATCATCGGCAAATGCCGGAACATCGCAATATTTGCAGGCGGCGAGGGCCTTGATGGAAGCATTTTCTTTGAAAGTTGTCCCGTTTTCCTCCGGCTCGGTATAGCCGGGATAATCGTTGAGGGATTTGAGTTCGATATTCTGTCCCTCAAGCAGCTGGGCGTATTCGGCAAGTTTATGCTGATTGCCGGTGGCAGCGACGATATAAGCCATGATTCAATTACTCCGTGTGATTATTTTATATTTAAATTCAGTCTATACTATTGCATAACGGCGTGGCAACGCTATATTATAAAGCATATAAGGGATAAATGCAAATGGATTATTCAATTTTTTCAAACTTTCACGGTCAGCTTCTGGTCGGTTTTTCCGGCGGGGCGGACAGTACCGCACTGCTTCTGATGGCGGCCCGGGGTTCGGAAAAATCCGGTTGTGGATTGCTTGCCGTGCATTTCAATCACCATTTGCGGGGCAGGGAATCCGATCTGGAAGCAGAGAATGCAGAAAAATTTGCCCGTAAACTCAATGTGAAATTTCTGAAAATCGACCTTCATATCTCTCCCGGCGGCAATCTGGAATCCAGAGCAAGACAGGCACGTCTGGAAAAATGGAAAGAACTGTGTAAAAATTATTCCGACCCGGTCGTGCTGCTCGGTCACCATCTTGATGACCGGATCGAAAATTTATTTATCCGTATCGGCAGAGGCAGCAATGCTTCGGGATTGACCGGGATGCAGTTGTATTCTGTCGTCGGGGGAGTGAAGTTTTTCCGTCCGCTTCTTATTCACACCCGCAGTGAGATCGAGGAATTTCTGAAAGAAAACGGGATAACCTCGTGGGCGGTGGATTCCAGCAATTTATCCGGTGACTTTACCCGCAACGCCTTGAGGAACAAGATCCTGCCGGAGTTTTACCGGCTTTTTTCCGGCGGCAAAAAGGCTGTCGCTGCCACTTTGGAAAATCTCGCATACGATGCCGCATATCTTGACGAAACGGCAATGAATTATTACAATAATGCCGATGACCGTTATGAGCAGTCTTTCTGGTATCTGCACCGGGACAAGGCGATGATCTGCCGGATGCTCCGGCTGCTTTGCAAAGAGTTTTTCAACGATGATTCTCCGCTGACTGCCGGTGCGATCCATCACTTTGCCGACATGGTTGAAAATCAGAAAAGCGGAATATGTATGCTGGATGAAAAACGTATCCTCCACTTTTCAGGCGGCATGATTTATCCGCACAGGGAACTTCCGGAAAAGATCCTCTGGAATTGGAGAGAAAAGAGAAGCATTGTCTGGGGCAGTTGGCGTTTTACCGCAGAAATGATCACGGAACTTCCGGAAAATATCACGCTTTATCAAGCCTGCTTCAATGTTGCTGAACTTCCGGAAATCCTGGAGATCGGAGTCCCGGAGGAGGGTGAAAAAATGGTTCCATTCGGCAGAAAAAGTGCTGTAAAAATAAAAGATTTGCGGATCAAGCGGAAAATCGCCGCATTCCCCGTCAATCCGGTTTTGAGAACCACTCAAAAACAGGCTCTTTTCCTGCCGGGAATCCGCCACTCCGGAGAGTATCCGGTAACTCCGGGGAAGCCGGGAATAATGATTTCGGCGGAAAAAATCAAAGATTTTGCCGGGAAAACTTGCAAAAAATAAACTTCGGTGATATAGTTCTGTGATTGCCAATATTTCAAGCAGATAAGCTTTGCTCAAAAACAACCAAACAAAAGGAGAGAAAAATGAGAGCTTATTCCAAAATTTCCGCCGACTGGTGGGATTATACGACTCTGGATCGTGAGATCCTTGACGCCGCCGCCAGAATCAACATCGACAATCTGAAAAGTTTCGAGCGTCCCGGTTTCAAAATCAACCTTTTCGACACCTTTCAGGAATTCTACTGCGCCGAAGCTCTGGAATATATCAACTGCTGGAAAAAAGCCACCGCTGACAATCCCTGCGGTATCTGCGGTCCTATCGGTCCTACCGAACAGCTCCCGCTGGTCGCCCAGATCGTCAACGAAACCGGTTTGAGCTTGAAAAATGCCCACTTCTGGGGCATGGACGAGTGGGCTCTGGACGGTGATGTTCCCGCCGGCATGGATTTCCCCCTCGGCTTCGCCAAAGCTGACTGGGATCTCTGCTTCTCCCGCATCCGTCCGGAACTGCGTATGCCCGCCGAAAACATGCACTTCCCCAACGGCGACATCGCTGCCTATGAGAAGTCCTATGACGAAGCAAAATGTCTCATCATGCAGGGCGGTCAGGGAGAGACCAAACACTGGGCTTTCAACGACCCCGTCCGTCGTGAAGGTGCTTACAAAGACAATCCGCCGACCCCTGCCGAATACCGTCAGAAAGGCACCCGTTTGGTCGAGCTTCACCCGATCACCCTGATCCAGAATGCCCGTACCTCCGGCGGCGGTACCGTCCAGAATGTTCCCAGCCGTGCTTTCACCGTCGGTCCCGTCCAGACCTGGAAAAGCGAACGCGTCTCCATCTGGCACCCCGGTCATCACGACAATCCTTTCGGTATGCGTCTGACCACCTTTATGATCTCCCAGAAGATCGCCGACAGTGCCGTCCCGATGTCTCTGCTCAGCGAGCATGATGATGTGGTATTCAACTTCTACCGCCCCGGATTCGGTGTTTGTGACGTGGAGATGCATTGATCATGGCTAAAAGAGCGATTGCAGTTGCCAGTCATCCTGACGACATTGAATTTATGATGGCAGGAACTCTGATCCGGCTCAAAGAGCTGGGTTATGAGATCCATTACATGAATATTGCCGACGGGGCTCTCGGCGGCAATATGCTCGGACACAGTGCTCTCGCCGCCCGCCGTTTGGAAGAAGCCAAAGCGGCGGCAGAGATGGCAGGAGCGATTTTCCACGCTCCCATCACCCACGACCTTGAGGTATTCTACAATACCGAACAGCTCACCAAAGTTGTCCGGGTCATCCGTGAAGTCGATCCGGAGATCGTGCTTACTCACGGTCCTTTCGACTATATGGAAGACCACATCAATGCCGGACGTCTGGCGGTTTCTGCCGCTTTCTGCCGCGGCATGGGCAACTTCCGCGGAGTTGAGGATGTGCCGCCGGTGATGACCGACGTGGCAGTCTATCACTCTCTGCCGCTGTCTCTGAAAGATCAGCTCAACCGTCCGGTCACTCCGGATATTTTCGTGGATGTCACTTCCACGATCCCGCTGAAACGTCAGATGCTCAACTGCCACCAGACCCAGAAACAGTGGCTGGATGAGAGTCAGGGTATGGACGCCTATCTGGAAGATATGGCATCCCGTGCCAAAGCGATGGGTGAACTCTGCGGATTCTGTGAATACGCCGAAGGCTGGGTCCGTCACAATCCCAATGGTTTCTGCCCGGACAACTTCGATCCGCTCGGCGTGATTGCCCGTCCTGCGGTCAATTAAATCATGATTTCCGATCTGGGGGTGATCATCGCTGCGGGCGGCAGTTCGCAGCGGTACGGTGAGAAAGACAAACTGCTGGAGGATTTGGCAGGGATGCCGGTATTTCTCCACAGTATAAGCAATTTTCTGCCGTTTGTCGCCCCCGGAAATATGGTCGTTGCCGTAAGGGAAAGTGCATTGGATGAATTCCGCTGTCTGACAGAAAAATTTCTGCCGGGCAGTCAGATACGCTTTGTTCCCGGCGGCAAAGACCGGGTGTCATCGGTGCGTAATGCACTTGATGCACTTGAATTATCTTCCGGTCTGGTGGCGATCCACGATGCCGCCAGACCGCTGGCAAGCGGAAAACTGCTGGAAAAAGTTGCCGCCAGAGCCAGAGAGACCGGCGGAGCTGTTGCCGCCGGCAAAGTCGCTGACAGCTTGAAACTGGCTGATGACAACGGCATGATACTGCTCCCGGTTTCCCGGGATAAGGTCTATCATGCGGAAACGCCGCAGATATTTGATATTGTAAATTACCGGCACGCCTGCGAATCTTTGCAGGGTCAAGTACCCACGGATGATGCTGAAATCATGCGTCTGGCAGGCTTTCCGGTGGTACTGGTTGAATCCGGTGAATGGAATTTGAAATTGACTTCTCCGGATGATTTGGGTAAATTGCAGCGGATATTCAGCGGGGGAAGAACATGGGAAAAGTAACGATTCCATCCGGCAACGGTGATTCAGGGGCCCTCAACAGCTATCTGCGTCATCTGGGGCAGCTCGATGTCCCCACCCCGGAAGAGCAGCAAACTTTATGCAGTGAATTTGCTCTTTCCGCAGGTGCTTTGCACCGGGCAGTCAGTTGTTTTGCCTTTACCGCAAGAGAAATGCTTATGATGCTGGATAAAGGTGCCGCCGGGGAATCGGAATTAACGGAATTATTTCTCCCCTCCTCCTTTGAAAACGGCAAACTCCCGCCGCCGTCATTCTTTCTTCCCTGGCGTAAAGAGATCGCCGCTGCACTTGATGATCTGGAAAAGGCTTTTTCCGCCGGGGAAAATTGTTCTGTTTTAAGGGAAAATCTGGCAAAACTTCTGACCCGGTACGGTATTCAGGTCGGTGTCGCAGAGGAGTATTTGAATATCATTTGCGGTTACGTCCGGATGCTGATCCCGGATTTCAGCTGGGAAGACAAAAACCTGCCGCCGGAAGCATTTGACACTGTTGAACAGGATAAATCAGAATTACTTGCCGGTAAACTGCTTATGAAACCGGATGAATTATCCGTCCACCTGGCTGAGCTCTGTCAGGCGGCTAAAGTTTTCGCCGGATTGCGCAACCGCATGGTCGAAGCAAATTTGCGTCTGGTCGTCAGTATCGCCCAGAAATTCCGCAACCGGGGGATACCTTTCAGCGACCTGATCCAGGAGGGCAATCTCGGCTTACTCCGGGCATTGGAAAGATTTGACTTTGACCTCGGTTATAAATTCAGTACTTACGCCAGCTGGTGGATAAGGCACTATATTTTCCGCATCATCGCTGAACAATCCCGGGTCATCCGGCTGCCGATGCACATGATAAAATTGATCCAGAATATCCGGCGTACCGAGCAGAATTTTCTCCAGCTCCACGGCAGAGAACCGGAAAACTGGGAGATCGCACGCCAGATGGAACTGCCCGAAGCCAGAATAAGTGCCGTAAGAAAAATGGCTATGCAGACCATCAGTTTGCAAACCCAGATCGGCAGCGATGAAGACGGTTCCGTCCTTGAAGAACTTATCGCCGATGAATCAACTTATGAACCGGCAAAGGAACTTGCCCGCCGGATATTGTATGACCGTTTCCGGGAGATGTTGAACACTCTGCCGGAAAGAGAACAGCAGATCATTATTATGCGTTTCGGGCTTTTCGGCAATCAGGTACAGCCGTTGGATGAGATCAGCCGCAAGCTGCACCTGACCCGTGAGAGGGTCAGACAGCTGGAGATCAAAATTCTGGCAACACTGCGTTCACCGGAAAAGCTTAAATATATAGATGGATGTATTCATCCGGGAGGTTTTTGAGTTATGGCGGAAGTATTTCTGAAAAATATCAGCAAAAGTTTTGTTCCCGGCAAGCCGGTTCTGCGGGAATTGTCGCTGAAAGTTGCCGACGGGGAGTTGTTTTTCCTCCTGGGACCGTCCGGATGCGGCAAATCGACCTTGCTCCGGATCCTTGCCGGGCTGGAAAAACAGGATGCCGGTACGATAAGTTTCAACGGAGTGGAGATATCTTCGCTGCCGCCGGAGAAACGGCAGGCGGCAATGATGTTTCAAAATTACGCTTTGTGGCCGCATCTGACGGTTTTTGAAAATATCGCTTTCGGCTTGAGGATCATGGGAATATCCGGACAGAAGCTGAAAGACGAGGTCAATTCGGCATTGGAGGCTGTCCAATTGGGTGATTGCGGCAGTCGTAAGGTCCCGTCGCTCTCCGGCGGTCAGCAGCAGCGGGTGGCTCTGGCAAGAGCTTTGGCCGTGCGTCCGGCGGTACTGCTTCTGGATGAACCGCTTTCCAACCTCGATGCCCGTTTGAGAGACAATATGCGAAGCGAGATCGTCCGTATCTGCCGGCAGAGAAATCAAACTGCCATTTACGTCACCCACGACCGGCAGGAGGCTTTGAGCATGGCAGACCGGATGGCGGTGCTTAAAGATGGAAGTATCTGTCAATGCGGCACGCCCCGGGAACTCTACAACTTCCCGGCGAATCGTTTCACCGGGACATTCCTCGGAGATATGAATATCATTGAGGGCAAAATTTCCGGTAATTCTCTGGAAACTTCTTTCGGGACATTTCAGCTGGCAAAAACTTCCGCTTCAGCCGTTGCCGGGGCGATCCGTCCGGAGAGGATCCGTTTCGTTTCCGCCGGTACGCCGGGAGCATTTCAGGCGACAGTCAGGCAGGGGACATTCCTCGGAGACTGTTGCGAATGGCTCTGTGAAGCAAACGGGACAATTCTGGCAGTAAAAGAGTGTGCCCCGCCTGACCGCAAAAACGGTGACGAAGTTTTTCTGGCTTTTGATGATGGATTTCTGCTGGCACTGGAGTAAGTGAATATGTGGTTGAGACTCTCAATTTGCCTGATTCTGCTCGTTTCACTGCTGGCAATGCCGTTTTTGTTCCGCAAGGAAGAAGCTCCGGTCATCTTTTCTGCCGATGCCGACACCGTGGTGGTCGTTTGTGCCCACAATAAAACGATCCGGGATGAGTATGAACAGGCTTTTTCCAAATGGTACAAAGAGCATTACGGCAAAGAGGTGCATATCGACTTCCGCTCCCCCGGCGGCACATCGGATATAACCCGTTACATTGATGACCGCTTCCGGGCTGAATTCCGCTTTTCCCTTGAATCAGAAGGCATTGAATGGAAAAAGGAGTACGGTGATATTTTCAACGACTCCCGGCAGAAAGATCACTGGATCCGGCAAAAATTCATGAATTCCAATGTCGGCATCGGTATCGACGTCTTTGCCGGAGGCGGCACTTTTGAGCACAGCCGCATGGCAAATTACGGTTATGCCGTTGACGGAGGGGTGCAGAAACGGCATCCGGAATGGTTCAAAGAGAGTGTGATCCCCGGACAATTCGGTGGAGACCGTCTCTATGACGCACAGGGAAGATATTATGGAGTGGTGCTTTCCACATTCGGTATTTTATACAATATTGACCGGGTCGCCGAGCTGAAAGATGCTCCGGCTCCGGAAAGGTGGAGCGATCTGGGAGACGGCAGATTTTTCAACACTCTCGTGCTTGCCGACCCCACGAAGTCCGGTTCAGCAAATAAATGTTATGAAATCATTATCCAGCAGTGTATGGCACAGGCGGCAAATCCCGGTGCCGGATGGAATGACGGACTGAATCTGCTCAAAAAGATTTTCGCCAATGCCAGAGTGATAACTGATTCAGCTTCCAAAGTCGTCGGAGAAGTTGCCGGCGGCAATGCCGCAGCCGGCACGGCGATCGACACATACGGATTCACCGAGGAGCTGTGGAGTGCCCACCGTTTCGGCAAATCCAAAGTGGTTTATATCATGCCCAAAGGAGGAACGGCGGTCGGAACTGACCCGGTACAGATCCTCCGGGGAGCACCCAACCGGAAAGTTGCTGAAGCATTCGTGGATTTCCTGCTCTCAATGGAGGGGCAGAAACTGCACGCATTCCGGGCAGGAACTCCCGGCGGTCCGGAAAAAAATACTTTGAGCCGGGCCCCGGTACGCAAAGAATTGTATGAAAAGGAGAATCAGCAGAATCTTTTCAAACCGGACTATAATCCTTACGCTTCCGGAGCTGATTTTGAATACCGCCCGCAGTGGACAGGCAGATATTATTCACTTCTGCGTCAGGTGATAAAGGCGTTGATGCTCGATCCGCATGTGGAATTGCAGCAGGCATGGCAGGCGATAATCGCCGCCGGAGGTCCGGAGAAAGTACCGCAGGCAATGGCAAAATTCAACGCCTTGCCCTTTGAATATAAAGATGCTGCCAAAGCGGCAGCTTCGCTTAAAATCGGCAAGGATAATTCTGCAGTACAAGTCGCCGCCGTCATGCGGCAGTGGAGTGAAAATGCCCGGGCGAATTACAAAGAAGCTGAAAGACTGGCAAAGGAGGGGAAATAATGATTTTCCGCAGAGTTCTTCAATATCTCATGCTGGTCATGCTGGCAGGATTTCTGGCACTGTTTCTGCTTATGCCGCTCTTTACGGTGATCGGAGAGGGATGCAGCTGGCAGCTGATCTGTGAAGTTTTCCGGTCGCCGGTCTATGTGGAAGGCTTGGCAAACAGTTTTGCCATATCCCTGGTCACGACGGCGATGGTGGCGGTGATCTCGCTTTTTCTGGCGTTGCTTTATGACCGTTATGATTTTGCGGGCAAGGAGTACTGTTCACTGCTGATGCTGCTGCCGATGATCCTGCCGCCATTTGTGGGGGCATTGGGATTCCAGCAGATTCTGGGCCATTACGGGGTGGTCAATACCCTTCTGGTCAAGTGCGGCATACCGAGGATCGACTTCCTCGGCGGCGACGGGAAATTCTGGTCGGTCTGCCTGATCGAAGCACTCCACCTCTACCCGGTTTTTTACCTCAACCTCATCACATCTCTGGGCAATATTGATCCGGCACTTTCGGATGCCGCCGCCAATCTGGGGGCGAATAGATGGCAGAGATTTCTGCGGATCAAACTGCCGCTTTTGAAAAGCGGATTTCTCGCCGGAAGCAGCATTGTCATGGTGTGGAGTTTTACGGAATTGGGAACACCGTTGATGTTCGGTTACAACCGGGTGACACCGGTGCAGATATTCAACGGTTTAACTGAATTGGAAAATAATCCCTTGCCATACTCTCTGGTTTTGATAATGCTGGTCGTTTCAGCCGGGATCTATCTGACTCTGCGTAAAATTTTCGGTACGCCCGCCGGGACCGCCGCCGTAAAAGGCAGTATGGGATCAAAGGCGGTAAAACTTGCCGGATTCAAAAGATTCATGCCCTCTCTGGCATTTTTACTGGTGGCATTTATGTCGATCCTGCCGCATTTGGCACTGCTTGGAGCGGCATTCTCACTGCGGTGGTATGACACCATCCTGCCGGAAAGCTTCACTCTGGAACACTTCGGCAATGCTCTTTCCAATCCGCTGGTGCTGCCCTCGATCGTCAACAGTCTGCGTTATTCACTTCTGGCGATGCTGATTGCGATCCTGTGCGGCACGCTTACTGCATTAAGTTCATCCCGTTGGCGTCTGCACGGATCGGGGATACTGGATCTGCTTTCGATGCTGCCGCTGGCGATACCGGGATTGGTGATCGCTTTCGGCTTTCTGGGGATGACTGCCAGATATGCGTGGGCAAGAGAGATATTCAATCCGGTGGATAATCCGTTGTGGCTGCTGGCGATAGCCTATGCGGTGCGGCGGATCCCCTATGTGGTAAGAGCCGTCGGTTCCGGTCTGGAACAGACTCCGGAGGAGCTGGAGAATGCCGCCCGCAACTTTGGAGCCGGCCCGGTGAAAACTCTTTTCAAGATCACATTTCCTCTGATCGGGGCGAATCTGCTGGTCGGCGGACTTTTTGCATTCAGTTTTTCGATGCTGGAAGTTTCCGACTCGCTTATTCTCGCTCAAAAAAGCATCTTTTTCCCGATAACCAAAGCTCTTTTGGAGTTGTCACAGATACTTGGTTCGGGGCCGGCATCCGCGTCGGCATTCGGAGTATGGGCGATGTTTTTCCTGGCGTTGACTCTGGCAGCGGCGGGAATACTCATGGGAAAAAAGATCGGAGCGATATTCAAATTTTAGATTTCTTCCCGGAATCAAAAATTTCATATCTAATTGTTCCTGTCACTTGAATTTATGGCAACTCTCATGTAAATTATAAAAAAGGAATAGAATTTTACGATGCATCGGGTTTTTTGTTTGCAAATTCCGGAAGCCGGAGGATTTGTCTCTCCGGAACCGAGGGAAGCCGAACACCTTTTCAAGGTGATGCGGGCAAGATCCGGGGAAAGTGTGGAATTGCTTGACGGTCATGGCACAATGGCAAAGGGCGTTATTGAAAAAGACCGCTCGATCAGAGTCACGGCAAAAGAAACCTTTCCCGAACCGGAGGAAAAACTGCACCTTTGCTGTGCTTTGCCGAAAAAACAGAAGCTGGATCAGCTTTTGAAACAGGCTGCCGAATTGGGTGCATGGAGTATCCGCCCGGTACGCTGTATCCGTTCCGTGGCTGTCGGCGACCCCAGAGAAAGATGGGAATTGCTGCTCCGCGAAGCGTGCAAGCAGTCAGGTAATCCTTTCCTGCCGGTCATTGAACCGGAGGCAAAACTGCCGGATGTATTGGAAAAATTGCAACAGGAAAACATTAAAATATATTATGGTTCGGTAGCTCCGGCAGAGCCTGGCGAGGGTATCGCCAAGGCAAAAGCGGTGATCATCGGAC
This sequence comes from Lentisphaerota bacterium, assembly GCA_015061685.1. Classification (GTDB taxonomy): domain Bacteria; phylum Verrucomicrobiota; class Lentisphaeria; order Victivallales; family Victivallaceae; genus UBA1784. The sequence goes on along the minus strand of SUWD01000003.1, from coordinate 31,213 downwards.
CGGAAGGGGGCTTCGCCCCGGAGGAAGTACAAATGATGGAAAAATGTAACGCTGAACCCTTGAATCTCGGACCCTATGTCCTGCGTCTGGAAACTGCGGCGATCTGTGCATTGTCAGTTTTGCGCCGTTTGAGCTGTGTGCTTGCCGCACTGCTGATTTCGGTGATCGTATGCGGATGCTCCTGTGATTCCGACGCCGATCCGCTGCTCGAAAAAGGTCAGAGTCTGCTGGAAAGCGGCGATGCCAACGGTGCCAGAGATTATTTCCGCAAAGCTGTCGCCCAGAATCCGGACAATCCGCAGGCTTATCTGGCTCTCGCCAAAGTCTGTGCCGAAAGACTCAATGAGCGTGCCGAAGCTATTTTCGCCTACAACATGTTCCTCGCCACTCTGCCCGAAGGTGCCGACGGCAAACTTGAGGCCCAGGCTGCCATAGAACAGCTGAAAAGCGATCTGGTCGCTGAATTCGGCGGCTCTGACAGCGGCAATTCCGCTGTCGCCGACCTGGAGATCCAGACCCTCAAAGCCCAGAACGAAACCCTGCAGAAGCAGATCGACACTCTTACCAGACAGCTCCGCAAGCAGGTCGATGACAACAATAAACTGCGCCGGGCTGCCCGGGCGGGGAATAACAGATGAAGTATTTCAAGGCTGCTGCCGCTGCAATAACTCTGTTGCTTTTTGCCGGCTGTGCCCATACTTCCACCTTGACTTGGGAAAAGCCGCTGCCTGATCAGCAAAGCAGCAGCGGCAACCCGGTGGTTTACAACCTCACCGCCGTCAACCGGGGGATGTATCTTTTCAACTGTATCCCCCTGTGGTCGGGAAGCGTCACCAATCCCAACCGGCATAAGTACATTATCGGATACGATAATCTCGACCGGGCGGGGATGCGGAGGATCATGGATGTCCATCTGGATAAATGGGAAGCCGACAAGGTTGAAGATGTCGAGGTAAGTTCCTCATCTTCCGGGGCATTTACACTTTGGATCGTATGGCGTAGAACCATGCGGGCAACCGGTGTGGCAGTAAAAATTGACCCCAAGAACGAAAAAACTGTTGACATAGATTAGGAAATTGCTTGACAAAAGCGTTTCCTATGCTATATTTTCCTGTCTGCACATTTTCGTTTGCAGGTGGATTGTGTCTTTTAAAATGAGAGAATCAGTTTAAAAAACTTGAAAAATAAAGAAAAAGGATAAAAAAATGAGCCGTAAAGTTATTATTGCCGGCAACTGGAAGATGAATAAAAATGCCGCCGAGGGCAAAGCTCTTGTCGATGAACTCAAAGCGATCTGCAGCAATTGCTGCTGCTGTTGCGAAGCAGATGTCGTTGTCTGCCCGCCTTTCACCACGATCGCCACTGTCGTCGAAGCGGTCAAAGGTACCGCCATTAAAGTCGGTGCCCAGAATATCCACTGGGCGGACAATGGTGCATTCACCGGCGAGATCTCCGGCGATATGCTCAAAAGTGCCGGTGTCGAATATGTGATCATCGGTCACAGTGAGCGCCGTCAGTACTTCGGCGAAACCGATGCCACGGTCAATGCCCGTCTCAAAGCTGCTCTCAAATATGACCTCATTCCCATCGTTTGCGTCGGTGAGTTGCTCGATGAACGCGAAAACGGCAAGACCGAGGAAGTCCTGACCCGGCAGATCCGCGGCGGATTCGAGGGCATCTCCGCTGATGAAATGGCAAAAACCATCGTCGCTTACGAACCTGTCTGGGCAATCGGTACCGGCAAAACCGCCACTCCCGATATCGCACAGGCTGCCCATGCTCACATCCGCAAAGAGATTGCCGGTATGTTCGGCAGTGATGTGGCTGAAAAAGTCCGTATCCAGTACGGCGGCAGCATGAAACCGGACAACGCCCGTGAATTGGTCGCCCAGAAAGATATTGACGGCGGTCTGATCGGCGGTGCCGCTCTCAAAGCTGCAAGCTTTGCTGGATTGGTCAAAGAGGCTCTCGGCAAGTAATCTGCCGGGAGGTGGTATTTTCCGGGAAACGGAAATTCAAACCTTAAAGAGTTGAGAGGGAAATATGTCTGTTCAGACCGTGATTCTCTATGTCGTGATCTTTATTGTTGCACTGCTGCTGATCGCTCTGATACTGATCCAGCCGTCCAAATCCGGCGGTATGGGAGCAGCTTTCGGTGGTATCGGCGAATCTGTTTTCGGTGGAAAAGCCGGCAGTCATCTCACTAAAAGTACAGTCGTTCTGACGGCGGTGTTTTTCGTTTTGGCACTGGCTCTGGCGGCTGTCATCGGACACACTGCCGGTGGTGAGGGTGATTCAGTGCAGCAGCTGCTCAATGAAAAATCTGCCGCTTCTGCTCCGGCACTTCCGCAGGAGAATAAGTAACGCAAATAACTTGAAAGGGAGATCATCATGCGGAAAGCAATATGGTTGGTGTTGTTGACAGTATTGACCTGGCAAACTGTTTTTGCTTCTGACAAACTGATCTCCCGGGTTGATATAGATTGCCTGATGGTGGGATCTGTCCCTGAAGCGGAATATAAAAATGCAGCACCCGTTTCGCCGAAAGTGGGGGCAACCAACCGCTGGCTGATGGTAAAAATCGAATACAGTGTCCCCCGGAGCAGTTTCAAAGATCCTGCCTTGAAGTTGAGAAAAGATGGATATTTCCTCGAACTTTCCGGATTCATTGATGATCTCCGGGTGGATGTGCGGGTGCTGGTGAATACCGGCTTCAAGCATGACGGAAAAATTATTTATGCTCTGTGTACGGGAGAAACTGAATTTTACACCGTCAGATGTGATGGGAAGCGGCATCTTATACAGATGTTCATCCCCGGTAAAATGCTTGACCGCATAAGCCGTTCTCCCAATGGCGGAGTACGTCAGGCGGTAAAAAATGATTTTGCCGTGGAAGTAATCTTCTCTGCCGGCGGCAGAGAATTGGCACGGGGATATCAGGGTATTGCCGGAGGCAGAAAAAAGTTTGAAGAAGCCTTGCGGATGGTGCCGGGAAATATGATTTTCAACGGTTGGGTGCTGCCCCGGTCGCAGACACCGTGGGCGTTGCACGAAACGGATGATTTGGATGTGGAAAAATTTCCGGCAGTAAATGCAGGAAAATCCCGTTGACCGGGATGAGTTGCAATAGAGTTTGGAAAATATTTGGATTGAGAAATGGGTAAAGACAACACAATTCTGACAGTTGATATCGGAAGCCGTTCGCTGAAAATGGCGGAATTCCTGTTGCAGGATGGCAATATGATGCTGACCAAGTTTCTCAGCCGCAGGGTTGAGCAGCTTGAGGACGAGCCGGTTGCCGCCTGCTTTGAACGCAACTACAACGAAATGCTGCTCGAAGGCGGTTTCAGTGCCAAAGAGGTGCGTCTTGCCCTGCCGTCCAGCAACTCTTTCCAGCGTTTGAGTAAACTTCCGGCAATGATAGGCAATACCGCTACCATCGGAAAAATCATCGAATTTGAAGCTTCCCAGGCAGTTCCATACTCCATGCACGAAATCGAGTGGGGTTATCAGCTGCTCCATCACGAGTGGGAAGAGACCGTTGAAGAAGAAAACGAAAACGGCGAAGTGGAAAAAGTTTCCGTCAAAAATGAGGAATATGAAGCCCTTTTCGTCGCTGTGAAAAATGAAGATGTCACCTGTTACACCGATGCGATTGAACGCTCCGGCAAGAAATTGATTTCTGTGGAATTGTCCGCTTTGACTCTTTTCAACGCCGCAGTTGTCTCCCGGATCAATGAAGATGAGTGTGCGATGATTCTGGAGATCGGTGCCAAAGGTACCTGCCTGATGATCGCTGATCACCGCCGGATTTTCATGCGTAACATCCCCATCGGCGGCGATACGGTAAACGCCCAGATCTCCAGAGAATTCGGAGTGGGAGACAGCGAAGCGGAAGATATGAAACGTCACCATGGTTTCATCGCTCTCGGCGGTGCTTATGAAGAACCGTCATCAAATCTGGCATCAACTATTTCCAAAATCGCCCGTAACGTCATGACCCGTCTGCATGGTGAGGTGAGCCGTTCCATCAATGTCTGGCGGGCCCAGCACAACGGCAATGCACCGACCAAAGTGCTTCTTGCCGGCGGTGGATCGGCCATGCAATATACGGTGGAGTTTTTCAACGAGAAGCTCCGGCTTCCGGTTGAATATCTCAACTCATTCAACCTGATCAATATCGCTCCGACGGTCAACCGTGATCAACTTCAGGCATCTGCATCAATGGCACAGGCCATGATCGGTATGGCTCTGCACTCACTGGGCAGTTGTCCGGTGGATATTTCCCTGCTGCCCCGGGAGATCCGCAAGCAATATATCCTCGATGCCCGCAAACCTTATTTCTACGCTTCGGCAGTGGCACTTATAAGCTGTCTTCTGATCAGCGTTGTCGGTATCGGCGAAGTGCGGAATTTTGAACAGCAGCGGGTGGAAAAGGTGGAAGCTGACGTGAAAAAAGCCGAAGCTGAAGTTGCCAGCGTAAACTCTTTCAAAGGCACACTCGATTCCCACAAAAGCAACTACGATCAGGCGGCAAAATATCTTGATGCCCGCAATCTGATCGGTTCTCTTATGGAAAATTTGCAGGCAGTTATTCCCAGCGACCGTATGTGGCTGACAGCTTTTGAGCCGTATGTTCCTGCCGGCGGTGCGGATTCCTACAACGAAATGGGTGAACCTGTCGCTGCTGCCGCAGCAGAATGGAAACGCCTGACTCCGGAACAATTCAATGCGATCACCGAAGTTAAGCAGCTGCGTCTCAACGGATACGTCATCCGTGTTGACAAACTGGATAAAACCAGCGACCGTAACCTGTTGATCGAATTTGTCGAAGCCGTCAAAAAGAAACCGGAAGTTTTTGAAAGCATCAGCTACGAAACTTCTGTTGACGGCAACAGTAACCTTACTTACTTTGAAATCATCATAACGCTCAAAGATGCGTTGAAAAAATAGTTGGGAGACAGAGCTGTGAACAATATTTTCAGAAAAAATAAGATCATGATCCTGTCGCTGATTGCGACCGGTATCGTTGCTCTGGTACTTTTCTGCTGGGGAATATTCATTCTGATCGAATGGAGCGAATACCGTGAGCGTACCGAAGCCGCCCGTGATAAAGTGCAGAAACTGGTCAAATCAACTCCGGCTCCCGGTAAGGAGAATGAGGAACGTATCCAGAAAGATATCGCTCTGTATGTGGAGAAAAACCGCGGATTGGTGGATAACTTCAAGTCTCCGTTGCGTTATGCGGTGGACGTTTTCCTTAAAGAATTGCCCCCGCCGTCTGCCAAAGAATTGACTCCCGAAGAAATAGAGACTTATAAAGTAGTTGCGGCTGCCGAAGAAAATAACGGAGAAAACGCAGTTGATACTGCCGGTGCCGATGGATCCGGCGAGGAAAATGCTGAAGAAAAATTGCCGGAGATCCGTAAATTCACCTATGAAGATTTCCGGGTGTTTTTCCCTGCCCGTTTTGAGCAGTTCTGTGCGGAAAACAACATTTCCGAAGACGATAAACTCTCCCTTTCCGTCCTGGAGCGTTTCAGTGCCGCCTGTACCAAACTTTTCCCGCAGGGTTCATGGAACCGGGCAGTTTCTGCTTTTGCCCGTGCCGCAGAACCGCTGACCTATGAAGTGATCAACGAAGCAAACCAGCTGCCGATCCTGCTTTATGCTTTCGGTCTTCCCCGCCGGGTGGATAAAAACGAGGCAAATCTCCGGGCTCAAATCGAAGCAATGATCAATAGCCGTATTTTGCCGCAGGTTCAAAATATGACGTTCGGTGAAGAAGCTCTCAATTTTGTCGGCGGCGGATTTCATGCCAAACATGCCCGCTTGACAGTAAAAGAGTATCCCATGGCATTTTTCCACTGGGATGTTTTCGGCGACATGGTCAAACGTCTGGATTCAGCCGGAGTTCTGCAGTTGGAAAAAGTCGTTTTCCGCGGCAAAGCTGCGGAAGGCGGTGAGGGCGGACAGGCCGGCAAGGTGAATCTTGCTGAATCTTTTGAAGAAGACGGTGATTATAAAATCTATCACTATACGCTGGTTTTTACCGGCAGTATGGATTCGGTACGCAAAGCGATGAAAAATTTTGACACCGCCTGGCAGGGTGATCAGTACGGCCGTGCCAGACGTATGTATGTTGTACGCGGTCTGGCTCTCTACAGCGGTGATGATGGTGCCGGCAAAATCATGGATGAGTCGGACAGCGTAAGCGACGGTGGAAATAAAGAAGCCGCCGGCGGCCGTTCTTCCCGCCGCACTTCCGGACGGCAGAGCCGCCGTCAGGCGGTTCAGGAAACAACAACTTCCACATCTGCACAGCAATTCCGCCCGTTGAGCGAAAGCTCAAAGGAAGAGGCAAGAATCCGCTACTACACCGTTTTGAAGCGTCTGCGGGATGAAGAAGCTGCCAAAAGGGGTGAGCTTACAACTTCCCCCGTCAAAAACGATAACAATCAGGATGGTTTCAATAACAATAATGCCGAAGATAAAAACAAAAGCATTGATAATTTTGAAGACAGTTTGCCGATCAACGAGCGTTTCGGCTACGCCACGATCCTCGTAGGTGAACACACCGGTGAGTGTGTGGTCTATCTTGATTTGGATTATGTGGTTTTGGAACAGAAAAAGTGAGCCATCAGTGGAGGATTGAATAGTGGATTTCATTAAGAGGCATTACGAAAAAGTCATTTTGCTCGGACTTTTTCTGATTTTTATCGGACTGATGTTTCTGGTTCAGTCGGTCATCAGCTCCACCCAGGAAGTCAAAGAGTCAGACCTCCGTCTGCCTCCCCGGCAGCCGGATTATGTGAATGAGGATGAAAAAGATCCCAAATTCAATACCGAAACCCGCTGGATGAACAGTAATTTTAAATGGAATTCCATCCCCGCATTGACGGTAAACGGAGAGCCTAACAATGACTTGGTAAGCCCTTTCCAGATGGCGGCCTGTCCTCACTGCTCGAAACTCCGCGGCAAACGTTACACCATGCTTATCCCCATGGCACACTTCAACTCCAAAGATGAAAAATTCAACCGCTGCCCTGAATGCGGGGTGAAATTGCTCGCTCCTTTGATGATCAATATTCCTGAACTGGAAAGAGAATTCTTCATAATCGACAACGACCGGATGCTGCTTGAAACCCACGCCGAAGCTCTGTATAAGGAAGAGGATGAGAGAATCAAGCAGGAAGAAGAACGCGTCAAACAGGAAGAAGAACGGAAAAAGCAACTGGAAGATGAACGTATCAGACAGGAAGAGGAACGTATCAGACAGGAAGAGGAAGAACGGAATACTCTCGAAAAAATAGCCTCTGATTTGTGGCAGGAGACTATTGAGGAAGATAACCGTCTGACCGAAATTTCCACCAAACTCCATCAGGAAGAGGAAGCTCAGGTCACTTACGAATTCACCCGGTTGACCGAGATTTCTGCCAAACTCCATCAGGAGGAGGAAACTCAGACTCTCTATGAATTCACCCGGTTGACCGAGATTTCTGCCAAGCTCCATCAGGAGGCGATCGATGAAACAAACCGTATGCAGGATATTTTCGCCAAAGTCCATCAGGAAGAAGCTGAAAAACAGCGTGCCGAAGATGAAAAAGACCGCGACGATGACGGTTTGCCCAACGATGAGGAAACCAAGTACGGCATGAATCCGGACGATCCCAACGATATCCGTTATGATAATGACGGTGACGGCTTTACCAACCTTTTCGAAATCCAGAATGGCTTCCGCCCGGATGATCCCAAAGACCATCCGCCGCTCTGGTGGCGTTTGCAGATCAAAGCGATCCGCCGTATCGAATTGCCGATCAAATTCATGGCTCTCAATGACAATGCCAGTTCAGACAAGAGTACCTGGCTGCTGCAGTTCAACTATCCCGACCCGAGACGTAAGGGCCGTATGACCAGTGCGTACCGGCAGATCGGCAACACTCTTGAAATCGATGGACGTCCTTACAGGATCGAAGACGTTGAACGTATCGTTACTGAAAAAGAGCGTGCGGCAGGTAACCTCGATGAAGGTACTGTCATCGACAAAATCGATGAATCCCGGGTTACCATGGTCGAGGTGGTAAAAGACCCCGCGGCCGTACCGGATAAACTGGTGATGGTCATCAACAAGACAGCTTATTCAAACGATATGCGTCCGGCTCTGGTGGATGGTGGTAACATCCGCAGAAAGACGGAAAAAGTGCTCAAAGTCGGTGAAAATATCACTCTGGGACTTTTTGCAACAGAGAATAAGCAGGAGGGCGGACTCACCTCGGCTCAACGTAAAAAAGAGGTGCGTACTTATCAGCTCAAATCTGTCGATGCCGAAAAATTGATTATTCACATGATCGATGTGACCCCGGGGCTGGAAGATGATAAAAAGTCCGGTGAAATCGTTATTCAGGGTATCGGTAAAGTACCGGCAAACCTGACCCCGATTAAAAAGGTTGAGAATTCCAATAACAATGGGGGAGGAGTTCCGATCCCCGCGATGAGGGATTGAATTCTCACGATTGATTGGTGAAAATTAAAAAATCATAAATATATTTCGGAAGGAAAAAATCAATGAAAAAGAGAAAAATTCTGCTGTCAGGTTCACTCCTCTTCTGTGTTGCAGCAGCCTTCAGCTCCTTTGCCGCCGGGGAAAAGGATTCCGGCCTTGCCGGTATCGTGGAAAAGTCGATCATAAAGAACTTTGAGGATCAGGAAAAAGAAGCCGCACGCAGCCGGGAATTGGCAAAAGCCGGTAAGTATGATGAAGCGATCAAAGTATTGAAAGAAAATGTCATTGATGATCTCCAGAATAAAGCTTCCAGAGCAGATGCGTGGAGAGTGCGTGAACGGTTGAGTGAATATTCGCAGGAGTTGCGTAATTTGCAGCTGACTTACGGCAATATCAAGCTCCGTCAGGCCGAAGAAGCCCTTTTGAAAGGCAATTTCGATGAGACTGTCGCTCTGGCCAATGATGCCATCGCCATCACCGGATTGCTCCGGGATAAGGCCATGCCGCTGATCGTCGCTGCCCAGGGACGGAAAAGTGCCGTTCTGCGTAAAGACAATACCTCTGTCGCAATAACCGACCCCACTCTTGAAGAGCGGGAACTGGCAGTTAAAAAGCTTCTGGCAGAGGCCCGTTCCTACTTCAAAGCCGGCCGCTACGATGAGGCATGGAAAAAGGTCGAGGAGGTTTATGTTTACAATCCTTTCAACACCGATGCCAGTTATTTGGCTTCACAGATCTACAAGAAATTTTATCAGGCGGGATATCAACGCCGCCGGGCAGACGTGCAGTCCCTCTTTGCGTATGAAGCATGGCAGTGGGTCGAGCCGACCTTCCCGCTGCACCGGGAAGTTAAATCTGAATTGGATGAAAAAGCCATCGTCAAAGACGGCAGCGATTATGCCATACAGCAGAAAATGGATACAATCATTTTCCCGGTGGTGTCATTCAACCAGATCGAATTGGAAGCGGTGGTCCAATTCATGCGTAACAACAAAGTATTTGATCCGGACAAGGAAGGCGTGATGATCACTTTCATCCAGCCGTCAAACAAAAATACCGATGCACCCGCAGAGGGTGAAAATGCTCCCGCTGACACCGCTGCTCCTGCCGGAGAAGAAAATGCTGATGCCGGCGAAGGCGAAGACGGTGGTGAAGACGGCGGGGAAGAAGACTGGGGGGAAGATACTGCTTCCACAGGAGAAAAAGCCGGGGAAAAGAAAAACAATACCGATGGTATCTTTGTTACTCTGGAGCTGAAAAATGTCTCTCTCCGTCAGCTGCTTGATTATGTCTGCTTCCTGACTGATCTTACTTATGTTATCAGAAATGACCGCATCCTTTTCGGTTCTCCCGACCAGCGTCTCATCACCAAAGAATATGAGATTTTCAACAGTGTCAAAGCTATGATCGCCGGCAAAAAAGGCGAAGAAGGCGGCGACATGGGCGGTGATATGGGCGGTGAAGACATGGGCGGCGGCGAAAATATGGACTTCGGCGGCGAAGAAGAAGGAGGCGATGAAGGAGGCGGCAGTGAGGATGGAGCTGTTCCGGAACCTGCAGCAGCTGCAGCCCCGGTCGTCAATGACGCCGACCTTACTCCCGAAGCTTTGCAAAACTTCTTCTCTCTTTACGGAATTGAATTTCCCGAAGGCAGCTCCATAAGCTTTTTCCGCGGCAAAGTCGCAATGAATAATACCGCCGAAAATCATCTGCTGATGGAATCTCTGCTCAAAGATCTCAATGTGGAAGCTCCGATGATCGAAGTTGAAGTCAAATCCATTGAATTGGCTGAAGATGACATGGAGGAACTTGGTTTCAACTGGGCGATCGGCAGCATGAATAATGGCAACGTAAGTATTTACAAAGGTGCAAATACTTCAAGCGCCGGCGAAGGTGCCATGCTCAAAATGCTTGACAATGTACTCAGCGGTGTGGATTCCCGGTTGATTTCCAATTTGAATATCTTCCCGGATATTTTCGGTTCATTCAAACCTTTCGGTCTGGATCAGACTCTCAATATCACGTTGACGATCAACGCCCTCGACCGCAGCGAAAGAACTGAACAGATCTCTGCTCCCCGGGTGCTGGTTGCCAACGGTGTAACTGCAACAGTTAAAATGACCAAAGCTTACTACTTCCCCGAAGACTGGGAAGAATTGGAGATCGAAACCGAAGAGGTCGGTGAAACCGATGATTTGAGAATTGACATTACTCCGCCCAGCCCGGAATTTTCCGAGACCGAGGAGGAGATCGGTACCATCTTTACCGTTACCCCTGAAATTCAGGAAGGCGGCAAAACCATCCGCCTCAAGCTGAATCCCAAAATCACAGCTTACACCGGTAAAGATTCAGCCGACGTCGTTTTGGTCACCGAAAGATTGCGTGACGGTAAATGGGAAAAGAACGAACAGCGTTTTGTCGTGTGGCGTCCGGTTATTGCCACAAGAGAATTGAATGTTACAGTTGACGTCAACCACGGTGAAACTCTGGTTATCGGCGGACTTTCTGACAGTACCTCCCAGAAACGTCTGGATAAAATTCCGATTCTGGCTGATATTCCTTTCATCGGCAGACTTTTCCAGTCGCAGTCTGAAATCTCCACCCGGCGCAGCATGTTGATCTTTGTGACCGCCCGGCTGGTCAACAACAACGGTGTCCCGCTGCCGATGACCGATGATGTCGGTAATGGCGGTATCCCGAGAATGGTCCGGTAAAAAATAATTACAGGCTGTTTATGATTAAGAAAAACGTATTTTACATTTTGGGTGTGATCGCATCCGTCCTCTTTACCGCAGAGCCGGTTTTTGCCGGCAGTGCGGAGTATGAGGCACGTCTGCGTAAGATAATAATACCCAATTTTGTGATTTACGAAGATCTGCATACCTTTTCTGAAGTCACGACTGAACTTGGAAAACAGGCAAAAGAAAATGATCCTGCCGGAATCAATCTGATCGTGCTGCCGGGGGGGGGGAATGCTGAAATTGCAAGTTATTCTGCTCCCAAAACCTCTGTTTATGACATTCTGTCTGACTTACAGGGCCGGGGGGATCTTGATTTCCGGATCTGTGAAAATATGGTTCTGGTTGCTCCTGCTAAAGTTAAATTGAAAAATATCCCGCCGGTCAAAACCGTCGGAGACTGCCGGAATATGTTGAAAAAAATGGACGAGACTCTCTTCCCGGCAGTAGATTTTGTCCAAATCGAAATGGGAGCTGTTTTGCATTTTCTGCGGAATAGAAATACGGAAATACAGATTTCTGTGATCCAAAGCGAAAACAGCAAAGAAAAGTTCCTGACTCTTGAGTTGCGTAATGTGACCTTGAGACAGCTGCTTGATTGTATTTGTCTTTTAACCGGCAGCCGTTATGAGGTTATGCCGGGAAGGATCAGGTTTTTTTATTGATAATTGAAATCAATCGGAGGATATAACGTATGGTTAATAAAAAGATTTTGCTGCTTGCCCCAGGCGTTGTTTTGGGAGCTATGGTTATGGCAGCTGAAACTCCGCAGACCGCAGCGGCAGCCACCGTCAATGCAGCGGGCATGACTCAAGCTGAGTTATTGGAAAATGTCGGCAGACAAGCTAAACTTTTCGATAGTACCGTAAAGGTGAATCAGGCGAATAATCTGATGCTTAATGCCCGGTATCAGGAAGCGATAGACATATATCGCGAGGTGGTCAAAGACCTTGAAGCCGATGAAGGCGGAGAAAAATTCAAAGAAAAAATAGATTTCTGTAAAAAACGTATCGCCGAGTGCTACTACAATATGGCTGAAGAAGCGATCCGGCAGGCTGATGAATTGGCTACTTCCCACGACTTCGAGGAGGCAATCAAACGTTGCGAAATCGCTCTGGAACAGTGTCCGGAAAGGAAAGTCGAACTGGAGGAAAGAATCGTTTTCTACAAAAAACGCCGGGATGCAGCGGTCAACCGGGAAAGTGTGGAAATCAATAAATTGAGTCCGGATTTCGCCGCCCAGGAGTATCAGATGCAGCTTTTGCTTGAGCAGGGTATCGTCCTTGTCAAACGCGGCGAATTGATGAAAGCTAAACGGAAATTTGAGGAGGTTTTGCTGATCGACCCCTTTAATGAAGCTGCCATGCAGAATATCTGGGGTATCAATACCCGTATCAGAGAAGCCGCTACCGGACGTGCCGATGCGACAGCAAAACACATGACCGGTGAAGTTGAGTGGTATGCCGCCATACCGATCGTTGCCTCATCCCCCGCCGGTACCGGCGAAAACCAGATCGTTTCCCCGGTGGACAAAGAGGAGACCGGAGAATTGGAGAAGCGTCTGAAAGAGATCATGATCCCCAACTTTGTGCTGTATGACAAATTGCAGACCTTCGCCGAGGCGATAGATGACCTGCGTAATCAGACCCTGGAAAATGATCCGCAACGCCGGGGCATCAACTTCGTTATCCGGGATGCCAAATATACGGATCCGAATAATATTCCCAAACTTGCCGGCTATTCTCCGGGAAAAAGCTCACTCTACGATATCCTCGTTGAGCTGCAGGAACGCGGAGATTTGAAATTCAAACTGGATGATAATGCCGTGGTAATTGTTGCCAAAGGGGTGAAACTTGAAAAGATGACCACCAAAGTTTTCAGTTTCGGCATGTCTCCCGGTGAAACTGCTGAAACTCTCAAAGAAGCTCTGAAAGCAGGAGCCCAGGTTACTTTTGATGAAGGTTCATCCATTACTTTGGTTCCGGTACGCAGTGAAGTCATCTCCCGCAATACTCCCAGCAATCAGCGTTTGATCGAGAGCTGGCTTGCCACTCACGGTGACAAGGGTGCTGCTATGGTGCAGATCATGTTCAAATTCCTCGAAGTCGCCCAGAATGACCTGGACGAGCTTGGTTTCAACTGGACCTATTCCCGTACCGGTAATCACATCTCTTTCGATGTCGGCAACAATGCTTTGCTGCGGCACTACTCCAATGAGGATGCCAATGACCGTTACGGCGGTGCTTCCGTTCCCGGCAGTACCGGGGATGCAACTTACAATTTCAACTGGAAAGACAGCAAAAACAACCTGACTGCCAGTTTGTATGCTCTTGACTGGGCAGATTCATCAGACATCCTCTATTCTCCCCGGGTCACGACCCTGAATGGAACAACTGCCGTGGTGAATATGACCGAAAAGCACAACTACCCCGGAGATTATGAGGATATCGATAATGAATCCACTGAAAAAGCCCGTGTTTACGTTACCATGCCGCAGCCGGCATTGGATGATGAAAAAGAACTGGGTATCAAATTCCGGATCACCCCCAATGTGCAGGATGATCTGATCCAGGCAAAAGTCAACTTTACCATCAAGCAGTTTGACTCCTGGCTGATCGTGGACAGCCGTAATTTGGAAAACGAAGATGACGATGGCGAATACACGAAAAAGGCGGTTATCAATACCCGTTCCATCAGTACCGATGTGACGCTTAAAGACGGTCAGACCGTGTTGATCGGCAGTATTGCCCAGGATTTGACCACGGTGCTGAATGATAAAATTCCGATTCTCGGAGACATTCCCTTTATCGGAAGATTCTTCCAGTCCAAATATACGGTCAGCAAAAAGAATAATCTTCTGGTTTTCATGACCTGCAAGCTGATCAATCCGGACGGTTCGGCACTCTATAAAAATGCCAGCGGCGGTTCGTTGAATAACGGCGGTCAGCAGGGATTGCCGCAATTCCCGCGTAATCAGTAAAGACAATTTTTCAGCCCCGGTGAAAATCGGGGCTTTTTACTTATGGACAAACAATCCTGGCAATTTGAAACTATCGGTGTGGTACACACCTTACAGAAATACCGCTACGAGACCCCCCGGCAGGGAGTTTTCTCCGGATGCGACGGCGAAATTGAACTTTTCCGTCCTTACGGCGGAGATGCCATTGCCGACCTTGCCGGGTTTGACCGGATCTGGGTGATATTCTGTTTCCATCTCAATTCCGGAAAGAATTGGAAACCCAAAGTCCGTCCCCCCTTTCCCGCCGGCGGATCATGCCGCAGTATATTTGCCACCCGATCACCGTACCGGATAAATCCCTTGGGGTTGAGCTGTGTGGAGCTTGCCGGGATCAGGGATAATATCCTCAAAGTGCGGCACATCGACATGCTTGACGGCACTCCGGTGCTGGATATAAAGCCGTATATTCCGGAAGCAGATGCTTTCCCGGATTCTGCCGCCGGATGGCGGGATGAGGTTCCGCAGGCAGATGCTCTCTGCTGGCAGGTGGAACACTCTGAACTTTTTACCCGGCAAGCCGCTTTCATCATGAAACATGCCGCTCTTGACCTTTACAATTTTGCCGCCGTACAGCTGGCAAATGAACCGCTGGACAGCTCAAGAAAACGCCTGAAACATCTGGAACATGACCGCTGGTCTCTGGGATGCCGCACCTGGAAAATCATTTTTTGTGCCAATGAAAAATCCCGCCGGATATCTGTTGAAAAAGTTGAGTCCAATTATTCTGCTGCCGATCTTGCTCCCGATGCAGCTGATCCTTACGCTGACAAGGAAATCCATCGCCTCTTTCTGCAGGAGTGGTGACGGGGAAATATTAGTCACCTGACAAAGTAAATGCAACAATTCAGTTTGTCAGATTAAATGCAATCAATATCCTTTCAGGGGTTGCGTTTAGTTTTACAAGGCACGTACGATTTTTTTGCCGAAAAAATTGTTATTCCGCTTGTAATATTTGCTGAATAAAGATATATTATAGTGTCAACATGATGTGCGCTCGTAGCTCAGTCGGTAGAGCAAGTGACTCTTAATCACTGGGTCCACGGTTCGAGTCCGTGCGGGCGTACCATTTTTTTGCCCTTTTCCCGGAATAAATGAATATTGGGGGAGTTCGATTATGAGACGTTTTTTATTTTTCATCCCGGTTATCCTGTTTTTTTGCGGTTGCGATGACCCAGCTCCGGAAGTTCCGGTTGAAAAAGCTGTTCCGCCTGTAGAAAAAACGGTTGAACCGCAGGAACGTACCCGGATTTCCCAAATCGGTACTGTCTCATTCGGCAAATCTCCGGTAAGTTATTACCGGGAAACCAGAATCCAGCAGGAGCGTTTCATTACCTCCGATGATCTGCTGGAGCTGTATTGTACTCCGATCACCAATCAGGTATGGCGTATCGATCTGGTCGTGCCGGTCATGCCCGGTCATGAAGATTCCGATCCGGTGGCGGAATTGAAAAAATTCATCGGGAAAAAATTTGATCTTGACTTTGCGACAGCCAGTGCGGTTGATTTGCCGGATACCAGAATTGAATTATCCCGTGCTTTTGACCGCGGTCCCCGTGGAGTACGCTGTACCTTTATTGACCGTCAGCTGGAAACTCTTTTCCGCAGTGAGAACAGTTCTCCGGAAGCAGTTTCCAAACGGTTGATCCTGCGTGCCGGTGAGGATGTTTTGCGTCTGGAAGCAGCTTTGCGGAACTTCAAGCAGGATACCGGCATCTATCCTGCACAGTTGAGCGATTTGGTCAAAAAGGGCAATATTGCCAAGTGGCAGGGGCCATATATTGAAAGTATTCCCGAAGATCCATGGGGAAAAGCATATTATTACCGTCTGTCGGATAACGGCTTTGAACTTTACAGCACCGGCTTTGACGGCAAAGACAAAATCCGCTGAATTCAGTTGTTGTTCAGACCGTTATCCTCTTTAACGGCTTCAATATCTTTTGCGATTTGCTTTTTCAACTCATCCGGCGAGGGGAATGTCTGCTCTTTCCGCAAAAAACGGTACAGAACAACGGTCAATTTTTTATCGTAAAGCGAACCGGTAAAACCGATAAGATGGACTTCCACTCTCCTTTCGTTATTGCCGAAAGTCGGAGCGATACCGATATTGATTACCGCCGGGAAACTCATGTTATCGAAAATCGCCGCCGCACTGTAAACTCCATCCGGCGGGAGTATCCCCGAATCCGGCTGTAAATTGGCGGTTGGAGCATTGAGCTTGCTCCCGGCGATCCGGTAACCGTGGACAACTTTGCCGGACAGGGAAACGCCTCGGCCGAGCATGGCGGCGGCATCGGTCAGATTTCCTGCTGCAATGGCACTGCGGATGGCTGTCGAACTGATCGTTTCTTTCCGGTAAGTCAGCTCATTTACCGCATCGAGTGTCCAGTTGCTTTCATTGCAGAATTTTTCCAGAACATCTTTATTTCCCCTGCCTCCGGCACCGAAACGCCATCTGCTGCCGACGCATATTCCGGAAATTTGTATAAGGTCGTTATTTTTCAACTGCTGTAAAAATTCTTCAGGAGGAAGATTGGCAGCATCATGGGTGAAATTGATGAATCCGCAGATATCGGCACCGGCTTGATGCAAAAGTTCTATCCTGTCTCTTTCCGATACCAGTAAGTCCGGGGGATTATCCGGACAGAGCAATGCTCTCGGGTGCGGAGAAAAACTGATTGCCGCAACTTTTGCTCCGGTTTGGCCGGCCCGTTTGCAGGCAGAAGCTATGATTTCACGGTGCCCCAAATGTACTCCGTCAAAGACTCCGATCGCTGCAACGAAGCGGTCAAGCGGCGAAATTTTGATATTTTCAGGAAAAAAAATGATATTTTCCATACTTTTCTGTAAGTTTTTCATTCAAATGCGCGAAAAAATTGAAAAATTGAACTTGTCATGTTATATTATACACCGGCAAACGATAAAAGTCAAAAGGTAGTTTTATGAAAACAGTATTATATCCGGGATCTTTCGATCCGTTTACCAATGGTCATTTGGATTTGGTTGAAAGAGCCGGACTGCTTTTTGACCGGGTCATAGTGGCAGTTGCGGTCAATGCGGCGAAATCTCCGATATTCACCATGCAGGAGCGTTGTGAATTGATCCGGGAGAGCTGTGCTGCTCTGGAACATGTGGAAGTCGTTTCCATTGACGGTCTTCTGGTGGATTCACTGGAGTACTATGGGGCAGATGCTATTTTGCGTGGATTGCGGGCATTCTCTGACTTTGAATATGAACTTCAGATGGCGTTGCTCAACCGTAATCTCAAACGCCGTTGCGAAACAATTTTTATGATGCCCACTTTGAAAAATTCTTTCGTTTCCTCCACGCTTATCAAAGAGGTAGCCAGGTTGAATGGCGATTTTGAAGAGTATGTTCCGCCTCCGGTAGCAAAAGCTCTCAAACTCAAACTGGGGTTGAAAAGATGAAAAGTTCTCTGCTTGCCAAGGCCGGTGCAGTTATTGAAGCAGTCTGTTCCATTGATCATCCGGTGGCAATAAAAGAATTGACCAGTATTCTGGGGATGCCTCTGCCGACGGTCAGCCGTTTGTGTTCGGATCTGGTGGAAATCGGCTTGCTGGAAAAGACCGATTACCACCATTTGATTCCGGGGATAACGCTGATCCGTTTCGGTCATCAGGCCCAGGATCTGTCGCCGCTTATTTCGACATTGCGTCAACCGGTGAATGATTTTGCGGCACTTTCCGGCTTGAATGCGGCGGTTTACGGTTTTGACCGGGGCAGTTTCTTTCATATTTACAGCCGTCATGCCGCCAATCCGGTACAGGATGCCTTGCGTTATACCGGAGCATTTCTGGTTCTGCTTGCCGCCTCCGGGCTGGCGGTGGAAAAAGTTCAGGACATTGTGCTGAAAAAATATCCGGATATGCCGGTTACGGAAAGAGTGATATGCGATCGTGAATTCAGCGTGGTCCAGAAGCAGAAAACATTGACCCGGGTTGCTCCCGGCAGGAAGTGGATGATCTCCATGCCTTTTGTTTACGACGGTATTCCCTGTTCGCTCTCTTTTTACGGGCAGGGCAGAGAAGACCGTACTGTGGAAGCTGAATTTTTTGAAATGTCCAAAGTTCTTTCCCGGATCCGTACCGGTTTGGATCGGGTGGGCAAAGGTGAGGATTGATGTTTTATGGAAAAGGTGGTTGATTTTCTCAGGCGACATGCGGATTTTACAGCCGCCGCAGCATTGTTTATTGTGACACTGCTTTTTTTCCTGCCGGGGGTGGCATTTGAAGCATCTTTGCTGGACGATACCGCTTATACCGGGAAAGAATATTTTTTGTTTCCGACCTGGGAGAACATTATTTATCACCTGAAAACTCCGGTACTGCATCTTTATTCACCGTTGGTGATGCACTCTTTTATGCTTGATTATGCTGTCTGGGGCAAGGATATGCTGCTTTTGGGCGGCAGATTGCACAATATCATTCTGCACAGCTGCAATGCGGTGATGTTTTATGTATTGCTGCGGAAGCTGCGATTCAATCGTTTTTCGCCGGATGATCCTTTGCATTTATCTATCCCAGCGGCGGTTTTTGGAGCAGTATGTTTTGCTCTGCATCCACAGCGGATCGAATCGGTTATCTGGCTGGTGGAAAGAAAGGATGTGCAGGCACTCTTTTTCGGTTTGGCAAGTATTTTATGTTTTCTTGTCAGTTACCGGCGTAACCGTCTGCCGGTATTGGGGGCATTGTTCTATTTGATCTCTTTCGGAGCGAAGCCCACGGTGATAACTTTGCCCGGAGTGCTGTTTCTGCTGATGTGGATGGAATCGGAGCAATTCAGCTGGAAGCGGGTTTTGAAGATGCTTTCCCCCTATCTGGTTGTAATGCTGATTTACATTTGCTTTAATATTGTTCAATTAAGCGGTGTGGCAAGCAGCGGTGCTGACGGTGCGGTTTCTTTGAATCGTTTGCAGATCGTGGCGTTGAATTATGCGAACTACTTTTTCCGCACGCTGCTCCCGTTGGGGATCCAGCCGTTGTATCCGGCATTTTCATTTTCCATGCCGGGCATGCTGCTGCTGGTTGTCGGATTTTTCGGAATAAGTGTACTGACACTGATTCTGGCGGTGATAAAATGGCGTTATCAGAGGATGTTTCTGGGGATTTTTGCTCCGCTTCTTCTGGCATTTATCGGTACGGCATTGCCGATGGTTGGATTTCACACTATCGGCAACGCTGAATTTGCAGACCGTTACAGTTATTATCCGGCGTTATGGATTCTGATCGGCGTTGCGGTTTGTTACGAATTGATTGCTCCCCGGCGTTCCATTTGGCAATTCTTTTTCTGGGCGTATTGCGGATTGATTGCGGTATTGGGGTTCTGTTACTTGCAGACCTGGCAGACGAAAGATTCTTTTATCAACGTGATGATCGGTGACGGAGAATATGTCAATCCGGCGGCGTGGCATGTCGGAGCGTGTTACTATTTTGATCAGGGCGAATATGATCTTGCTCTGCAGCTGGCGGATAATGCTTTGGAAAGAAGTACCCCTGAAAATGAAGAACGCAACCGTCTGTTTTTGATGGCAATGTACGGGATCGCCAGATCGCGTCAGGGAGATCCGGAGGGGTTAACTTTGCTCGATCAGGTGATTTGTACTCCGGAATTCGGAGGTTTCCGTTACTCGTTCAAAGGATTTGCCGAAGTGACTCTTTTAACTGCGTTGGAAGAACATTTGCGTCGCGGCACGGAAAAAGACCGTGATTTTGCCGTAATGATTTTGAAAGTTCTGCGTGAATTGTCGATGGGAGCAGACCCGTTGAGAGATCTTAATTACCGGGCATTGACCGCCTTTTTACTGGAAGATTATCAGGCGGCAGCGGATATTACCGCAGAAGCTCTGAAATATGCTCCGACGGATGAGCATTTATTGAAAAATCTTCAGCACTACCGGGAGATGATTAAAAACTCTCCTGAAGCAGAAGCATCGAATTGATGAACTGCTGATCTTCTTTTGTCCCCCGTTTCGCCGGAATTCTGGAAATATCCAGCAGTGTCCGGTAATACCATTTGCGGTATTGCAGAAGTTTTTCCTCTGACGGGGAATTTTTGTACTCATTTCGGATTTTCAACAGACAGGTGCGGTCAAGCTGCAGAGCGTAAGAAGCTGCGAGAAATTGTATTTCGTTCAATATACCATCAACCTTGAATTGCGGATCGGCAATTTGCTGACGGCGGATCTCATCAGGCATTAATGAGATTACTCCGGCGATCTGGAGAGCTTCGGCAGGATCTTGAGTGAGAGTTTGGCTTGCAGAGGAAATATCCGGCAGGGGAGTTTCCGGAGTCGCCAATTTTATATTGGCAAGTTCGCCAAAGGGCAGACTGCCGAAAAGGCGGCTCAATTCACTGTGCAGTTCCCGGTTCCGTTCCTCCTCGGCAGGGGATTTCCAGACGATTTGATCGAGGAACTGTTTTTCTGCGATGAGTATGGCGGCATGGGAACGTAATTCACCTGCCCGCATCTCCCGGATCATTGTTTCGGGATCACCGGAAAATTGCACATTGCACAACTCAAAACTTTTCCAGAGCATTTCCCGGGATAATTCACTGCCTTTTTCCGGCGTTGTCTCCCGGATGAAGCGGGCAAGGTCAGGGTATTCGTGATGGCGTGAATTTTCTTTGGTCTGTTTTGCTGCTGCGGTCAGAGCGGTTGCGGTTTCGCCTGCCAGATGGCGGGAAAGAGCTGCATTCTGCCACTCTGCCAATGTTTTTCCTGCCGGTTGCGGAATATCCCGGCAGCCGGTAAGAAAAGTGAGCAGAATCAGCAAAACGGCACAGCTTTTCATTGGAAAGAGTTTTCCGCAGTGGGGAATGAACCGTTTCTTACTTCATCGGCATAGCTTTTCAAAGCTTCGGTCATGATCGAACCGACTTCCGCATAGCGTTTGGCGTGGCGGGGTTTGAAATCCATCATGCCCAGCAGGTCGGTGATGACCTGCACCTGCCCGGAACAGGACTTCCCGGAACCGATACCGATGGTGGGAATATCGAGAGCCTGCGTCACTTTTTCGCCCAGAGCTTCGGGGATACATTCCAAAACTATGGCAAAAGCTCCGGCTTCCTGCAATGCGAGGGCATCACGCAGAACCATTTCCGCTCCGGCTTCATCTCTGCCGACCACTTTGTAGCCTCCGGCGACCTGTACTCTCTGGGGCATCAGACCGATATGTCCCATGACCGGAATACCGGCACCGGTCATCTTTTTGACCAGTGGGGCATATTCGGCACCGCCTTCAAGTTTGACGGCATCGGCACCGGTGGTTTTCAAGGCGATCCCGGCATTGTGCATGGCATCGGCATCACTCTCCTGATAACTCATAAACGGCATGTCGAAAACGATAAATGCTTCCGGGGCACCACGGCGGACGGCGGCGGTGTGTGCAAGCATATCCTGCATGGTCACCGGCAGGGTATTATCATACCCCAGCTGGGTCATGCCTACTGAATCGCCGACCAGCATGAAATCGATTCCGGCGGCCATACAGATTCTGGACTGGATGGCATCGTAAGCGGTACACATCACCAGCTTTTCTCCGGCCGCTTTACGCTTAAACAGAGTGGAAACGGTTACTTTCTTCATTATTTCCTCCAGGGACAGTATCAGGGTAAAGAATATAACTTGCTATATAAGATAGCCTGCGGATGAGAATTTTTCAACAAATAGCACTGTTTTTTTACGCTTTAAGGCTTGATTTAAGAGCAAAAATGCGTTATTTTTTAGTTATGAACCGTTTTTATCCCAAAAAAGGAGAATTTTTATATGCTTAAAAAAGAAGATTTCAAAATATCCACCATCGGTGAATGTAAAATTCCTTCTCCGATCACTGATATGACCTTTGTCAGTGACAGTGAGAATGTCAGTTATTACAGCGACACTGCCGATATCGCCGGATTCTATGAGGAAAATGAAGATATCCCCGCATTTGAAAAGGCTGGTCCCCGGCAGATGATCTACCACAACCCTGCATGGTGCCGGGCGGCGATCCTGACCGCCGGAGGCCTCTGTCCGGGATTGAATGAGGTGATCAAATTCCTGACCATCACCCTCACCAGAGATTACGGGGTGAATGATATTTTAGGTATCCGCTACGGCTACCGGGGATTGAATCCGGCTCACGATCTTGCCCCGGTGAGACTGACTCCGGATGTGGTGGATGATATCCACGATAAAGGCGGTTCCATCCTCGGTTCCAGCCGGGGCAGTGAAGATGTGGGGCTTATCGTTGATTCATTGAAACAGCTGGGGGTGAATCTGCTTTTCTGTATCGGCGGAGACGGTACGAGCCGCTGTGCCCATGATATTGCCGTGGAAGTCGCCCGGCGGCAGCTGCCGGTAAGTGTGATCGCCATCCCCAAAACGATCGACAATGATATAAGTTTCATCGACCGGACATTCGGATTCAGCACCGCCGTCCGTACCGCCGGAGAATTTGTCAGCGGAGCCCACAATGAGGCACAGGGGGCGTACAATGGCCTGGCACTGATCAAAGTAATGGGCAGAGACAGCGGATTCATCGCCGCTTATACCACGCTTGCCAATCCCTATATCAACTACTGTCTGATCCCGGAAGAACCTTTTTCACTCGACGGCAGTGACGGTAATAAAGCTCTGCTGCCCAATTTGATGGAACGCATGAATAAAAAACATCATGCTGTTATTATCGTGGCAGAGGGGGCGGGGCAGAATCTCTTTGAATCCACTGAAAGACAGAAAGATGCTTCGGGCAATATTTTGCATAAAGATATCGGCGTATTGCTCAAAGATGAGATCAAAAGATACTTCAAAGAACAGAATGTTGAGTTGAATCTGAAATATTTCGATCTGGGTTATACCATCCGCAGTGTCCGTGCCGAGGGCGAAGATGCAGTATTCTGTGCCTTGCTTGCCCAGAGTGCGGTCCATGCGGCAATGGCGGGTAAAACTGATGTGATGGTCGGTCACTGGGCAGGCGGCTTTACGCATGTGCCGATCGCTCTTGCCACCCGTGAGCGGAAAAAACTTGATCTGCACACCCCGTTGTGGAACTGTGTGCAGTCATTGACATGCTTTTGATAGCGGCAGCACAGATTTTTTTAAAAAAAATTTCTGTTGTATTCTTGACAAATTTGTTTTGGAGATCTATTTTAAAGGAAGTAACAGGAAAGTTTTTACTGATGAAAACGTTTAACAACAGCATCCGATTTTACTTTAGCAACAGCTTCGCTTTCGACTTTAGAAAGCGGGGCGGGATGACTGTTGCCGTGAAAAAATGATGTTCTGACAATATAAACAAGCATTCCGATATACCCCGCAGTGAGAAGTCACGGCGGGGTTTTTTTATGGTCAAATTTTCAAAAAATCAACATAAAGGAAAAGAAAATGGTTATTATTCTCAAGGAAAATCCGGAAACCAGACAACTGGAAAATCTTATCTCATGGATCAAAGAACAGGGCGTAACTCCGCATATCACCCAAGGTATGCACCAGACGATCATGGGATTGGTCGGCGATACTGCCAGAATCGATATTGACCTTTTGCGGCAGATGGAGATCGTCGAGACGGTAAAGCGGGTGCAGGAGCCATTCAAAAACGCCAACCGCAAATTTCATCCGCTGGATACGGTCATCAAGGTGAAAGATGCGGTCATCGGCGGAGGCGGCATGACCGTTATTGCCGGGCCGTGTTCCGTGGAAAGTGAGGAGCAGATCATCACTGTCGCCCGCAGTGTAAAAGCTTCCGGAGCGAAACTTCTGCGTGGCGGAGCATTCAAACCCCGCACCTCTCCCTACGCCTTTCAGGGGTTGCGGGATGAGGGTATCCGCTTGCTTCTGGAAGCAAAAAAAGATACCGGACTGCCGATCGTTACGGAGATCATGGATCTCTCCCAGCTGGAACTTTTCAATGACGTTGATGTGATCCAGGTCGGAGCCAGAAATATGCAGAATTTTGAATTGCTCAAACAGCTCGGCCACTCCGATAAACCGATCCTGCTCAAACGGGGTCTTGCCAACACCTATCAGGAGTTGTTGATGAGTGCGGAGTACATTATGGCATTCGGCAATGAGAAGGTCATTCTCTGTGAAAGAGGTGTGCGTACCTTTGAGACCTACACCCGCAACACGCTGGATATTTCCGCTGTTCCGGTGCTGAAAAAGCTCTCCCATCTGCCGGTGATCATCGATCCCAGTCATGCCGCAGGTATGGCGGAATTCGTTCAGCCGCTCTCTCTTGCCGCTGTTGCCGCCGGGGTGGACGGATTGATTATCGAAGTACACAACAATCCTGCCTGTGCCAAGTGTGACGGTATGCAGAGTTTGACCATGCCGGAATTCGGTACCTTGATGAAAAAGATCAATATTGTGAAAGAGGCACAGACTGCTGTCGCCGCAATGTGAAAGGACGCCGTAAAATGAATATCGACAATGCCAGAAAAGAGATCGACCTGATCGACGGAGAAATATTATCCCTTTTCGCCCGCCGCATGGCTCTGGGCGGCGAGATCGGCAAAATGAAAGAAGCCGCCGGGCTGCCGGTGGAAAACAGCGAGCGTGAGCGGGAGATTTTGTTGAAAATCACCCGTGAATCGGGAGTGGAACTGCAAAATTCAGCAAGAATACTCTTTTCCACTCTCTTTGAATTGAGCAAATCTTATCAGCGTTCTCATAAGGTCGTTGAAAGCGGTTTTCCGGAAAAGATCGTCTCCGCTCTGGAGAATACTCCGGCACTTTTTCCCGCTTCTGCCAAAGTTGCCTGCTGCGGTGTGCCCGGAGCTTATGCCCAGCTGGCGACAGACAGATTGTTTCAACTGGCAGATATAACCTACTTCAATGATTTCGGGGCGGTATTTCAGGCGGTGGAAAAGGGGCTTTGCCGTTACGGTATTCTGCCGATAGAAAATTCAACTGCCGGGACGATCGATCAGGTTTACGATCTGATGCTTGACCACCATTTTTACATCGTCCGCAGCTGCCGTCTGCAGGTGAAACACGCTTTGCTGCTGCCGCCGGGAGCGGAAATTGCCGACATAAAGGAGGTGATTTCCCACGAACAGGGATTGAAACAGTGTGTTGGATTTTTGAAGTCTCTCGGAAATATCAAAACGGTTACTGCCGGGAGTACGGCAATGGCAGCGAAAATCGTCAGTAGTTCCGGGCGTAAAGATATTGCCGCTATCGCCAGCGTGGAGTGTGCCGGGATCTATCAGTTGAAAATTGCGGCAGACAATATTCAGGACAAGGACTCCAATTACACCCGTTTCATCTGCATTTCCAGAGAACCGGAGATCTATCCGGGGGCGGCGAAAATCAGTATTATGGGGACATTGCCGCATAAACCCGGCTCGCTCTACCGTCTTTTGGCACGCTTTGCGGTGCTGGGGGTGAATCTGACCAAACTGGAGAGCCGTCCGAAGCGGAACGAAAATTTTGAATACATGTTCTACTTTGATTTTGAGGCATCAATGGCAAGTCCGGAATTAAGGATGCTGCTGTCGGAGCTGGTCTCTGACGGGAATTTCACTTTTTTGGGGAACTATGCCGAAATAACTGCGTGAATTGAGAGTATAGAAAAACAAAAAAGGACTGCTGCCTGCCCCGGTAGAGGTTTGGCAACAGTCCTTTTCTGATTTATGCGGGGGGAAATTATTTGGTTTCGGCGGCGGCAGCTTCTTTTGCCACTTTTTTCTGGGCAAATTTCTGAATAGATTTCCAGGTGTTTGCATCCGGGCTGTTGGGATTGGTATCTTCGCCGAGGCAGATGATGGTCAATTCGCTTTTTTCGGTATCATAGAGACCGCACATGGCGAAATCCCGGTCGATTTTGCCGTCATTGACAACGACTTTGTAGAAGTTGCCCTGTTCGGTTGCCTGATCGAAAGGAACATATTCTACTGTAAAGGTGAATCCGCTGTTTCCGATACCGGCTTTGACCTGATCGACGATCATACTTTCAACTTTGGTGCTGTATCTCTGTTCGTAGAGATGGCGGTAGATGTTGTCCTGCAGGACGAAAAAGAGGATGGCGGCAAGAATAGCGGTCAAACCGACAACTCTGCCGACGCTTTTCAGGATTTTTACCGCCGGAGCTTCTGCCGGTTTGGCAGCGGCGGCATCGGTATTGACTTCTTCAGTCTGGACGGCATTTTTTTCGCAATCGGGACATTCGCTCATGATTTTCTCCTTGTTTTTTTTGTTGAGCCAAGATACGTTAATATAACATATCAAATACTTTTTGCAAGCATTATTTTTCAAAAATCGGCATTAATATACCATTTGCCATCGGATTTGATGAATTTTCCCTTTGCATCCTGCAGCAGATCATCGGTTATTTTCCGGAAAAGTTCCTTTTTCTCAACGATATCCTCCGGCTCTTTGATCTGGTATTTTTCTTTTACGGCGGTCAGGAAAACGTTGAAAAGAGTTTCTCTTGCCCTGTCCTCATCGCCGCCTGAATTTTTAATGATTTTCTCCTGCATTTCCGGGGCGAAAGCCTGCCAGAAAGTTTCCTGATCTTCTCCGGCGAGAGCCGTTACAAAACTTTCGGCAAGTTTTTTTCTTGAGGAGTGGGGATCACCGGCACATCCGCAAATAAAAAGCATTGCAGTCAACAGGATAAAAGAGAGAAATCTGCTCATATCTTAAAGACCTTTCCATCGTTGATTCAATTGAATATAATCTTTCCGGTCGTGTTTTGCAAGTGCCGGAAACGCAAAAATAATGATTTTTCAGCACATCACATCCAGTTTTTTCAAGGCATCATCCAGAAGTCCTGTTTCGTAGAGCATATCGATGATGGTGTACCGGTTCCGGATAAGCTGGGCAGTTTTTATTCCGTGGAGGAATTGCTCTTTATCCAGACCGATCTCTTTTGCAGTGGTCGGGCATCCGGCATCACGGAGAATTTTGATCAATTCATCACTGGGGATCAATCTTTCCCGGAGAGCTGTCTGCATTTTTTTCCACTGCTTGCGGATCAAATTTCTTCTTTCGGCGAGCTTTTCTCCGGTGAGGTGCTTTTTCAATGCGGTCTCTTTGGGAGCGGTGCCGTAACAATTTTTTACAAGCAGCTGATCTATTTCGGCACTTCTTTCCTCAAAACTCAAACCGGGTTTCATTCTGCCGGCAAGGTCATCATATTCATTTTCAATGACATATTCCATAAGCATGGTCGATGCGACCGCCCCCACGCCGACTTTGAATCCATGTGAGACATCTTTGCCGTCTTTGGTCAATCCTTCCATTTCCCAGACGTGGCTGAAAAGGTGTTCCGCACCGCTTGCCGGGCGGCTTTCCTGATACATCTGCATACTGTAACCGGTGGCGGCGAGTCCGTCAAATACGGCGGCCATATCGTTTTTATCGGCGATCCACTTACGGATATTACCCTGAATAAGATCCCAGACATCTTTGCGGATGGGTTCTTCGCCGGTGAGGTCAGCGATCACCCAGTCTGCCCCGGCAGGAACTTTGGTCAATAAATCGGCAAAGCCGGAAGCGAACATCTCCGGCGGGGCGGTGGCGAGGATATCGGAATCGGCACACAATGCTTTGGGGGCAGGGCATTTGACAGTTCTTTTGTTCCCCTCCACGCTCAAAGCTGCTCCGGCGGAGGTGAATCCGTCAACTGAACAGGCGGTCGGCACACAGCAGTAACGCAAATTTTTCAGTGATGAGGCACACTTGGTCAAATCGTTGATCACGCCTGAACCGATGGCGACCGGGACGCAATTCTCCGGAAATTTCTCCGCCAGAAGCTTACAGTATGCGTAGTCCGGATGCAGTACCGGAGTACCGGGGAAAATGTACTCTCCGGCGACGGGGAAAGAGGCATCTTTCAGAAATTTTTTTGCCGCTTTTCCGGCGGCAAGGTAAGTATTTTCATCAGCGACGATGAAAGCACTTCTGCCGGGGAATGCTTTTTGCAGAACTTCCGGCAGATATTTCAAAGCTCCGGCACCGAGACAGAAAAGTTCTGTATCAAGTCCGGCAGGTACGTTTACAAGCGGCATACTCATCGGGCAAACTCCTGTTTTGAGAAAATTTTTACATGCGTATCACAGATAATATATTACCGGTGGAGGGATTATTCAAGCTTGAATTTGTTTTGTCAAGGCATTATATTATACAGATAACGTCAGGAGAAACTTTTTATATGAATGACCGAGAGAAATTTACCGCTGTGAAAGCCGTTTTTCTGGATATGGACGGCACGATCTATCATGGAGGGACCCTTTATCCGACAACGATGCCCTTTCTCAATTTTCTGAAAGAACGCCGGATTCTCTATGCTTACTGCTCCAATAATACCTCTTACAGCAAAAAAGAGTATGTTGCCCGTCTGGAAAAATTCGGACTTGCGGCAACAGAAAAGAACTTCTATACCGCCACGGATTTTCTGATCGACACTTTGAAAAATGAGCATCCGGAATGGAAAAAAGTTTATCTGCTGGGAGTGCCCGCAATGGCAGAGGAATTGACCGCTGCCGGATTCGAGATCGTGGATGATGACCCGGAAGCGGTGATCGTCTCTTTTGATAAGACTCTTTGCTATGAAAGACTTTGCAAAGCGGCATATTTTGTGCGTGAGGGCGTGCCGGGGTTTTCCTCTCATCCGGACTTTTTCTGTCCAAGCGATCAGCCGACCTGTCTGGTCGATTGCGGAGCGATCTCACGCTGTGTGGAATTGGCAAGCGGAGTGAAACTGCGTCAGCTGGGCAAACCGGAAGCAGGATTTCTCCGCAGTGCTGCCGGGAGATTGGGACTTGAACCGGAGCAGACTTTGATGATCGGTGACCGTCTTGCCACGGATATTGCCGCCGGGGTCAATGCCGGGACATTCACCTGCCGGATAACCGGGCCGGGGTCAGATCTGGCAAGTTTTGCTCCGGTGGAACCGGATTGGGTATGTAATGATTTAGGTGAATTGCAAAAATTGTGGGAGGAATATACCAATGCTTGAATTTCTGGAACAACTTGCCAAAACCGCAGGTGAAGAGTCGTTGCGTTACTTCGGCAATATCCGCAATCAGGATATTGACAGTAAAGTCACCAGCAAAGATCTGGTTTCCATCGCCGACAAAGCTGTGGAAGCTCTCATAATTCGGGAGATCACCAAAAAATTCCCCGATCACGATATTTTTGGGGAAGAGACCGGCCATGCCGGGAAAAATTCAGAATTCTGCTGGATCATCGACCCCATCGACGGCACTCAATCCTTCGTCAAATATCACCCCTACTACTCCATTTCCATCGCCATTTATAAAAATGGCAGACCCTATGCCGGAGCAGTCAACGCTCCAGCTTTGGGCAGACTTTTTACCGCTCTTGCCGGTCAGGGGGCGTATATGAATGGTTCAGCGATCCATGTTTCCGGCTGTGCCATGCTGGAAGAGGCGGCATGTGCCACCGGATTTGCCCGGCTCCGGGAAAACAAGGTTGGGCCGGTATTGGAGAAATTCAACCGGATCCTTCCCGGATTGCGGGACATCAAACGTTGCGGTTCAGCGGCACTTGACCTTGCTTTCACTGCGGCGGGGGTCTATGACGGTTACTGGGAAGAGGGATTGCAGTTGTACGACATTGCTGCCGGAGTGGTAATTGTGCAGGAAGCAGGCGGCATGGTTTGTGACTTTAACGGCAAAGACAATTTTCCTGCCGATGGCATTATTGCCGGGCCGGAACCGGTGGTGCGGAAGATATTGGAATTGCTCCGCTGACACAGAGAAACTGTCCGGCAAAAAGCTTTTTCAGCTGTTGTGAACATATTGGAAGTGTTTGCAGCAGCTTTTTTTGTGTAAATTCAATGAATTTTACAAAAAAAATATTCAGGCTCTTGCATTTTACAAATTTTTGTGTATAATTAGGTAATGTCCTACAAAAGAACTTATTTTTACAGGAAGTAAAAGATAGCTATATACTCCTACGATACGGGAATAAATGAGGTGAATGATGAAAAATGCATTTTTTTTAATCTTAGGATTATTGTCATTATGTTCTGGTTGTTCCTATGACAGAGTAGAACCAATTCCAGTATTTGACTTTTATGGTAACAACAAAGAATTTCCATATGTTACTCAAGGGAGTTGTGTTTTATTAGATCTTAATGATGGAACATATCTCCGGGTTGTATATAAAAGCTACTATCAGAAGAATAACAAAAATATAAAGTTTACTCTTGATGGAGTAGCTTTGTTTTATGAGAATTATAGAATTGCAAAAATTTATTCAATGCAAGCCCTTGATGGAACAATTGATTTAAATAGTGGTCTAATGAATTTAAGCCGCACAGGCAATTCGGATGAGATGACAGTTGGACAATTTGTTGCAAATTTCAAGCCAAATATGGCTCGTTATTCAAATGAATCAATGATTACTTCGGTTGAGTGTACTGTCTTTTTCAAATCAAAACGTTTTCCCAAAGGATTTTCTGCTGTTGTTTCTCATGGGATTTTTTTAGATTTTAAATAAAGAACAAGGTACAAAAAAGAACAATCAGAAATAATTATGAAACATAGTGTAATTGGTGCCATTCTATGAAATGATATATAAATTAATATAATTGGTGCCATTCTACGTATCTTTATGATAGACAATTTGTTACATGGAAATTATTCTCTTTTTTATTTCCGCTTGACAAAGTGGATTACGGATGGTATATTACTTGCAGCGTTGATGTGAAAAACAAAAGCGGGTGGAAGTTTGCGTTTTGAGCAACGATAAAAGAGAATAATTTAATTGCAAACACATAATGGAGAATTGCTTACATAGAATGGCGCCATTTGCCAGTCCGGCATGGGCTGTTTTGGGACATGAAATGAATCATTCCTTTTTTTTGACAGAGGAATATATTGGGATAATTCACCTGAAAATTTTATCAACGGAATATTTATTGCGGAGATATTGGCATGTACAGAAGAAAATAGAATAATATTGGAAAACAATCCTGAAGCGAT
>SUWD01000051.1 GCA_015061685.1 Lentisphaerota bacterium | reverse complement strand
GACTCATACATTCACAATCAGACTCTCTGCCGCCTTTTATGGCGACAGGAGAGATCTTGGATTGTGAATGCGAAGTGCCATCCGGGGGAAGTTTCCCCCGGACTCCCCCTCGCACCGGGATAAATCCTCGGTGCAGCTTTCCCGCAATCTGCAATACTTCTCAACTCCTCCGTTGTCGTCGGCAAAGTGTATTTCTCTAAAAGAACTTTTGAGCAAATTGAAAAAATGTACTGAATTACTCAAGCAGAAACTTGTTTCTCCCTGAAAAACAAGAAGGATCGTTGCTTAGTTCTACAAGGTTTTGCAACAGCCCCATTCTCTTTTCATAACACCAAACTTACCGTATAATCTTACGCATCACACTTGATACGTGTGTACGCATCCCAGACCGGACTTCTACAGCCGGGAAAAAGATCTCACATGAAACCGGATGATCCGGAAAATGCCAGAAATAATATTTTTCCGGAAGTTTGTCCCATGAAAAATCCAGTTCCTTTCCGCATTGCAGAGTATCGGCAGCTCCGGCAAGATAATTATTGGCAGGACTGTGCTGATCGATGGTCATTTTTTCTCTCCGGAAACAAATTCAACAGTTTTTCCCGGCACACATAGAATACCCGGATATAAGGAAACTATCCAAATATTTACGGTTTGCAATCAGGATTCTGAGCGACAGTATTGCGGGGATTGATCAATTCCACCGGAGAACGCAGCCGAATCGGCGGAGAATCCGGATTTTCGATCAATTCGATCAGTTTTGTACAGGCTGTATAACCGATAGTTTCAGGAAATTGTCGGACAGTGGTCAAAGGCATGATCTGGTTGACAGTCATCATATTGCCGAAACCGCAGATGGAAAAATCCTGAGGCACCTTGATCCCGACGGAGTTCAAATGTAAAAGCAGATGCATGGCAATGGTGTCACTGTAACAGAATGCTCCTGTAACTTTTTGCGGGAGCGATGAGATCGAATTCCATAAAGCCCGGATATTGATTTCGTTATCCAAAGGTATGGAGAAGAAAAGTTTTTCAGGGTTCATGATGCCGTTGTTTTTCAAAGTACTGATAAAACCATCGCAGCGGCCGCAATTGTATTCATTGGGGTTATCGCTGATAACTGCGATATTACGGTGACCGTTTGCCAGAAAAAGTTCTGCCGCCTGTCTGCCGCCATCGCTGTCGTCAGAAGCGATGAAATTTGTCCCGATAGGATGCAGAGCGTTGATTGCAGGAAAGGGGAAAGTTTCCGGTGGCGGAGCACAGGCGGTAAAAACAGCACCGCAAATACCTGCGTTGGCGATTTTCAGCCATTGGGGATCTTCGGGATAAGATAGTTCAAAGTATTTGAGATCGTAATTGGCTGCTCTTGCTGCGGATTCAACTCCTTTAAGCAGTTGTGAACAGAAAACACCGGCAGAAAGCAGCGGCAAACGGTAAGCGATGACACCTTTTGCCGGAAGACATGAAGCAACTTTGCTGCCGCCGCGGCCTACAGTACGTACAACCAGTCCTTTTTCAACCAGCTTGGCAACAGCTTTGTTGGCAGTTTTGTGATTGATCTGATAGAGTTCCGCCAATTCATGCTCCGAGGGAATTTTTTCTCCTGCTTTCCAGATTCCTTCCCTGATGAATTTTTCCATAAGATCGGCTATTTCAATTTCTTTGCCCATAAAAAAAACGACCCCCTTGTTAAAGTATGAAAATATTTTTTTGAACTATTGCTTTTTACAATCATCCTGTATATATTTAATTTAGCACATCAAAAACACAATGCAAATGAGTGGTTCAATATTTTTCCAAATTTTATAAGGAGGTGTGTCGGAAAAAATTTTTACAGTTTTCATGGATCAGACAAAAGTAAAAAAAAGGAATAAAAACAAAATGAAAAGAAACAGTTATTTTACTTTAATCGAACTGCTGGTTGTTATAGCTATAATCGCCATTCTTGCGGCAATATTACTCCCGGCACTCAATTCCGCACGGCAATCAGGAGTAAAAACAGATTGTATATCCAACTTATCCAATCTGGGAAAACTTGTCATGATGTACGCAGATGACAACAACGGTTATACTTTTTCCGCCCGTACCGTCTCATTAAACCCCAGTGGGAATTACTACAATTCGGAAAGTAATCCGCAAGGATGGAGTGACACACTCAGCAAAAACGGTTATCTGGAAACAGAATCCAAACTCAGTTTCTGTCCGGTCATGGATCCGGCAAACTATCCAACTTACGGCTTCCGGATCTGGCACATGGAGGAATTTTTCTACAAATTGTCTTCTGATATCAAGGTTATCAAGGGCGATGGTTCTCACTACCGCACTGCGAAAAGTTCAATTGTTCTGATGGGCGATAATGGATATATCCAAAACGGTGAACATCTCTCTTCTCCAGTTTTGAATTGCCCAAAAGGTGACTGGAGCTGGACAGGGAACAATGGCATAGGCCCCGGATATGCTCTGGTTGATTTCCGTCACAGCGGAACGACCAATTTGCTCTACAGTGATGGCTCTGTTCGTAATCATGCTGCTGTCGGAGAAATCAATGATGGTTTGGATGGTGCTCAAGATTGGGTATATCTTGACCGGAACCTCAATATTTTGCACAGTTATGTAAATGGAACAAACGCAAACTGAAAATAAAAAATCATAATAAAAAATGATAAAGATAAAATATTTAATACTGTTTTTTGCAATGCTTTGCTGTTTTATACAGCATGCCGCAGAATTTTCCATGAAAGTAACTCCGGATAAACGGTGTTACAAACTCAATGAATCAGTTTATTTCACCCTTGATGTCGATATTCCGGATGGTTACCAGTTAAGTGCCTGGTATCTGGTCATTTCCCAAAGCGGTTCACCTGCCGGATATACCCAAAAATGGGATGAGTGGGGCTCAGCAAGGGTCGGAGATATCAAATGGATTCCCAATGCTGCTCCCAATAAAAAATCAATTCGTGCTGGATTCAATCTAAAAGGGTTCATTCCGGGAGATTATAATTTTTCCATTGTTTCGATTATATACAATACCCGCAAAAATGAGGATCCGAAACTTGTTTCTGAGTATATGCATTTGACATTAGAAGCCCCACGGACAGAGGTTCGAGCCATTATTGATGGTAAAGCAAATGAGAAATTTTGGAAGAATGAAGTCTTTGTAAAAGATTTCAAAAAACTTGGAACTTCAGAAAAAGCCGAAGCTCAAACCCGTTTCAAAACTCACTGCGACGGCAAAAATCTTTATTTCTACATTGAATGCGATGAACCTTTTATGGATTGCCTGATTCAAAATAAGATGAATAACGGCAACACTTCCATCTGGCTCAATGATTCAGTGGAATTAAAATTTACCAACGATGAATCTTTGCAATATTTCTATCAGGTTATCGTGGATTGCAATGGTACTTATGCCGGAAACAAAATGGTTGACCGCAACACCGGCGGACGTTCTTATGCCGCAAGCGGCGAATGGAATGCCATGGCAAAAACCGCTGTTGTCCGCAAAGATAATCAATGGGTCCTGGAAATCTCCATACCGCTTGGTGTTTTGGATGTAAACAGCAAAACCAACAGCAACTGGCGTCTGGACGTCGGCAGAAACCGTTATGCTATTGCCAAAAAGAAAGGCATTGCAACCATTTTTACCAATGCGGAACTTTCTTCCGGCGGGACTTATTCTGAACGCGGTCACGGTGCCGTCTGGGAATATCCGGTGTACAAAGTAAAAAATTACAATACAGACCGTTTCCTTTTCAATCTTGAAAGTGTACGGAACAAAATTACCAAAGCAGACAACGGCGACCTGGTATGCACCACCAAAGCCAATCTTTTCAGTGCTGCCGCAAACAGCAACTGCTTCCGGATAAAAACCTATTTCACCTCTCCTGACGGAAAAGTCATGGGCAAAAACATACAGATGAATGGTATCCGCGGTAAAAAACATACACCGGTAACCTTTACAACCACTTGCAAAATTCCCGGCAATTACCGTTATCACATAGAGTTTTGGAGCAATGAAAGCAAGCCGGTTCTGTTGAAAAGTTACATCTCGGATATGGAAGTATATTATGCTCCATTCAAAGCTGTATTGAAACGTCCGGCTTACCGCAACAACATCTATGCCACTATGCCGGATAAAAATATTGAAGTGCAAATAGCTGTTCCGAAAAATACCGGGAAACCACTTGCGGTTGAATTGTTGAATGAAGCTGGAGTGGTGGTCATGGATAAAAAAATCACTTCTGCTGTTAGTGAAAACAAGATCATTCTGGATGCGGCAAACATTCCTGACGGCCGCTACACACTGCAAATATCCATGACTGAAAACGGACACAATTTCAAAGAAAATATCAAACTTCGCAAATTGCCTTACCGTGATGGTGAAGTATGGTTTGATGCTTCCGGAGCCTGTTTCGTCGATGGCAAACCATTCATACCTATCGGCTGGTATATCGTCGAAGCGACCAATACTCTCGGCAAATATGAAAACAGCTATATCCATCCTTCTTTGCATGTCCGTGATATGACAGATTTCAATCAGATCATGGATACCTTGTGGGCAAGTAAACGCAAAGGTATTCTAAATCCTTATTATCAACTGAATGGACAGCGTGAAACAGATGGCAATTTTGCATTTATGGATTCCGGCAAAGTCCGCTCCATGAGCAAGGAACAAATAGAGTTGCTCCGCAAAGCCGTCAGTGAAATGGGGAAGCACCCCGGCGTGCTGGCGTGGTATATGGCTGATGAACCTGAAGGCAACATAATATCTCCGGAGTGGTTGGCTCAAGCCAAAGCGGTTGTTGAAGAAGCAGACCCATATCATCCCTGTACTATGACCAATTTTTCCAATGAAGGAATGGTAAAGTTTTCTGACGGCGGCGATGTAATGATGCCTGATTGTTACCCGGGTTATTTTGAAAAAATCTATACCCAACGTCCCATGGATACCACTTTGCGTATGAGAGCAGCAAAAAAAATCGGTAAACCGTCATGGTTGATTCTGCCCGGAACTCTTTTCCCGGCAAATCTTGCATCTGACACATCGATCAGAGGTATTCCGCCGTCATACGAAGATTTGCGTCACCAGACAATTGAAGCTGCTCTGCAGGATTGCAAAGGATTCCTCTTTTATGCTCCTATGGATGGTTTGCGTTATTCATCTCTCATTGTCGGTCTGCCTGCATTGTGCGATCAAATCGGAGCGTTGACTGATTATCTGATCAAAGATACTACTGAAATAAAATCATCCGTCACCCCGGCAGAAACAATGTTTTTCACCGGCATGAAAGAAAATGGGCAGGAGTTTTGCGTAATGTCTGCCAATGCCACATTCAAAGAGCTGAAAATCG
The DNA here is from genome assembly GCA_015061685.1 of Lentisphaerota bacterium. GTDB lineage: Bacteria > Verrucomicrobiota > Lentisphaeria > Victivallales > Victivallaceae > UBA1784. The sequence goes on along the minus strand of SUWD01000051.1, from coordinate 3,768 downwards.
AATACACTCTGCCGAATAAATTCAACGGCACTTTGTACAATGCCGGAGCAACCAGAAGCTTCACCGTGAAAGACGGTAAATTCACCGATACCATCGGCGGCAGAAAAACCCGTATTTACATGACCAACCGCAAACTGGCAGAATCAATGCAGTCAACCGAAGCTGTGGAAAAACAGATAATCCAACATCGTAATGACCGGAAACAACCGGGAAATTTGCTTGCCACAGGAGAAATATTGATGGCAGATCAGGTGCTTTACAATAATCAACCGGAAAAACGTCCTGCACACATTCCGGGGATCAAAGCATCTTCTGAGTGGGGTAATTTTTACACGACCACTTATCTGAATCTGAATTGCGGTACACTTTACAATACCATTGACGGCATCCGCAGACCGACCAGACATGAATTCTGCTGGATCCCGGCGTACTCTAAAGATGCGTATATTCAGTATGAATTACCGAAAGCTTCTCCGGTAAAAGAACTGCATATATACACTCCATACGGTAATTTACGTGAAATGGTGATTGTTACCGACAGTAAGCGTTACCCATTCAGCAACCCGGAAAAGAAAGATTTACTGATTATTCCACTTTCCGGAGAGACAACCAAAACGGTAAAAATCGAAGTTACAAAGTACGAATACCAATTGTATGATGTCCATCTTGGTACAAACTCCTGTATCGGTGTAATCAGCGAAGTGGAACTGTATTGAACTTTGACAGAAAACTGCTCCGGCGGTTTAATAACCTGCAGCATCCCGGATAAACACAACTTGGATTTATCCGGGAATAAATCCTGCTGTTTACAAAGCGATGGTTACTGGTAATAATTTGACCGTCCCGCTTCTGATGTTTCTCATCCTGTACAAATTTTATGAATCGGAAGCCGGTGACAAAAATGAAATAACTTATTTTGGGATAAGCCATGAATAGAAAAAATTATAAAAAATGGTTTGAAGAGTGCCGCTTCGGCTTATTCATCCACTGGGGACTTTATGCCATGCGTTCTGCCCATGAGTGGCAGCAGAGCTTTGATGAAATGCCCACAGAGGAATATGAAAAGCTTTATTTCAACCGCTTTGAACCCGATCTTTATGATCCCGTTCAATGGGCAGAAACTGCCCGCTGTGCAGGAATGAAATATGTGGTCATTACCGCCAAACACCATGACGGATTCTGTATGTGGGATACAGAATATACTGATTTCAACAGCATGAAAGCTCCCCTCTGCCGCCGTGACCTTATCGGCGAAGCGGTCACCGCTTTCCGCAATGCGGGGATAAAGATCGGTATTTATTACTCTCTGCCGGACTGGCACCACCCCAATTATGTCATTGATGACCGCCATCCTTTGAGAGATAACAAGGTTGAAAGAGACTATCTGCCTTATCGTGAGTTCCTCCACAATCAGGTTATGGAACTCATGCAGAAATACAATCCCGATATCCTCTGGTTCGACGGTGATTATCCTGATACCCGTCACATTTGGGATGCTCCTGAACTCAACCGCAAAATCCGCGAAGCCAATCCCGATATCCTTATCAACCGTCTGCCGGGATTTTCCGATTTCCTTTCCCCGGAACAGAATATTCCCGATGGCAACGAAAATATGGTCTGCTGGGAAGGTTGTCAGGTTTTCCGGGGCAGTGCATGGGGGTACAACCGTGATGATGACTATTGCAAAAGTTCCCAAGAGATCGTGCAAATGCTTCTCCGCCACGTTTCCAAAGGCGGTAATCTGCTGTTGAATGTCGGTCCTGATGCACGGGGAAATTTCCCCGAAACAATGACGGAAAGACTCCTCGAAGTCGGCAAGTGGATGCGTCTGCACAGCAGATCGGTTTATAATTGCACCATGGCTCCCGCAGGAATCATTCCTCCGCAGGATTGCCACTATACCTGGAATCCTGAAACCAATCGGCTCTATCTGCATATATTTTCCTACCCCGACCGTCGGGTACGGCTTTGCGGCATAAATGCCGAAGATGTTGAGTATGCCCAGTTGCTCAATGACGCTTCTTTCCTTGCTTTGGGTGTTGCCGAAGACAGGATCAATATCAACGGAGCAGTCGATCAGGCTGGTTCAGTGATCGTCAATCTGCCCGTAAAACAACCAGATGTCGCTGTCCCTGTTGTTGAACTTTTTATGAAAAGAAAATGAAAAATGTTAAAAATCACTGCTACATTTATTGATGAGATAACTGGCGATATCCCCCACCAGAATTGGCTTGCCGATGACTGGGATAAAGATTTTGCCGCAATGAAAGCCATCGGCATAGATTCAGTGACCATGATCCGCTGCGGTCACGGCAGATGGATCACCCATCCGTCAAAAGTCCTTGAAAAAGAGGTCAATGCCTATACTCCTGTTACAGACCTGACCAAACTTTTTCTTGACCTTGCTGAAAAGCACGATATGAAGTTCTATTTCGGCAATTACAACGGCGGTTTTCATGTCCGCGGCAATTACCGCAAAGAGATCGACATAAACAAAGCTGTCTGCGAAGAAGCCTGGGAGCGTTACGGTTCCCACCCCGCTTTTGCGGGCTGGTATCTTACGCAGGAAGTCGGACGGCTGCAGTGGAATATTATTGAGGTATTCCATGAACTGGGCAAATTCTGCAAGGAGCTTTCTGGCGGATTGCCGACAGCCATATCCCCCTATATCGAAGGTATTCAGCTGTACGACCCGTTCCGTACTGGCGTGAATGCGGGTAAAAGCGTGACACTGCCTGATTTTGAAAGAGAATGGAATGAAATCATGGCAGGGATCACTGGCTGTGTTGATTCCATCTCTTTTCAGGATGGCGGCTGTGACTACAGTGAACTGGAAGATTTTCTGTCTGTCGCCTGCTCGGCTGGTAAAAAACACGGAATATTGATCAATACCAATGTCGAAGCATTTGACCGTGATATGCCGATCCGTTTTCTGCCGATCAAATGGGATAAGATGCTTTTGAAACTGCGTGCCGCTGAAAAAGCTGGTGTTGCGGGGGCAACGATGTTTGAATTTTCTCACTTCATGAGTCCCAACTCCTCATATTTTCAGGCACACGGCTTGAACCGCTGTTATCAGCACTATCTTGCAGGCGGATTTGAAATAATAAAGAGAGGTAATTGCAAAAGTCAATCAAAAAAAGATTGAAAAGAGACCGTTGATGAGATGAAAGCTGGTAGTTTGAGGGCGCTACCCAAAGCGGTAACGCCCGAAAACGCCCCAGTTTCAGATCGCAACGGGAATTTTCAAGAGTTTTTGAGAACTTTTGAAATTGCCTCAAAGAAAGATTTTTTATATGCGTACATTACCTGAACCGTTTCAGAATCACCGTATTCTTGGAACTCACCGCTTTGAAATGACTCCGTTTCACTTCAAAGGTGAATTGTATCTTTTGGAAAACTTCTGCGATTATGATGTGGCTGATTACACTTTTGATGAGTATCCACCGCATACCAAAGAAGATGGTTTCCTTATCCGCCGTCTCAGTGATGATAAGGTGATTTCACGGGTTTGCGGAGTTTACTTTGCAACTGCTTACGCCATGCCGAATCGGGTTTATGCTTTCGGTTCTGTGGTTGAAGAAGACAGCGAAAAGACTTTACACCGCATTGTCCGTTTTGAAACGGAAGATCTGATCAACTGGAGTGAACCGATCGAGGTTTATGAAGCTGCTCCAGGATGTAGAGTTTTCAACACATCTTTTGCCTGGGACGGAGAAAAATTTGTCGGGGTGTATGAAACTGATACTCCTGAAAATCTTTATAAAT
>SUWD01000015.1 GCA_015061685.1 Lentisphaerota bacterium | reverse complement strand
CCAGAAGCATAGGAATATGAAGTTCAGCAAGCTGCGTGGTAAGGTAAAGACTGCGCTGCAAAATGGTGGAGTCAACCACATTTACAATAAGGTCAATACCTTTTTTCGTCAGTTCCTCAAAAACGACAGCTTCTTCCGGAGAAGAACTGGAAAGCGAATAGACTCCGGGCAGGTCGATCAACTCTATTTCCATATCATTTAAGGTAAATGAGCCGGATTTGCTTTCCACGGTCACGCCGGGATAGTTGCCGACATGCTGCCTTGCACCAGTCAGGGCATTAAAAATACAGGTTTTGCCGCAGTTGGGGTTACCGGCAAGTACAATGCGGAATTTTTTACTCATCGTTGGCATCCTCCATTTTTTCAAGCATGATACAGGCCGCATCATCTTTGTGCAGAGCCATACTGGTTTCCATGACTTTTACCCGAATCAATCCGCCAAATGGTGCGTGTGCCTCAATGAGCAATTCCGTTCCGGGAACGATCCCTACATCAGCAAACTTTTTCCGTCCACGGGACTGAGGCGAAATTCCGACGATGGTTGCCTTCGTCCCGACCGGCAGTTCAGCCAGAGAACCTTTTGCATCTGCACAACCGCAACTGCAACATTGTTGTTTCATAACTCTTCTCCTTGTTATTTAATGTTTTGTAAATAATTAGTCTCGTCTAACTCACAGATTAAAAAAAGAACAGAAGCACTGGAGAATACCTAAAAGAAATTTACCTCTCCATGATTCTGCTTTTGCCATAATATATCACTGAATCATAAAAATTCAAGTTAGCCTTGGCTAATTTTCTTGAAAATTTTATTCTGTCGAAGGATTACAATCAAGATTCACGATTACCGCAGAGTTCAGCAAGCAGCGTAATTTCCGCACAGTTTCTTTTATAACGCATCTGGTGGCGAAGCCCCAGGTCAATGTCTGTCGATCCCGGAAAATTCGGCACAGCAAGCCGTTTCAGTCGCTTGTAAAGACGTTTGCTCTGCTCACTTGTGAAGTTGCTGCCTGTCGGCGGGTAAATGTGTTTCTTTTACACTGCGGCAAACCGCCTTGATTTCTTCTTTTGCAGTGATATATTATCCACCGAAAATATGGTTTTTGTCCCGGATGAGAAACCGGACGCAGAATAATTTAAGCTGTGGATCGCTTAAGCCGCAGCAGAAAAATTGTATTTCATCTTGAAATAAATGTGAAACCGGTGTATCTTATTAGAATGTTTCCAGTTATTGAACCAGAGGATGCCGGATGAAAGAAACTGTCTTGAAAAGAATGAGTTTTTCGATCGAAGAAGAACTTTTTGATCAGCTTGAGATTTTATTGGCTCAATCCGGTTACGATAATCGTTCTGAATTTATCCGGGATATGATCCGGAAACAGTTGACACGCAAACAATGTTCCGAATCCGGCAAAGTCATCGGGACGGTCAGTGTTTTGTGCAATTTGAAAAGTTCCGGGATCGAAACAAAATTATTGCAGACCATTGACCGCTCCGGACTTAAAACTTTGGGGATAAGCCGTTTGGCTTTGGAAAATGATTTATCGACAACAATGATCAGCGTGGAGGGGATCGGCTGCGACATCCGGGATCTGGTTTATTCTGTCAGAAAATTGAAAGGTGTGATTCAGGCTGAATTTGTTATAACTTCTGCTGCCGGGTGTCAGAATAACTGATTTTTTTTTGGACAAACAGTATTACGAATTTAAAATAAATAATATTTGAGACATGAAATTGAGGTGAAATTATGATAAAAAACTTGACATACAGCTTTGTTCAACAACAAAGTACTCCGCTTTTCTTGAAAAAGGGTGAGGGTTTTGGGGAGAGGGGGAAAAACCTCTTTTCCCGCCCGCTCAGCGGGTTGCGTAAAAACTCGCCCTTCGCTTCGCTGGGGCTCGGACAACAAAGTACTCCGCTTTTCTTGAAAAAGGGTGAGTGGTTTGGGGAGAGGGGGAAAAACCTCTTTTCCCGCCCGCTCGGCGGGTTGCGTAAAAACTCGCCCTTCGCTTCGCTGGGGCTCGAACAACAAATAAAACAACAAAGTACTCCGCTTTTCTTTGAAAGAGAAAGGGGGTGTGGGGGAAAGGGAAAACCTTCTTTTCCCGTGAAAAGAAAGTTTTCCCTGTCACCCACATACACATTCACTTTAATAGAATTGCTGGTGGTGATAGCGATCATTGCGATATTGGCGGCGATATTGCTGCCGGCGTTACAGAGTGCGAGAGGCAGGGCGCAGGGTATGGCGTGTGCTTCAAACAGCAAACAGTTGGGGATGATTTATTTATTTTATGCGGATGATTACGACAGTTATCTGCCGTGTCTGGACAATTTGCAGGGTGGATTCACGCCGGGAGGAGAGGATATCAGTGGGAAAAACTGGTTGGACGGGGTAGTTTTATTTTATTTGAATCAGCAGGATGCTTCCAAAGAACCGGTGGAACTTCTGCGTTGTCCGCAGGAAGAAGCAAATGAAGATATCACGACCAATTACGGTTTGAATTATCTTATTGCGACGGAGAACGGCAACGCGTTGAAAATATCATCTTTCAATAATTCAAGCAAAACGGCGATGCTGGTGGAAAATTACGGGCATTTGTGCTACGCGGTCGATGCTCTGAATAATGCCGGGACGCATGTTACCGGTAATATCGGACCTAACCGGGCGCCGTATTTCCGGCACAACGGCAATGCGGCGGTAGTTTTTATTGACGGTCATGTTGAGAGCAGAAGCAAAGAGCAGATCCCGTCCAAAGAGGGTTATCCGGATATTGAAAAAGAGGTGTTGAAAAATACGTGGTTCAACATGGGGAAAGTCGATAAAAGTAAAGATACATTATCGGGTTTTTAAGGCGGTGCGGTGTTTGGCATTTTTCCGGATGGATGCCGGAGTATCGCCGGTGGCTTTCCGGATAGTCAGGTAGAAATATTCCAGCGATGCAAAACCGCAGCGTTGCGGGATCTGTACGATGGGCAGATCGCTTTGGCACAGCAGACGCAACCCCTCCTGACAGCGTAAAGAACTCAGATAATCGGAAATATTTATCCGGAAACGGTCTTTGAATTGCTTGGATACGGTCACCCGGTGGCGGTGAAGCTGTTCGGCAATGAAATTTACATTGAGATCGGGATTGTGGAAATTTTCATCGATGATCTTTTTGATCTGTTCTCCGGGGACTTGAGAAATATCGCCTGCCATGGTGCTTCCTTCAGCGATTTTTACCAGTATGGCAAAGGCATCCAGAAGCAGCTGCAACTGTTTGTCCGGATAACATATATTGCCGGTAATACGGCAGAAAAGTTCTTCCGGACAAGCTCCTGCCGCCGATAATCCGGGCAAAATATGCAGTGCCGAAAAGAGTTTGGCAGCATCTTCTCCGCCGATGGCAAGCCAGCGGTAGTGGAACCCCTTGGCACACGGGAAATAATTATGTTCCGCCCCCGGAGGATAATACCATACTGAACCTGGTTTTACTATCGTTACACGTCCCTGCTCATCCACGAAACATCCGCTGCCGCTCAACGGCCAGAAAATTTCTGCAAAATCAACCGTTTTGATCCGCTGACGATGGGGAGCCGACTGGTGACAGCAGCCGATACTGCGGACAAAAAACTTCAAATCTCCGGTGTAAAAAGAAAAATTGCTGTCGTTGAATTCACGCATTTGTCAATAATGTAAAAAAAGACTGCAAAATTATAATTGTTATTTTCAAATACCTTGAGTATAATATATCACTGTCATAAAAAATATGCAACTGGAGATTAATTTGCAATGGAAAAAATTTCCCTTTCAGACTGCAATATCCGCTGTCATATCGTTTGCCGCGGCAAAGTTGCAGAGTGCGGCAGACAATACGGCGAAGCGGCAAGGCAGTTGATTTTACAGGAAGCAGACCTTTTCGGCTATCACGGCAAAGTTACAGAGGGAATGAAAAATTTTGCCGGATTTGCCGGTCGTTCCATCCGGGATTACGCTCCGGAAGTATTTGATGAATTAGAGGGTATCGCCGCCGGCAGCGGAGTGCCGCTGGAAGTGCTGCTGACTATGAATGTCTGGGAAAGTGTGGCTTTTAAGGAGATGCCTGACCGCTGTACGACCTTTCTGCTTCATGACAGGGAATACGGGATGATCACCGCCAAAAACAATGACGGTCCGGAATATGAGCGGGAAACCGCCCCTTTTGTACTCCGGGAAGTCCATCCGGACAAGGGAATACCTTTTATACAGGTGACTTACGCCGGGTGGTTGAGCGGATTGGATATGATGAACAGCGAGGGTCTGGCAAATACTCACGGTTCGGTCGGGTCGATTCTGTCCCGTAACGGCAACCGTCTGGATATCCGTCTGCAATGTTACAAGCTGATGAAAGAGTGCCGTTCCGTACCGGAATTCTGCCGGAGATTGACCGAAGTACCATTGACCGGCAAAGGATTCTCCATTGCGGCGGCCGACCGCAAGAAAAATAATGCAATCGTTGAAGCGGCAGTGCCGCAGGTGATTATCCGGGAAAAAGATGCTGATTTTGCTTTTTCCACTAATTTGTACTGTTCTCCGGAACTTGCCGGGAGCGATGCCCGTACTCCGGAGGCAAAAAAATTGAATTCCTGCCGGAGAGAATTTCTGGAAAAACACCAAAAACCGCAGACTCTTGAAGATTTGAAGTCATTGATGCACACGCACGGTGAATTTGCTCCATGCCGCCACGGCAGTGGCAAAAGCAGTTCAACATTCTGGTCGATGATAGCTCTGCCGGAAACCGGAAAAGTGCTGATTTCTCCGGATGCTCCGTGCAAAAGCGGATATATTGAATTAACCATTTGATTTGCTCAACACAAAAAAGGAGAAAATATTATGAAAAATTTCAGCATGGCCGGACAACAAACAAAACAACAAAGTACCCCGCTTTTCTTTGAAAGAGAAAGGGGGTGTGGGGGAAAGGGAAAACCTTCTTTTCCCGTGAAAAGAAAGTTTTCCCTGTCACCCACATACACATTCACTTTAATAGAATTGCTGGTGGTGATAGCGATCATTGCGATATTGGCGGCGATACTGCTGCCGGCACTTAATTCAGCCCGGGAACGGGGAAGACAGGCCAATTGTTTGAGCAATCTCAAGCAATTCGGAACCGCTTTTATGAATTATTGCGATGCCAGTGATGGCTTCTTCCCGCCGTCATCAGAAAGTTGCCGGAAAAGCAAGGAATGGAACTGGGCGTACGAATTTTATACCTCCAATTATGTGCCGGGCACTCCGGCTTTCTGGCGTTGTCCGACAGCCGCATCGATTTTGACCGGAGACAACTTTTTGAAAGATTTAAGCACCACCTCCGGGACTTATCCGGTAAACTTCACCTATGTAGCTTACGGTTACAACAGAGTTACGGTAGGCGAAATCGCCGCATCACTGAAAACATCCACCGGAGTACACTACATTTCCGGCGGAAGTGCCAGTATTCAGCCGGTCAAAACTTCGCAAATGAAAATGACCTCCACCTGTTTGATCCTTTCTGAAACTAAAACTGAAGACATGCTCACCGGATCTTATCTGATCGGCAATGGCAGCAAAGATAAACATGATCTGCACAACAACGGTGCAAATGTTTTGTGGGCAGACGGTCATGTAAGTTATTTGCAGAATACTAAAGTTGTATTGAAATTTGATTATGCTCCATCCGGCTATCAGAACCATTACTATCAGTGGAAATAATGAGGTTTGACCGATGAAAAAAATCATATTGCCGGTAATTTTTTTACTGTTGTTTTCCGCTTTTCCGGTAAGCGGCGTCGAACCGGTTCCGATAGCTGACAACGGGAGCAGGGAGTTATTCTTTGTCCCGGTGAAAGCTGCTGCGGAATTTTCCGGCAGGGCGAAAAAAGCCGGAATAGAATTGTCCGGCGGCAAAACCGGCAGTAATTGGCAGCTGGTCACCGGAAGTTCCGCAGGTAAAGTGGGATTCCGGGAATTATCTCCGGGAAATTGGGCGATGCTGGTCGATACTCCGGAAAATGTTGACCATTCCATCCGTTTTCTTTCAGCTGCCGAATACGACTCTGACAAGTGGCCCATGCAGTTTGGTTTCTGGGCGAAAGGGGAAGGCACGGTGCATTTGCGTCTTGAAAGCAGTGACCGGAAAAATTCACGCAGTGCCGGATCATTTCTGGTATCTGATCAATGGCGTTATTACCGCTGCCGGAATATTTTACCGCTGCCGGAAACTTTTCATTTGAGCTTTGATGTTTACGGAAAAATCGAATTGGCATATATGCAGTCTGCTCCGCTGCCGGTGGTTGATAATTCTGCAATATTAAAATTTTATGCTCCGATGGATGATGATTCCGGCAAGGCATTATTCAGCAGCGGCAATGTTTTGCCATTCGGGACAACGTCCTGGCAGGTTGTCCCCGGCAAATCCGGGAATGCCATCCGACTGGGCAGAGACCGTTATCTGCGAAAAGATGGCGGTCTGCGTTATCCGCTGGGCTTCGGTTATGAATTTATGAATGATATCATTGACCGGGAAAGCGGAACGGTGGAGTTTTTCTTCCGCCCGCTGCCGGAGATGCTGCAAAATCAAGTGTGGCAGGGATTTCCGCTGTTTATTATAGGGGATTCGTCGTGGCAGTACGCTGATTGCAGTGACTTCGATTTGAGGTTATCCGGTGCCGGCGGCAAACTGGTCATGGAACTTGCCGAGCATGTCCGTCATTTGCAGTGGCCGCAGGGTAATCCTTTGCCGGTACAATCTGCCAAGCAGAAATATGAAATCCGTAATGCGGAGGATTTTGTCGGCAAGTGGCATCATCTGGCATTCTGTTATGACCAAAGTGGACGGAAAGTTTATCTGGACGGTAAAGAAATTATCTCAATGAATGCCCTGAAGTCCCCTGCCGTGACCAGCCGGATAACTCAATTGCAGTTTTCCAATGGCAGTTACGGTCATCCGGCAGTAATGTCTGCCGATCTGGATGAATTGCAAATCTATTCCGGCGTCAGATATCACCGGAATTTTGTTCCCGGTACGGCAGTCAGGCCGCTTTTCACTCCGGTAAATGAACCGGAAAAGCGAAAGATCCGGCATGATGATCTGACACTTTTATCCGGCAGCTGGTCGGAAGACCGCCGGATCTACCGTCAATCTTTACGCTGCGGAGGAGAAGATTACATTCTGGAACTTTCTTTTGGCAACGGATTGCCGGTCGTAATGGATCCGGGCAGTTCACTGACCGGCATCCGGGTGCCTTACAAATTGGAAACTTTGCCGCTGCTGACGGTTACAGCTCCTCAAAGCGGCAAAGATTTTGCTTCCGGTTCATTTCCGAAATACGGAACCGGATTCCGGATGGATTTCTCTCTGGTTGGCGGCCGTCTGCAGTGTGCCTTATCGCTGGAGAGAAAAGAAGCGGTGCTGCCGGCTTTTCTGGAAATAAAGCTGGATTTGTACAAAACCGGTTCAGAAAAATGGAGCCATTGTTTTGACGGATTGAGCAGCCGCCGGATCGTACAGCCGTTTTCACCTTTCAGTTTCAATGGAGTATTGACCGCCATGCCGCTGGTTATGGGATTCAACCGGAACAGCGGTATGCTGCTGGCTTTGACTCCTGAATCTTTGTGCGGCGAATTACGCCGGGGCATGGACAAACCGGATGCCATATCATTGAAAGTGCGTACTGCTATGAGTGATACCGGCAAAGGAAGCTTTACCTTTGAAGTGATTCCTTTTGATCCCCGCTATGCTGAAGCAGACGGGGTGGATCGTTTTCACGCCGCTCACAAAGAATTCTACCGTTTCGATCCCCGGGTCGATCCGGGAATATACGGCAATATTGCCATGCCGCTGCCGTGGAACAATGCAAGTTATCTGCAACGGCGTAATGAATTTTCCTATCAGGAAATTTCCCGCCGGGCACGTTCTGCGTGGGCGTGGTTTTATGAGAGCGGCAGCAATGTCGGCAACTGGTCGGCAAATCCGGATTTGATGTCCGAATTTGCCAAAACCAATATCCCTTACGGCGGGGATGCGGTCAATCACCGTCATTTTATTGCCGGCAGAACAAAGTCGATCAATAAATATCTGGCGGCAAATGTGGCACCGGGCCTTTATATTTCCAGCTGGAATGATGTCCGGCATACCAGATTGTTTCCCGATTCAGTCATAACCGCCGATGAATCTTATAACGGGATCGTTTACTGGCCGAATTACTGGAAACGCGGAGTAACGGATCAGGTTATGATGCCATATTTCAGCAGTTATCAAAAGTGGCTTATACAGCAGGCACAGGATTTGCTTAATACCCACCGGACAGTAAGCTGTTTCAGCTACGATCTGGCAGGATATTTTTACACTTCCCGCAAAAAGAACAATGCCGGATGGCTCAACGCTTTTGATGAAAAAGGGGCATATCTGCCGCATGTTACAGCTCTGGCGGCATTTCTGGATCATCTGGGTAAATTGTCCGGCGGCACCGGTTACCGCCCGGCTGCGGCAGGTAATACCGATACTTCCCGTGCCGGGACTCAAAGCAGTGCCAGATTGTCCAATACGGTCCATGAACAGCAATTTTATCAGACGGTTTCTGATTGGAATAAACTTCGCCAGCAGACCCGTCTGCACGGGGAAAAACCGACCACATTCTATTTCATGCCGCCGACAGACGGTAATTGTTTCGGTGATGAAGCACCTGAATTACTGCGTTATTCATCGGTCTATTTACACCATTGCCGGATTTTGCTGGGAGTGCTTTTCAACATCCGGCAGAATGGAGAAATTTTCGGGGTGAAAGAGTCGGTTCAAAGTCTGGATGAATTGGCACGGCTGCAAGCTATGGGTTACCGGCAGGCAGTGGCAGGGGTGTGCGATACATCATTGCAGCTTGCCCGTTACGGTGAAGCCGGTAATGGTGCTGTCGCAGTAGTGAATTTCCATCCCGTTGCTCAAAAGGGAGTTCTGACACTGGACAGCGACTATTTCGGCGGCACTGTACTGTTGGCGGTAAATAAAAAACGCATAACAGTCAAAGCCGGGAAAGTGGAATTGCCGGAATTGCCGCCGCTCTCATTCCTTGCCGTTGATATGCCGGCGTTTCTGCCCGGAAACAGCCGGGATATTGAGTACACTTCTGAATTGCTGCGTGATTATGACCGCACGGTCTGGAAAATCCGTTTTTCCGGCGATCATGATATTTCCGGTTTGCAAATATCCGGTAAATGGAAATTGAAAAATCTCCCGGTTCTGCCGGAAAAAGTTGCCGATGGCACTGAATTGATCTTTGAACAGCATGATCCGCTCTGGCAAAGTGATGCTGACACTGTCGCTGCATTTGATTTTGTCCGGGATGGCTTTTTGCGTATCGGTGCCAATGGGGAATTTGCCGGAGAGCAAAGCCGGAAGATCGTAGAATTTTTCCGCTTCTATTACCGGGTGCACCGGGGCGGTGAACCGGCAGTGATTTCCGGCGATACCGGTTCTGTTGTGATCGAGGAAGCGGAAAACAATTCCATAAAAATCGAGGATGGCAAAGTTTACATCCGGGGCAGACGGCAGGATCTGGCAGGTATTACCGATGTTTTTCTGAAAGTTCTGGAACGCAACTATCCTCATTACGGGGTATTCGGTTGGCAGCATCCGACCAAGCCGCTGGATTTCGGAGTTACGGGAATGCAGAGGACATTTTACCGGCGCAGCGGCATTGTCGGCAAAACCGCTTCCACAGAGATCGCCGCCGGAGAATTTTTTGAGTATTGCAGAAAAAATAATATTGATCCATATAAGAAGTTTTGAGGTGAGGCATGTTGCAAAAATCATTGACGGCCGCTTTGCGTTTTTTGACGGAAAGTGCAATAATCCGGGATAATACTCCTCCCGGTGAACACAGTAAAGAATTCGGATACAAACACTGGAATGGAGCTTTGCGTGGTGAATTCGCTCTGGCAAAGGGACAATGGGATACGTTTTGCCCGATCTGGCACACCGGACAGGCAATAAAAGCGTTGTGCCTTGCCTCTCAGGCTTTGAATGACCGCAAACTGCTCGAATATGGCAAAGAGTGTGCAGCCTTTCTGCTTGCCAATCAACTGCAGCAGGGGGAGGAGGATGAAGGACTTTTACTGGCGTTTGAAGATGACCCGCAAATGGTGAATACCTCTGCCATTCTGGAATCTCTTGACGGCTTATTCATGCTTTCCGACATGCTTGGCGATCCATCTTATGAGCGTGCCGCTCTGAATGCGGCAGCATGGGTGGTACGCAAAGCGTGGCTGCCATCCGAAGGAAAATTTCAGGATACTTACGACATAAAAAGCCGGAGTTTCAAAGTTCTTGCCGATTTGCCCAATGCCAGCAGGCCGCTGCTGGATGACTGCATTTTTTACCGCTGTTATTTGCGTACCGGCAATACTGTTTACCGGGATGTCGCCCTGGCAACGGCAGAAACATTGCTCCGGGATGAAGCTCCGGAGGGTAACTGGATCAAATATCACCCCTGTATCAAAGCTACCGGCAGTATCCATCCGCGGCATGCTTTCTGGTGGGGCAAGCCGATGGCAGAATTATTCCACCACACCGGCGACGGGCGTTACCGGGAAATATTTTTCCGATCGGTGAAGTGGTATGAAAATGCTCTGTGCCGGGATGGCGGATTATTCCGGGGTACTTATCCGGATTTCAAAACTGATTCATTCGGACACGCCGCCAGCGGCAGTGCCTGTGCCGCATTGTGCTTTATGGAACGGGCGAAATTCGGTGAAGCAGATCATTTTATGGCGTTGGCGGAAAAGTGCCTCAAATTCTGTGCCGGGATGCAGTTGACTGCTCCTGCTGACCCGGCATTGACCGGAGTTATTATCGAAAAAGTTATGCCGCCGGACGGTACCGGACGCAATCCTTATTACATCCGGGATTTGGGAACGGTGTTTTATATCCAGGCAGCGGCAGTTTATATGATGCAGACAAAATAAGAAAGGTGAAAAAAATGACAAAAGTACGGTTGTTTCTGATTGCTCTGTTTTGCGGGACATTGATGGCGGCAGATAATTTTTTGCCCAATGCCGGATTTGAAAAAAGTGTTGCTGTCCCGGCTGCCAGAAATAAATATTTTCAGGGCAAAAGTTTGCAGCTTGAACCGCAAATTCTGCCGGAAGATTGGACGATCACCGCTGCCGGCAAGGTGGATTTCACTGCCGGAAAAGCCGGCTTGAGAGATGCTGACTGCACCGGAAAAAGTTTTTACTTCGACACTCCGGGAAACAAATGGGGCAGTGTACAGCTGATTTGTCAGCGGGAGTTCTCCTACGCCGAGATCAGCGGCAAACGTCTTGCCGTCACAGTGCGTGCCAAAGGCAGCGGCACGCTGTTGATCCTTGCCAATGTGGAAACAGATGGAGTTAAAACCCTCTTTGTGCTGCAGCGTTTTGAACTTAACGGCGAATGGCAGGATTTTAATATCCGCCGGTGGAATATCCCCAAAAAGAGTTACAGTTCTGCCAAAATCGGCTTCGCCATATTCGGCAGTGGAGAAATCACCGCTCCGCAGGTCGCTGTCGCCAAATAAATTCCCTCCGGCAGAGCAGCTTGCTGCAAATCAGTAAGCTGCGAGCATTTCCCGGAGTTGTTTTTTGAATTCCTCCCGCAAGTAAGCCGGTTCAATCAGGACAGCATTGCCCTCCTGGGAAAGCAGGAAAGGGAAAAGCACCTCTTTGGAAATTGCCGGTATCTCCACGGTGCCGTCGGAGTGAATGATCTGTTTAC
Organism: Lentisphaerota bacterium; assembly: GCA_015061685.1. GTDB lineage: Bacteria > Verrucomicrobiota > Lentisphaeria > Victivallales > Victivallaceae > UBA1784. Next base: position 54,629 of record SUWD01000015.1, on the reverse strand, counting down.
TGTGCAAAGGGGAGGATTTCAGGCGGTCGAGCGTGTAATTTTTCACCTGCAGTTTGACATTGGTGATCTTTTCAAAGCCGAGGAAGTCATCCGGATTGACCGAGGAGATTATCTCTTTATCCGGTTCAAAATCGCTGGTGAGCAATTCAGCTTGCCGGATCCTCCGCAGTGCGAAAGTGCGGGGCTGCTTTTTCAGGTGGCAAAAGGCTTTGGTGTACCATGAATTATTGAAGAAAACCAGAGTGTGCGGTTCGATGATTCTTCCGGTAAGTTCCCCCTGCCAGTCGGCGTAAGCGATTTTCACGCGGTGATTGGTCTGCCATCCTTGAAAGATGGTTTGGAATATTTCCGGGTCGATATTGGCATACAGCCCGGAGAGGATATTCAAACCGTCCATATTGGCGGTATCGAGGAAGTCGGGATTATTGTTCTGCAGGAGGTAATCCACGGCGTTGCGGATCTTATTTTTCAGTGGGGCGGGGAAAATTTCTTCGGAAATTCTTGCTCCGATGACAGCGGCGAGCATTTCGTTTTCATCGAGGAGAGCCGGGGCGATGAAGTCCCATCCGTGATGCTTGAGGTAATAACCGTTTCTTGCCCGGTCGAAAGCGAGGGGGCATTTGAACTCATTTTCAAGGATTTTCATATCCCGGAGGATGGTTTTTTTGCCGCATTCGATCTCCAATTCTTCTTCGACGGCGATCCGGCGGAATTCCTTGATGAGGGTTTTTGAATTGGGGTACCGGTTTTCTTTGAGCAATGCGGCGATCCGCATCAGGCGGTGAAGCTGTGATTTCTGCATTGGCATGGCTGAAATTCCTTAAAAAAAGTGAAAAAAATTATTCCGGTGAATCAAAGGGACACAAGATGTCCACTTGGTTGTAATATATTATTCCTGTAACAAAAAAGCAAGTTGTTTTTTGTGGAAAGGGAAAAAAATATGTGGAAAAGAATAATTGCCTGGTTCAACCGTCCGTTGTTTGTGAAAGATAGGGAAGTTGCGGCGGCAAAACCGCTCAACATCCAGCTGCATTTGCCCTTTGATTGAAATGGAGCGTGGGAAAAATGCTGGAAATATTTATTGCAGTAATTGTTATAAGTTTTGCCTTGATGATACTTGGTTTTTTCTTATCGCTTTTAATTCCGATTATTGCGTTGCCCGGCTGTCTTGCCGTATGGCTATATTCTGTGCTCGCGAGTTTGAAAGATGATACCATGCCCCGGCAGTAGCGGGAAAACGTCAACGCTAAAATTTCATTTGGTGATTTTATCTCTCAATTGAAAATATTGTCAAGAGACATTAACCTGCTTGTAATAATGGAAATAATGAGATATATTAACCAGCAAAAGGATAAAAAAAATCGCACCACCGGTGCGTTTGGCAAGAGCCAATGATTTGAATAAATTTTTATTTGAACTCGTAGTGCAGTTTTATAGGGGTCTCAAACAAAGTAACGCAACAGCGGGAGGCAGGAGTTTTTCGCTGATCCCTGCATCCCGGCGTCAATTAACGGCTCTTCCGGAACTCCGCAGCAACCTTGTTCCTGAAATCACTGTCCGTAAGATAGTGCAAGGCTGTATTCGCCATGCCCGCCGCCGCTGTCATCGCATTCTCAAAGGCAAAATCTGTGCCGCTGGCAACCTTGAACGCGTCCGAATGGCAGGCGATCTCCTTGTCTGCTATCGCAAAATAAGGGTGGATCCCCGGAATCTGCTGCGATACATTGCCAAAGTCAGACGATCCCCGTCCTCCCCGGGAGGGTATTGTATAATCCATTCCAAGTCTTGAAATACTTTCAAGAAAGAATTTGTTGAGTTCAGCATTGGGATTCCTTGCCATATAGGGAACATTGAATGGAATAATTTCAGCTTTTGCCCCAGTCATAAGTTCCGCTCCATTAACCATGTCCCGGAAACGCTTTTCGATTTTTCCGATCCACTCCTGCTCCGTGGAACGGAGAAAAAAACGGCACGATGCCCGGGCAGGAATGATATTGGGAGCTTCGCCGCCTCCGGTGATTATACCATGTATTCTGGCACTTTCAGGGAGATGTTCCCGGTAGGCATTGACCCCGGCAAAAAGCAGATGGACTGCGGAAAGTGCATTGATCCCCAATTCCGGGGCCCCGGCTGCATGGGCGGCTTTGCCGTGGAATATCACATCGAAACGGGTGATCGCACTTGAACCGGTGTCCGGAACAGTGCGGAAACTCGGATGAACCATCATCGCAGCATCAACACCGTCAAGACAGCCCTTTTCAATCATTTTTACCTTGCCGCCGCCGGATTCTTCAGCGGGGGAACCAAGCAGTACCACTTTGCCGGGAAGGGAGTTTTCCGCAATGATTTTCGCCGTTGCACAAAATGCCGCCAATGCTGCTGCACAAATCAGATTATGACCGCAGCCGTGACCCACATCCGGCAGAGCATCAAATTCAGCAAAAATGGCAAAGACCGGTTTGCCGCTGCCGTATTCGGCCTTGAAAGCAGTCTCCAGTCCGCAGTAATTGGTCTCCGGAGCAAAATTCTCTCCTTTGAGGAATTCCACAGCTTTTTCGACAGCAAAAAACTCTTTGTATGCCAATTCCGGTTTGTTCCAGATCGCATCAGAGAGCTGGTGCAGATCCTCTTTGATCTTTGCTATACATGCCGCTGATTTTTCCAAAAAGTCCATAATTACACGATCCTCTGCTGTATTGTTATTTTTGCATACTATACTATTGGAAATCTTGTTTTTCAACGGCAGAAACTGTAAAAAGAGGAAATATTTCAGGCAGCTACCAGCCGAATACAGCCAATTCTTCAGCCGTCAATTCCCGGACTTTGCCGCACGGCAGAGAAGCATCAAGTTCCAGATCCCCGATCGCCACCCGCTTGAGGAAAAGAACTTTTTTACCTGCTTTTTCCCACATCCTTTTTACCTGATGATACTTCCCCTCGGCTATCTCCACATAAACTTTGCAGGGATCTGCCGGATCGATTTCCAGACGGGCAGGCTTGGCGGTGAATTCCCTGAACTGCATCCCGGAGGCAAACAAAGTAATATCTTCCTCATTCGCCGGCAGATCCAATTCCGCATAGTAACGCTTGTAAAGATTCTTCCTCGGCGACATCAATTCGTGATCAAAGTGTCCGTCATTGGTCAGAAGCAGCAGCCCTTCAGTATCTTTATCCAGTCTGCCGACCGGGAAAACGTTGAAGTGTTTCAGCTCATCCGGCACCAGATCGACCACGACCGGATCGTGATCATCCTCAGTGGCACTCAAATATCCCTGCGGTTTATTCAGCATGAGGTAGATGTATTTCCGGTAGCGGAGTTTTTCCCCGTTGACGCACACGGAATCTTTTGCTTCATCAATTTTCATATCCGCACTTTTGGCGGTGATCCCATTGACGGAAACCGCACCTTTTTTCACCAGAAGCCGCACCTCCCGGCGGCTGTATGCGGCGGCATCTGAAATATATTTATCCAGCCGGATCATTCTGCTGTACTCCCTGTGCATTTATTTATTTTCCGGTCATCCTCAAAATATACGCATAATCCACGGCAAAGTCAAGTAAATCCTGATCATTTATTCAGAATTTCATCTCATTAATCAGCAAAGAATACGCAATTATGTCCCAGATTGCTTGTAACACCGGGGTTTTAAATTATATTATAAAGATGACAATACCATACCGTTATAAGGGGTGCAAAAATGCTCAGTGACATTGAAATCGCCAGAAATACCGTGATCCGCAATATCAGCGAAATTGCTTCCGGACTCGGTCTGAATGAGGATAATTACGAACTTTACGGCAAATATAAAGCTAAAATTTCCTCCGTTGACACCCCACGCAAAGGAAAACTTATTCTGGTTACCGCCATGACCCCGACCAAACAGGGCGACGGTAAAACCACCATCTCCATCGGACTGGCTGACGGACTGCGGAAAATCGGCAGAAAATCCATCCTCGCCCTCCGTGAACCCTCTCTCGGGCCGGTTTTCGGCATGAAAGGCGGTGCTACCGGAGGCGGATATTCGCAGGTTGTTCCCATGGAGGATATCAATTTGCATTTTACCGGGGACTTCCACGCCATCACCAGTGCGAATAACCTGCTTTGTGCCATGATCGACAACCATTTGCAGCAGGGCAACACGCTGGGCATCGACCCCAGAACGGTCAATTTCAAACGCTGTCTGGATATGAATGACCGTTCTCTGCGTCATGTGGTCATCGGCATGGGAGGCAAAAGCAATGGCGTGGTCAGGGAAGATCAATTCTGCATAACTGTTGCTTCGGAAGTAATGGCGGTATTCTGTCTGGCAACGACCCTTGAGGAACTTGAAGAAGCTCTCGGCAATATTACCGTCGCCCAAACTTACGATAAACGCGAGGTCAAGGCTCGGGAGCTGAAAGCCAATGGAGCAATGACCGTACTGCTCAAAGAGGCATTCCGCCCCAATCTGGTGCAGACTCTGGAAGGGACTCCGGCGATCATTCACGGCGGACCTTTTGCCAATATCGCCCACGGCTGCAATTCAGTGCGTGCCACGGATACGGCACTGCGTTTGGGAGATTATGTCGTTACTGAAGCCGGTTTCGGCAGCGATCTCGGAGCGGAGAAGTTCCTCGATATCAAGTGCCGCAAAGCCGGGATCATGCCAGATTGTGCGGTTCTTGTCGCCACGATCAAGGCAATGAAGCTCCACGGCAGCGGCGATATGACAAGCGGTTTTGCCAATGTGAAAAAACATTACGGCAACCTCCGCAATGAATTCGGTCTCAATGTGGTGGTCGATCTCAACCGTTTCGGCAGTGACACGGAGGAGGAAGCAGCTCTTTTCCGTCGGCTCTGTGCCGAAAACAATATGCCCTGTGCGGTATCGACCGGATTTGTTGACGGCGGAAACGGATGTATCGAACTGGCAGAAAAAGTCATTCAGGAAGCGGAGAAAAAGTGCAGTCCGGCGTATCTCTATGAATTGACCGACTCCATCGAAGAAAAAATCAACAAGATCGCCCGCAGGTGTTACGGTGCCGACGGAGCGGTTTTTTCAGCCGCAGCAGGTAAAAAACTTGCTGCTCTTGCTCCTGAATATGCCGCTTTTCCGGTCTGTATCGCCAAAACGCAATACTCTTTTTCCGATAATCCGAAATTACTCAATGTCCCGGTGAATTTCACTATCAATGTACGTGATATCGAGGTCAAAAGCGGCAGTGGATTTATCGTTGCTTATCTCGGAGACATCATCACCATGCCCGGATTGCCTGCAACTCCCAATGCTGAAGCGATCAAACTTGTCAACGGTGAAACGGTTGGACTTTTTTGATTTCTACTTGCGATAGGTAAAAAAGTTTCGCTTATTGCGGAAAAGCTGCGGTCTCCGGTCAGGATCGCTCCGGAAAAATTCAAAGAATTTATTGAAAAAAATCAAAACCATTCTATTAATGTAAAATAGAGAGGAGATTTTTTTCATGTTTTCCGCACTCAAGCGTACTGCGATTTTGCTTTCGGCTATTTTGTTGATGGCAATAGCATGGGGGATCGGGCGTATGCCGGGAGCCGGTTTAGTGCCGATCGTTTTCACCGGTCTTGTTTCTGCTCTGCTGGCAGATGTCAAATCATTCAGGGTCAGATTGAAAAAAGCGGCAGTTTTGGCGTGTTACAGTGCTGCGGCTCAATTTCTTTTTGCGGTTTCCGGGGAAGTACCTTTTTTTCAGGTAATTATTTTTACGGCATTTGCTTATTTTGTTTTTTCCACATTGCCGGACAGCCGGGCAGGATGTGTCGTACTGCTGACCGGGTTTCTCGGGAGTTCTGCTGCTCCGGGCTTTCTGCCGGCGGTTTCCAGAAGTATTGATATTCTTACCGGAGTCATTGTCGTAATGGCAGTTACAACTCCGGGTGCTGCCGGGATCAAAGAAGAAAATCATCCTTCTCCGGCTCTTTGTCCCCCGTATCAGGCACTGGTGCTGTCGGCGGAAATCGGGATCGCTTCTGCCGTATCGAAAATATTGCAGCTGCAGCAAGGTACATGGATCATGCTGACGATACTTTTTATAAACATGAGCAAAACCTCTGATTCACCGGGGGAAAAACTTGCCTGGCAACGCATTTGGGCTGTTCCGGCGGGGATCGTCATCGGCGGCTTTTTGCTTGGCACGTTTTATCAAATCGATTACCGCTTTATCTGGCTGCTTCCTTTTATCGGGGCGACCGGTTTTTTTATTCTTTACAACAGCGGCAATTTTTTTCTTTTTTCCATTATTTTCATGATAACGCTTACTTTTTTTGCGGATTGGCTGACGGGGGACGGGAATAGATTCAATTTCTGGAATAACTTTTTTGCCCGGACAGCGGCCACTTGGATCGGAGCGGTGATCGAATTGCTTGCCGGTTATTCCCGGAAATATGAAAAAGGAGAGGTATTGCAATGAAATTCATCCGGAAATATCTGTCACTGACAATATTTTTTCTCATTTTACTTTTCTGGGCAGGTTATTGGCTTTACTGGCATACCAAACCTTTTACCGACAATGCCTTTGTTTTTGCCAATACCCGTCCGGTTTCGCCGTGGACAGCGGGTTATATTACCGGGATTTTTGTAAAAAACAACCATTTTGTCCCCAAAGGTACTCCCCTGTTCTCGATATTCGCTCCGCCGTATCTGCTGAAAGCAGAGGAGCTGAAACACGAAAGAGATGCCCTTTGTGCCAGATTGAAAAGTTGTGAAGCAAATTTGGAACGTGCCAATGATGAAATAAAAATTTTCAGTGCTGATATTGAGAAATTCCGTTTTCTTTATTCCAGCAGCGAAGAAATGTTCAAAGCCGCCGCTGTGTCAGAAGATTATGTCGTAGAGCAGAAAAGAAACCTCGACGTCGCTCTTGCCCGCAAGGCCGCAGCAGAACACAATGCCGAAGCTCTGAAACACGACTGTACCGTCCTGCAGGCTCAAATAAAAAAGACAGAAGCCGCATTGGAACTCCAGAAAATATGGTGCCAACAGACCACGGTGACAGCTTTGAGCGATGGCTATGTGGTCAATATGACCCTCTCACCGGGCGGATATTACCGGCCGGGGGATGTCCTTTTCGCTTTCATCGACTCGTCCGAATGGTATGTGCAGGCGAATTTCAAAGAAAGTGAACTCTCCGGGATCGTCCCCGGTACCCGTGCCAGAATATGGCTCCGGCAATATCCCGGACGGGAATATCGCGGCGAAGTAAGTGCCGTCGGCTGGGGAGCTGAAAGGCGGTTGACCGCTCCGCACACGGGCGTGGCAGAGGTAAAAAAGGAAAATGAATGGTTCATGCTGCCCCAAAGATATCCTGTCCAGATCAGGATACTTGATCCGGATAAAAATTTATACTTGCATTTCGGCGGAAGTGCCTATGTGGAATTGGACATTGCGGCACGTCCTTTCCGGCAACTTTTCTGGGAGTTGTTTCTGTGGTAATGAGATGTTTCCGGGCAAAATACAGTGAGATTTTCCTTAAAATTCTCCATGGTATGCTGATTATCACCGGCACGCTTCTGTCCGGCTGTGTTTTCCCTCATGGACCGTTTGAAACGGCAAGTGATTTCCGCCGGGGATTCCCGGTACCGGAAAACCTGATGGAAATACCCGACGGTCAAGCTCTTACCTTGCAAAAAGCCGTGGAAATAGCCTTGCACAACAATCCGACCAATCTCGCCGCGGCACAATCAGTTTATGCCGCAAGATACGGATATCTCCGGGCTCTTTCAGCTTATGCCCCGGAATTGAATGCCGCTTATTCTCTCGGACACACTCTTTCAAGAGGATGGGATTTGAAAAATCCCCCCGAAGGAGTCATGAAAAGAAATGATCACTTCAACACCGCCGGAACCATACAGGCAAGTCTGCTCCTCTTTGACGGTTTTGCCCGTGAATTGGAAACCATCATCGCCAGACAGGAATTCAACAAAAGCACCAATATTGAAAAAAATGTCAGACGTCTGCTGGAGCGTGCTGTGGCTTATGCCTATTATGACATGTATCTTGCCGGTGAAGAAATCATCATTTGCCAGGAAGATCTGGCATTTCAGAATATGGCATTGCAGCAGGCAAAAGAGAGATTCCGCAACGGTCATGTTTCCAAGGCCCCGGTATTGAATTTCCAGATCCTTGCCGCCCGGGCCCGGAGCGATATCCGCAATGCCCGTTACCGCCGTCAGGTGGCATTCCATGCGTTATCAGCTCTGCTGGGCTATGCCAACCGGGAGTTGCCGGAGGAGATCGAACTTCAGGAGATATCCATGGAGCATCTGCCGTATATTTATGATGAAAATTATTATCTTGAACTTGCCGTCAGCAACCGGCCCGATCTGGAAGTGGAAAAGATCGCTTTGCATATCGCATGGCGGGAAAAACAAAAAGCTTACGCCGGTTTCTTTCCGGAGATCCGTCTTTTTTCGGAATTCACTTTGGACACCCGGCACGCCCGTTACGGCGGTTACCGTGTTTCAAGATCACACAGCAATCAGGGAGGTTTCACCTACGGAGTCGAGGGCAAATGGAATATTTTCCAAGGCTTTGACACGTTGAATAATGTACGGAAGCAGGAGGCTCTGGAAAAGGTCGCCTTGTGGGGACTCAATGCGAAGTTTCTGGAAGTTGCCGCAGAGGTCAGAGATGCTCATGCCCATTGCGAAAATGCCCGTTATCAGGTGGAAATTTTTCAGGATATGGCACAATGGGTGCTGGAACAGCGGAATCTTGTTTTCAGTGAATACTGCAATGGCAGAGAGACGATAACCCGGCTCAATGAAGTTCAGGCGACACTGACGGAAGCTCAAAGCAGGCTGATAATTTCCAAAGTTGAATTCAGCAAGGCAGCCGCCCAGCTTGCCGCTGCCGCCGGACTCCGGCTGTTTCAGCTCCGCGATCTGCCGCTTACTGTTACCTCCGGGAAATAAGGGATACCGCCGGAAAAATAAAAACAAAAAATGGTTCTTCGACGGTTTGTGACAGAAATACGCAGAAAAATACAAAAAACAGAAATACGGAATTGAAAAAGACTGGAATTGCACCTATTGTTTTATCGGATCGAAACGATAGGGGGTAAGCAATGCCAGTCAACCTATACTATACACAGAAAGTCCGTGGATTTCAACAAACAAGAGTAAAATATTCTAAAGAAAGTGTAGAAATCCTGGAGGGTGTTTTAATTCTTCGTAATAGTTCTCTCAAGCTCAAAACGGTTGCTGGCAATGCGATTTTGCTGAACTATGCCGTTTCTTCGGAAAACATCTCCGAAAGCATAAAAATAAAAACAGAGAACGGCTTTAACCTCAAAGTAAATGTCTGTAAATTCCGCACTTACTGAAATTTCTTCCTACCGCAGGATGTTGAATCTGCACAAAACTGATTCCCGGTAAAACGTGGAGGGTGTTTTCAGGTTCATCGACAAAAAGTGTTTCTGTTATTTTTTCATCTCATAACCTGTTTTGGCAGATTATGGTACAATATAGCATTGAAATATCCCAAAAGCAACGAAAATGGGGAAATGGGGAAGATTCAGAAATTTGAACAAAAAAATGGCATCTTCACGAGGAGTTTTTCTGAAGTCCATTTTACCCTGAAAAGTTACTGCTTTTCTGTGTTTCCCCCAGAACTCTGCACTCTGAGACAATAACTGACGAAGCGAAAAACATTGAAAAAGGTGTTTCAAAAAATGATAAAACACTTCCACATGTCCTATCCGGTGTAAACACTGTTTCATTCAACGGGAAAGGAATCATTGCCCTCAGTGACAGAGAAATAACCTGCCGCATGGAATTACTGGGAAACGCTACCAAACAGACAATGATGACTTAAACGATTTACTGCAGAAGAATTTCGTTTGCACAGCTGCAGAAAATCGTCCTCTGAAGTCCAGTAAGTTTTGTCCGCCCCGGGACAGTTAATTAATCAGTAGATCCGAATTAAACCAGGAGGTAATTCAACGTTAATTCTTTTTTTATCCGCATTGACCGTGATAACTCCTCCGGGAGCCGGAACTTGACCTCGGACCCATTCCAAATCACCGAGATCCGGCTGGATGATGACTTTTCCCGGTTCCGGGAAACGGACACCCAGTACCCGTTCGCTTAAAAATGGAGCCGGTCCGCAACTCCAACCGTGACTGAGACTGTGCCTCAATCCGCGATAGCAGTAATTCCCGAAATCCGTATGAAGATCTTGTTTTCCCGGAACCGGCAATTCATCAATTCTTCCAGCATTCCGGATCCAGTCAAGATCAAAATCTTCCCAGAAACTGGTTGCACCGAAATCCAGCATAGCACCCCAATACCGGCGGATCAGCTGCAGTGCCGGAACTGTTTGCTTTGCACAAAGTATATAGTATCCGTAAAACGTACTGACATCACGGAAAGGATCCTTTCCCAAAATCGCAGTCTGATCCGAAAGTCCCGTCAGGGTCAGCAATGCTGCCGGGGCTTTTCTTCCGGCAGGATCTGGAATATAGCGAAAAAGCTGTTTCAGTGTATTTTCGCATATATCAGTTTTTCTTCCGGCAGCTCGCAGCAGATTGGCTCCGGCACTCATCATCCAGACCAGCAGTGCATGGATCCCGGCATGTTTTGCCTGAGGATAGTTTTCATTAGGCCAGTCTAAAAAGCGAATTTCTGGAATTTTTTCCGAACCGTTTGTATCGACAAATTTTGAAAAACAGGAGAGCATTTTTTCTGCGTAATCAATATGCTTCAATAAAAACCGTCGGTCATTGGAGGCACAGCAATAGTCCCAGAGTGCAATGATGAACCAGCAGGAATAAGTGTAAAAACCATTCATGGGACGGTCTGCCGGAGCCTGATCAATCAGAAATTCAAAGGAATCCCGTATGATCGAATAATCCGAAAAACCGCAAAGGATACCTTTGATTTCCGGGTGCAGATCGCCCATCCAGACTATCCGGTCCCGTTTAGCACCGTCGTAAATATAATCCTGCATGCAGAGATGAACGGTCCGGATCGCCGTTTTCCAGATATGATTCAATTTTTCATCCGAAGATTCAAAACTTCCAGTCAGTTCCAGATCACATTCCAGAGCCACGCCAATGATATTTTGACAATGAATTGTTTTTTCTCCGACATTTCGAATACGAAGAAAACGGAAAACGGTATTGCCGTACTCCAGCATTCCATAATTCGGGAGATCCAGAACGGTATGCCGCCGGGAAGAATCCGGATCCGGCTCGCCCAATGACTCCGCAACGGATTCACCGAAACAAACATCCAACTGCGAATTTTCAGTACAGAAGAGGATGCGGAATCCTCCGTGGAATGCATAACCGAAGTCCAGTAGAAGCTCCGCCCCCGGTGCAATATCGATTGATTCTGGTAAATAATGGATCACGGGCTGAATCATTTGATTGCCAATCAGCCGCTCTGCACCGGTTACTCCACTGTTGTACAAAATCCGCTGGCAGGAAATATAAAATCGTGTGCGCCGGTCAGAAATAGCATTTGGATGAAAATACATAAAAATCTCCTGTAAAAATATAAAAACATTGTAAAAATAAGCACAAAAGCACCAAAATTAAAAGATCAATCTTGCAAATTCCTCAAAAAAGATATATATTTCATCATAACTTCAGGAGGATGCCATGTTTGATTCCCATTCCAATATTATGGAACTTTCTTTTTTTCTCCATGATAATAATAATTTCCCTATCAGTGTCTATTATGCACTGCCGCAGAACGAAACTCTTTTTCATCAACATGATTTTGTGGAATTGATATTGATCCTTTCCGGAACCGGAGTTCACTGCATCGGAAAAAACAATGTTACTCATCAACGGGGCGACATCTGCGTCATTCCCCGCGGAATCCGTCATCGTTACCAGCAGGTGTCAGATGATTTTTCACTGATTAATATTTTGTTCAATCCGGAAAAACTTCCCATTTCGGAGCTGGATGCCGTTCAGATTCCCAGTTTCAAACCGATGTTGTTCGGACGTCCGGCAGATAAAAAAGCAAGTCACCTCGCGTTTCATGTTGCAGAAGATGAATTCCAGTTTTTGGAAATACTTACGCTTTCACTTGTCCGGGAACATGACGAATATCTGCCGGGAACCAGTTTTATTTCCCTCGGTATTTTTATGACACTTATCGGAAAACTTTCCCGTCTGTATTCATTAGAACAACATTCTTCCACTTTTAATTATGATCCGATCTCCAAGATCATTGCCTATATTAACAAAAATTACCACAACAATATTTCCATTGCAAGCTTGTGCAAACTTGGCAGTATGTCCAAATCATCACTGATGCGGAACTTTAAGAACGCGACCGGGATTTCACCACTTCAATATCTGTTGCGGCTCCGGTTGAACGAAGCAGCATTGCTGCTGTGTTCAACCGAAAAGTCCCTTTGCGAAATTGCCGCGACAGTCGGTTTCAGCGATATTAATTATTGTGGACGGCAATTCAAACGCATCCTCGGACTTTCTCCTGTGCTTTATCGCAAAAAATACCGTGGACAATACGCTGCTTACTCTCACGCGAATAACTCCGGTTCTGTCGGAAATTCGCTTGGAATCAACAGACAACCGCTTGCGTAACCATCTTTTTCACTTTTTCAGGATAAATTCTCCAAACGCTTTGGGGTTGAAACCGTTACATATTCCTGGCGTCCATTCCAGCCAACCGGTAAATCCACTACCGTTGTTTTCATTGACCGTAAAACTCAATGGAATTTTCATGCCGGGATGCAGAGAACCGATCACATTCGTCGGAATAAAAATCTTGTAAAGCACCTGATTGTTATTCTTCTCTATATCCAGAATGATTGATTTTGCGGCTTGCGGATCTTCCGGCGATGAAACATACGGTTTTTGATCGATCAATGCGAAAAAGAAATTCCGGAACAGATGATAATCCTGATCTGGCATATACTTGCCGAATACAAGCTGGATACAGTCTCCCCGCCAGACATTGCCACTGCGTTCCGGAGAGACATGTTTCTGATCCTCGACGGAAAACGTCAGGAATAATCCCCGTTCGTTCCACACAGCACCGACTGCCGCCTCCGGAATGGGGTTGCCTTTTGAAATATGGGGTGTCAGACGGTTGATATCTGGCGTAATTCCGGGAAATGATGTCCCCGAAGATTTTTGGTAAGAAACCTGATATTTCGGTTTTTCGATCCGTTTGGATGCACTCAACGGCTGTACACCGAAACGGATTGGATACTCAAATTTCAGAGGATTTCCGGTTCCGTAAACATCAATTTGGTAGATAATCTTTGCAATATTGAGGTTCTTCAGAGGGATCTTGACGAAAAAGAGGTAATCCCGTTTTTCCATTCCCGCTAACGTGAACTTTAAGTTTTTATCCGGTTGAATGATCCAGAAATCATCCGGTGCGATTAGCGTAATATTTCCTGAAATCGGGGTATCTCTGGTATTTTCAATACTTATGTGGATCGTGCGTTCCTCGCCTGGTATTGCTTCATCCAGATCGTGATCCGCAGCTACAATGACCGGCGGGATCGAATTATTTACAACAACATGTTCACCATTGTCCGGCAGCGGCAGAACTTCCAGAACTTTCACGTGATATCCGGGCATGATAACCCGGAAGCGGATCGCTTCACTTATCCCCTTATATAAAATTTGCTGAGTTTTCGGATCACGTATCATACAACAGCCCTGTACCGAAGCAGAGAGATCACAGGATATTTCCGGAGCCAGTTCCGAATGTGAAGCGTTTGCCAAAGCAATCGCCGTCGAGCCGTCGGGAGCCGTCCATGCCGATGCCCAAACGGCTGCAAACATTTTCTTGCCGAAATTCCGCCAGATATATTCCGTGGTGACACCGGCATTCCCGGTGGTTATTCGCGGAGGACGCAGCATGCGGCCGTAAATCAGAAACTTCGCATTGGCAAGCAACATTTGGCTCATTTCTTTGGTAAATTTTGCTGCATCCGGAGAGAATTTCGGCAGATCAAAACGTACCCGATTGGCATTGATTCCCCAAGTCCAAAACTGGCTGGCATGTACGGCAAATTCATTTAAGTTTGTATAGCCGCTTTTATCAGAATAACGGGAACTGCTATAGTTATCGTAAAATTTACCGGCTGCAAATGCTGTGCTAAATGTGTAATCGTGATAAACCGCTTGAAACGCAGGAACACTGTCATTAAAAAAACTGCCGCTCATGGAATTAATATCGTTCACGTCAATGTAATATTCACAAGCTTCTTCGCCAGAGGTATAGAAAAATGGATACCGGGGAAGGAATTTTTCATGCAACTGTTTCATGATGTTTCGTCTGGACTCTAAACCGTAATTGCCGCCACCGGGATGATGCTTGTGATTGCGGCTGTAACACATCTCCGGTCCGGATGAAGACAATTCATCATAATAAATGCCGTTCATGTTTCCCTTGAGCAGTTTTTCTGTATATTCCATTACGCCGTTTTGCCAGTAATCCGTTGCGGAACACATATTGGCTTTCATTACAGCATCCGCGACCTCGATGGAGGGCGTACCGTTTTCAGTTATGACAACAGCCTGCCGGGCATTTTCTTTTTTATACTTCGGAATATTCACATCATAACGGTGGATAGTGGTCCAGGGAGCAAAAAAACACTTATGCTTCAAAAGGGATCCAGCACTTTCGGGGATACCAGGGATAAGAAGAAAACGCGGAGAACCGGAACCGAAAGGCTCCATATAAGGATGCGAATAGACTTCTATTGGTGTTTCAAAGTAAGTCATCAGCTTCTTAACATCATCACACAGACGTTTGGAGTTTACTTGTCTTGCATATTTTTTATAAAGTAATTCATCCGGAATTGCGGAATAATCCGAACGTTTCAATGATTTGAGTGCATCCGTTATTTCTTTGGGCTGCGGCATCAACGTTCCGTAACCGTAAACACTGGTTCCGATTTTCAAGCGTTCATGAGGATAATTTTTCCTTTTGGAAAGGGGACCTGCAGCACACCATTTCTGCCTGATAGCCCATTGACGGTAAATCATTGCCGCATCAAACCAATCCCCTTTGAACAATGCAATATTAACGGGAAATGGTACGGCAAAATTATTCACATCGGCAGGAACCGGTGTCTGTACTTCAAACCGGAAAGTTCCGGCTGGATTTTCCAACTTTGAAAAAACAAAATCTTTGAACCAGCCGTTGCCATCTTTTGCATCAAAATAGATGCCAGTGCCGTTCCCATACAAGGCAATGTATTGCATGGCAAGAAACCAGGTTCCGTAACGCAGATTCAGACTGCCAGAAAGATTCCGGGAGGGATTCTGCATTTCCCTCCCGATATCCTGAGGATAAAATAAGAATGTTTCGTTTGCCGGTGCCGGAGCTTTTATCCCGTTGATCACCGGAAACACGATTGTTTTTAATTTGTAGCGACCATCTTCTAAATGCGTGTTGATCCGAAATGATAATTCCGGTTTGTCCGGATTTAATGAAATTGCTGCCGTTACAGTAAAGTCGATCGGCTTATTTGCGACTTTTACATTTTTCCAAATAACAGAGAGTGTATTTGCTTTTTTTTCAAACGACATATCACCGGAATCGGCTTCCAGAGAAACATCGGCTTTGTTTCCAGTCAGAAAAATATTCCACAGGTTGCGAGGGACAAATGATTTATTGATTTGTTCCCGGCCTGTTGTTTTGTCAAAGAATGAGACCAGAAAAAGTTGTCCATTTCGTTCAGAAAATACTGCTGAAGAAACCCGGTTTTCAAGTTTGATGACTTTATTGCTCTCCGGTACAGAAATATCATCTTGAAAACTGACCTCTATTTCTTTGAATGATGCATCCGCTGGTGCATCATAATTCAAGCACAAAACCCGAATGTTTTTGATCTTCTTATGGGGATGAAATGTCCAAGTAGATTTGCACCATAAACCGGCTTCTTTTTCCGTAATGGGTTTCAGCACCAGAAATTCAAACTTGCCGTCGGCGTATTTGACCAGTAAGTCAAGAGCAACGAGTGTTTTCTTCAACGATTGTTTGGAGTCGCGCTTGATCCAGCCGGATACCGTGATCGGACGATCCGTATCCACCATGATCCAATCAGATGCCACGCTGTTGAGATTGCCCGGCTCACCTTTCACCGTAACGATATTGTTTGCGATTGACGCAGTGCTGTCAAATTTCACATGCCAATTATTATTTTTCACGGCATTCCATTTGCTAACTTCAACGGTTGTCGCATGGGCCAATATGCCCCAAAGCAGTAAACACAATACGAACAATTTATGACCTGACATCATCAGTACCTCATAAAATTACTTACTGAATTTTCTTTTACGATTGAACATCATTCATACCACTCGGTTTCATAGAGTGATGAATTGTAAAACGATGTAACTTTTGCACAATTTTTTGCCGCATCCCAGAACGGCAGCATATCAACGATTTCCGCATGTGTATCAAAGAACAAAAAGTTGAGAGACATATCGCTGTGTGATTTAAAAAAGTATCCGTTTAATCCGAGAGAACCCGTATTCGTTGGCTGATCGAGCAAATAGTTATCCGGATTTACGTTGTCAAACAAATCGTAAATTGCGACGGTCTTTGAGGGTTGTTTCATCTTTTCCGGTCTCGCAGATTCCCTGCTGCGGGGAGTAAGAACGCCGGGATTAAATCCATAACTGCGCAGCATACTGTCCGCACAGAGTTTTTTGTAGTGAAACGGACATTTGAAGATACTAGCTTGTGTTGACTGAGTCGGATCAGCAATGTATTGACTTTTAATCAGAGTCCATGCATAATTTCTCAAGTTGAGCGGATCACCCTGATACGGGGTAACCGGCGGAGCCCATCCTGCAAAGTCATTGGCATACATGCTCATGCAAGAACCGATACTTTTGAGATTGTTCAAACAGGTCATCTGGTTGGATCTCTCTCGTGCTTTCTGCAGTGCAGGCAACAGTATAGATGCCAGAATTGCAATGATCGCAATCACCACCAGCAGTTCAATGAGAGTAAAAGTGCGGGATACGAGGGAAAAAGACAACTCTTTTTCACGGGAAAACAAGTTTTCTTTTTCCTCGTGCTCTTCTTTGCTTTCAAAAAAAGCAGGGTGGAAGAATGTTGAGTTGGTATGTTCCGGAAATGAACATTTTGTATTGTGACTGGATGGGTAAAAATTAAACATAAAAAACCTCCTGTTTTCTCTCTTGGATTTTATTGTTTTCAACAAAATTTAATGCTGTTTCTGCGTTTGGAACAAGGTTGTTGCGGATCAGCCATGCGGCAAATTTACCTGCTCCTTCTCCCATCGGAATCGCTCCGCCAAGTACCCGGTAGCTGGCATGTGCATAAAAATCGCCGGATATACAGCGTCCCGCCATCAGCAGATTGGAACATTCTTCTGCAATCAGTGCCCTAAGGGGGATGTCGTACATTGCGATTTTGATACCTCCATCGCTGAAAGCTGCTTTCGAATCTTCATTTGGTTGCATTGCATGGATATCGACACCGGCGGAAATGGAACAAATCGCATCCGGATGGTGTTTCCCTTCCCGGATGTCATTAACGGTCACGGTATACAGTCCTTTGATCCTGCCTCCTTCTCGAATCCCGATATGGCTTCCTGTGGCATAGAGTCTCAATGATTTCCAGACCTTTTCGGAGGAATGATTCAATGCCTGGATCTGTTCATAAATTTCTTTTCTTGCGTCGAGTGTTGCCTGCGTAAGTGCTCTGGCATCATATGGAGAAACCCCGTATTGATGATTGGACATATAGATATAACGCCCGTTTTTTTCCAGTAAAAATAAACTTGGCAAGGAGTAGGAAGACGGTTTTCCCAATTTTTCAAACAGGTCAAAAAGTTTCAATCTTTCATCTTCCTCTCCGTCTCCCTGATGAACAAATCCGGCGATCCGGTCATACGAAACTCCACCGACCATGGCACATAAGCTCAAAGGTTGCAGCCGACCGTTTTCCGGATGTCCCATTTCGATCGAACAACCTGAAAATTTGCCGATATCCCCATCTCCGGTACAGTCGATAAAAAGTTTTCCGATCCAGGCTTCCCTGCCGGATTTTGATTCCGTGATGACTGCTTGAATCTGCGACTTGCCAGAATTTTGGTCTAATATGACCTGACAAATTCGTGTGTGATATCGGATACTGACATGGTTTTCATCACACAGACGTTCCAGCAGATATTTTACACTTTCCGGATCGCATACGTCATGAACGATTTCAGCATCAATACTTTGGAGTCTTTCCAAAAGTTCCCGGATAAATCCGCTTTTTCCGATGCCGTTGATAATTTTTGGCATCATCCCCGTTGTCATGATTCCGCCCAAACATCCCTGGCTTTCCAGTACGAGTGTTTTGGCTCCATTGCGTCCGGCTGCGATTGCTGCCGCTGCACCGGCCGGTCCTCCGCCGCAAACGATAACATCATATTCTCCTGCAACGGGAATGGTACGTGCTGGTTCCATTAACGTTTTATTTTGCGAAGAAAAACATTTCATATCAACGCTCCGGTTTTTTTATATTTCTTCATCCATCTGACAGCAAATAGCAGCAGACGCAATCTTTGTTTCGCTTATAATGTAGCATAATCACAGGCTGTTGCAAAGAACAATATTACCATGTTATAGCACAAAAGTCCCAAAATAAAAACACCGAGGAAAATATGTGATATATATTACCACCCAACTGGAATTTGTCTGTAGTAGAGGAGCTTTTCAGTCCGTTATTACTCTGAAATTTTTACCGGACAGCAGTGAGAAGATTAAGCAGTTGCGGTTTTCAGCCAAAAGCTCCTGTTACCGCTGTGTTTTTTATTTTACTCAATCCGCACTTGTAAAAGATACTTTCTGTGCTATATTTTCTGATGATAAGTTGATATGCAATATAAGGAGCAAAACAGCATGGCAAACAACCTTTATCTGCCCGGAGAAATTTCCAGTGAACCGTGGATGGGCGGCATCCGCCATAAAATTATTTTTGAAGGATATACCGCATGGGTCGTCGAACCGGTATTCCCAACCGCAGAAAAAAAGTGGTTCTGGCTCCCTGAATGGCCCACTGCTTTCCCGGAACGCAATGGCGTCAAAGAATTGATCCGGCTCGGATTTTACATGGTTCACATCAATGTTTTCGGCAAATTTGCCAATGAAACAGCTGTCGCAGCGATGTACTCTTTTTACAAATACCTGACCTCTCTCGGATTTGCTGAAAAAGGAGCATTTATCGGTATGAGTATGGGAGGATTATATACTTTCCGTTTCGTGGAAACTCATCCTGAAACAGCCAACTGCATCTATGCTGATGCTCCGGTATGCGATTTGATGTGGCGGTGCGACAATAACCGCCCGGATGCTGTCGAAGTCAGCGAAGCATACGGCTTGGGCAATAATACTGCCGCACTGGAAAATCATCCGCTCTCCCCGGTGAATAATTACAAAAATATGGTCGCAAATAATATTCCGCTGCTGATGATCCTCGGTTTGGCAGACACGGTGGTAGCACCCCAAAAGAATGGTCTGCTTTTGGCTGACCGCTGGCGTGAAGCCGGCGGCAAGGCTGAAGTTATTACCAGAGCCTCCTGGGGACATAATCCGCACGGACTTGATGATCCGGGCAGGATAGTCCGTTTCATCATCGAGAATACCTTTGCCCGGTAAGCAAGTCTGTCCCGCCGGATCTTGCCGGTATCAACGCCAGAGTAAATTTTCCATATACAGCCGGATCTCTCTCAATCTATCAACTGTTGGGGGTTCCGGCAGATTGAATTCCAAATTGCATGGTCCGGTATAACCTGCTTTGCGGAAAGCATCAAATGCCGCTTTAAGATCGATCACACCGCAGGAATGATCCGGCGGCAAATGATTTTCTCTTTCTCCAAGATTTTGGGAAACATGGATATTTTTGACCAGACCGGCACTGTTTTGGGCGACTTCAAACAGATCTTCATTTAAATTGGAATGGTTGAAATCCACGATCATCTGTAAATTTTCATGATTGAAAGAGCGGACAAAACCGGCTATCTCCACGCTGTCCGGGTAACGTGGATCAAATTCCGGCTTGTAGGGGGCTGTTTCAATGCACAATGTATAACCGAGCGGAGCAACTTTTTCCAGAAACATGGTAATACTGTCCCGGAAATACTTGCCTGTTTCCGGATCGAAATCCCGGCAGAGATAGTGTTCAACCAACGGACACGGTGCAAATTCCGCACACGCTGCAGCTTGATTGAAAGCTTTTTCCACCGTGTCACGCCGCACATTTTTATCCGGAGAAATTGCCCCCTCTCCGAGGATCCCATGTACTGCCCAAACCTTGAGACCGGCTTTTTTTACAGCAGAAACTTCATCAACCAATCCGGCGTAAAATGAACGTGCCACTTCCACATATTGATAACCTGCTTCAGCGATCATCTCCATGCTCCGCTCAATTTCATTGTGTTCGATTTTATTGAATACACATGTACTCAACGAAACAGCATTTATATTCTCCATAATATCAGACCATTTTTACCATGTTTTAGGAGCAACATAACCTTTTTTGCCGCCGAGCTGCCGCCACCATTTTATCACCAGCACAAGTGTTACCGTTGCGACAACAGTCAATACGAAATCCCAGATAAACATCACCCGGTACCCGAAACGGTCAGTGACATATCCGCCCATAAGCGAAGCAAAGATCATAATTATGCAGTTCATGACGGAATTGGCACTGGCAAACTGTCCGAATTTTTCATTCGGCACGATATTTACCAAAAGCGGGATCCCCGCAAGTGACTGCACCCCGTAAACCAGAGTCATACATATACCTACTGCCATGAAACTTTTGCCGTCCTGCACGAAAAAATAACCGAATAAATTCATGAAAATAATAATGATACTGCTGCCCAAATACATCCAGAGCGGATGGGTTTTGTCCATCAATTTACCAAATCCCAATGAGCAGATCGTACTGGAAAGAGCCCCCATTGCCAGAACTTTGCCATATTCTCCCGGTGTCATGCCCAGAGATTTGGTGGCAAACAGCAAATTGAACATCTCCCGGCAAATATTCGACGCCTGCGTAATTCCCATCGTCAAAAAGAGCATCACATATATCTTGTGGCTGTAACACTCTTTGAAGTAAAGTCTTACATATTCTGCTGCCACAATGTAAAAAGGTTTGCCCGAATCAATCTTATCCTCCACCGGCGGATACTCTCTTTCTTTGACAAAAAAGCAAAGAAGCATGAATGCAACCAGATACAGTCCGCCGATTAATGGAAACCACAGCTGCGGATTTTTTACAGACGGTCCCAGCAGAAAATAATTGAAAAAGAAAGTTGAAGCGGAGCTGAAAACACCGCTTACTGCCATGAAAGTCGCCAGACAATCTTTCGGTATCACATCCGCAGAAACATAGTAATAAACCGACCCGGGAACTAAAAAAACGATCTGATAGAGAATTATCAATCCGGCAAGAACCGCTGTTCCGACGCTGTTGAATTGAAATCCGGGAAAGAAATTCCGGTGGATAAAGCCGGATATCTGCGGTTCAAAACCGATCAGGATCATCATCATAACCACCAGCGGAGTGGAGAAAAAGAGAAACGGCCGCCGCCGTCCCCAACGGGTGCGGGTACGGTCACTCCATGTGCTGATTATCGGACAGAGGAAAAATGAAAGTACCGATGGTATGGTACTGAGGATCATTGCCATGGTTTTCGCCGAAACTTTATGACTGTCAAGCAGCAGCGGCAAAGTATTAGGCACGATCTTATATGCAAGGAAGTTGACTGAAATATTGGTCAATATCAAAAAACCGCTGACCGCAAACAATCGCGGCAGAGTGTACTGTAAATTTCCCAACTGATAGATTTTGGATTTGAATATCATTCCCCTCGTCCTTTATTTTCTGAAATTATTGTTATTGTCTCATTTCTTTTGTGAAAAATCTTTCCTTCATATTTACCACTCTGTTCCGAAAATTCTCTCCGCATTACGGTAAAGTATATTACGCATATCATTTTCGGATATATCTGCCGAAAGCACCCCTCCGACCGCCTGATATTCATCAAACCACGGCATATCCGTACCGAAAAGAAGATTTTCACTGCCGACACGCCCGGTCAGCATTTCGATCAATCCGCGTTCTCCGGGGATGGCGGTCAAATCCAGAAAAACATTGCCATTGCTCTCTTTGACCGTTTTTTCAGCATAATCCCACTCACCGAAAATACTGTGTCCCATAAGGAAACGGATATTCGGATAGCGGCGGGTCAATTCCAGCATGACCTTGCCGCCGTCAAATTGAGAACCTCCCCATGTGTGGAAAAGCACCGGCAGCGATCTCTCGTCAGCAAATTTGAATGTATATTCATACGCCTTGTCCAGCAAAGAGATCTGATGATAATCCGCAAGGCACTTCAAGCCGAATGCATACGGCCGCCATGAGTCAAAAAGTTTCAGATCTTCCCGGATATTATCCTGATAATGCGGCACGATCCCGACATACATCCGGTAAAGGTCGGGAAAACGGCGGCAGATCTCCACGACTTCAGCATTTCTCATTGCTCCCCACAGGGCATGATGATGCGAAAACACCAGATGTTTCACGCCGATTCGCCGCAAGTGTGCTGCCATATCTTCCGGTTCACAACGCCGGAAATATATCGCATTATGCGAACCCATGTGACCATGCATATCGTAGATCGGAAAATCTGCTTTGCCGCAATTCCAGAATTTTTCAGCCAATGAACCGGGACGCTCCCAAATCGCAATACTCATTTTTTTACCTCGCTTAAGAGACGTACCATATTCTCCCCGGCAATAAGCCGCAAATCACCGTCAGACAAACCGCTGTGTTTCAGCTGCAGCATGAGAGACCCCTGCGAATAACCGGGGAATCCGCTGGCAAAAAGCAGACGTTCAGCACCGCAAAATTCGACAAGGTCACGGATACCCTCCGGAACCCAGTAACCGGTCAAACCGAAATAAAATCCGGGAAAATTCTCCAATAACGGACGGATCTGACGGTCATGCCCCCATTTCCCGAATTTTTCACAGAGGATCATCCGGTTGTCGGGAAATTCTTCAACAAAGTCGTACAAATCTTCCCAGCGATTGGAGAAAGCTTTGAGCATGACCGGAATATTCTTCTCCGCCGCCATATCCATCAGCTTGCCGATCACTCTGCGGCGTGGAACGAAAAGGTGGTCAAAAGGATGGAGTGTCAAAGCAGAAATCCTGTTTTCTTCAAGCAGCTCAAAGAATTTTTCTGCAGGGGGCAATTCCGGACATTGAGTCGGCAGAATCGACCACACTCCGTGCAGACGGCTGCCGGTATCAGCTTTAAGCATCTCTGACAACTCCTTATTGGACTGTACCGCCCCAAGCATCGGAGCATTGCCGTGAGCAACCAGAGCTTTTTCCACGCCGAATTTATCCATATCTGCCAGAAGTTCCGGTACTCCCGGCAGTACGCCTGCTGTCGGGACGGAACCGACCTGACAATCCGCATCAAAGAAGAAGAGATCTTTCATCGTCAGCAACCGTATTCAGCCATAACTTTCCTGAAAGCATCAACAACTTGCTGCAATACCTCTTTTGAACGCATCAGCCATGTGAGATCAAGCATCATCAGCTCATTAAGGACGATTCTTTCTGCATTGGCACAGCTTTCGATCCGGTACATACTTTCCGGAACTGTCCAGAGATTCTGTTTGTACATCGGCTGTCCCCAACCGACAAAAACGGAAACACCCTCGGCATTCAAAGCTTCCACGACTTTGGCACGGTCAATGCCCGGTTTCAATTTGGCAGGATCGACCATGATACAGAAAGTGTAATAGTTCTGACGGGTGGCTTTTCTTCCCGGGCTTTGCACCCGGATACCGGGGATGGTATTCAAGTTTTCCCGCAAAAATTCAGCCCCGGCGGCACGCAAAGCAGTATCTTCATCCAGATGTGCCAGCTGACTGCGGAGGATCAGAGCCTGAAAATCGGTTACACGGTAATTGTAACAGATCATTCCTTTCGGCGGCGGAGTACCTTTCTGCCCCTGTTTTGAACCGAATTGATAACCGATGTGAGAGAGACGCCCCATTTTATCAGCCAATTCACTGTTGTTGGTGATACACGCTCCGCCCTCGCCGGATGCCATCAATTTGGACTGCTGAAAACTGAAACTGCCGACATCACCCAGCGTACCGGTATGTTTACCGTCCCAAAGTCCGCCATGAGAATGGGCACAGTCTTCGATCACATAAAGATTGTATTTCTTTGCTATCGCACAGATCTTGTCCATATCTGCCATGGAGCCGAAAAGGTGAACCGGTATAACTGCTTTGGTTTTCGGAGTTATTGCCTTTTCCATTGCTTCCGGATCAAGACAGAGTGTATCAGGTTCAATATCCACGATCACCGGGGTTGCCTGGCAATAGACCACTGCTTCTCCGGTTGCCAGCCAGCTGTGGGCAGGGACGATCACCTCATCACCTTTGCCGACACCGAGAGCTTTCAACGCCACTTCCAGAGTGACGGTACCGTTTGCCATCATCACACACTCTTCGGCCCCGGTATAAGCGGCAAATTCTTCATTGAATTTAACCTCCTGTTCGCCATAAAAAGACCAATTGTGTCCGAGATAAAGTTTCTTCAATTCCTCTGCGGTTTCTTCATAAACCGGCGGCCAGAGAATCGGTTCCAAAGGGGTTGCAAAAACCGGTTTCCCGCCATTGATTGCCAAATCGCTCATTTTTTCTCCTTTTTTTCAGTATCTTATTATTTGTTATTGTCACATTTTTTGTGAAAAATCTTTCCTTCCGTCTCCGTTGCTCTACGCCGCGACGAGGCGGTGGGGCATTGCGGAGGCTAATCTGCGGACAGCACCGGTGTCTGGCACGTTTTCAGCTTACAAACTCCGGCTAAAAATTTTGGACAGTTTTTCAACTTACTTTTCCACTCCGGCAGATGCTTTACCCTTTGCCCGGTATCTGGCAAAAACTCCGGCAGCTTTCCGGTATTCGTCATCGTTCATCTTGCGGTATTCCGGATGAAGAAACGGACGGCGGCGGCGGATATATTCCGCATTGTAAAGCGTCGGGATACCGACGGACTCCTGCACATCCATGATATCAAGGTAATCAGGATCAGTATTGTAGATCAGCTGACTGTCGGTGTCCAGCGGTTTGTAGGGGTGGGTCGTCCGCAGAACTTCTGCCCGCCAGAGCAGAGAATCCTCGGTCGTCAGACGGCTGGTGAACATATCTCCCAAACGCACCATATCGGTAAACTCATCCAGATACGGATTGGCGGCAAAGGTGGATATGCAGACATCCTTTTTGGCTTTTTTTGCTTCATCGCAAATGATCTGCAAATAGCGTTTCTGCAGTTCCAGTCCCCAGATATTGCCGTGGTTATGCAATCCTCTGCCGACCGGCAGAGCCAGCAGACCGTCAAGTTTCATGCCGTCGGCATTGAGACAACCCGGTTCAGCGGAAAAATATGTATGGATCATTTGCCGCAAACGTTTTTCATAAGCCGGACTGGTCACGTCCCCGGCGACGATTTCGCCGTTTCTGGTGATTGCTTCTGCGGCAGGGATATCCTCATTGTGCCATGCAAGATTCCACAGGAAAACTTTCAATCCCCGCTGATGGCACTGATCTATCCAACGGCGAAGATCCGGCCATTTACCGGTATCCGGTTCGGCGGAAACTTTGGATTTCTGCCATTTGTCATCCAGAATGACGATTCCCGGTTCAATGCCTTTTCCGGCAAGGATATCCAGCCACCTCTGGGTCAATTCTTCGGTGCAGAAACGCCCCGGATTCTCCCCGATCATACGCAGATAATCGGCTTCACCTTTGAAATTCATACTGGTCTGATCGTCCCAGGTGCAATAGATCGGTGAATACCACCATGACGGCAGCTCTTTTTTTACAGGACGCGGCAAAAGTGCCTTATCATACGCATATTCCAGAGCTTCACCGAGCATTTCTCCGCATGTTTCCGGAAAGGTGAATACCAGTTCCGGAGATCGCCACAAACCGTTTATTGTCTTTTTGCCGTAATAATTTACTGCGAAACCTCCTGCCATGGCATCATCTCCGGCATAGCCGGTCGGAGACAATCTGACCGGAGGATTCCAGAGGATATCATCCCAGAGATATTCTCCGGGGGAGGCAAAGAAGCCTGCTCCCAAAAGCGTTTCATCCCGGCGGTCGTGCAGTCCGAGGACATGCGGCACTGATGCCAGAGCGTGGATACCGGTGCATAAAGATGTATCATTACCGTAGGATATCCGCACTTGAGAACAGCTGTGGAACCAGCGTTGTTCACGGAAATTCGGAGCTGCGGTACACACTTCGTCAAAGTTTCCGCCGAAACCGTACTCTCTGCCGTCTATACACTCACGGAAGAAGCGTATTTCATCAATATTGCCGCTTCCGGTAAGCAGATGATAACAGGAAATGGCATTTTCCTCAAAGCGGATGACAAACTGTTTTCTTTCCCACGATGAAGATTTTTCCTCCCGGATGCAGAGCAAACTGTCTTCTTTCTTTTCTGCGATCTCCCATTCCGATGAAAGAGAAATCGTTTCTGCTGAATCCTCTTTCAGACAGTCTCCACCGGCGACAAAGGCAAATAATCTGCCGCTTTTCCGGCACAAAAGAGTGCTGTTGAATGGCGGTTTTGCCAGTATTACCCGGTATTTGCCGGTCTCAACTGTTATTTTACAATCTTCACTGCTGCAATACATCAAATTATTCTCCAGGGGAAATTACGGATAATATCTGTTTTGACTTACTTGAAAAAACTCCGGAAAAGATCGGCAAGTTTTCCATGATATTCAGTGATCTGGTTGTCGCAGACTCCCCATTGATTGCCGCCGATGAAATAGACAATGACTTTGTCGCCATCGACCCGGTATTCCATATCACTGACACTGATCTCAAAAACTTCCGGATGTCTTTCCGGATCGGGCTGGTGGGAACAATCCGGCAGCAGCAGCGGACGGTCATACGGGGCATCCTCCCAATGGATCAGATCCGGTGAACGGCTGATGATGAAACGGTAACAAACCTTGCGTGCGACCGGATGGATGAAAAGATCCAGCGTGCTTAAATAAAAGAGTTTGTCCTCCGCCACATAGTGAAGTGAGCCGCCGCCGGTATATTTGTCATCGGCATAGACTGCTCCGGGGATCGGTGTCCAGTGGATAAGATCTTCTGATTCAGCAAAGTGAAAGGTGTAAACCGGACAATCATGGTCATTGCTCTCAAATAGCAGATAGAATTTTTTACCGTCAGTTGTCACCGAAGTATTGCAGAAGTGTTCATTTTTTGCCGTGTAATCAAATATGCAGTGCGGGGCACTCCAGGTGATAAGATCGTCCGACCAGATGACTTCCAGTTTCTGTCCGTTTGAAGCACCCTGATTCATGGAATAGCAGTAGCAGCGGTCATTCCAGACGTAAGCAGATGCGAAATAGTGGTCGATCAGCGGGATGGAGATCAATCTGTCATCGGCTTCCCGGCGGATGCAGAAGTAATTCTCATGCCAGCGGTCCAAAACTTTGAGTTTGGGGTTGGTGTAGTGGGCAAGCACATTTTCAAGGCGGTAATTTTCGCCTTTGAAAGTAAAAGGCGATAACTCTCCGGGTGCCGCCGCTGAATCAAGCACCTTTCTTTCACCGAAAGGCGATTTCCACGGTGCATCGGCCAGCAGATCCGGCAAAGGTCCTGCCGGAGCGGTCGTTTTGGGCGAATAAACAGCCAGAAAGACTCTTTCTTTGAATTTTCTTGCATGGCAGACATTCGCCCCCAGCGGAGCAAATTCATCTGCAATCTTCTCTGCTTCAGCTACGCTGCATGGGACATATACTGCGTAATCCCAGTTATTGTCGCTGTAAAGCACTTTATGCTCCATCAGCGTGGTCAGGATATCTCCGGCGGTCACGATCGTGATATCCTGCCATGCAAGTTTATATTTTTCCTTGAAATCCGATATTCCGGAAATAATAAAATCCCGTGTCTCAACCATTTCTCAAAATCCTTTACGATCAATAATCACTTCTGCACTTTTTCCACTTCTCCGGCGACAGCATCCAGTGATACTTCAGTAATATCCTCAATAACCGGATTTGCCAGATAAAATACCTTTTTGCCTCTGGGTTTCACTTCAAAAAAGAGACCGGCGGTACCGGGGAGCAGTTTATTTTCCTTATTGTGAACCGCTTGAGTCCGGTTGTCGATGTAGCCGAAATATGAGGTGCTGCTCTTCAGCCATTTTCCAGGAGAAGGAACTCCGGAAGCAATTTTGTAGTTGCCGTATTTGCGGTGAACTTTGAAAGGGGACTTTGAATGATCGTAGAATAACGCCGTTACCGTAGTTAACTGGGCAGTTTCATTGAATCCCTCAAAATTCATGCGGTAGGTGTGGCCTTCTTCAAGATTGGTGACAAAGGCAATAACGGTGATTCCGTCGATTTTCAAAGCGTGACGGCCGTCTTTCTGCACTACAGACACTTTGGCACGGGTTTCATCATTCCACTTATCAATCATGCCATAACCTTTGCTGCTGTAATACCATTGATCGATATTGCCGTTGGCGTCTTTAACAAGCCACTGCGGATTGGGCAGCAGATTCATACCGGGCAGATTTTTCGGAAATCCGGCAGTTTCAGCAACTGCCGGCTTGTCACTTTCATCGCAATAGATGAAGTAGCTCAATTCTTCAAGCATCTCCGGTTTGGCAATACGCCATGCGACAAATAAATTACCGCCGGTATCTTTTCTCACCGCACAGGGAACAAGATTGTTTTCACTGTCGGTTACCCGGATGGATGACAAGGAACATTTTACTTCTATTTTTACTGAAACAAGAGCATTTTCGGCAGGAGTCATTCCGGTAGTGACGGTAACCGGGATCCGCATACGCCACTGGTTATTCCACCACGGTGTTGCGGCAAATGCGGCAAATGCGGCAAAAACTGCAATCAGAAGATATATTTTTTTCATTTCAAAATTCTTTCTTTTATTTATTCAAACTGTCAAGTTCAATAATCGAATCGATCATAAATTTGCGGAGGACAGCGAAAACATTTCCCTGCCACACGCCGCCGTTACGCCAATACCAGGTATAGCTCGGTTTGACCTCTTTCAGAATCAATGAAAGTTTGCGGCTGATTTTGGCGGCTTTTGCTTTTGTATTCTCATCGGAAGAATTCTCTGCCTCCTTGAGTTTCATCTGCAATGTATTCAAATAATACTGGTCATAGACACCGACCTGTCCCATCACCGTTGCCAGACGCGGCATTACCCGGTAACCGCCGACCGCTGATTGAACAAGCATCGTCCAGCAGGAACGGCGCAAACCGCTGTTGACCTGCAATGCTTCAAAAAGCTGCCACAAATATATGCAGTCGATTTCAGTAGTGGCACATATCCAGCCGGTGACCAGACGGGCAAAATTGATGTCGATCCCCTGAAGTATATGCTGACTGGGGTAAGCAGTCACGAATTTGCCCCGCAAATCCGGATGATTGAAGTCCTCCACCTCATGCAGACGGGGGAAATTGACATAGGCTTTGGAACGCCAGTAACTGTCTTCAGATTCCGAAGCCATGATCGGCATATCAGGATATCTTTCCCGGACAGCTTTGGCAATGCGGATCTGTTCTGCCCAGTAGGGTTCACTTTTGCAGTGAGCTTCATCCATGAAGTAGTAGATGAATCTCATACTTTTATCCTGCTGCATCTTATCATGGGCGTACTGGGCAGCTTCCATGTAATAATTGAAACACTTATCCGAAAACCGGGTGATTTTCTGCTGTCTCAACGGATGATCTTCCTCGTAAAGAAATGGGACAGGGTAGAAGATCATGAATCCCATGGGATAATTCATCTTTTTGAGAAAACGCAAATGCCGTTCCAGATTCTCATAAGCTCCGGGCTTTTCCGGTTTGAGCAATGTCAATGTAGCGGTATTGATCGACAACTCTTTACAGAGTTCGAGAATACGGTCATCGTAAATATAACGCGGGAAATTGTAACCGGAGCAGAAATCTCCGCCGTAATAAAAATCGGTTTTTTCCAGCTTTATCGGCAGGACTTGCACAGTTACCGGCACTTCGATATTTTTCCCCTCTGCCGCAATCCGCAGAGTATAATTACGCTTACCGGCGGCGGCATCCATCGGGATCTTGCCGGAGAGCCAGAAAAATTTGGTTTCGCCCTGATTCATGTCGTGGTCAAGATACTGATAATCGTCAAGATACCACGGCACAACACCATATTTACCTCCGCCGAGCAGCCAGGAGATGGAAATAGCTTCCCGCAGAACAATATCTTTGCTGTCCATGCTCATGTCCACCTTGTCCATATCTTTCAGAGGAAGCATGGCAAAGGGCAGATAAAAAGTTTCCCCGGGAGCGGCAGCGACAGAGAGCGAAGTTGTCAATTCACCTTTTTTCGGACGGCTGCCGGAATAGATCAATTCACCAAGCGGCCGTGTGAAGAGAGCGAATCCCTGTTTGCGGGCATATTCCGGCATGGGAATATCCGGTTCCCTGATTACGACCTCTTCCAATTTTGCTATCTCTTCGGGAGTATGGAACCACAATTCGAGCTGATCGGTGGCGATCTGCTTTTCAGCGGCTTTGCGGTCGGCTGCCGGATAGATGCAAATAGCATTGACGATCCAGCCGGGACGGTAATATTTACCCAGAGAGCCTTCACCTGCCCACTCCACCGTTTCCGGACGGTCAGGGAAAACGGAATCCCCGTCAAAGGTCAGCACCAGCTTGCCATCGGTAACTTCCGCATGGAAAAAGTCTTTGGTGTACATGATCGTACCGATGTCGTAATCCCGGACTTTTTTACCGTTGATCGCAAGCGAAAAGCGGCGGCGCTGCGGAGCTTTCTCACCGGGGGTACGCTCCTCATAGATGAATCCGGCAAGCAGACTGACCTTATATTTGCCGTTGGGCAGATCGACTTGGAAATTATTCACCACTCTGCCGTTGCTGCCCGGCACATCATTGAATACATAATTATCGCACAGCGGATTTATGGGACTGTCCCACACACGGGTATTCTTTTTATCGTAAGAACCGGTTTTTATGCCGTTTTCCAGCCAGCCGAAACCTTTTTCAGCGGAATAAGCGGTATCGAAAGGCTGATACATCTCCCCTTTGCCGAAAGCATATTTCCACTCATAACTGCGGGCTTTGAGTTTGGCAACGATTGCAGCTTTGCTTTTCTGATATTCAGTGAGAGCATTGATGTACTTATTCTCCTGCTGCTGAATATCGGCAGGTGCACCGAATTTGAGAACCCCGAAATTACCGCTTTGCTGATAACCTTTGGTACGGTTCCAAACGTAATAAGCGGTTTTATCATTCACGATCCGGGTTCTGCCGAAATTAGCCCGCCATTCGCCGCTGAAAGAGGTTCCGTTGAGTTCTTTCAGAGGGATGACGGCGGAGACAGTCCAACCGTTTTTCAGTAATTTGACCTTGGTGCGGATATTGGAGGAACTGACCTCTTTGATATTCACGACACCTGGCATTTCAGAAACATCATTTTCTCTGGCAAAGAAAACATGACCGGCACAGTCAACGGCAAGATGATACCAGAAATTTTTCTGTTTTCCCTCGGGGGGCTGCAGCATGACTTCCACGCAGTTGTTTGCCCAGTAGGTGATTTTTACTTTTTCTCTGCCGTGAAGGAACTGCATATTTGCCGGATCTTCTTTCATATCAAAGCAGATATAGAGGTTTTTATCGTCGTGACTGACCGCGACGGTGGTATTTTGCGGGCAGGGAACCCACAAAGAGTCATTCTGGATAAAACCTCCGGCTTTGGCAGCTCTTGAACCGGGATTGGCGACAGAATAGATGGTTCTGGTCTTTTTCAGCACAGCAGAAACATCTTCTGCTGCCGCCTGCAAAAACAGTGCCGCAACCGGCAGGATCATAAGACGGGACAGATATTTCATTACGCAATTTTCCTTGTATAAGCAGTCGTTTCAACCGGAATTACCAATTATCGCTCCAGCGGTAGTAGTTCGTATTTACGTTATTTTTCCACGGATTCCAGAAGCTTGACGGAATTACAGCATTCACATTTGTCCAGATATATTCGACAGGCAATGAATTTTTCTGATGCATTGCCGCATGACCGTCAAAAAATCCGATGCTGGAAGCTCCCGGGAGTGTGGCAGTTACGGCATCATGGACAGTCGTTTCACTGAAGCCTTGAGCCCCATGCGGAAAAACGATATCTGTATAACCGCCAGATGCTTGTTGCAGCGTACCTTTTCCTTCAAAGAAATAACAGCTTCTGGAAGCTGAAGCCAATCCGCTGATTTTTCCTATCATATCTCTGCCGTTGCTATTATAAACGTTGCATTTGTTATTCATTGCAATCACATAATTTCCTTTAACGATATTCCGGGAAGGACAGGTAAATGGACTCTCCCATCCTCCGATCGTGGGAGCACCATAGGCAACCCCCATATATTCACGCAGCAACCCTTTTTTTGCTGAACTTCCGGGGGTTGCGGATTCTGCGGTTCCATACCAGGAAGCTGTCGCCGTGCCATGGTAATCAGTGTCAAATACGGGACATGCCCAATCATCAGAATCACTGCTGTACATATTGGCAGCAGAGAGAAACTGTTTGAAGTTATTAAGGCAGGTTGCCTGACGGCCGCGTTCACGGGCGGAATTAAGTGCCGGGAGCAATATTGCCGCAAGAATGGCGATGATCGCAATCACAACAAGCAGCTCGATAAGAGTAAAGCCCATGGGCTTTCTGGCAGATCCCTGCCAGAAAAGATTACTTCTGAAGCAAGTTTGATTTTTCATTTTTTTCCCTTTCACCATTAGAAAATTTTTCCTTTGACAGATAAAGTGATCTTCCTGCTGCTGTCAATTTTACGGCAGGAAATTCCGGTTACCGTTTTAATTATACATGCAAAACTGAAAAAATGCAACAAAAACAAGGTGGATTATATTATCATTATAGTGGACAATAATACCATGTTTTTATATGTACAAGACGCCTACCGGACAAACATCCGGTGAAAATGCAGAAAATTCAAGCCTGATTTCCCAAATAATTCTCCCGAAGTATCAGTTGATCAAAAAAATCTTCCGGATTTTTCCAACGGGAAAAAATTTTGAATATATGCGACAATGGACGATTGCATTTCTCTAAAGGTGAATTATATTATCTGAAACAGTACGATTTCATGGCATGAAAAGTTCTTGTAAATTATGAATATTGTTTTCCACAAAACTAAAAGTCACGGAAAAGTCTGGAAGGAGAATTTCTGGTTTTCCACTTCCGCAGTTAAGAATGACCGGCAGTTGATTCCTGCTTTTTACGGAGAAAGTGAGATTTTTGATGGTTGTGAATTTTCACATCCGGGGATAATAAATTGTTATTGCTTTGAATTTATTACGCATGGTCAAGGTGTGCTGACGACTTCCGACAGCAGCCGTTTTCCACTCTTTCCCGGAGCATTGTATGCCCTGCTGCCGAGATCGCAAAACCGGATCAACGTTTCTCCCCGATACGAATTGAAAAAAATTGTAGTAGGTTTTCCAGACAGCGTATTGCTTCAATTGCTGCTGCATAATTCGGCATTGGGGATCGGGGAAGTAATCAAAATGCCGAAAGATGGTTTATTCAGCAGACAGTTGCAGAAAATCGGAGAAATGGTGAAGTCAGAAAGCGTTTCCGTAAATGAACTTTCTGTGGAAAGCTATCGGCTTATGTTGCAAATGCCACAGAAGGAACATTCCGAAACAACAAATTCTCTGCAGAAAATATGTGAATATATGCAAAGCAGCTTCAATTCACCGCTCACGTTGAATGATATCGCATTGAAATATGGGCTATCCAAGCCGACTTTGATCAGGAAATTCCGCAGTCAATTTTCTTGCACTCCGATGCAGTATTTAATTACCCTGCGGTTGAATTATGCTCAAAAACTGTTGCAGTTCAAACATTTACCAGTGACACAGGTCGCTGAATTATGCGGATACCGGGATGTGAAATTTTTTTCCCGTGAATATCATCGCCGCTTCGGTAATCCGCCATCCGATGAGAAAATGTTAAGTCATCCGGCGGTCGATGAGCTTACCGTTTTGTAACAGGATCTCCGGAATAATAACAGAAAACAGTGTATTTTTTATAAAAAGGAGAGAGTGGCAAATGGATAATCTCAATTTCATTCCGGAATATCCGGTAATAGACTGTCACATGCACCCTTATTTGTGCAGTGACCGGAAGTTCGATTTTCAAGTTCCGGAATCTTACAGTGAATTTTTTTCGGTACAGGCCGCTGCCGGAATAAAACTTTCCTGCGGTTCATTCAATGAAAGAGGAGCCGGTCTCGAAGCGGAAAAATTATACAAATGCAATGAAAGGGTATTAACTGTTCACCGGGAATATCCGGACAGCTTTTATCCGGGAGTAAACATATCACCTCTGCTCCCCGAAGAATCTTGTTCGGAAATGGAGAAATTTCACCGTGCCGGTTTTAATTGGGTCGGTGAAATCGCTTGGTATGTAATGGGATACGAGAAGTATTCTCTGCCCGGTATGGATTTGATTTGCGATCTGGCAGAAAATTTGGGTATGGTAATAAACCTCCATCCTTCATCTTTGGAGGATATGGATAAATTGATAGGCAGATTCCCCAAAGTTAATTTTGTTATTGCCCATCCGGAAAGTTCATGGGGAGTGATGCCAACTTATGAGCTGGCAGTAAAACATCCTAATATGTATCTTGATCTTTCCGGATCGGGCTTGTTCCGCATGGGAATGCTGCGTAAAGGGATCGACATGCTTGGAAAAGGGCGGATCCTTTTCGGGACAGATTATCCGATTTGCAATCCGGCAATGAATGTCGCCGGTGTCATGTTTGAAAAACTTTCCGGAGATGAATGCAGAGCTGTTTTCAGGGATAATTTTCTTAACCTGACCGGATATAAAATAAGTTGAGGAGTTCACCACCATGAAAGAAAAAAACATCAAAACCATTCTTTTTGCCGGGGACAGCATCTCATGCGGAGTCGGAGCGAAATCCCCCGAAAACCGCTTCTCCACTCAAACCGTAAAACTGCTCAATGAAAACAGTGACGGTATTCTTTATGTCGAGAAAAATATTGCAGTTTCCGGTTCAAATCTGTGCGATTCCAAATGGCCCGAAGATAATGTGTCTGCCTACCCGGATAAATTGCAGGAGCTTGTCAAAGCAAAACCGGATATTGCAGTCATCCAGCATGGAGTGAATGACCAGACTGCACATTCGTCAATCGGAGATTTCGGCTGGAGTTACCGGCAATTCATCCGGGAAGCCAAAGCCGCTCTGCCGGATACAACTTTTGTCGTTTTGACCATCACCCCCACCAACCGCCGCGGCGAATTGGCTCTTTTCCACGACATAACCAATACCATTATCCAGGAAATCGCCGCCAGAGAAGGCCTTTTGCTGGCACAGATAAATCTGGCTCTGGATCAGAAAATCGACCTTTTCCCGGACGGAGTGCATCCCAATCCCGCCGGACACTTGATCATGGCGGAAACCGTTGCCGCAACGATCCGGGAAAACCGGCCGCAATCACCGGAAAAATTTGATTTCATCATGCGTCGTGCCGGTCATCACCGGATCATGTCTTATGTGATAAGCATTTCAGAAGCAACAGCCAAAGCCGGGATCAGCTGTTTTTACGGGATCAGCAGAGATGGATTTACCTATTCATCTTACGGGCCGGTAACGTTTGAATCGCCTTTCCGGTACTATCTTGAACCGGCAAAATTCCAAGGTGAAGACGATTTCCCGATTCCTCAAGGCAAATGGGATGACTATCTGTGCAATTTGACCGTGAAACTGCCCTCTACCGGCGGCAGAAAGGTCAGGGTGAAAATCATCCTTTGAAAGTGGACTTAAAAAGGTCAAAGAAAAGATTGAGAAAATACCGGCAGAATCTTCCGGTTCGCCGGGGATCGGTTATAAAAATTTTTTACCCGCTTTGGTCTTACCGGCAGCAAAAATGCCCGGCTGCATCTCTGTTTTTTTCACCATACTTCTGCTTGTTTAATTGGAATTTTGCTCCAACACATTATATTGGAAGGCAGGAGAGGAGCATGGATCCGGTTTCCAGACCGGAATTTTTTCTGCTGTACGTTGAGCATGAATGATGGATTGCTCCGGCAGAAAACGGCATGGAAGATCTATTGCACAGAGGAGGATTTACTATGAAAATGACACTCGCTGACTGGCCGGTGCTGATCGTTTCCGGAGAGTTTTCCGCCGGCAATAACGAGGGGCATCGCCTGCGGGAATTGCTGCAGGAACTGAAAAAAAAGACCAATGACTGCACTGTCATTACTGCGGCAACCTACGAAGACGCACTGGAAATATTCACCAGCCGTGCCGATATCGGATGTGCCGTCATCGACTGGGATCTGGAATTTGAAGAAGACTGCGAAAAAATGCCCCCGGAGATACTGCTTGACCGGATCCGGTGCCGGAATGCCAAAATCCCGGTAATTCTGCTCACCGATCATCTGGAAACAGAAAATCTCCCCGGTTATGTCCTCAAACAGATCAATGACTGTCTGTGGAAAACCGCCGATACCATCGAATTTATCGCCGGGAGGATCGCCAACTGGGTCAAAAGTTATTCCGAGGACATCCTGCCGGAATTTTTCGGAAAACTCGTGGAATATTCCGAACGTTACAAATATGCCTGGCACACTCCGGGACACTTGGGCGGTCAGGGATTTCTCCGGGCACCTGCCGGCGTGGCGATGTTCAAATTTTTCGGTGAGAATACCTTCCGCAGTGACCTCTCCATTTCCGTACCGGAATTGGGTTCACTGCTGGATCATGAGGGTGCCGCCGGAGATGCTGAACGCAATTCCGCCCGGGTTTTCGGAGCCGATCAAACCTACTATGTCCTCAACGGCACCAGTACCGTCAATCAGATCATCTGGCGCAGTCAGGTTTTGGCAGGAGATGTCGCATTGGTTGACCGCAACTGCCATAAATCGCTCAATTATGCGATGGTCATTACCGGGGCGACTCCGGTTTACATGATCCCCAGACGCAATGCCAGAGGGATCATTGGCCCGGTGCGGCTCTCGGAATTTTCCGCTGATTCGATAAAAAAGCGGATCGCAGCTCACCCTCTGATCGGAGAAAAAAATTCCCGCATCAAAATGAGTGCCCTGACCAATTCGACTTATGATGGCGTATGCTACAATACCGGGGCGATCTTAACTGAATCTGCCAATGCCGGGCTGATCGGCAATTACCACTTTGACGAAGCGTGGTATGCTTATGCTCACTTCCATCCGGTTTACCG
This sequence comes from Lentisphaerota bacterium, assembly GCA_015061685.1. GTDB lineage: Bacteria > Verrucomicrobiota > Lentisphaeria > Victivallales > Victivallaceae > UBA1784. Next base: position 17,287 of record SUWD01000015.1, on the reverse strand, counting down.
CGGGCATTACGGTATGGCGGTGAAAGATTGCCGTCGTCCGGTATTCTGCTCACAATCAACGCACAAACTGCTGACAGCTTTTTCACAGGCATCAATGCTTCACATCCGCAACGGTTCTGACCGCAGAATAGACCCGGTATTATTCAATGAATCATATATGATGCACGGTTCGACTTCTCCGCAATACAGCATGATCGCTTCGCTGGATGTGGCGACACAGATGATGGATGACAATGGTGAAACGATCATGCACGACATCATCTGTGAAGCGATCCAATTGCGGCGTAAAATGGCGGAATTGGAACGGGAAGCGTGCCGTTCCGGGGACTGGTTTTTCGGTATGTGGCAGCCGCACAAAGTGAAATACCATGGCGAAATGGTGGACTTCGCAGATTGTCCGACGGATTATCTGGCGGAAAATCAGGCTCCCTGGGTGCTTGATGCAAAAAACAACTGGCACGGCTTTGAGGATATTGAAAATGATTATGTGATGCTTGACCCCATCAAACTTACGATCACCACTCCGGGGATCGATGACAAGGGCAATTTACTTTTGAATGGCGGTATTCCGGCGTCGATCGTCAGCAATTTTCTTATCCGGCACAACATTGTATGTGAAAAGACGGATTACTATTCATTTCTGCTGTTGAATTCTCTGGGGACTAATCGTGCCAAGCAGGGATCGCTGCTGGCGGCGTTGTTTGAATTCAAGAAGCTCTACGACAACGATACTCCGCTGGCGGCAGTTTTCCCGGAATTGGTAAAGAACTATCCGGAACGCTACAAAAATGAGACCTTGAAATCCCATTGCATTGCCATGCACGATTATCTGCGGGAAAACAAAATTCTGGAATTGATGCACCGTGCATTTGAGGTGATCCCGATGCCGTCCATGCTTCCGGTGGAAGCCGCTGCCCATGTTGTCCGCGGCGATGTGGAGATGGTGGATATTGCTGAACTGGATAACCGGACGGTGGCGGTGATGCTGGTTCCCTATCCGCCGGGCATTCCGGTGATGATGGGCGGAGAAACCGTTTCCGGAGAGGCGAAAGCGATTGCGGACTATCTGCTTGCCAGAGAGGAATTTGAAAACGTTTTTCCCGGTTATGAGGGTGATATCCACGGCATCACCAGAGAAGAACGCGGCAGCCGGACGGTTTTCCGCACACTGTGCATCAAAAAATAAGTGCAGGAGGTAAAAGATGAAAAAAACATTTATGAGTGTCAGTACGATGTCGCTTCTGACAGTGGCGGCGGTATTATCGCTGCGGAACCTGCCATCGGAAGCGGAATACGGTTACAGTGTGATATTTTATCTGGTCATGGCGTCGGTATGCTTTTTTGTCCCCTCGGCACTGGTTTCTGCTGAATTGGCATCCTCCTGGCCCGAAGACGGCGGTGTTTACCTCTGGGTGAAAGAGGCATTCGGGCCGAAATGGGGTTTTGTGGCAGTATTCATGCAATGGGTGGAAAACTTGCCGTGGTTTCCGGCGGTGCTGACCTTTGTCGCCTCGTCGATCGCCTATGTTTTCAATCCGGCATGGGCACAGAACCGCTGGTTTGTGCTGATAACCATCTGGGTAATGCTGTGGCTGGCGACCTTTCTCAACTTCCGGGGGATGCGTTTGTCGGCGTGGTTGAGCAGTTCGGGGGCATTGGCAGGCACGCTGATTCCCGGGGCGGCGATAATTCTGATGGCGATCGGCTACATTATCGCCGGGAAAACGCCGCAGATCACATTCAGCACCGAAGCTCTCATCCCGGATCTGGGCAACTGGAATCAGCTTATGCTGTTATCCGGTATGATGGTTGCTCTTGCCGGTATGGAGATGTCGGCGATCCACGTTACGGAGATGAAAAATCCGGTACGGGAATTTCCCAAAGCGATATTCATGGCATGTTTTCTGGTGATATTATTGAGTGTGCTCGGAGCATTGGCGATTGCGCTGGTGATTCCGCCGAATGAGATCAGTCTGGCGGCGGGAGCGGATCAGGCGTTTGCGGCGATGTTCAAGATATTCCATATTCCGTGGATGACTCCGGTCATGTGCTTTTTGCTTTCTTACGGGGCATTGACCATGGTTGTGACCTGGGTTCTGGGACCGTCGAAAGGGGTTCTTGAAGTTGCCAAAGAGGGTTATCTGCCCAAATGCTGGCAGCACCGCAACAGTGCCGGTATGCCGACGGTGATTCTGATTATTCAGGCGGTGATCTCCTCGCTTCTGGCGTTGGTGGTGCTTTTCATGCCGACGATCAGCGGGGCATTCTGGCTGATGTCGGCACTGACGGCACAATTGTATATGGTAATGTATCTGCTGATGTTTGCGGCGGCGATCAAACTGCGTTACAGCAAGCCGGATATTCCCCGGGCGTACAAAGTACCCGGTGGTAAATTCGGTATGTGGGTGGTTTCCGGAATCGCCTTTCTTACGTCGCTTTTTGCCATTATCACGGGATTTATTCCGACTCCGGGAGTCCGGGAAAAGGGAGCGTGGTATGTACTGGGGTACATTGCGTTCCTGCTGATCGGTACGGTGATATTTGTCTGTATTCCGCTGTGGCTCTACAAATGCAGTCAGAAGAACCAGACAGAATAAAAAATAAAAAAATTTCGCTCTCCATCGTACAGAGACGTGGTCAAGCGGCGAAACATCCGCCGCAGGTGGTTAAGTCGCCGCAAGGCGACACCACCTGCCGTAAGCGATGTCATGCAAAAATTGCATGACGGGTGAACGTGAGGCAGCATAACCAAGAGCCACCGCAGACTGCTGACTATCCACAGCTGTCCGTACATGTCTGTACATGTCCGTACCACCGCTTGTCGAGCGTAGCGAGTTACAAACTCCGCATGGAACAAAACCACCGCAGACTGCGGAAAAAATAAAACCTCCGGGAAAGCAATTTTCCGGAGGTTTTTTACCTGCTTTTCTTTTTTGCAAAACGAAAAGCAAATCATTCCCATTCGATGGTGCCCGGGGGTTTCTGGGTGATGTCGTAAACGACACGGTTGACGCCATCGACTTCAGCGATGATGCGTTCGGACATCTTGAAAAGCAGTTCCCAGGGCAGCTGGACGACTTCGGCGGTAACGGCATCCACGGTATTGATGGAGCGGATGGCGATAACATAATCGTAAGTACGCTTATGATTTTTCATACCCACGCTGCGGACGGGGACGAAAACAGCGAAAGTCTGCCAGGTTTTGTGATACCAGTCGGCTTTGATCAATTCTTCGGTGACGATAGCATCGGCTTCACGGAGAATTTTCAGAGTTTCCCGGGAGATGGGACCGACATTACGGACGCCGAGGGAGGGACCGGGGAAAGGATGACGGTCGAGCAATTCAGAGGGCAGACCGAGAAGTTTACCGACTTTACGGACTTCATCTTTGAAAAGTCTTTCCAGAGGTTCGACCAGTTTGAATTTGAGATTTTCCGGCAGTCCGCCGACGTTGTGGTGACTTTTGATAACGCTTTTGGGGTCGCCGTCAAAGGGGATACTCTCGATGATATCGGGGTAGATCGTTCCCTGTCCGAGGAAAGGAGCTTTGGTTTTTTCGGCGGCTTCAGCGAAAACGTCGATAAATTCTTTACCGATGATCTTGCGTTTCTGCTCGGGATCGGTGACTCCGGCAAGTTTGTCAAGGAAGCGGTCGGAAGCATCGACATAGACCAGATTCATATTGAAGTTTCTGGCGAAGATCTCCTGAACCATTTCAGCTTCATTCTTGCGGAGCAGTCCGTGGTTGACGAAAACACAGCTCAAGCGGTCTCCGATCGCCCGGTGGATAAGGGCAGCGGCGACGCTTGAATCCACACCGCCGGAGAGCCCCAGCACCACGGTCTGATCACCGACCTGTGCCCGGATATCGGCGACAGCTTCTTCGATAAAGGTTTCCATTTTCCAGTTACCGCTGCACTTGCACTCATTGATGCAGAATTCAGTAACTTTGCAGGCATCGTCCAGACCGGCTGCGGTGAATTTCGGCAGTCCAACTGCGGCGAATTTCGCCTGAGCGTCGGCAAGACGGGCTTCATTGCCTCCGGAAACGAATACCAGACCGACCGGATTTTCCGCCATGACCCGCTCGACCGGAGCGGTGCAGGGGATAACCATGGTGTAGATCTGTTTATCCCGGACGGCACGGGCAAGTTTCTGGATTCCGTCACATCCGCAATCGATAAGGATCACGGTTTCGGGGGTTTGTTTCATAACAATTCCATCCCATATAAAGGTTTTTAATGATTATCTGAAAGATAAAATACCATAAAAACACCTATTTTTCAAGCGTAAGTTGCAAAAAAATCACACTGTTTACCGCAGTATGGTACTGTGAGAGCTTTTTCGGGTGCATAGATTTCGTTCCTGCACTTGACAATGGCATGTTTGGCATATATATTATAGTTGTGAAGGTTTCAGACCGGACAAAAATTGTTTTTGGATGCCAAGCGGGACGGTCTGCCCGCTTTTTTAGTCCCTTGAAATGATGAATCGAAGGAGTTTAAAGGAAAATGAGTAACGAATTGTTGACAGTTATTGAATATCTCAGTCAGAACCGGAGCATCAGCCGGGAAAGTATTATCAAAGCTTTGGAAAATGCGATCCTTTCCGCTTCCAAAAAGAGTATTCACCCCGCCAGTGAATTGAAAATCAAAATCGATCCGCCGACCGGCAGGATCCAGGCATGGGCAGTGCTGGAAGTGGTCGATCAGGTCCCGAAAAACAGCGACCAGATCGTTATCGACAGAGTACTTGAGCGTTATCCCGACGCCAAAGTCGGTGACCGCATCGAGTGGGAAGTCACCCCGAGCAACTTCGGCCGTATCGCCGCACAGGCAGCCCGGCAGAATCTTTCCCAGCAGCTGCGGCGGGCGGAAAAAGAGAATGTTCAGGAGGAATTCGCTTCCAGAGTCGGACAGATCATCTACGGCACCGTGAAAAAAGTTGAGGCCGGCAACATCCTTATCGACTTTGAAAAAGCCGAGGGCATCATGCCGGCACGCGAACAGATCCGGGATGAAAAATATTCCAACGGCGACCGCATCAATGCTCTGCTGCTTAAAATCGATATCAATACTTCCGGGCCGAGCCTGATCGTTTCCCGTACCGCCCCGGAATTCGTCACCCGGCTTTTTGAAAGAGAGGTCAGCGAGATCCATGACGGCGTGGTTTCCGTCAAAGGAATCGCCCGTGAACCCGGAAAACGCAGCAAGATCGCCGTCGCTTCCAGCGATCCCCGGGTCGATCCGGTCGGTGCCTGCGTCGGCGTCCGCGGTACCAGAGTCAAACGCATCACCGATGAACTTGGTGCCGAAAGAGTGGATATCGTCCCTTACAGCGAAGACATTGCCACTTACGTTTCCAATGCTTTGCTTCCGGCACAGGTGCAGAGTGTGAAAATCGATGAGGAACACCATGCACTTCTGGTCATCGTCAATGAGGATCAGTCCAAAGTGGCATTCGGCCGCAAGGCTCAGAATGTGCGTCTCGCCGGTAAACTGGTCGGCTGGACGATCAAACTTTGCGACGAAACCAGCAAAGAGCGGGCGCCCTCCATCGAGGAACAGATGAAAATCGCCGCCGGTAAACTCGTTGAAACTCTCGGTATTTCCGATGCCGATGCCGCTAAACTGGTTGCCAACGGCTTCGTCACCGTCGAAGGTCTCAAAGCCGCCGACAGTGCCGCTCTGGAAGCGGTGGAAAATATCGATCTGGACGCACTCCGTGCCGCTCTGGAGAATCTCTGATGGTTAAATTGAAAGGGCTTGGATCATGGATGTAACAGTAAAAAGTCTGGCTAAAAAGTATGGCGTTTCTGCAAGAGATATCGTCCGGGAACTCAACGATCAGGGTTTCGATGATATCGCAGATGTGAATGATATCATTCCGGAGGATTCCATAGAACTTGTGGAATCCTACTTCAACGACCTCTACGATACCGAGGAGATCGCCGCACCCAAAAATAAACGCGGCGGAAACAACAAAAATCAGCGTCGCGGTCAGGAAAAGAATATGCCCCGCAATGAGAGCCGGGCAAAAGAAAGTTCAGGCAGTACTCCGGATGCAGTTACTCTGCCTTCCCCGGTGATCGTCAAGGATCTCGCTGAAGCTCTGGGTAAACGCCCAAATGAGATCATTACCGAATTGATCAAACTCGGCGAACTTGCCGGTATCAATCAGGCCATCAGCGATGCCAATGCCAAAAAAATCTGTGCCGCAATGGGGGTGGAACTTACTTTCGGCGCCGCTCCCAAAGCCGCCGCCCCTGCCGCTCCGGTACGCAAAGCTCCGGTGGTCGATCCCGCCATGCTCAAAGAGCGTCCGCCGGTAGTTACTTTCATGGGGCACGTTGACCACGGCAAAACTTCTTTGCAGGACAAAGTGCGGCACACCAACGTGACTGCCGGTGAAGCCGGTGCCATTACCCAGCACATCGGAGCATCAACGGTGCGTTTCAACGAGAAAGATATCACTTTCATTGACACTCCGGGACACGCGGCGTTTTCTAAAATGCGTGCCCGCGGAGCTGACTGCACCGATATCGTGGTATTGGTGGTATCCGCCGCTGAAGGCTTCAAACCCCAGACCATCGAAGCGATGAATCACGCCCTGGGAGCCAAAGTACCGATCATTGTGGCGATCAACAAGATCGACCTGCCGGAAGCCGATCCGGACAGAGTGCTGCTGCACATGCAGCAAAACGGTCTTACCAGTGAAGACTGGGGCGGTGATATCGGTACGGTACGGGTTTCCGCCAAAACCGGAGCCGGTATTCCCGATCTTTTGGAACGTATTTTGCTGGAAGCCCAGATGCTGGAGTTGAAAGCCAATCCCAAAGCTCCTGCCGACGGTGTAGTTCTGGAAGCCCAGCTGGAGCAGGGCTTCGGTCCTACGGCACATATTCTGGTGCAGGATGGTACGCTTAAAGTCGGAGACTTCGCTCTCTGCGGCGAACATCACGGCAGAGTCCGTACCCTTATCAATGACAAGGGCGAAAAAGTCAAATCAGTTCCTCCGGGTTTCCCGGTGAAAATCGTGGGTCTTTCCGGTATTCCTGAAGCCGGAGACCGTTTGGAGATCTGTTCTTCGGATAAGGAAGCCCGGCAGATCGCCGCTGAAAGAGTCGCCGCCAAACGGCAGGAAACCCTCGCCAGCAGTGCGATAAATTCAGCAGAAGACCTTTTCAGCAAGCTGAATAAAGAGGAGGTCAACTCCCTTAATATCATCATTAAAGCTGACGTCCGCGGTTCCGGTGAGGCTATCGCCCAATCTCTGGAACAATTGCCCAGCGAAAAAATCAAGGCTTCAGTGGTCGCCAATGGCGTCGGTCCCATCAGCGAAAGCGATATCGACCTTGCTGCGGCAACCGGTTCACTGGTGGTCGGCTTCCACGTCCGGGTCAATCCCGGTGTGAATGATTACGCCAAAAAACGGGGCGTTGAGATCCGTCTTTACAGCATTATCTATGAATTACTTGAGGATATCACCGATGCTCTCGCCGGTAAACTTGAGCCGGAACGCAAAGAGAAGATCACCGGTGAAGCAAGAATCCTCCAGATCTTTGAATTGAGCAAAGGCCCCAAAATCTGCGGCTGCCGGGTGGACAGCGGTCTGGTCAAAGTCGGTGCCAAAGCACGCGTCTGGCGTAACCGTGAACTTATCTACAACGGCGAAGTTATCAGTCTTAAACGCTTCAAAGATGATGTGCGTGAGGTCAAAGCCGGTCTGGAATGCGGTATCCGTCTGGACAACTTCGCAGATTTCATCGAGGGTGACGAGATCGAAATTTACGAAATCGAATACAGGAAGGCAACTCTCTGATGGCTGAAAAAGTAGATCGTCTGACCCGGGTCAATGAGTTGATCAAACGGGAACTTGCCAACTTTATGGAGAAGTTCCCGCCCGCATCCGGGGCAAATATGCTCGTTTCTGTGACCGATGTCAATACCAGTGTCGATCTGCGTAATGCCACGGTGTCGATCAGTATTTTCGGCGGTACTGCCGGTGAACGTAATGAAGTTTTCCGGGAGTTGAATAAGAAACGGATGGATATGCAGAGAGTCCTTGCCCGGACACTGGCATTCAAACACACCCCGGTTCTTGCCTTCAAACCCGACCGGCGTCTGGAATTGGGCGACCGGGTGCTTGCCATGCTCAATGAAGCTCCGGAGAAAAGCGATGAGTGAATTCCCGTTTTCTGCGGTTGCTGCCAAAGTTATGGCGGCAAAGAAGGCTCTGATCCTGACCCATCTGCGACCGGACGGAGATGCTTTGGGAAGTACTTTCGGCATGGCGGAATTCCTCCGCAAGCAGAATATTGCTGCCGATGTGCTTATGCCCGGAGCTTTGCCCCGGCGTTATCAGCGGCTTTTTATCGGAGCATTGCCTGATCTTGCCGCAGAAAAGCTGGATGAATATGATCTTTTTATCGCCCTTGACTGTGCCAATGGAGCCAGATTGGGGTGCGGCAGTGATTTCACTTTGGATGATCTGCTGACGAGAAATTTTGTCTGTATCGACCATCACGGCGGCAATTCGCTCAATGCTCCGGCAGCATGGATCTCGCCTGGACACGCCTCAACCTGCCAGATGGTGATGGAATTTATTGATGCTCTGCGGCTGCCTTTTACTGCGGCAGGGGCGACTTTTCTGCTTACCGGTATGATGACAGATACCGGGTGTTTCTGTTTCTCCAATACCAAAGGGGATACTCTGCGTTCTGCGGCATTGGCACTGGATCGGGGAGCTGATCTGGAGCTGATCTCCAATCAGGTGTTTTTCAACAAGCCTTTAAGTCAGCTCAAATTTGAATCCGAATTGGTGGAAAAACAGCTCCGGGTGGTATGCGGCGGCAAATTTGCTTACGCCTGCATCACCGATGAATTGCTGGCAAAATATGATTTTGATCTCCGGGAGGATGAGGGTTTGATCGACATTCTCCGGGGATTGGAAAACGTGGTGATCGCCATGCTGGTACACCACCGGCAGGATGGCTGGCGGGTCTCTCTGCGGAGCAAGGATTCCCGTTATCCGGTGGTCGATGTTGCCCGGCAATTCGGTGGCGGCGGTCATGCACTTGCCGCCGGATGCACCATAGACGTGGCGGATTTTGCGGAAATCGAAAGAGAGATGACCGCCATATTTGACCGGATCCTTACGGAGGGAGCATGAAATTCATCGGTCCTCACGTTTCGATCGCCGGCGGAGTGGAAAATGCTCCGCTCAATGCTGCAAAACTGGGGGCGACCGGTTTTGCCATGTTCACCAAGAATCAGCGTCAGTGGAGTGCCCCGCCGATCTCTGAAGCTTCAGCGGCGGCATTCAAAGAAAATTGCCGCAAATGCGGCTATGCTCCGGAAGCGATTTTGCCGCATGACAGCTATCTTATCAATCTGGGGCAGCCTGATCCGGTAAAACGGGCGGCGGCTCAAAAAGCGTTTATTGACGAATTGGAGCGTTGCCGTACTCTCGGTTTGACCATGCTCAATTTTCACCCCGGCAGTCATTTGAAAATGGTTTCCGAAGCCGAAGGGTGCGAACTTATTGCTGAATCAGTAAAAATCGCCCTCAATGAAGTACCGGATGTGTGTGCTGTTTTTGAAAATACCGCCGGTCAGGGAAGCAATCTGGGCTACTCTTTTGAACAGCTTGCCGACATGCTGGAAAAGGTCGATATGCCGGAACGTACCGGGGTATGTATTGACACCTGCCATGCTTTTGCTGCCGGTTATGATTTATCGACTCCGGAAACATTTGATGCGTGCTTTGCTGAATTTGACCGGCTTATCGGGATGAAGTTTCTGCGTGGTATGCACTTGAATGACTCCAAAGGGGTGCTTGCCGGTCATCTTGACCGCCACGCTCCGCTGGGAGCCGGAACTCTCGGTATGGGAGTTTTCCTCAAAATTGCCGCTGACCAACGCTTTGACGGCATCCCTCTGATTTTGGAGACCCCGGATGAATCGCTCTGGGCAACCGAGATCAAAACCCTGCTTTCGTTACAGACAATATAATTTTTCAGGAGGTATAGTTATGTTTTTCACTGGAACCCGCAGTAATTATAATGTGCAGTCGGCTTTTGCCATTGCTTCCGGGCTGGCAGCTGACGGCGGTCTTTTTGTACCGCAGGATTTCCCGGCATTTTCCGCTGATGAATTTGCAGAAATGACCGATATGGACTATTGTCAGCGTGCGGCACTGGTGTTGAGCAAATATCTGACCGATTACACCGCCGATGAGATAAAATATTGTGTTGAAGGAGCATACAAAGGCAGTTTTGACAACGATCAACCCGCTCCTCTGGCCGATATCGGTAAAAATCGCCGGATGCTGGAATTGTGGCACGGGCCGACTTGTGCATTCAAAGACTTGGCACTCCAATTGCTGCCCTATTTGCTCACCACGGCACTCAAAAAGCTCGGTACCGGCAAAGAAGCGGTCATTCTGGTGGCGACCAGCGGCGATACCGGCAAAGCTGCTCTGGCAGGTTTTGCCGACGTGAAAGATACCCGGATTGTGGTTTTCTATCCCAGAGACGGGGTTAGTGATATGCAGAAATTGCAGATGACCACCCAGAAAGGCAAAAATGTTTCGGTGTGTGCGATCGCCGGAAATTTCGATGATGCCCAGAACGGGGTGAAAGCGATTTTCACCGACGGTGAGATGAAAGAATTTCTCAACCGCAGCAATATGGAATTTTCCAGTGCCAACTCCATCAACTTCGGCAGACTTGTTCCGCAGATAGTTTACTATGTTTCAGCTTATTGCGATCTTTTGAAAGATGGCACCCTCAAACCCGGAGAGCAATTCAACGTCGTCGTGCCGACCGGTAACTTCGGAAATATTCTGGCGGCGGTCTATGCCAAACAGATGGGAGTGCCGGTGAAAAAATTCATCTGTGCCTCCAATAAGAATAATGTTTTGACCGACTTCATCCGTACCGGTGTTTACGATCGCAACCGTAAATTTTTCACTACGGAAAGCCCGTCGATGGATATTCTTATTTCCTCCAATCTGGAGCGGATGCTCCATCTGCTTGCCGGTGGCGACAGCAGCAAGGTTGCCGCATACATGGCAGAATTGAAAAATAACGGCAGATATGAGATCGATGCGGATATGCTCGCCAAACTGCAATCCGAATTTTACGGCAGTTTCTGCGATGATGAGACCGGCAGAAAGGCGATCAAAGAGATTTTTGAAGAACGCAATTATCTTTGCGATACTCATACGGCAGTGGCATTGGCGGCGGGGGAAAATTACCGGAAAGAGACCGGAGATGATACTTTGCAGCTGATCGCTTCCACGGCAAGTGCTTACAAATTTGCTCCGGCAGTGATACAGGCACTTACCGATGAGGAGATGCCGGCGGATGACTTTGAAAAACTGACGATGCTTTCCAAACTTACCGGGACAACTGTTCCTGCTCCGCTTGCCAATCTCAAGGGCGATGAAATTCTGCACAGAGAGTGCGTGGAAAAGGAAAATATGGCTGACTTCATCCGTCGTCATCTGGGGTGAAAAATGCTGAAAAAGTTGTGGCTGCTTTTTTTCACATTTGCTAAAATCGCAGCATTGGTTCTGGGCGGCGGTCTGGCGATGCTGCCGGTGATCGAGGAAACGTTTGTCCGTAAAAAGAAACTTCTTACCAGTGAAGAATTGCTGGATGTTGTGGCGTTGACCCAGACGGTTCCCGGGATCATTGCTGCCAATGCAGCAGTTTCGATCGGGATGAAAGTTGCCGGTTTTGCCGGAGCATTGGCGGCATTGGCAGGGGCGATATTCCCCTCTTTTGTGATAATATTGGTAATAGCGATACTGTTTCCGCAACTGTCTCCGGATAACCGTTACTGGCTGGGGGCATTTGCCGGGATCAGAGCCGGAGTTACCGGCATGATCGCAGTTACCGCCTGGAAACTTGGAAAAAACACACTGAAAGGCAAATTTGAAGTTATTACAGCAATAATTCTGCTGGCGGCGGCGGTTTACGGAATAAATCCGGGATATGTCATTATTGCGGCGATCGTCTGCGGAGTAATTTATTGCCGGATCTGTGCGAAAAGGGTCGAAAAAGCGGAGGCGGAGAAAGGATGAATCTGCTGCTGCTTTTTATAAATTTCTGTAAATTCGGTCTTTTGTGCTTCGGCGGCGGTTATATGCTTGTGCCGCTGCTGACTGCTGAATTTGTCGGGGACGGCAAACTGCTTACTCCGGAAAGATTCGGCAATCTGATTTCGGTTTCGCAGCTTACTCCGGGGCCGGTGGGGATAAATACGGCGACCTTTGTCGGTTATCTTTCCGGTAATTTCTGGGGGGCATTGACGGCGACTCTGGGGTTGGTTTTCCCGACGCTGTTTCTGGCAGGTCTGGCGATGAAATTCATCATCAGATACCGGGAACACCGTTTGATGCAAGGTATTCTTTACGGAGCGAGACTCGGGGCGGCGGCACTGGTGGTTTATGCGGTGCTGATATTCATGCAGTTATCTTTGCTGAAAAGTCCGTGGACGGGATTTGACAAATTGCCGGATATTTCATTTGGCGGTTTGCTGATAATGCTGATGTCTATGGTGCTTATCAAGCGTTTTAAATGGCAGACGACCTGGGTGATACTGCTTTCCGGAGTTATCGGAGCGTTGCTGATTCCTTTGATCGGGTAAAATAAAAAAAATCCCGCATCGGGTCGTACCCGGACATGATCCATCCGTCTTCGCCAAGGCTCCGACGGGACAAGACGGCGAAACATCCGCCGCAGGCGGTCAGGCAGTACAACCCAAAGCCACGCAGACCACGGGCTATCCCCAGCTGTCCGTAAGTGTCCGTACATGTCCGTAAAAGTCCGTACTCCAGTTTATCGAGCGTAGCGAGCTGCAAAAAAAACGCATATTTTTTTCATTCTGTTTTTCAAGTGGACGTAAAATGTCCACTTGAAGATGCTATATTACAGCAAATCAAACACCGGCAGGAGGTTTTTATGAAAGAAAAAGACAGGGTCGATCCTGAAACTCTGGAAAGCGGCAGAGTTTTGCAGATGCTCGTTGAACAATTGGAAAATTTCCCCTGCGAAAAACATTATGTTGCAGTCCTCCGGTGTTTGCGGGACAGTTTTGTCTGGATACCAGGTGAAATTCAGATCAGTCCGGCTGATGTCGAATCGCTTTCCCGGAAAAAGGCGGGAGACAGTTTTTCTCCCCAGCATGATATGAAATTTGTGCCGGGACTGCTGAAGAAGGACGGGGAATTTTTTCTCCCTGTTTTTTCAAATATGGAAGTTGCGGAGAAATACGGCAGTTCTTTAAGTAAAATCCAGCGTCATTTCTTTGATGCCATGCGTTTAGCTTTGGGACAGGAAGATGTGAGCGGAATCGTTCTTGATCCATTTACATCTCCTTGTGTAATTTGGAAAGGTGATTTTGATTTTATCGGTGATTTGCCATCTCTTTTGAAATTGGATTAAGTGAGAAGTTTTAATAAAAAGGAATATTATTTATGTGTGAATCAGAAAAAAATGACCGCCTCCGGGGGATGTTATGGGGGTTGATCGTTGGAGATTGTCTCGGTTCGCCGGTTCAGTTTATGGAGATGGACTCCTTTCCCAAAGTCACTGAAATGCTTCCCTGCGATCACTTCAACACTCCGGCAGGGTATTGGACCGATGACGGAGCAATGGCGTTGTGTATTATGGAAAGTTTCGTCCGTTGTCAGGGATACGATCTTGAAGATATCGCCAATAATTTTATCCGCTGGTACGATGAAGGATCCTTTTCGAGTCTGGATCATGCGTTTGACGTGGGTACGGCGACCGTAATGGGTATTCACGGACTGAAACGCGGAGAATTGTGCAACGGTTTTGAAAATTCTCAAGGCAACGGTTCTCTTATGCGTTTTGCCCCAAGTTTGCTGTTTGACAACGGCGATAACCGGATAATCCACGAAGTAAGCAATCTTACTCACGACAGCTGCAAAGTCCGGGAAACGATCGACTTGATGGCGGAAATCTGCCGGACGCACTTATCCGGAAAGAAAACAACTTTTCAATCAGAGTATTCCAACCGGGAAGATGTGAATAATTCCGGATGGGCAGTTTCCACACTTCAGGCGGCATTGTGGGCGTTTCATGGGACAGAAAATTTTGAAGATGCTCTTGTTGAAGCGGTCAATCTCGGCGGTGATGCCGATACGATCGGGGCAGTTTGCGGACAAATTGCCGGAGCATATTACGGTTATTCGGCGATTCCGGAGCGTTGGCTTGCCGCCATTAAAGACCGGGAAAAACTGGATAAACTGATAGATGATTTTATGACGGCCGTCATAAACAAAATGAAATTGCAAATCTGATGGAAACAGCTATGAAAAGGGAACAGAAAAATAGATCAGATAAACGGAATTCAGATATTCTTTACACCATATTCCTGGTATTGTTTTCAGTGGCGATAATGGCAGCTTGCGTTATGATATTCGGGAAAAACAACCCCAAAAGACCTTCCCGGAATATAAAAAAACATACCTGCTGTGATTGTGTCAGTAACAGCAGGTCTTGGGATGATGAAAGGTACAGAGCTGGCGTTTCCGATCTGTAAATCACTTTTTCCGGGACAGGAATGCCGACGGATTGGTGTGATAAAAGCGGTAAAATACCTTGCAGAAATAGCTGTTGTCCGGGAAACCGCATGCCGCTGCCGTCTCCTTTACTGAAAGATTTCCGCTTTGCAGCATCCGTAACGCCATCCGCATACGCAGTTCCAGAAAATATTTGTGCGGTGATTTCCCGGTGCGGCCGCGGAATATCCGGCAGAAGTGGCTCCGGCTGTACCCGGCAAATTCCGCCATATCCTCCACCTGCAGCGGTTCGGCAAGATGCTGGACACAGAATTGATGAAAAAGCATCACCGGGTCTTTCCCGGCATCCCCGGCATCCGGACGGCAGGTGCGGATCATATCCATGAAAAAACGGTAACTCAATTCACTGGTTTCCACCGGATCACTCAAATCATTCTCCATCCCCCGGCGGAGAAACATTTTTGCCGCTGCGATCGCCTGGGGGGAAGCAAATGCCGATGACACCGGAGAATATTTCGCCCGTAATTCCCGGGCGATCCGCAATGCTTCACTGCCGTTGAAACCCAGATAGAGAAATTCCCAGTGACCCGAGGGAAGAAAATAACGGTGCTTGTCCGGGATCGTCAGCAGAAAGGCACAGCCCGGAGGAATCAGGAAACTTCCCTCGTCACTCTCTATCTGACCGCACCCGGAAATGGTGTATTGCCACAAAACAAATTCCTGACTTCCGCGTCTCATGCCGTTGAATGAATAATCTTTGTTCTCCGTACGCTGATGGCCGGCCCAACGCAGCATCATATTAAGCCCGATATCCGATTCCGGCGGCACAAAAGAGTTGTGGTAATCAAATTCGTTCAAGTCCACTTTTTTTCTCCATGAGATAATATTTCTGTATCGCACCTTAATATAATACAGAATGTAAAAAAAATCAAATGAGACGATTTTACCATTAATAATACAAAATTCCACTTTACAATGCCCCGGAAGCGGTGTATTTTATTTCCCGGTGACACAAACCGTAAACAAACAAAAAAATGAGGTCATTATGCCTAAAATTACTTTTATGGGTGCCGGCAGTACCGTTTTCGCCAAGAATGTGCTTGGAGACTGCCTTTGCAGAGAAGCTCTCAAAGATGCCGATATCGCTCTTTATGATATCGATGCCGAGCGGTTGAAAGAGTCGGAATATGTCATTGGTGCATTGAATAAAAATATCAATGACAGCAGAGCCAAAATTTCCACATTCCTCGGTCCCGATCAGCGTAAAGCCGCCCTGGATAAAGCTGATTTCGTGGTCAATGCCATTCAGGTGGGAGGTTATGAGCCGTCCACAGTGATCGACTTTGAGATCCCCAAAAAATACGGCTTGAAACAGACGATTGCCGATACTCTGGGTATCGGCGGTATTTTCCGGGCATTGCGTACGATCCCGGTCATGTTCGACTTCGCCAGAGATATGGAAAAGGTCGCTCCGGAAGCGTGGCTTTTGAACTACACCAACCCGATGGCAATGCTCACCGGTGCCATGCTCAAAGGTACCGATGTCAAAACCGTCGGCCTCTGCCACAGTGTACAGGTCTGCGTACAATCCCTCCTGCAGACCCTTGAATTGGACGCTTCCCCGGAGAGGATCGCCAATATCAAATGGAAAACCGCCGGTATCAACCACATGGCGTGGCTGCTGGAATTGTCCGAAAACGGCAAAGACCTCTACCCGGAAATCAAAAAGATCGCCGATAAAAAGGTCAAAGCATGGCGTAAGGCTCCCAAAGATAAAAAGTCCGGCAATATGATCCGTTTGGAAATGATGAAACGTTTCGGTTATTACGTCACCGAATCCAGCGAACATAACGCCGAATATGCCCCCTTCTGGATCAAAAACAATTATCCCGGTCTGATCGACGAGTGGAATATCCCGCTGGATGAGTACCCCAGAAGATGTATTATCCAGATCGACAACTGGAAAGAGCAGTACAATAAGTTGCGTGATGACCCTCAGCTGTCGCATAAACTCTCCCGTGAATACGGTTCCGGAATCATCAATGCCATCGTCACCGATACCCCGTATCAGATCGGCGGTAACGTGATGAATAACGGTTTGATCCCCAACCTGCCGGCCGATGCCGTGGTTGAAGTGCCGTGTCTGGTTGACCGCAATGGTATTCAGGGAACTTACGTCGGCAATCTGCCCACCCAGTGTGCCGCAATGAATATGACCAATATCAATGTCCAGCTGCTTACGATCGAAGCGGCATTGACCTTGAAAAAGGAACGTATTTATCAGGCGGCAATGCTTGATCCGCACACTGCGGCAGAGTTGAGCATTGATGATATCGTCAAACTCTGCGATGATTTGATCGCTGCTCACGGCAAAATGCTGCCCAAATACCGCTGATAAATTTCCTTATTTGGAATTGGAGCTGCTGCAAAAATTGATGTTTTGCAGCAGTTTTCTGCTTTTTACGGACTTTTTTTTCAAGTTGCACTTGTATTTTTTCTGATAGCAGGCTATATTATGTTTCAACTGCTTTAAGCGGAGAGATGGTCGAGTGGTCGAAGGCGCCACATTGGAAATGTGGTGTACTGCAAGGTACCGAGGGTTCGAATCCCTCTCTCTCCGCCATTTTTTTTATCCCCCTTTTAATCTACCTGAAAAAATCATCCTCGTTATTATTTTGTAAAACTCGTTGACTCAAAGGCTTTTACAACATTTCCATCGGTGTGTAAGAAA
>SUWD01000014.1 GCA_015061685.1 Lentisphaerota bacterium | reverse complement strand
AATCCGATTCAAAGCATTTGATTTAAGACTTATATCTATATAGATTGTCTCATTGAAATTTTCAAGGTTTACATCGCACTATTCAATTTTCAATCAGCTTGCCCCGTTTGGAGCAACAGTTTCTTAACGTACCACCAATTTTTATTTTTGCAAGCTCAATTTCAAAAATTTTTCAATTTTTTATCTCGAACCGCTCCTGCAGGGTATCACTCTACGCACGCTTTTCAACTTTCATATTGACCTCCATGAGCTTGGATAGAGTTAAAAAAGCACAAAGCCCCGCCGATCCCGAAGGATCAGCAGGGCGTATATTGATCGTGAGCTTATCTCTATATAGTGATATATAAGTAAAAATTTTTGAAAAGGATTATCGTATAAAGCTTAACTTTTATTTGTAATAATGTTCTATACAATATATCAGAAAAAGGTAAAATCATCATATTTTGTTTTTCTGTTAAACAAGCAATGATGTTGTTTATATACGCAATGTTATTTTGTAAAATTTTAAATTACAGCATAAGAGAATGATATTTTTAATCAAAATTATCATGCTGCAATTCCAATTTTCTGTTGATAATTTTTTTCGATTATTCTGAAAAATAGAAGCGGAAAAATTCAGCCATAGAGCCGTTGAATTCAGCACACTGCATATCACAGCAGCCGTGCTGATCGCCGCCGAGCCAGAAAATAATGGTCTTGCCTTTATCTTCAATAAGTTCCAGATCGCTGGCATTGAGTTCCATTCCGCCAGGGCGTTTTTCGGGATCGATCTCATGAGTGCAGTCTGGTCCAATTACAGGAATTGCTGAATCCTGCCAATTTTTCAAATCTTTTGAACGGGAAATCACAGTATTGTAACAACCGTTGCCGCACTCACTGAGATAAAGCAGATAATAAAATCCGTCAACAAAATAAATGGTATTGGCACCGACATATTTATCCAGACCGTAATAAGCTCCATCAACAGTTTTCAAGTTTTTCAAATCAGAACTTTCCCAGAATTTGAAAATATATTTATAAAGATTTTCAGGAGTATCAGTTTCATACACCCCGACAAATTTTTCTCCGTCCCAGGCAAAAGATGTGTTGAAAACTCTACATCCTGGAGCAGCTTCATAAACTTCGATCGGTTCACTCCAGTTGATCAGATCTTCCGTTTCAAAACGGACAATGCGGTGTAAAGTCTTTTCACTGTCTTCTTCAACCACAGAACCGAAAGCATAAACCCGATTCGGCATGGCATAAGCACTGGCGAAGTAAACTCCGCAAACCCGTGAAATCACCTTGTCATCACTGAGACGGCGGATAAGGAAACCATCTTCTTTGGTATGCGGCGGATAGGCTTCAGGGGCAAAATCAGCAGGATCATAATCGCAGAAATTTTCCAATAAATAAAGTTCGCCGTTAAAGTGAAACGGAGTCATTTCAAAGCGGTGAGTTCCAAGAATACGGTGATTCTGAAACGGTTCAGGTAATGTACGCATATTAAAAATATCCTTATTTTGCTTATTGATTTTCCGACGTTTCAAATCCGCCGGCAAGATAGTGCTGATAACAGCGGTTCAAACCGTGAGCCTGAAAATATGAAGAATTGGGACTCATGAAGTGAGAAAATTCAAACATCGTTGCCCCCGCGACACCAGCTTTTTCAGCGGCACGCAGTTTCAAAAGCATCTTATCCCATTTGATCGGCAGAAAACGTATCGGCATATCACGGTCAAATGCTTCAACATTGGTATTGATCGTGATTCCGTGTTTTTTTCCTGCATAGCAGGCGACGGTTAAGAAATCTTCCAGTTCGCTGTAGTCACAGCCGCCATCCTGAAAAGAGATGGTATCAACACAGCCAGTGATCCCTGCCATGATTTCATTCCATTCTCTTTCAAAATCAGGCAGTGTCACGCTTTTACCTGCATTGACTCCAGTACGGAACGGATCGTACAGCTGGATACCCTCAATATAGGGGGATATGGCTGTCGGCAATCCGCCTGAAAGTTCCTTGCAGAATTTGCCCAGTTCATGGAATACCTCAATAATATTCCACTGCAGCCGTCCGACTTCCTGCGTAAGATACCAGCCCGCAAAGGCGGGGTGGGAACCGTAACGCTCCCAGGCTTCTTCGCAGACAGCTTTGTTTATGTCGATCTCTTTGCGGTAATTGCCGCGGACATGAAAACCGCCGTTGTAATTGCCGAAATAGAACTTCATACCGTGCTTTTCGGCAAGGTCAAGAAAAAGTTTTGTCAGGTCAGTAACAGGAGTATAAGCATTGACCTCTTTTTCCAGAACTTTTGACGGATGAGTTATCCACCTGCCGTGACCGCAGCGGATCATGGTAACTGAATCTATGCCGATGGCTTTCATTGCGGCAAAATCTTTATCCCAGTCATCGGCAAGCCAATTCTGGTGGGGAATATCACCTGTTATCTCATCAATAAATGTAGCAGTGATTTTTAACATTTTCTTCCTTTTACTTTTGTATCGTAAAAAATCAACAGTAATTCCATAAAAATAAGATTTATGCACGTTCAGAAATACTGGCAGCAGAAGATTTCCGAGCTGCAAGCTGAATTGAAGCATGAAACTTCCCAGCAGCTTTCTTCGGAACTTTTCCGCAAAATCCAATGGATGCAGGAAACCAAAATGGCGGTCGTTATCAGTCAGGAGCAGAACGCATAGCATAAAGTCCCCAGTGAATGAACAAACCAAAACGGCACTGTTCAAACCATTTTTTGTAATTTCCTTTATCCATTTTTCAACCTTTTATTGTAAAAAGCAACTAAATTACTTTTATTGCGCGGAAGTTGTCGCTATTGCTCGACAAAAGCATTACTTGTTAAAAATTATTCCTGTCGGCAGATTAGATTTTATATCGCGATTCCCTGGAGCATTGCATATTTCCAGTACCAACTGATGAACTCCTTCATCAAGATGCACTTTCCAGCAAAAAGGTCTGGAAATCTTTGTTCCGCAATCAATCCCATCGATCAGCAATTTACCTGAATCAAAAATTTCTTCAGCATCAAGCACATACTCTCCAGGAATATCAATGGTAATTTCTGCAGAACAAACAACTCTACCTGAATATGTACAAAGGCCGCAACTTGACAAATCTATGCGATCAGTAAAAAAGATTGGCATTTTCCATTGCTTAAGCCATGGCAATGATGATGATCCCCAAGGATAACTCAAATAAAAATTTCCCCGTAAATAAGGCGGATTTTCTAAAATTCTGCCTCTGATCCCAATTTGATTTTTACCATCAAGCAATAATCCCTCTAAAACACAAGATTTTTCACGGCAATCCCGAAATTCAGTCCATTCGAATTTATCAAGTTTCTTACCATTGAGATAAAACTCGCAATTCTGTAATGCAGCATTTTCTGTAATCAATTCCAAATGCAGAGATTTTTCCGCAAAAAACTCCGAATAAAATATCTTGTCAGGATGAAATAATTCAGGATCATGAGCATTGACTTGCAAAAGATCGATATGACCGCCACAATAGAACCATAAGTGCAGCGGAACATGATTAGCAGAACAATTTAACTGCCAGGATTTCACTTCGATTTTGGATGACAGATTTTTTTTGACGATGAACTCATCAGTAAAACCGCCGACTCCAGCGGGGATAACGATTTCCTTTCCATCAAACTTACCGTAAAAATCTTTTTGACTGCGATTAAACAAATATGTTTTCAAACACTCTTCTCTAATGATTTGCCGCAGCAAAATATCTTTTTTATTTTCTCCTGAAACAGGAGATTCGGGCAACAGGGCATAAACATCTTTCACAAATGCATTTTTCCCAGTTTGCCAAATTTTACCAGTTTCAATAATACATGGTATTTTACCGCACACAATAAGCATGCCGCCTGCAGATGAATATGCCTCCAGAAAAGCAGCAGTATCAGCAGACAGATACTTGGCATACGGCACGACGAAATATGGATATTGCTGATAAAAACTTTCAATATCCTGCTCACACAGGGTTATTTCGTCTATCAATTCAAAATCCTGTTGATTGGCGAGTAATAATTCTGCAATACTGTGCATCTGTGAATCTGAATTTTCTTCATCAGGCATTGCACTTTGCAATGAACATGAAGGGTATAGCATTGCGAAAGAACAAATATGACGGCCTGTCAACTCCATGCAGCGCTTTTTCAGATAATCAATGAATGTTTTCATATGCGGCCATTGAGAGTGCTGATAGAACAGTGATGGAGGTGCTTCATCGCGTCTCTCTGATTCCAGCGTATAATAGAGACCGTGGATATTGAACCATGTGATTCCCAAAACGAGATGATATTCAAGCATATATCGTAAATCTTTAAGAGAGATAACACCGCCGCCGACAGCGAAAGCATCTGCCCCCGCAGCAATTTTCCCAAAGAAATGTGCAGCAGAAGAAACTGCTTTTATTCCGATATGATGAGCAATTTCTCCAGGGAGTCCGACTCCTCCACCTAAAGGATCACAGCAGGGAATATCAAATTCCTTGAACATTCGGAATTCATTCGGCCACGAAATATTTGCTTTGGACAACCATTCAGAACGCACCAGATGTCCGATACTCAACATATTTTGAGAATTTACATGATCCTTTATTTTTTTCAAGTAGTTTTTCGCAAGTAATTTGCGGATAGTTTCCCGATAATCGAAACGCACTTTTGCACTGTCGGGATTAATATCTGTTATCAAATCAGGCAGTTTTTCCAAAATATCATAACCGCAATTTTGCAGAAATGTTTCTGCAAAATTCTCTGTCCATGAGTATATCCCCAGCAAGCTGGGTTCATCCATAAAAGATGCGGCACATTGCTGTAATTGTGCTTCCGTTAAATACTTGCTGTAATTTCCAAAGGTACAGTCTATAAAGTATTTTACAGCCAGAGGATTCAGGAGGTCTGCAGAATGTAAATTATAGTTCCGAATGATTTGGAAAAGGATTATTCTACCATTTTCAGGGGCAGTATATTCAATTGCGAAGCGGGTAATATCCATATTCCGACGACGGTGCGGCAATGGGATATTACCGCACAGAGAATAGCAGGTTTTTTCCAAACGCCGCGGTGTCCATTGCCGACGTAAAGTACCGCAATATTCAGAAATATCAGTTATTTCTCCTTTATCGGATAGAAAAAAACCACGCAGAAAAGCAGCATTTTCCTGACAAAAAACGATTTTATGTTCATTCGCACTGATATTTTCTGAAACAAAATCAAGGTACGAAGCCCGCATTTCAGGATGATTTGCAACAACTCTGCCTCCTGCGGTACCAGATGGGAAATTATCCTCATCCCAGATACCGAATTTCACGTTGTGTGCGGCAAGTTCATCTATGATCACTTGTAATGCTTCGAACCATTTTTTTGACAGATACGGCGTCGCCAATCCTGCACGGGCATGAAGAAAAATCATCTCATATCCAGCTTCGTATAATTTTCCGGCTTGTTCACGCAACTCATCTGCCTTCAGATCGGCATTCAAAAAATATTGTCCTGCTTGTAACATAATTATTTTTATTTAAGATTATCCAAAAATTCACAGGTGACATTCCAATATTCAACTGCTGAAGAATAACGTTTCAAAGAAAACTCTGAAACATTTTCCGTATCGGGTATGGAATATTCAGATGTTTGTCAGAAACAATATCCGAATATTCCACCGATAATTTTCAGATCAGCTTTAATATCTGTAATTGTCACTTGGGATGCGGCATCTATGCCTCAAAGATCAGTGTCAGTATTTCCCGAGACATCAAAACTTTAAAAACAGCTCCCGAAATACTGACAACAACACCTCAAAATACGAAACTTTTTTCGTTTATAAATCCATTCAATCCACAACAAACATAGAGGTTGTAATCTGAGAAGACGGAGAGGTCGGATCACTGTATTTCACATTGGTGGCATGTCCATCGATCCAGGCAATATTATTTGAGCTTTCTTTATCATGCAGAATGGAAAAGCTTGCACAATCAGAGCCGAGAGCATACCACCCCATGTGGCGTCCCTGATTGGCTGCGACAGTGTATTTGGCGTCAGCAAATAAAATTTTGGAAGAAGGATTTTTGAATTTAATCAGCTTGGTCGTACATGATGAATTTTCAGCAGAAGATCTTATCGTATAGTTCATGCCGTAAAAAGGGTATGACCATGGATCAGTGCTTTCAAAACCAGCTGTTTTGGCGTTTTCAGAAGACACAAGGTTCCACATGTTAATTTCCCATACATCGGTTGCATTACCGATAGAAAATGCTTTTGCCACAGCGGAGTCACAAAGAAACATGTTACCAGCCAGATAATTTCCTGCAACTATTTTGGCAGTCCAGTATTTAGGCATAGTGGAATTCCCCGTATTGGAAGCGATATTTGCCCCAGGGGCATTACCATCATTATCATCAACATACATAGTCATGGCACTACCATTCTGTTTTATGTTGGACAAACAGCTGGTCGTGCGTCCGCGTTCACGGGCGCTGTTCAATGCCGGCAACAGAATCGATGCCAGAATTGCGATGATAGCGATAACCACGAGCAGCTCAATGAGGGTGAAACTCATTGACTTTTTCTCAAACAGGAAGGCATGTTTGTTCATAATAAAATCTCCTTATCCTTTTGTTTTCGGGGAACTACCTATTAAATATACCCAAAATTTATCTTAAATCAATGATTTATTTTTTCACTGTATAGCTTTTTTGACCATTTTTGAAATTATTTATCCTTGGTAAATTTGAAAAGCCATGTTCCAGCTCCCTGAGAATTCACTTTGATTTCAGAAGCTTTATAAAGTTTGCCACTGAACAATTCAACTGCATTCCCTGATTTTTCCGGTAGTGCAATTGTGAAAGTTCCTTTTTTGCCGGTATGAAAGAGGAAAATATCTCCATGACGGCGGAAGTAGCTTCCCGAATCAGTATATACCCACGCTCCCGCCATTTTCAGTATATCCTGCCACATTTTTTCATTTTCAGGGAATTTGGGAACAAAAATACTTTTTGAACCATCTGCCAACATTTTGACTGCAATACCGTTTTTGTATTTTTTTGCAGCAGGATCGATGCATTTCACATCTGGTATTGCGGATGCTCCTGTAAGTTTTATTCCGCAGAAATCACTCATTGCTGAATTGGAGAACCCTTTAGAGGTAACATATCCCGGAGCGAGCATGTAAACAGCTGAAACTCCTTTGTTGCGGACTTTGGCTTTTACTGCACGTCTTTCTGCATCGGAAAGCGAGAAAAGATTGAGAAAAACTACTGTCGTATATTCTTTATCTGATGCGAGAAAATCCTGCAGTGTTACCAGATCAAAGGCAACACCTGAACAGAACAGTCGCATAAGAGCCAATGAATATACCTGATTTTTTATATTACCTGCTGTCAAACTTTTACCGACTGAACGAAGTCTTTCACGGTAATCGAATACAACAGCACACTTGTTTCCGCTTTCTGCTGGAATAAAAGGAATTTTTTGAGCAACTTGCTGACTTTCATGGAATCCCTTGATGACAGACGGATGATCAAAATTATTAGGTCTCTGATCGGCTTCGCCTGCATCGGTAAGCTGAATTCCTGCACCATCCATCAGCATATTACAGTAATTGCGTCGCATGATCATTTGTGATTCAAGAGCATTTTTTGCAGCGACTCGCCATTCTCCGCTGGAAATCACGTCTTTCAGATGATGGAAACGCATATCATCTTCTACAATTGCCAACTTCCCGTAGCGATGAAATGTTGATGTGATGCCACGGCTCATGTATGATCTGCCTGCAATACGGCATTCAGGGTAATAGTTAGGTGGAATACACAGATAGTCAATGGATGGGGAGGACAACACTTTGTCAAGCATGACATTTGATCCTTCAGGGGGATGAATAGTTAAAACATAGCCGTAATACGCTCCGCAAAGTCTGCCCGGGAAAGATTTTTTGCACTCCTTGCTTAATTCAAGCAGCAAATTTGCAATAACATTTGCCTGACACTCAAAGTAATCTATTGTTTTCTGTTGAGTTTTCGGATCAAGCTGCAATGCATCAGGAGCACGCTCCGCCATGGTCGGAGCAGTTATGTTTTCAAAGTTAACAGAAGAATCCTGCCATGCTTTTTGCAAATCTTCAACATTCCGATATTTTTCGCGGATAGATTTTTGGAATTCAGCAAGCATCATCGGACTGCTGTCCGCCCCCTGATACATACCGTAGAGGTGCCATTCTCCGTAAATGCCGAATCCGACCTGAGTCATGATAACTCTGTTTGCCCAGGGCATGGAGTTGATATACTCAGCAAGTTTGCGGATACTGTTTTTTCCGAATTCACAGAACTTCTCTGAAGCAGGCGATGGACGGGGGACACGTTCAGTTATTTCATTTTTTTCAGAATCGATCGGTCCTGAAACATACTGGATCAATTCAGATGGATTTTCTTTGTACCATGTATTTGAAGAGCCCAGACGGATATAAATACGGAATTTGGCATTCGGGTCAAGATGCAGAACACGTCTGACATTCAAATCAAGATCCGCATAACTGAAGTCGATTTTGCCGTTGCCTTTGTAGAAAAATTCATCATGGATCAGGATCGTGTGAATATTGACTCCTTCGCGTGCATAACGCAGCATATAGGAATCACTGTAGATTGTCATTGGACTGACATTGGTATTGAATATCGGATCCAGAAGTTTGCCATTGAGTGAAATTTTGGGCAAATGGCCCTGATAAATGATTTTTGCATCAGGTGTCGGAATATTGAAGCTGCTCTCAGGAACAAAAATTGCCTTTTCTTTAATCTTGTCAAGCATCGCTTTTTCTTCAGGAGAAGTATACAGCGGGATATAATTGTAGTAACGTGACCAGGGTCTGGAACGGACATCACCCAATTCAAGTGCGGGCTGCCATTTGGAATCATCAAATTGCAAAGAGAACCAGTTTTCTGTTACTTGGGCAGCAGCTTTGACATCTTTGGTGCTGTGCAGATAAATTTTTTCTCCTGATTCCAGAGTGATCTCGCCGTAAAAAAGCAATCTTGCAGAACCATATTTATTGGTGACCTTGAATGCAAGCAGGTTTTTTCCCGAAACGATATTGGCTGCAATAACATTGGGATCAACTGATTTGCCGTTTACCCATGCTGCACCTGAATCATCAAAATTTGCACGGAAAACAGCTTTTTTTATTTTCCCTGGCACATTGATGTGATAACGGAAATAACTCGATGCATGATCTTTGACCTTTTCATCACGGTTCCACAACCCCTGTGACTTTGAAATAGACTCAGGATAAAGCAGGGCTTCTGGAGCAGCTTCCCATGCCATGACAGCCAACATTGATGATAGAAGCATCAACAATAATAAAACTTTCTTTAATGTACACATAATTACTTCTCCTCCTTGGATTATTGAAAGGAACTGTATATTACCAACGACATAAATCGCTGCCATTACACCAACCTAATTTAATATCTGAAAATAATTTTGCAATGACTTTAAAAAGCATTGATTAACTTATTTTTCCAATATACGGTCTATTTCATTTGCAATCTGAAAAAACAAAGCTATATTATTGTCATCAGCATCAGGAGACATATCAAATGGTCAATCTCGAAAAACACAAGACAAGAGATTTTGTATTTCGAAATGATAAAGATTTTCCTCTGCTTGCCAAACTGATGGCAGATCAGGATAATGTCTGTACCCACAAGCATGATTTTACGGAATGTATAATCGTTATCGGCGGCAAAGGATTTCATCACTCAGGAATGCGTGAAGGCATCCCGATTTCCAGAGGAGATATTATCGTGGTACCCCGTGGCGGCGAACACCGTTATACGAGAAATGAAAATCTCAGTATCATTAATCTGCTGTTTGAAAGTTCCCTGCTGCCGCCAGTACTTATGGAACTTTATTCACATCCGATATACAAATCTTTTTTTATGAAGTCGCTCTCTTCATATAAAGATTCTGATTATCCGATATTTCATCTGGAAAAAGAGAAATTTGATGAAATAGAAGTTTTTGCCCGCTATCTGACAAATGCTGAAGCAAAGCCTTATAATCATTGTGTTAAACTCGGTCTTTTCATGGTGCTGCTGACCAAAATCTGTAATGCCTGCATAGTAAATGAAGATGAAGTAAAAGATCCGCCGTTGAATATTTCAAAATTGATAGTTTATATGGAACAGAATTTTCACCGTCAAATCTATTTGCAGGATCTGACCAAACTGGTTGCAATGTCAAATACCACTTTACAACGGCACTTCAACAATGCTTTCGGAGTTACTCCGATGGTCTATTTACGTAATATCCGTTTGTGCAGGGCTGCGGAAATGTTGATCAACACCGATTTGCCGTTGAAAGAAATTTCCTGCTGTACGGGATTTATTTCAGAGCCATACTTTTTCAGGGCATTCAAAAAATATTTTGCTCTTTCTCCCGCCCAATACCGTCTTATGCAAAAAACACAGGACGGCAAAAAAATAGAAATCCCCGAACCATCCGAATTGAATAAAAAATGTATTAAACAATAAGCAGACAGTTCTCAAAAATATACGGTTTGATATTTTTTATTAAAAGAGGAAAATTACTCATCCATATCTAAATAAAGCAAATCATCAGGATTTGCAGTACCGAGCCAGAGACGGAACGGCAATGGATGGCAGGGATTCAAAGAACCTGACGGAGATGATATATTAAAACGCCACATCATTTTATCACTGACCTTGAATGTATTGAAAAATGTCAGATCCAAATGAACTTGAGTCTCATTTTTGCAGTGAACAAAAGATATACCGCGAATCAAATCTGCACCATGACCATGTTTCCCGTCAGGATAAAGAGGGATATCCAATATGGAGCACAATCTTCCTGGTTCAAGCGATAGAGTAATTTCTTCTCTGATATTCTGAAAAGTAAAAATCAGTTGCTCTTGCATACGGCAAATTTTGAATTGAGTTGAACCGACATTTTTAAATTGCTTGAAAGAGGAAAGTTTAACGATTTTTTCAGTTTCCCCGCGATAACGCCTGATCGCATCCGCATCAAAATCGTAATTGTCACAATCTGCTGCGGCATCACGGAGCAACGCGATTCTGGCTGAAAGTTTTTTCGGGAAGAAGCAATAACTTTCCACTTCAGAGTGATACCCCAAGCGTGAGTCTGCCTGACATAATTCAGCCATTTTTTCAGTAGCATAAATCTCTTCAAAGATGAGTCTTTTCATTTCCGTCAAATGATCGTTCCCGTTGAATATCATATCATCCCGCAAATAATAAAAATCAAAAAGCCGCCTCGATGATGCTATTTGCAGAGCAATTGCCTGAGCAACAACAAGTTCCTTTTTACGCAACTCATTATCAGCACAAACCGTAAGCAGCTCTAAACCTTTCTGCCACAAAGAATCCATCTGTGTCAATAACATGCGAATTTCCTTAAACGAGAATGAATACCCCATACATTCTCCTATTCGGTCGCCGCTGTTTTTAGGAAAGTCTTGCGTATAACTCGGTGCCATCGGCAGATCTGCAGGATAAATATACCACGGATAAACAATGGAAAAATGCAATGGTCCAAACCATTTGAAACACAATGTCTCCGGAAAATTACGATAAGAAGCGGAAAACAATTTCCATGCCTTTATCACTGTCGGAGGATGTTCCTGCCAAAGCGGGAATGCCAGCTCTGTCAAAAATTCATCAGACGATTGCGGCATCGGCAAAAATGAAAGCCTGCCTGCGGCACGATTCATCATTCCAGGAACACTTCCGAAATACCAGCATTGCATTACCGCAGAGCAGTTGCCGCTTGCAAAAAGTCCCTGATATCTTTCATAAAGTATTTCCGGGACAGGGAGATAAGGAACCGTGGCATTTTCGTGTGAACAGCCTGTTTGCATTTTTGCAGCCATTTTAGGAGCTTTTAAAGCGAAATTTTTCCAAACATCCGATGGTCCCGCCCAGGATAAAGAATAGTCTTGCACAACATGATCCCTGCCGCATTGATGATTTATTCCACCAGTTTCGCAATTATACAGTAAGGTACAGTCCGTCGGCCACGACTCGGCGATTGTATCCAAGACCGCATTTTCAGGTTCTCCAGGCATATAGAATGCGGAATAATACCATCCGAAAAATTCAGCATCAGGAGCATATTTTTTCATTGCATCAGAAAATGTCAGAGCCATTTGAGAATATAATTCAGCCGCAGAGTATTGCGAACAACGCGGACATGGGCAATCACCATTTTGCGGGTAAAGTTTCAATTCCGCACACGGGTGAGAACTTTCAAGGGTCATTATATTGATGATACCGCCCAACTCGGGGATATTGGAGAATATATATCCAACTGTTTCACGGATATATTCTTTTCCTTCATCGGAAGTGGTACAGAAAAAAGTTCTGCCGTCAGCGGTAATACTGCCCAATTGGGGATATTTCAGTAAATCCTGCGGCAAGTTATTTTTCCAGTTGTTGTTAAAAGATCGTGGTTCCGCCATAAAAATATAGCATTTGATGCCATATTCTGCACATTTCTGCACTACCTTTTTTAATTTCTTCAATTTTTGCGGAGCATCCTTGCCTCTTTCAGGGAAAAATTTTGACGGCATATCATAAAGATAAAGTGTGATCCACACCCCATTGAGTCTTTCATGCATAATTCGGTCAAGATACGCATCGGGATAATAATCTATTTCATCAGCCAATTCATCAAGTTTTAATGGTGGTCTGGTATTAGGTGCAAAAAAACAGCGGGAAATGCGATGTTTTACCCATGGTTTACGACGAATTTCTCCGTTGAAATTTCCAGCAGCCCAACGTTCTTCCAATTCACATGCACCATAACGGAATCCGCTTTCATCAGCTGCTGAAATCGTAATTCTGTTTTCTTTTATGTCAAGGATAAATTCTTCTGCAGCAAGCGAATTATCTTTTTTTAAGGTTAGCGGAATACCGTCAGAATTGATAATAAAATGCCGTTGTAAAGAAGCTTTGGCTGCTGATGGCAACAATTCCGGTGTATCAAAATATATTTTTTTGGCAGGCGGTGTCGGGGCAGGCTCAAATTCCCTGATTTCCGAAACAAATTTTAATTCACTGCGTTCCGGCCATGGGATATCATCAAATTGACGGAATAATTTTGTATTCATTTTTTCACTTTTTTATAAATTTTTATTGTTCAGCTTTATCAATTTTTTCTTCCAGAGCAGTGCAAAGCCATATCAATGCGAGGAAAACGATGTCCAAAGATGATTCGTAAAGATTCAATTTTGCTGCAATATTTCCACTGCACGACTTTTGCATAAGCATAACAGCTTCCATAACAAATACGCCCTGGAACA
The DNA here is from genome assembly GCA_015061685.1 of Lentisphaerota bacterium. Lineage (GTDB taxonomy): Bacteria > Verrucomicrobiota > Lentisphaeria > Victivallales > Victivallaceae > UBA1784. Next base: position 53,129 of record SUWD01000014.1, on the reverse strand, counting down.
AAAAACGCATAATGACTGCTAACAACAAAATACCGTGATGAGGAATAGAAGCTCTGCCGCCATCCATAATTATTTGTATATTGCCTGTTATCTTTTTACGCAGAATGAGCCAGAAAACAAGTATAACAACAGAAACTGGCAGATTAGCTGACAAATAAAAAATTTGTCCTTTTCCGATATTCCATACATTTAACAAACATATCATTGCTATCGGCGAAATGACCGAAATAACAAAGAGTATATCAATTGATCTGAGTATAAATTTCACCCATTTGATTGACGGAGGTGCTGTTTTTGACACTTCCATGATCTCCTGACCTGATGTTTGCCAAATAGCAGGAGCTTTATAAGCGGAAAATCCCCCGAGTTTACGGTATTGATAAAATTTCATCATTGAAAAGACCAATGCTCCGCCGTGGAAAAAGACCTGCCAGAAAAAAATCCCCCGAAACGCTCTGTCTCCAAAGGAAAACCCGATTTTCAGAGTATCCATATATACTCCCATGAGTAAACCGAATACCATTCCTGTCAAACTGGCGACAAGAGATTTTGCTGAACAGAATTGTCCGAAGCGTGATTTGGGTAAAATCATTTGCAATGTCGGCATCCCTGCAATATCTGTAAACAGTGTGACTATCACAAAAATCATTGAAAATAAATTTACCCACCAGAATATTTCTGCAGGCGGATCAAAAAAGAACCATCTTGTATCATAGCACGGCACCAAAAAAACAAATGCTCCGAGAAAAACTGATATTCGTACAGGATGCCAACGGTCTATGAATATCGCTCCGACCGATGCTGCCGCAAAAGCCATGATTGTGCGGCAGATATTAAATATTCCGTTCATATTACCGATATCACCCAGAGTTAATCCCATTGATTGCTGATGAAATACAACAAAAATTGAACTTGAGACAGCTGCCATAACCAGTGCTGTCTGAATAAATTCGTAAATGTAAATACGGTGAGAAAAACATTCTTTTCCAAAAGCAAACAATCCTGCCAATCCTTTACCTTTTTTCTTTTGTTCTGGTTCAGGATCAGGGAAGCGGGGTTCTTTCAGAAAAAAGCACACAGCTCCCATCAATACGGTGTAAATTACGGCAAAACCAATCATGACCCACTTGAAATGATCCATTGAATGCGGAAAGATAAAGAAATTATAAACAGATGCAAATAACGATCCGACAATTGTTATCCCTCCTGTAAAACGTGTCATCATCTGCGGAGGAATAACATCATTGTAAATATAATAAAAAACGGAACCGACGAACATATAAAAAAACTTGAATATAATTATACCAACAGAAATGACGATTATTGCCCACGTTTCAGGAGATAATTTTATCATGGGCGAAATTATTTTATTCAGCAACCATGATTCTTCATCAAAAAAACCGATTATAAGCCAGCTTAAACACATGAACGGCAGAGTGTAAAGGATAAAAGGTACACGTCTGCCCCATCGTTCAGAACGATAGCGGTCACTTTTGAAACTGACCCACGGACACACCGTCATGTTGAAAAATTGTCCGATCGTCGTAGTTATAAAAATCAATAGTGTCGAGCTGATACCCAATTCTTTGAGCTTTAATGTAACCAATGTTGGCGTTTGCGAAACACACATACACAAACAACCGTAACCGAGAAATATCAACCCCATAGTAACCAATAATCTAGGTAAAGTATAGGTCAAACCCGATACATTGTAAAGCTTTTTGCTGTACTTGCCCATAGATGATACCTTTTTATAATTGCTAAAAATAAAGTTTATCGTGTGCGAGTTCTGATTTTTTTATAGCTGAAAACTATATCTAATCCGCAAAATTAAAAAATTGTTCGAATATATAATTTTTCGCCTTGTTTCTGGTAAATATAATGTTTGTTTAACTTTTTACAATGACTTTTTTTTTACTTTATTAGCTTTTTTTTTCAAAATTCTGGCATTGTACTAGCGTTTCGCCAAAATGGCATCTGGCAAAATTTCACTACTATAAACTGGGAGCGTTTGCCCAAACAGAGGGTGTTCACAGTATCATAAATTTCATACAAAGCAACAATTCAACAGCAAGCTAATATTCGATTACCTTAAAACATCTCAATTTTGGCGAAATATCTAACCTTCCAGCTATGTAATACTGCACTGAGACAAGGCGTCTCTTTTTGCCGCCTATTGTTTGATTTTTCACAAACATTGGAGCTTTCCTAATAAAGTTCATTTATTGGCGATCAATAATAATTTCGATAAATATATTGTCAGAAGTGATTTAATAACTTGAAAAATAGTTAGCAGTTATAGCCTTTGCGATAAGACTTCCGAGAAAGAGTTCTTCCCCGTGCTCACGGGTGTGTTTCCCCTTATTCGATGTAGAGGGAATTCAAGGAGTATTCTTCCCCGTGCCCACGGGGGTGTTCCCAGATAGCGGTAACTACGATTGATATACCTCAAAAAATTTCATATCAGACATCCTACTGTAACAATCTTCCGTTGCCTGAATATAACTTATTTTTGGGACTGAGTTTGTTTGATAATAATAGTCTTCTTTCTATATTATTATCGTAATAATCTTTAATTGAAAAATTTTTTACCGGTCAGCAGTTCCAGAATGACAGAAGCATAGATTCGGTGACCGTAATCATTCGGGTGATTGACTCCGTTACCTGTTAAATCGTAAAAATCTTTTCGTTCCAAAAATTTACACCACACTTTATGCACATCTGCCAATGCGACATAACTGTCTTGAGAAGCAACAAATTTCCGCAATTCCTCTGCATATATCCGATCCGGCCCCGGTGGTGTCGGTTTCCATCCCGGATGACCGCTCATCGAACTTACCACCACATATTCCGTATGAGGATTTTTCATGCGGCAACTGGAAATCAACTCCTGCAATTTACTGACGAATAATTCCACCGGCATCCCGGCAAAATTATTCATGCCGTAAGCAATAATCAACAAATTCGGAGAATCCTCCAGATAATCAGCTTCAATATCAGCGGCATCACAGATTCCTGTGCCGCTCACCGCCCGGTTACACACGGAGATATTCACTCCGGCCGCAGCGGCAACCTGTTCTATATAGCAAGGAGCAAAGGGAGGAGAATCAACAACTTTGGTCGCATTCAAACCAAAACTGATACTATCTCCGATCAAGGTGATTTTCAACGGTTGTTGCCGGGCAAGTTTTTCCCGGAAGTAGGGGAGCCTGTCACGTTGAAAATCCAAATCGCTTGAAAAATCCATCGCCAAAGTCGTATAACTGATATCCACCTGATTCAAGGCAAAAAAATCCCGGTTATCAAAGAGCAGATTGCCTCCGTTAACGGCACCGGATACGGCATTGGCCGTCGGATCGGGGTAAAGTCGCAGATTATTACCCGCTGTCGGATGCAGTGATTCCGGTGGCAGATACGGAATTTTTGATCCTGCCGACCAGGTTATAAAATTATCCCCCGGCTCATGGTAGAAATCCCTGCCAGACAAAAATACTTCACCGGAAACATGGGCAGTGACCGAAATTATATTTTGAGCCGGAAACATCAGATTTATCCGTTTTTTACCGGCAAACATCCCGCTTTCCCGGTAAATGTTATTATTTTTCCACAACCTTTCCATGTGATCCATACTCCGTAAATCTTTTACCAGTCTGTACCGTAGTGCATATTGAATGATGCCGACAAAACATCCGGAGTGCAAAGTCTGCCACAATTATCTCCGGGGGGATTGGCAGTCATTTCTCTGGTTATCCCCATAAAATAATCGCCTTTCATACCTTTTATATCGATCAGGCCATCGGAATCCAGCGTGATGACAGCATGAACCGGTTCGGTATAAACAATAGTATGGTTTGCCACTTTATGATCATTGACCAATTCGGCCGGATAAAAATCGTGAGCTTCCGGCAGATAGTCATAAGTGGTTGAATTCAACTCCATATACACCACATTATCCATAATCCGCAAAAAATCCCGGTGATGATGACCATTGATCACCAATCTGATTTTGCCGGGAGTTTTCCGGTTTACCTCATTGATCAATGCGACAATTTCCGATGCATTGGGAACATCATCGCTTCTTTCAATACTGCCGTGACTGAAAAGTACACATGGGTACGGAGAAGATTTCAACGTTTTTTTCAGCCATGCTACCTCGTCCGGGGAAATATATTCACAACTATCCGGATGAGAATAATAATTTCCCATATCGTAATGCTCATAAACTCCATCGATCAAAACATAATTGGTATCCATTATCACAAAGCGGAATCCATTCTGGTCAAAAAAGTAATAGCCGCAATCCAAATGGAAGCGTTTCAACGTTTCGGAATACGGTGCCCTGTCAGAGTCATGGTTGCCGATTACATGATAAACCGGCATTGGAAAATTGTCATACTCTTTAAGCAATTCAGAAGAAACTTCGACATTGTGGCAAAAGTCTCCACAGGATATCACAAAATCAACCTGATTTTTTTCTGCCCTTGCTTTGATTGCCGCCAGACGGGATTCAGCCTGAGAAAAGAATACTCCCGGATGATGATGTAAATCTGAAAATGCTGAAAAACAAACTCTGCTCATTGTAACCTCTATTCTTCTATTTTTCTATAATTTTCACATTTCCGATCGGTGCTTCTTCATAAGCGGAGATTACCGGGGTCAAACCTGCCGGATGGATGACCGTCAAATCAATTTTGCCGGTTTCATCCATGTCCCATGATATTTCAATATTACCAGATGGTGTCGGGACTTCACCTGAGGCAAAACTGTTATTGCCCGGATAAGGCTTGACCTCAAATTTCCTGAAGCCGGGTTCCAACGGAGTTACTCCCAAAACCCGTTTGCCGCAAAATCCGATATGAATGCAGCTCCAAGCATGACACAAACTGCCAGCCCCATTGAAGTCATCTGCACCGAGTCCGGTTTCCCAGAATGTTGTTGCCCCCTGATCTGCCATTGAAAGGAATTCTGAATCAATCCGTTTTTGGGCAGCCTGCCTGGCAAATTGCCCGGCATTGAACATACCGTTGATATAATACGGTAACGGACTGAAGGTGAAATGCACCAACTCTTTATTTTCGATAATCTGTTCAGCCAAATCGCTCCGGCGGGATTTGGGAATCAGCTGCATGGCCAACATCATAAATTGGCAGTGGGCGTGACGTTTTCCGATGAATTTGCCATCTTTAATCTGTGAGGCATAATTGCCAGTTGCCGGATCAAAGAAACTTTTTTCAATACATTTTCCCAATTCAGCGGCAAAACTTTCCCATTTATCAGCGGCATCATTTTTTCCGATAACACGCCAGCACGCAGCGGCAGATTTTATCGCTTCATAAGTGTAAAGATTATGCAGAATATGGTAATCACACCGATCTGCATCCAGCCGGTCAAGTTCCGGGACCCATTCAAAAAAGTTCCACACTGCAAATGCATTACTCAAGCGGAAAAGTCCGGTATCCGGATCGAATCTTTCCATGAATTTTTCCAACATATTTTCCATCTGACCGGAAAATTGCTGTACGAGAGTAATATCTCCGCTGTACATGGTGTATTCCAGTACTTCAGATATCCAAACTCGGGTAAAAGTGGTAATCGCCCCCCACGGGATAGCCCCTCCCGGAAGAGGGTAACTATTTGGAGCACACATATTTATTTCGCCGGTTTGAGCATTGTAACCATTACCCAGCAATTCCAGTGATGCCCTGGCAAACGTATAGTTTCCCCACGCATAATATCCGAAAAGAATTTGGTTACGGGAATCATACGCATAAAGCCCTTGTTCCCGCCACGGACAATCTTCGTAATGAAAGTGCATACAGCATTGCATGGTACGTAACCCAATTTCCCGCAATCTGGAAGCTCCGGCAAATGAAGATTTGAATTTTGCTGCTTCCGGCAGAGAGAGGGAAAAATCTCTCATACCGGCATAATTGATCATCACATTATCCGCACCATTGCCGGTGATATTTAATTGAATGTAACGGCATCCCAGACGCAAAAATGGCAATTGCAGCAGATTATGCCCATGATGACAAATAAATCGGCAGGTAAAGTTGCGCTCAACGATCCGGCTGCGGGGATGACCATCAGTCAGATATTCCCCCCAAGTGAAATCAACTATCATTCCTTCTGTCGCATTTTCCAATTCCACTTCTGCATAACCGGTACACTCTGCTCCTAAATCAAAAACAGAATAAATACCATTTGCTGCTTTTTCCGGCTCGTAATGATCAGTTGCCACACTCAACGCAAAGGTTTCTTTTTCCCCATCCCTGAAAAGTTTGCCTTTACTGATTGGCAATGTACTCAAACGCCTGCCGATATTCAGTGGCGGCAAAGGTCGCATGGTCAATTGATAATTTTTCCGGGGAATTTCCACTGCGTATTTCCAATGGCTATCATCAAAAGCGATATCAGAAAAATTTTCATATTTACGCAAATCACGCAATGCAGTAAAGCCCAGCTGAGCTGTAACTTTCTCGATTTTACCGCTGAAAAATTCCGGATGCAGTACTGCTTTCCACTTTTCATCAGTTGCACAAAGCAATTTTCCGTTTTGTGTCAATGCGGCAATGACTCCGGGAGTACCTTTCATCATCGACAGAAAATCATCTCCCGGTGCGTATGCTTCAATGGAAATAACATTCCTGCCCGGTTGCAAATTGCTCACGGCAAATTGCGATACAGTTTTTTTATACGGATAATCAGGGAACTGGCCCCGGCCGATTTCCTTACCATTGATCGAAACCACAAAATCCCAATCGGCAGAAATCAGCAACTCGGCAGCAGTATTGCCGCCGACATCAAAAACACATCTCAATGCAGCATACTGATTTAATTTTTCTTCAGTATTGCACCATATCCATTTTGCATTATTCAATTGATTCATAACAATAATACTTCTTTTTTACGGATCGGTATCAATTCCCAGGGATTGTTTTCTGACCGACAGTTGCGATCGTTAAACCGCGCCACTTATTTTCCGGCTGAACCGGGCAAAACCAAAGGATTACAAAGGCAATGATCAAGGAACACGGTAATCCGAATGCAAAACTGCATGCCAACGGTTCCGTCGTGACACACATATTGCTGTATGCCCACCAAAGCATGTTGGTAAAGCCGATGCCCAAAATAAGCATACCAATCATGGCGGCGATTTTAACACTCAAATACGGACGAAACTTTTTACTGAGATATGGCAGGCAAAGCAATGCTCCGGCAATTACCGGAAATAACACATAGACAACATCCAGTTTTCCGCCCCAACCAAACCCGATTTCCGGATTTTTCTCCCAGTTCTGAACAGCAGTTCTCGACAATGCGTACCAGATGTTTTTGCCGATGGCTTCCCCGGCAGCGAAGAAGGTATAGGCCCAGATTAACAACGAATTGGCCCTTTTGGAAAGTACCGCAAACAGGAATGCCGGAGCAGTGGCGGCACCGAGCATATTAAAAATAGTCCCTACCTCTGTGACACTCTGACTGAGCCATCTGCCGGAAAAATCAAGCCCCAGCCCCAACAGAATCGCAAATGCTCCGATCAAAAAAGTTGCCCAACGGGAAACCGAAACTTCCTTTTCAGGAGTCATCTTTTTGTTAATAAATTTTACATGTATCTCTTTGAGCCACACGGTGGACATGGAGTTCATGCCGCTATCCAGCGTACTCATGATCGCTGCCAGCATCGCTGCCATAAAAATTCCCGGAATCGGTGTCGGAGTTTTGGTTGCAATAAAGTGGAAAAAGGCCATATCCCCATCACCGGCAAGTGTCGGATCCGGGTTTTGGGCATAGTATGCGTAAATTGCAAAACCGATCATACAAAGTACAATGGTGTTAACAATCCCCAAACCGGAAGAAATACACTGGGATTTTAAACCGGTTTTCCAGTCTTTAGTGGTCAGAATACGCTGAACATTCAATTGATCACTGCTTACAGCTCCCATGCTGCTGAAAAGAGCATTCCACAGCATCAGCCAGAAGCACAACCTGATATACGGGGTGATGGTATAAAATTCCGAGGTCGAATATTGCGGCAGACCATGACCGTGTTTAAAGGCATAAATCACTCCGCCGATAATGCCGCCATCCAGTGAGTTATTCAACACACAGAGTATAAAGATCGTACCTGCGGCCAATACAAAAAACTGAATTACGTCAGTCCATATGACTGCTTTCATTCCACCCATGACTGTATAGATTATACCGATGATCCCCACCAACAGTATAGTGAACCGGCACGGCCAGCCGTAAGCCGCTTGAAATATTTTGCTACTGGCGTAAAGCACCATGCCCAAATACATGACCCGGGAATAAAAGGCACTAACCGCAATTACTGCTCTGACGGTGTGATCATAGCGGCGTTCCAAGTATTCATAGGGAGTGAAACTGCCGAGTTTGAAATAAAATCTGACAAACAGGAAATAGTATGGAATACCCATTGCGATGGTTATAACATTCAGGGAAAAAATGGTCATGCTGTGATTGAATATCTCCCCGGGAATCATTACTATTGAAATGCTCGACAGCAAAGTCATCATCATTGACAAACCGACGGCGAGATACGGCATATTACGGCCGCCGAGCAAATAGTTTTCTGTGGTTTCATTCTTTTTGGTAAAGAAAAATCCCACTCCGATCACCACTATCATGTAAATCGCAATGATCGAAATATTTATCCACTGTTCCATAATAAAAACTCCTTAACACTTAAAGATATTCAGCAATTTTTACCGGCATACCGCTCCGAGCTGATGCAATACCGGCTTGAGCAAATGCGACGGTTTTCATTCCTTCTATCGCATTTGTTACTGGCGGGGTGTTGTTATTCAAATTATCTATAAACTCATTGAACTCGGATTCAAAATTATGGTTAGCGATTTTTACTGGAATTTTTGCGAAATCTCCTTTCGCTCCGGAATCTTCCAAAGCACATTCCCTGATTTGCAAATACTCACTGGTATTATCGCAGATAATAGTGCCTTTGGTGCCGTAAATTTCCGTCCGCATACTGTATGGAGCATTAACTCCGCTGGAAACAAAGAGTTTGCCGATCGCACCGGAAAAAAATTTGATCACAGCGAATGCACTATCCGGCTTTGGCCAATCAGGCATCAAAAGATGATTTTCCACACAGAAAATCGATTCCGGTTCACCAACGATCCAACGCATCAGATCCATCGCATGACAGCCGCCGCCTAAAAAGGTTTCCCGGCCGATCGCCGGATCTTTACGCCACTGATCCTGCCCGGCAGCATTCTGGTAATTGTGAGCATACTGACTGGAAATACAGGCGATCTTGCCGATTCTGCCCTCGCTGACTAACCGTTTTGCCAACTGGAATCCAGGAGCATAACGGCATACCTGACCAGTCATGAAAAACTGTTTTCCAGCATTTACCGCATCGATTATTTTTTTGCATTCCTCCACCGTGGGGGCCAGAGGTTTTTCACAAATAACATGGCAATTATACCGCAAAGCGGTCAATACCTGCTCGCAATGCAGATGATCCGGAGACGCAACGATCATTACATCTGGTTCAACCGAAAATAACTCATCGTAACTTTTTGCGACAAGTAATCCTGGACGATCAAAAAGAGTTTTATCAATGTAATCTCTGGTTTCATATGCCGGATCAAAAACCGCAACCAGTTCGCAATCTTTGCGTTTGAAAACTCCTTTTGCCCAAAATTGACCGATCCCAAGCCCGGCAATAGCAATACGATACTTTTTATCCATTCTTATTCTCCTACAAATATATTTATTTTGTTTAATGCAGTCTGATAGTCATTTTTTACTATTTTCAGTATTACTTTTTACCGAAGTGTAAAAATGCTTTCAAAAAAAATTAATTATTCTGTCTCAAAAATCCTCCTCCGCCGACCGGTATTACATTTTCCGAACAGCAACTGCCATCCGGATTAAAAGATTCGACAGTGTCAACAGCAATTTCACTGCTGGATAAATTTAAGATCAGGCATGTTTTATTTCCAGCAAGAGCAGTTGTTGTTTTCCATTGCACAGGATCTGCAGCGATGATGATTTTTTCACCACCATAAGCAACTTCAGCACTGTATATATCAGACAATCCCCGGTTGATGATCCAATGTCCTTTGCTCATCAAAGTTGTAAAACGCCGGTAAAGCGACAGATAGAATGAAATTATTTTTTCTTCAGTCGGATTCAAGTGTTCTAAATCTACAGAGAGCATTGGTACTCCGGCAAACATGGCGATCAAATGCTTGGCAATATTTTCCGGCTTTTCATTTTCTGCCCAGTAAGCCGGATCAGCATGTACCGGGACATTATCTCCGAGACAAAGACGTATTTGACAGCACCGTTTGAAATTTATCAAATAGTCAAAAGGACAATCGACTGCTCTGAATTGAGTCCCAAGTGTCAACATTTGCGGCACCGCATAATCCTGCCGGAACTCAATCAACGCATCAGCTTTTATTGCCCTGATACGACTGACCAATTCGGTAACAAACTTCCAAATCCCTCTTCCGCGAGTTCCTTTTATTTGGCGGGTCGGTTGATCGAGAAAGTCAATTTTTAATCCGTCAGGAGAGTAATCCAGCATAATTTTTTCAATTTGGGCAAGCATTTTATCGCAACCGTCAGCATCATCGGTATTGAGAATGCGGGCACCGCCGCACATCTCACTATCTGGATGTAACGCATCAGGATTTTTCCGTCCGAAATCAGTATCAGCTCCCACCAGAAACGGTGCCACCCAAATCATATAACGCAAACCGATGGCTTGAACCTTTTTTATATGGGCTGCGAAGTCAGGAAATTTGTCTTTTGAAACTTGCCAATCACCCAATGGAGCATACCAATTTTTTGCATTTTCCGTATTAGAACGCCGTCGTTGATCATAACACCATCCATCATCAAGGATAAAAGTACCAAAGCCGTATTTTTTTGCCAAAACGGCATTGCGTTCTATCCAGTCAGAATCTACATCTGCATGAACGACATACCAGCTGCAGAATACTGGTTTCCATGCTGCCGGAGGAAATTCCGGCAACGTCAGATCAAGTTTTTCACGCCATTGTTCTATCACACTTTGCCAATTTTCTTCCCGCATATCAACCGTCGTACAAAAAGGAGAAATCGTCTCACCCGCACATAATGTCAGTTTAATATCATAAGTACGTGCCTGTTGATTCATCGCTGCAGAAATAGAAACATTGTGGATCAAATCGGAAATGCCGACGGTTCCACGGTTGATCATTTCAGATGAAAAAAAACTGATTAATGGGAAATTCTCAGTCGCAGATGCGTGGAAATCGATATGATATTGCAAAGTCCCTGCCGGATGCGACATTTTTCTGACCGGAGTCCAATAACTGTGCATATCGCGAATGGGCAAAGCCAGAGAAATATCTATCTCGCGGGTATCCGGCTCCGGTACTATCCGGACAACATTATTCTGACCGTTTTTTAGAACAACTTTTACAGATTCTTTATTATCAAGTTTGTAACAGAGGTGCATTTTTTATTGAGCCTGACTTAAAAGATCATTGTTTATCTGATTGTAGTTTTCCACTATTCGGGAGCAGTGGCTGCCAAGAGCAGTGACATCTGCTCCGCCATTGACAAAATCGAATCCTTCCAGAAAACACTCTTTCAGTGACGGCAAACTGACTGTACCGGCAAATTTGCCGTATTTATGAGCCGTCTCAACCACCAATTTCCGCACCCGGCCGATTTCCGGATGATCAAATTCAGCGGGATGCCCGATCGCCTGACTGAAATCTCCCGGCCCGAAAAAAATCATATCGATTCCGTCAAGCTGACAGATTTTATCCAGTTCGCTCAATGGTTCGGGGTCTTCGATCTGAACGATTACCAAACGGTTTTCATTCATAAATCTGATATATTCTTTGAAGTCAAACTGACAATATAAACCATCGGCATTCCCGCCGTCAACGGGGCGGAGACCGGTCGGATGAAAACGCACCGTGTGGACGATCTCTGCCGCTTCTTCCCAACTCATCAAATGGGGGATCATGATCCCGGCAGCATCGGCTTCCAACGGACGGATGTAATCGCTGTAACAACCTTTTGCCACTCTGACGATCGTATCCATGTCATATATTTTTCCGGCCCGGATGATATTTTCCATGGTATTTTGATCTGTGGGGACGTGTTCCTGACAGATCCAGAACGCATCAAAACCGGAAATCCCGGCAATTTCCGCGACCCGCGGACAGGAAAGATTGGATTTGAAACTGATGACCTTTTTTCCGGCCCGCATTTTATCCAATACACGACTTTTTCTGGGGAAAGTGGAAAACATTTTATTCATCCTCAAAAGTTGACAGAAAACTATCTTCAAAAATTATTTCGATCACCGGCACTTCACACCCCTCTTCCGGCAGTAAAGTCGGCAGATCCAGAGTCAATGCACCCGGCGGAGTGCTGCCGTTCTGTTCTTCTGCCGATTCCCGGCGTTTGATTTCACTCCCATCTGCAAGCAACTGGGTATATTTGACTTTGCCGCCGCCCAATTCCGGCAGATGGATATATAAATAGGGCCAATTCAACAAACACAGATACAAACGTCTGTTTTCCGGGTTATAGGTATAACGGCAATCCGCCGGAGGAACAAACTTTTTCGGTGCACGGGTGCAACCGTAGATCGCCCGGCTGTTGAGTTCCATCCATTGTCCCATGCCGGATAACCTTTCTTTGGTCCGCCGGTCAAGTTTTCCCCTGCTGGTCGGCCCGACATTGAGTATCATATTTCCGCCGTATGCAACGTGCTGAACCAACAGATCTATGCACATTTTTACAGATTTCCAGGTCCTTTCTTCCCGGTGATATCCCCAACTGCCGGAAAAGGTATGGCAGGCTTCCCATGCCAGAAGTCTGCCGGAATCGTCAACGACCGGATTTTCCGGCAGGAACTGCTCCACGGAAGTATCGATATCAGCATTGCCCGGAGGCAAATCCAGCCGGTCATTGATAAGTAATTCCGGCTGCAATCTGCGGATAAGAGCCAGCAATCCTTCGGAATCCCAATCCAGATGACCTTTGCCGCCCCTGGAAAATTTCGGATAGGAAAAATCCGTCCACAGAATATCTATTTTTCCATAACCGGTCAGCAATTCGGTGATTTGATCTTTCATATACTGCCGGTATTTGGCCATATCCCGGTTGCGGTTGAGTTCTTCCCGGTTCGGAGCATCACACAACGGATGCAAAGTATCTATCGTAAAATCAGGATGATGCCAATCGATCAATGAATAGTATATGCCGACTCTCAACCCCTCGGCCCGGAATGCATCAAGCACTTCCCGGAGCAAATCTTTACCGGCGGGCGTATTGGTCACTTTATAATCGGTAAATGCACTGTCCCAAAGGCAGAATCCCTCATGATGCTTGGCCGTAAAAACTGCATATTTCATCCCGGCGGCACGGGCGGCGGCGGCCCACTCGGCCGGAGCAAAAAGATCCGGATCGAAAAGGTCAAAATAAACTTGATAATCTTCATCGGAAATCAATTCATATTTTTTTATCCACTCATGGCGCGCCGCCATCGAATATAATCCGAAATGAATAAATATACCGAATCTGGCATCAGTAAACCATGAGCTGCGAAAAGACATTGTTTTTGACATGAGGTATCCTTGTTTACGGAATTTATTAAAAATGGTAAAAAGCAATATTCTCCATCACTTACCTTGCCGTAGCAATTCAACGGCAAGGTAAGTTAGATTTTGATTCTAATGATAACAAACAGAAAAATTATTCTGAAAATTTCCAGGCGACTTCAGAAATATCGACTTCTCCAAATACGGAAGTTGCACCATCTCCGAATTTTAAACCAACCGCCATCTGATTGCTGAAATCAGTCAGTTTGGCTCGGATCACCGTTTTACCATCCAGGCAAAGTGCACAAATATTCTGCTGTAAATTGGCAAAAATTCTGACATTATGAAAATTATTCACCCCGAGGTTCACTTTGTATTCGGCATTGCGGGTGCTGTCGCCATTGCTGAAAAGAATCCGGTCGGTGCAAAAACCGAACCAGGCATAGCGGACTCCACCGGAAGGATTTTCCAGAGCAACATTAACTCCGAACTGCGGACGTTTCTCTGACGGGTCAAGCAAACGGAATTCCAACATCCCGCTGAATGTATCTGTGTTCCGCGGAAACGGCAGCATGAAGTTGGCAAACTTATATTCCGGCACCATACCGCGGTTGCACAACCGGATCACCGGATGTGGCCGTTCCGCAATGGTCATTATTTCATACCATGATTCGGCACCATCTTTTTTTACCGAATAGTAGTTGCGAAAGATTTTTCCCAAATCCGTATCAGTTTGAGGGATGATATGCTGAAGCCATTCATCGGCAGACAGGTTTGTAATCATGGAATCATCTTTTATAACCCGGTATGCCATAGCCGTGATCTGACTGAATGTACGTTGTGACCGCCAGCCACCGAAGTCACTTTCATCATAGACGATTAATAATTCGTTTGGGGATATTTCCAAGATCGAAGCATAACTGCTGCCGGCTCCGGAATATATGCAAACTTTTTGATAATTTTCACCAGTTCCGGTGAAGTCGATCAACAGATAAAGTTTCGGTCGCCCAGTAACGATCACCAAAGCACCATTTTGCAATATCCTCATTGCCGGAGCAACACTTACCGGAGCAATTTCCCCTTCATACCGCCAACTTCTTCCGCCGTCTCTGGAACGTAATTGTTGTAAAGATGCATCACTTGACACCCGGCATACCGCCAACAGATCACCATTGCCCAATTCAACGATAGCGGCTTCATTCGGGCCTTCTGTATATTTATTTTCCTTATCTTCCATCAAGGTTGACAAATACCGCCAACTCTTACCGTCGTCCATCGACTCGATTACAAAGTTGTGCAGTTTGCGTGAACCTTGTTTGTAACCATAACCGGTAAGCAGTAACCGGTTATTCCGGGTACGGATAACTTCACGGTGCAGTTTGAAAGTAGTGGCATAAGGCAGTACAATTTCCGATTTGACTGATTCAATCGAGTGGCCGTCAGAGGCAAGGATATTCCGGGTGATCGTATGTTTGACGGAGATACTTTCACTCCATGCCGCGACATTGGCCTTACGGCCGTCAAGCGTGGTGTACGCATTGAAACCGCTGAATACACACGGTGTACGAGACCATGTGCGGCCGTTGTCAGCCGAAAAATCATAACAACGCGATTCAGAAAGTGTATGCACACCTTTGGAGTGGGTCAAATAAATGCTCCCGTCGGCAAAACGATGGGCAAAACAGAAATTCATATCCGCATGGTAATTTTCTACGGCAGTTGCAAATAAAGGTTCCAATCTGCCGCCATTGAGTATGATTGTGCCGTGAGGATATTCATCGGCTTTGATGGCGGTTAATGCCAGCACTGTACCCATGAAAATCATTGATTTTTTGAAAAACTCAAACATTTCATATTTCCTTGTGCAGCTGGATCAAAAAGCTGTAACCCAGTTGGTGACAATGTTGCCTGATTCCTGCTTGACCTCCTCCGGAGTCATTGAACTCACATGGCCATCACTCCAGCCAATGGTAGAACTTCCGTTATGGATGAAACAACCAAGATTATCAGCGGTAGGTGACCACTCAAAAACCTGTCTTTTAGGACTGCTAACGACACCGACCGTGTCACACATGATCATTTTGGTTCCCTGCAATCTGGAATCAACCAATATGCCGGTACCCGAAGGAGTCCACGGACTGGGGATAAAACCATCCCCGAAGTAATTGGGCCATGCTCCGGGAGATCTGACCATGCCGAAAGTATTTTGATAAGAGGTGTAGGTGGGGTTTTCAGCATTGATCAAATTCTGCGGATCATCATAAGACGGGATCGACGGACAAACGCACAATGTGCCGACATCCGACTTTGACAGATAAGTGGTATCCACCGCCAGCCGCTGGGCCCAGGGACGGAAGGCCGGGGAATCATTGGCCCCGGAACGGACAAAGAAGTAGCCGTCGTGATCATCCATATAAAAACGAATACTCTGCAAGACCTGCTTTTTGTTGTTGGTACAACTGGCGGCCCGACCGCGTTCCCGGGCCGAATTGAGAGCCGGCAGCAAAATCGCCGCCAAAATAGCAATAATAGCTATGACAACAAGCAGCTCAATCAGTGTAAAAGTTCTTTTCATTTTCTCATCCTTCCTTGTTCAGTTTACTGGCATCTGACTTTACGATGTTTATGAATGATACCGACATTACCATTCAGCAAATGCTTTAATATACTATCGGGCAATGTTTTTAGCAATGTTTATTCGTGCGTGAAAATATATGTAAAAATGTCATTTGTATAAAAAAAAGTTGCATTGCAGTATATCGATGCTATATTAAGAACAGTAAATATGGAGCGGAAATTATGTTTAACGGACAAATGATGAGTGGATTCCGTGTCATTGAACATGCTTACATACATGGCCTGGGCAGATGGAATTTTGATGTATTCGGACCGTTTTGTCGACTTTATTACAATCCTTTGCCTGGAGTGGTGTTCAGCGGAAAAAATAATCCAAGGCTGGAATTGAGCCCCAATTCGTTCTATTTGATACCACAAGGTAAACGAGTTCGATGTTGGAATGAGAAGCCGCCTTTGACGCAATTTTATCTGCACTTTTTTATTTTTGAACGACTTCCAATCCTGAATCAGGAAATTATTGAAATTCCGGCAGATGAGGAATTATTGAATTGGGTGGAAAAATATGATGACATCCGAAATGAATCTGCGGCTTTTGTTACCCGGGATTTACTGGCGATGCATATTTTGAGCGGAGTACTTTTAAGATTACCTCAAGAATATCTGTATCCAACACAGCATATCTCACCGACTATTGCCAAAGTTTGTACGATCATTTCCAAAAACCCGGAACGCAAAATAAATAACAAAGAATTGGCCCAACTGGCAGGTTATCCGTTGAGCAGTTTTATACGTGCATTTACTAAAGAAGTTGGCGAAACGCCTCAAGTTTTCTGCCGGACCAAAAGAATAGAAATGGCTTGTGAACTAATGTCAACAACCGATAGTTCACTGGATGAAATCGCTACTCAATCCGGATTTGCCGACCGTTTTCATATGTCTCAGGTTTTTTCCAGAGTTTTGGGATGTTCACCAGCACGTTTCCGGCAGCAGCTGGGGGGAGGATTACCGAAACGGAAACATATTATTCGCAATCAGAAATAAAAATAATAAGAATTCAAAATATTTGTTATAGCCTTACTCCGCCATTTTTTTGCGGAGTAAATGCTATATCAGTTGCTGTAAGTTCAAAAACGCAAATTGTCAGTATGTTAAAAAGCACGCCTGAAAACGGATTGTTCAGCTCGATGTTATTCTGGAAGTCTTTAATCTTTGCCTTACCCGACGCAGCATATCTTGTACGAAGGGTCTTAAAACTGAATCTTGATCCAACCTATCACAAATTTTGACAACGATATCATTATTTACTTTTGGACCGGGACATTTTTGTGCCGCCATTTGATCAGGAAAATTTCGACAAAATAAATACTGCTCTTGCCGGTGAACTCAATATGAAACTGGAGCAATTGGATGTCCAGACTGGTGACGGTTTTGTGTAAACATTTCAGACCCGTACCGGAATCATCCTCATCTGTCTCCGTCGGGGTTGTCCAAATTTGCAATTGTTTAGGCTCGATCTATTACCTGTGATTACAACGGGGTTCCTGTTAAATATTTGAATTCAGATGACTTGTTGAGTTCAAAGCAAGCCGTTGCACGAGACAAAGATTCTGACGATATTCTCTTTTTGACAATTAAAAAGCAGAGCAGTCAGAATTCTTAAATCGCCATCCGGATACGCCCGATAGCACGGGGGGGGGTTGAATGAAGTCACGCTCTTTATGTTTCTGAATCAGAGCGACTTCCTTGACCTTGCGGCTCAATGCTGTTGATTCACCAAACATTGCTTTGATTTTGAGTTTGAATTCCTCAACAGCAGCACCGGGTTTATCAATTGGATTTACGACCGGAGCAGTCTGCTCCACGACATTGCTTTCAATTCTCATTTTTCCTCCTTGTCCGGTTGGAGTTTAAAGACAAAAAGTGCCGCCGCAGGAAAGATTTTTCACAAAAAATGAGACAATAATAATTTTTTAAAAATTGACCTCTATTGTAATAAAAACAGCAATTTGTCTCAAACATATTGTTTTTTGTCCCGATCATTAAGGCAAAAAGCAAAAAAATCAAGTACATTTATTCAACAAACGGGGATGATTCACTCTTGACAGGAAGACTCTTTCCCCGGCTTGAATAACTTGAACTACTGTGGAGACTGATTCGTATGATAAGCAAAAAAAGTTGCATCCTGTCAATGATTGCCGCCATCTGCATCGGCAGTGCAAATACAGCTTCTGCCGGAAACATGGAGGTAAATGTCGGAGACTACCTCAAACCGGGAATGAATGATTCCCAAGCAGTCGATGCGGCTCTTTATGTCTCCAGAAATGCAGAAAGCCGGACGTTGATTTTCAAGGGAAAAACTTTTATTCTTACCAAAGCCGTGGAACTGCCGTCCAATACCACAGTCATAATCGACAACTGCACGATCACCCAGGCGGACTGCACTTTTGATAATATTTTCCGGGGAAACAATTACGTTATTGACCCCGAAAATCCCTTTGACTATGTGCTGGAGGTCAAACCGCTCAAAAATATCCGGATCATCGGCAAAGGCAATGCCGTTATTTCCGGATGCGACCACAACAGAAAAATTTATCACCCCTTCTTCAAGGAAAAACAACTTGCCGTCGGTGATTACTACGGCTGGCGAACCCATTTGCTCCATTTTGCCGATCTTGACGGATTCGAATTTGCCAATTTCAAAATCGAAAAATCACGTGGTTGGGCAATCGTTCTTGGAATGAGTAAAAATGGATATATACATGATATTGAGTTTGATACTCATGTCAAAAACGGCGACGGCATCAATCTGCGGCATGGAGCAGCACATATCCTCATGGAAAATATTACCGGATTTACCTCCGATGATACCATCGCTCTAAATGGAACTCCCGGTAAATTCCCCGCCACCCGGAAACCTCACAACCTTTATACCGGAAATCCCTGGCTGAAAGAATTGCTCAAACGCAGTGATGACTCCCGCAATTTCCATCACATAGAGATCCGTAATTTGAAAGTTGCCGGAACTTATCATGCGATCATCATGCTCTGTACCGGCGGAGCAAAAATGCACGACATCAAAATTTCCGATATCACCGATACCGGGAAACGCAACTGTCATCTGGTCGATCTCTATACCGGTTACGGTTACGGCAGCGGATACAATCCCGGCGATATCCACGATGTGGAAATTTCCAACATCAACGGCAACAGTGACTGCCGCGGAGAAAATGAAGTAAAAGCAGCTCTCACCATACAATTGCCGGTCAAAAATGTTTCCATCTCCAATATCACCAACACAGGCAATGGGAAAGATTGTATTCTTACACATCCGGAAGGCGTTATCCTGGTAGATATCAAACCGGAACAGATTTATAACAAATTAACCAAATAATCACCCAAAACAAACATCACGGAGACCAGTTATTATGACAAACAGAAAAAGTTACATCCAATCGGTAATTGCCGCCACATGTATCGGCTGTGCAAGTGCAGTTACAGCCGGAAACATGGAGGTAAATGTCGGAGATTACCTCAAACCGGGAATGAATGATTCCCAAGCAGTCGATGCTGCTCTTTATGTCTCCAGAAATGCGGAAAGCCGGACGTTGATTTTCAAGGGCAAAACTTTTATTCTTACCAAAGCCGTAGAATTGCCTTCCAATACCACAGTCATTATCGACAACTGCACGATCAAACAGGCGGATTACACTTTTGACAATATCTTCCGGGGAAACAACTACGTTATTGATCCGGAAAATCCCTTTGACTATGTTCTGGAAGTCAAGCCGCTCAAAAATATCCGGATCATCGGCAAAGGCAATGCCGTTATTTCCGGATGCGACAAAAATGTAACCATCTATCACCCGAATTTGAAAGAAGAGCAAGTCGGAGTCGGTGATTACTACGGCTGGCGCACCCATTTGATCCACTTCGCCAATCTGGAAAATTTTGAGATCGGCAATCTGAAAATTGAAAAATCCCGCTGCTGGGCAGTGGCTTTCGGCATGAGTACCCGGGGCCATATCCACGATATTGAATTTGATACTCATGTAAAAAATGGCGACGGGCTCGATCTGCTCTACGGCTGTTCGCATATTCTGGTGGAAAATATCACCGGCTTTACTTCTGATGATACGGTGGCGATTGGCGGCTGCCACGATTCACTGCCCAGCAAAGCTCCGCAGTATCTTTACACCTGTACTCCGTGGCTCAAATATCAGCTGACTCTGGACAAAAAGAGACGAGATTCACACGATATCGAGATCCGCAACATCCGTACAGGCGGTATTTATCATGCGATAATCATGCTCTGTTACGGCGGAGCACAGATGTATAATATCAAAATTTCCGATATTACCGATACCGGCAAACGCAACTGCCATCTGGTGGATCTCTATACCGGTTATGGTTACGGCAGCGGATATAATCCCGGAGATATTCACGATGTGGAAATTTCCAACATCAACGGCGACAGCGACTGCCGCGGCAATGAAGTCAAAGCCGCTCTCACCATCCAGCTGCCGGTCAAAAATGTCACCGTTTCCAATATCATCAACAAAGGCAACGGCAAAGATTGTATCATCACCCATCCGGACGGGATCACTGTTAAAGATGTCAAACCGGAACAGATCTATAATAAATTAACCAAATAACAATCCTTAATTCCACCCCTAAAAAAAGGAGAAAAAAATGTTCAGTTCCAAGAAATCCCTTTCATCCCGCAAGGGGATGAAGCCCATGGGCTTCACCCTGATCGAACTGCTGGTCGTCATCGCCATTATTGCCATTTTGGCGGCGATCCTGCTCCCGGCTCTCAATTCCGCCCGTGAACGCGGACGTGCGGCAAGCTGTATCAGCAATCAAAAACAAATCGGCAACGGCATAACTCTGTACCAAAACCAATACGACGATTACTTTCCTCAATTAGCCAGAAGTACCAGCTGGGGCTACCATGCCGATGGTTACTCCTATCGCTGGACGGGAAATATATATCGCTTAATGGGCAGCGATGACATTTTTCTTTGCGACAGTGCCCTGCCGAATCACCGCAAACAACTCGGAAGCTACGAGAACCAGAAATTTACCAAAGGCATGGATTATGATATAAATTACTATATCGTCACCGGCAAAATCAAAGTTGTCAAATTAAAATCTCCTTCACAAACTCCTGTCATCGGGGAATCAATGATCGCAAGTGCCGCCGACTATATTCTATTTTCCTACAGCTGGTTGAGTGATTCTGACGTCAACCGTGCAAATGGTGCTGATTTCCGTCACAACAAACGCTCCAATATTCTGCGGGGCGACGGCAGTATCTCTTCCGTTACCGTGGAAGAACTCAAAGGCGAACAGTACCTCGGTGCATTGCAATAACAATTGACGGATCACAACATGAAAAAATTATGCAGTTTGGCTGCTGTTTTGACTGCGGCAATGGTTTTTACGCCCCTTTCAGCAACTGAAAGATCTCTTGAATTACGCCCGGGGGACAGCTCTTTCTTCTGGGTCGATGCCAAAGTTCCGCCTCAAAGTGCCGATATGACGCTGAAAGTCGAATTACCTCAAGGCTTCTCTTTTGACCAATCCGGTTTCATCGGAAGACGTTTTCTCGCAGGAAAAGCCTGTTATACCGGAAAAGTTTCCCCAGGCACTGCCGGACACAGCGGCTATACCGCCTGGGATATAAGCTACTCTTTCCCAAAAACCGGACTTATCAAAGTCAAACCCAATACCGACTATCAACTGAAAATGCACTTGCGGCACAATATCAAAGGCGGCGATGTGCGAATCCTCTGGCGGCGGGGTACCCAAAATGGTTCCGGCATCGGATATGCCGTCCTGGGAACAATCGAAGGGAACTCCGACTGGAAAACAATTACATTCAACATCCGTACCGGAAGAATGGAAGAAACCGGTATGGTCTGGTTCCAGAAAATGGCAGGCGGAGAGATCGCAGGCACCATTGACCTCAAAAGCATGGAGATCCTGCAAAACGGGAAAGCTCTGGAACTTAACAACAATGACTTCGCCAACGACACCGGCGGCTGGGAAGGTGGAAAATATCTCCGGCATGTGCCGGAAATACAGGCAGTACAATTCCGTTTCCTCGGCAAAGGCACACAGAGTTTTGCTTACAGCGAAAAATCCCTCATCCCTGCCGGAACTTCTTTCCGTACCGCTCCGTTTTTCAACGTCGGCAAGGACGTGCCTGCCGGAGATTACCCCGTATATATTTCCGGAAACGGTGTCAATGAGACTGTTACCGTCAAAGTACGCAACAATGAAGATGTAAAACTCAATAAACTGGAAACCGCATTCTGGCTCGCAGAAAGCCCCTATCCCGGATGGCCGGCTGCCGCTAAAAAAGCTCTGATAAATACCGCAAAAAATGCCGGTATCAATACCATGTACATTGAGAGCATCTCTCCGGCAACGTTGTCCATCGGCAGTGATCCGGCAAAATTGCCGCTGCCGCTGACAGAGATAAATAAACTCTCAAACATGGGATTCGATGTTTTCATCTATCTCGCTTTCGGCGGTGAACCACAGCACAAACTTACGGAAACTTATCTGAAAAAGTACCCGGAAGCCCAGGCAAAAGATTGGCAGGGACGCCCCCAGAAACGCATCTGTCCGACTTATATGCGGCAAAACGATCAGGAATACGTCCGGACATTGCAGAATTTTTTGAGCATCATCCTGCAGAAAAGCAAACTCAAAGGCTTCTTCTGGGATGTGGAATACCTCTGCCCCACCCCAAGTTTGGGCAAGGTGAATAATCCAAACAGTACGGTCGATAGAATGAGTGCCTGTTTCTGTGAACGGTGTCTCAAAGAATTCCGGAAAACATACAATATCCCCTCTCTCCTGTCAGGAAAGCCTTACGCCTATCAACTCCCCTGTAAAATGGAAAATCTTCCGCCGGAGATCCGTACCATTGTCAGCTGTTACCCCATGCAATGGACTCAATTCGCCCTCGAAAGAACCAATTTCCTTTTTGAGCAATTTGCAAAAACCGTGAAATCCGTCCGGCAGGATGCCGAAATACGCAGTTATACCGGCGGTTACACCCGCGGTTACTGGGCGTACAAAGATGGCGGTCTGCTCCGCTGGAGCGAATGGTGCGGCATTGATTACAATAAAGTCGGCAAGATTGTCGATGCGGTAATGGGTCTGCATGATCTGGGATTTTATCAGGAAACCGAAGCTCATGCCCTGCGGGCGGCGACCGGAAGCAAAAAAATGATCCTCGATGTCTC
The DNA here is from genome assembly GCA_015061685.1 of Lentisphaerota bacterium. Classification (GTDB taxonomy): domain Bacteria; phylum Verrucomicrobiota; class Lentisphaeria; order Victivallales; family Victivallaceae; genus UBA1784. Next base: position 29,689 of record SUWD01000014.1, on the reverse strand, counting down.
CACTCAGGATTACTTCGGAAATGATATCAAAAATCTGTACGCAAGAATTATTAATATTTTCGCTTTCTGCGACGCTCAAGGTATGGCACTGTGGGGTCACTGGCAGCTTGACGGTTGCGATTATACCGAGATCCGCCGGGCGTTGAAAGATGTCGCCCGCTTTGAAAAATTCCTGACCGACGGCAAGCGGTATGATTCGCTCCACGCTCTGACAGCTCCTGCCGGAGTGAAAGCCGCAACTTGGATACTCGGCAGTAAAAGAATTGTTTTCGTCCTCAATGAAGGCAGGAATAATGCAGAGATCACCCTGAAAAATCTGGGACTCGGCCCGGCGGCAAAAGCCAGGTGGCAAGCCTCTTTCGCTGACGGTAAAAGCATTGCCGATCCGGAAAAAGTCGATTTTACACTCCCGGCAGGAGAAATCACCATCATCACTCTGGAAGATATTTCCTACCGTTTTTAAGAGAGGTTTTTTGATATGTCATTATGGATGAGACCGCCGCAACAGACGGAACACTCCTTTATCGCCGTTTTCCGGAACCGGTTCACGGTACAGGAAACTCAAAATATCACTTTTGAATTCAGTGCCGATGAGAAAGTACAGCTTTTCCTTGACGGGAAAAGATTGCTTGAGGGCCCGGAAAGAGGATGCGAAAACTACTGGTACAAACAGTATGCTTCCATCTGTGCCGTCCCCGGAGAGCATACTCTTACTGCAAGAGTCACTGTCTTTTCTCATGAATTGCGGGCGTATGCACAGATGTCTGTCGAACCGGGATTTTATTTCCGCTCGGATTCTCCGGTTTTCGGTCCGTGGGATTGCCAGATCGAAAGCGGTCTGACCTTTGAAGCTCCATTCCCCGATTGGGCTTCATACCCCCGTGTCCACGTTGATGGCGGAAACCGGGATATCCTCTCCGGAAAAAACGGCTCCTGGCTGCCGGTGGAATATTTCGAGGATGCCAGAATCCTCCACGAACCGGATCTGCCGCTTATGCGGTATGAGAAAACTGTACCGCAGAAATTGAGCGATACCCTGTTTTATTTCCCCACCTATTCCTGCGTCTGGGCAAGTTACCGCTTCTCCGGCAAAGGACAGGTCAAGATCCGTTGGAGTGAGACACCCTACCTTACCGGAAAATTTGACAACACCCTGCTCAAAGGAGAAAAGGGCCGCCGGAATGGAAAATTTTTCCTCGGAAAATTTGACATCTTTGAAGTCAACGGGGAATATGAGTGGTATGACTTCTGGTGGAAAGCCGGACATTATGTGGAGATCGAAACCAGTGGAGATGTGAAAGTTGTCCCCTCTTTTTTCCGCACCGGGTATCCGCTGCCGGAATATTCCGGGAACAACAAACTCGTTAAAATGGCGTATGAAACTCTCCACGCCTGCTCAATGGATACCTATCTGGATTGTCCTTTCTACGAACAATTGATGTACACCAGCGATTCCCGGCTGGAAGCATTGAGCACCTACGCCATAACCGATGACCACCGGCTGCCGGCAAAAGCATTGAAAATCATGGCGATGTCACAACAACCCGATGGATCATTGTACTCTCATCATCCGGCAAAAGAACCGCAGAAGATCCCGGAATTTTCCCTCATCTGGTTTCTGATGTACTGCGACTACTTCCGGCGGCACCCCGATGATGGATTATGCAAAGAACTGGAAGAAAAAGCAATCAAACTGCTGGATTACTTCAAACGCAAAATGACCGGAGGCCTGCTCTATATCCCCGGCAATGCTGTAAGCAGCAGTGAGTGCTGGAATTTCATCGACTGGTGCGACTCCTGGGATAACGGTGTGCCTCCGGGCGGATCATTGACCAGTATGCTCAACTTTTTCCTGCTCTACGCCCTGCAGAATCTGCAGGAGATCGGATTCCCGTATGAAATGGAAACGTGGATAAAAGAGCTTGCGGAAAATATCGACCGGACATTTTATGTGCCGGAAAGAGGATTGTATGCCATTGATCCGGAGAAAAAATTCTTCTCCGAACACTCCCAGATCCTCGCTTTGCTGACCGACAGTAAAAAGAGTGTCATCAATGCTCTTAAGAATGAAAAACTTACTGAATGCAGTATCTCTTTTTCCTATTATTACATCGCCGGATGCCGCAAATACGGTCTGCATGATCTGGCAGATAAAAGAGTTGCCCGCTTCAATGAGCTTCTTGATTGCGGTTTGACCACACTGCCGGAAGAATTTCACAATACACGCTCCGATTGCCACGCATGGAGTTCACACATATTGCTGCAAATCCTGCCGGAAAAGTAAAGCGGATCTCAACCATCAATTACCTCCGGGAATATTCTGCAATTCTTTGCGGAATGTCCCCGGAGTTTTGTGTTTTACCTTTTTGAATATCTTGCGGAAGTAATTCTCATCACAAAATCCGCATTTTATGGCTATCTCCCCGGTGGATAATTCCGTATTACGCAACAATTCCTCCGCCCGGGTACAGCGTACCTGAAAAAGATACTGCAATGGCGATGTCCCGGTCATACGACGGAAGTGACGGCAGAAATTGCGTCTCGACATATTGGTTGACTGTGCCATGTCATCAAGCGTAAGCGGTTTGAAGTAATCACGCTCAATCAAAAATAACGCATTCCCGATACGGTACTGGTGCGTCGGAGCTTTTTTCTCATCCCCCATACGCATTTTACCCATCGAATGTGTCAAACGCATGAATATACTCATCGATTCATAAAAGCCGCCCGGACGGTAATCGGAAATATTGGCAAGCAGCTTGTCCAGCATCGGACGGATCTCTGCGATCTCATCCGGTGTCAAATTCATCACCGGATGACTGACCTCATCCAGAGTGAATTTACTTTTCAGCGGAAAAAATTTGTAAAACAATGGGAACGCATAACCGTCAAGCAGAGGAATCGCCAGTTTGCGGCGGTCATAAACCAGATTGTAAAGTTCCAGATTTTCGGTCTTGTAATATGCATGAGTACACCCCGGAGGGATCGCCAGCACATCACCGGCCTTGATTTTCACATACTTATTCTCTTTGACATTTTTATCTTCGGGGATGACCACATGTTCGCCCTCCCCCGAAATGATGAATACCAGTTTGGAGGAGTCAAGCGTAAAAAACCACATCGCCGGATGAGTTCCCGGCTCAAAGTAGTTCATGTATATCGGCAAATTGTCTTCCGGCAGAAATTCATTCAGCTGCCAATAGTGATAATACATAAAACTGCTCCATCGTTACTTTCGTCAGGTAAGTAACATAGCACAGTTTTGCTTCTTTTGCAAATCTGAAAAAAAGATATTATGGGGCTGTTGCTTAGTTCTGCAAGGTTTTGCAACAGCCCCTGCGTATCGGATGGGAACAGGATTATTTGAATTCAAAAATCCGGAAGTTTTCAGCACCCACTTCCACGGGGATCTCCGCCAGACAGGCTTCCACGGACGGAGCAAGCTCCATCTTGACCTGAGCGTGGCTCTCACCGTCATACGCCTTGATATTATAAAGATCGCCGGTGGAAAGATGCGGGAACAATGCCGCCAAATCGACCACCAGAGTATCTTTGACCGGAGTCTGATTGTAGTTGGTCACCGCCACCATCACCTTATCCTTTTTGCGGAAAACAGTGCAATAAACTTTGTCAACTTCCACAAATGCCATCTCATGTTTGTCAAAAGGTATGAATTCAGAATCGTGAATACCGAATTCTGCCCGGGGACGGACGAAACGGGAACGGAGAATTTCACCGTTACAGGTGCTTATCCAGACATTCAAATCGCTCATCCAGAGCATTGCCAGCATAGCATTGGTGGCAGGAACTGATTCCGGACCGACGTGGAATTTACCGGCATATTCCGGCAGCAATGATTTTGCTGTACCGTCAATGTGGCTGTTGAAAAGCACACTGTTGTAATCTTCCGGAGCAACAAAACGGGTGTAATACTGCTTGTCTCCGGCAATACGGCGAAGCACTTCACCGTCAATGACCATATCGTTGAAAGGTGAATACGGCGGAGTTTCATGCCCGATGAATACCGCATTGGGATTATTCTTTTTGATCGTTTTGTAGATACGTTTGGCTACTTCACGATACTGGAGAATGGGTTTCATCATGATCTTTCTGCCGTAACAGTCATAAGCGGCATGATGCGGATGATTAGGATTGTTGCAGGCGGTAAAGCTCTGATTGTCCCAGTAAAAACCATCCAGACCGACTTTATCCGCCCACCAGGTCAGACAGAAAACTTTGTAATCCCGGAAGTCTTTGGTCAAACCGCAGGATTTACGCAAAACTCCGCGGCGTTTGCTGATCAAACCGTAAACCGTATCCTGATCAAGTTTGTCCGGCCCGCCTTTCCAATCCTCGGCATTGGCAATGAAAACCGGGTCAGCTTCAGTATGCAGATCACCCACAGCGTAATAGACAACTCTGGTTCCGGGGCGGTCAGTGCGGAGTTTTTTCAGATAATCAATGAATTTTTCCGGATTGCGGGGAGCCGGGATCGCATACGGGGCACAGCCGTCATGGAAACTTTTGCGTTTGGCGGCGGCTTCCAATCCCCAGTAATAAGGACTGATGATACGCACCGGGGGATACGGCATGGTAACGATATCTTTATATTTGTGCGGCTCAAGATCCGCTTCCCAGGAGTAGATGAAACGGGACATCAATTCGCGGTCAAGCGGACGGAAAGGCATCATATTGAATCCGAGATCGATCTTGGTTCTGCCGACCATTCCCTGCGGAGGATTGTCAATGAAATTGAAACGGACGATGACCTCTTTGTCACTGACGATCCATTCGGAACGGCGTTTGAGATCTTTCACCAGCCACTTGGCATGACCTTCGCAGGTGAAGTCGATACCGACCTTATCATTATGCAGGCAAAAATCAGTCGCCCAGCCGGGATAAAGCGGCCCCAACGTTTTGTTTCCGGTCAATTTTCCCCAGCGGTCTTTGATCGCTTTGGAAGTAAAACCCTCGGATTGTTTGCGATACCACTGGGCAATATCCCGGTTGATCGGAAATTCAAGAGCGACTCTTTCGACCTTGGCATCCCGTTTGCCAATGGTGTATTCCATCCAGACGAAACCGTCGAATTCGATAGTAAAACGGGTTTTGATCTTCATCCCGGCGAGGGTGGTTTCGCCCTGATAGATCACCTGATCGGGGTGAGACTCCACGATCTTACCACTTCCCGGGGCGGAAGTTTCCCATTTGCCGTCGATCAGAGCGACGAAACGAACCGGAGAGGCAAGCATTTTCACGCCCTGGCTGGTAAGCTGAGTCGGCAGAGCTTTGCCATCAAAAATATAATCTCTGCCCCAGACTGAAATTTTACCGGCATCGCTTTTTACTTCCGTCCACGGATGGGGAACGGTGTGGTCGATACCGACAGTATTGTCTTTCCATGCCTCATCCTGCATGAGTTTCTGCCATTCCTGAATCATGGGACTGGAGTTGTCCCACACCTGCCACAGCGGAGAATCCGCCGGGGTAGGAGCGGCACTTATCTGCATGGCACCGATAAGCACTGCAGCAAAGATTGATTTTTTCATTCTTTTACCTTTCTTTGAAATAACAATTATTTTCTCAAATTTTTGCCGGTATGGGATTTAATATACCCCGGAACGGCTTTATTTGCCATATATAAAATTCGCAAATCCATATCCTGTTTTCACTAATCAACAAATTTGTCCTGGATATAGGGCTGTTTGTTGCGGTATATTTTAGGAGAAATTTTCATATATTTCCGGAAAACCCGTGAAAAATAAAACTCATTCTCAAACCCGCACTCATAAGCGATACTTTTGATAGTTGCATTATGATCGCGGATAAGCATTTCCGCAGCTTTAAGCAACCTCTGACGCAAGACGAAACGTGCCGGAGGCAAAGTATTGAATTGCTGAAATATCCGGATCAGATGCTTGAAAGATATATTCATTTTTTTCGCTTCGGCGGCGAAGTTCCACTCCTGCTCCGGAGCGGTGATGATCCGGCGGGTCAAATTCTCCAACTCCTCCCGGTGGAAAGAAACAGTATCTCTTTCATTCTCCTGATTCTGCAGCAAAAGCAGCATGTATTCCAACTTTGCCACTGCCAAATGGTGATTGACCGGATTCTGCAGGAGCATGATCAGATCAAGCATGTCCGCATAGAAACGCTCCGGAGCGGTAATACGGAAAAACGGCTGCTCCGGATCAAACCGGAAAAGACCGCCGGAAATAAAAGAATTGACCCTCTCTCCGGAAAAACAGACAAACAGGTGATCCCGGCAGCTCTCCTGCGGAGAACCGTATTCATAAAAGTGTTCCGGATCGGTCAGAAATGCCACCGGCCCTTTAAGCTGTATCGTTTTTCCGTGATCGACACACAAATTGAGCAGACCGGAATGAATATACTGCAAACCGTAAAAACGCACTTTCAATGCCGCTTGCGTGGAAGTCTTCTTATTTATTCCGAAAAGATTGAACTGCAATCCGTCAAAATATGTATTCATCATCCTGTCTCCATTTGCTGTGAAAAAATATAACCGCATTACTGTACTTTTGCAAGGGTTATGCGAATATAGTGCATGGATTGCGAATTTCATGTATTGTAAAAACAACTCTTTTTTGGTATAATATATAACAGGTGGAAAAAGCCGGTATTTTTTATTTCCGCCGGAGAAAGCAGAAGAATATTGTCTGTGTTTAAAACAGATGGTTTATTCAGGAAAAACATCTTGAAACTGAAAAGGAAATCAACTATGAGACGTCATTCACCTCTGCGTGCAGAGGTGAAGCCCCGGGGCTTCACCCTGATCGAACTTCTGGTCGTTATTGCGATCATCGCCATCTTGGCGGCAATTCTGCTGCCCGCCCTCAACAGTGCCAGAGAGAGGGGCAGGGCGGCGACCTGTATCAACAATCTCAAGCAGATGAATATGGCTTTTTTGAATTATGCTCAAAACTACGATGATTACTATATGCCATATACCTACACCTACGCGAACGGAACGTGGAAATGGATGAATACTCTTGCCGTGTATTCTTTCGGAATTTCCGATATTGCAAGTATAACGATCGACAGTACTTCGGACAGCAAAAAATGGCCGGCGATCTACTCCTGTCCCTCGGTTCGGGAATCTCCCGCTAATGATGCCTGGGGAACCTATGACCGGGTGGAAAAATTATCCTATGGTATGAATTATCACTTCCACACTTATCAGGACTACAATGCTTCCAATGAAATAAGCGGAGATGGCAAATGGGAAAAATTCTGGGGCAATTTAAAAACTACCAGATTCAAAAACCCCAGTCAGAAAGTGTGGCTTACCGATATTCAGCACTCGCAGAGTGGCAACTACATTGTTTATTCTCCCGGAGGAAATTACGGCAAAAGCAATTGGCGGGTCGCCGAGTGGCACAATGGCGGAACCAACGTATTGTGGTTGGATGGTCATGTCGATTACTGGAAAGAAGATGCCCTGCATGGTTTGGGTAAGAAATATTTCCGGCGTGAACCGGATAATTGATCCTGAACAGCAAGTTTTTTCCGGAGTTGCGATAAATCGCAGCTCCGGATTTTTTGTTTTAAGGCGATGGAGGCGGAATACCCTCGCCGCTTGGGCTTCTGCGGGCGGTGACTCTTGTAGGACTTATAAGACTTGTAGGACCTGTAAGACCCGCATAACCTTTTATACCGTTTGCAGTCTGCGGGCCTATAGACTGCCTCCCACTCAGCCTCCTGCAAGTAAATTGCAGGAGATCGCTCCCGGCAGGAGGTATCGCCCTGCGGCGATATGACCGTCTTACGGCGACAAGCGTCCCGCCGCTTGACCGCGTCCGGGTAGCACCCGGTGGCAGATTTTTTTTAGTTTTTTTACTCCTGCAAAAAAAGCTCCCGGATGACAACAACCGGGAGCTTTTCAATTAGAAACTTGATCTTATTTGCTGACAAGATAAAGTTTGTAGTTGCGGCGGGGAATATTCACCTTGAATTTGCCGCCATTGAGTTTGACCTCTTCATTGCTTTCTGCATCTATCACTTTGATCGCTCCGGAGAAGAAAGATTTATCCAAAGTGACGGTCAAATCCTGATTCTCCAGTGACAAATTGGAGACGCAGACCAGAAATTTACTGCCATTCTGCCATGCCACCGCATAGCACTCTTTGCCGTCAACCGTTACCGGATGTTCATCACCCCAGTAAGCGTAGAATTTGACATCCTTATCGCCAATACCGAAATCCTGTTTGATTTTGACCACTTTATAAGCATCATTCGGATCACAGAAAACCGGCCACAAGGTATTATCGTGGGTCAGGCACATCGCCAGATAATCCCGGGCAGCTTCCGGACTTTTGGCATAGGTGGAATCCAACTGCGGACTCTTGGTCAGGTTGCTCATCACACAAACATTCCAGCCGAATGCCTGACCGCCGTATTCGATCGCCCAGCGGTCGGGGTCAGAAGCATAATAGAGGAAATCTTTGCCGCCATTTTTCAGACTTTCTGTGATCTCTTTGGCATTGACCGTATATTTGTCCATCAACGAAGTACCATTGAAATAAGCCGGGTTGACATTTTCTCCGGTAACTACACTGTCACAGAAACTTGCGATCGGAACCACCAGAGTAGCCGCCAAATGCACCCGCATGATCGGAAGTCTGCCGTGTTTCTTGTAGAATACTGCACACATCCGCTTGAGCATGTCACGTCTGCCGAACCAGTCATATTCCGGATAGCGTTTGCCGTCCCGGTCATAGTAGCCCATGTCATGCCGGGCATTGGCATCCGGTACCGGTCCCCATTCGTCAAGGTTTGCCACACCGTCACAACCCAAAGCGGCATGTTTTTCCAGCAGGAAACAGAAGAAATCCTGATAACGGCTGCCCATACCTACCTGATACTGACGTTCACCTTTATGACGGCTGTAAGGAGCGGTGGCCAGGGGTTCTTTCCGCCACTCTTCAAAATACTTTTTCGTCTCGTAAGACTGCCAGAGGAAGCGGGACTTGATCTCCTCGCCGGTATCGGCATTGTCGGTCGTGGGATCCCACAATTTCGCCTTATACAGCGACATATCTTTATAAACACCGAGGTTGAAAAGAATCGGGTCGATGTAAATACCGAAAAGTCTGCCCTTGCTGTGAGCGGCATCTGTCCGGCCTTTGTAGGCGGCATCGTTATAAATGCGGGGATAGAAACTCGTTGCCGCCGGATTGGTGGTTGCCGGAGGAGTGAAATCATAAGAACCGCTGCTGTAAATCACCGGGAAATTCGCTCCGTATTTACGGAAAGCAGTCGCCGCATTGTATTCGTAATCCATATCCGTATTACGCCAGCCGGGAGTCCGGGGACGCACCGGTGTAGCCATCAAACCAAAGGTATAAGTGGTCTTCTTGCTGAAAAGACGCGGTTCGGAAACCGGAGTGACCTGCAAATTGACTTTGCCGTTTTCCCGGATCACCGCCAAGCCCTCTTTGCGGGCCTTGCGGTCATGGGGAGACCAATACTGCTCGGATTCACAGAACCAGAGCAAACCGCGGTCGTAACTGCCCAGCCACACCAGAATTTTGAAAGGATCTTCCCAGACTTTACCCTGACCTGCCGGCAGACGGCGGGTATTGCTCAAGCGGGGAATGTTGAGCGAATAACCACCATCTCTGGCTCCGGTATAGTGGATGAATTGAGCAAATTTTTCCGGGAAAGGAATATTGTATTTGAATTCATCGACCTGAACTGTTCCACGCGGATCGATGGAAAAATCAACTTTGATCATACCGTCATATTCAACAGCGGTACGCACCTCGATATCCACATCCGGAGAACTTGCCCGGGAAAAGATTTCCACAATGCCCTTTTTCTGACGGAGAACCGCCTGCACTTCCGGAGTGAATTTGACCGCTTTGCCGTTGACTTTGGCAGAAAAAGTCATCGCCCCGGCAAGGAAATCCTCGCCAAGAATTTTCACATCATCCAGCAGACCGGTCTTGCCGAATTTGTAATCACGCCCCCAAACCGAAGCAGTGTAATTTTTGAAAGTAATGGGTGAAAAAGGCGGCAGAATAAAATCATCATCCAATGCTTCGATACCCCGGCGGTTGACCAGCCAGTCTTTTTCCTCTTTCGCCGCCTCCTCATCCGTGATTGGCGGCAGAGGACGAACCACCTGTTCAGAAGCAGTTCCGGCAGCCGCAGCAGCCGTGGCAGTTCCACTTCCGGGTTTGGCTTCGCCCAACGGCTCGATTTTAATATCGTCAATATAAAAATTCACCCCGGTACGGTTGTAAAGCATCAAGGCACAATCTCCGCCGTCAGCAGGAACTTTGAAAGTTTTAGATTGAGTTTCCCATTTGCCTTCACCGGGGATGTTGCCTCCGGCAGTGACATAAGTCCGGAATTTTCTGGTCCCGGGAATATAACTGCAGATACACAGATCGATCTTTTTGGCATCAGCAGGAGTACAAACATCCTTACGCATGGAAAAGGTGAGTTTGTAGCTCTGACCGTTTTCCAGTTTCAACGGAAATTTGCGATAGGAATATTTACCCGTACCAACAAACTTATAGCTCTTTTTACCGGTAAAAAACTCTTCTTCCACATGATTGGGGTTGTCGGATTCAAAATCCATGATAACGCTCCGGGAATCATCTGCCGCAAAAAGCGGAATTGCTGCCAGCAGCAAGGCAGGTGCAATTTGATTAAATTTCATTATTTCTCCCCACTGTTAAAAGTCTTTTCAACTTCAGCTTTCCAATTTTCCTGATCGGCATTAAATGCATAAAAACGCATGACATATTCAGGGGATTCATATCCTGCTTTCCACTCCGGACGCTTGTGAAAAACAAAATGCTTGTGAAAATGCTTCAGATCCCAAATCGCATGACGGCGGCTCTCCACCGGTATCGGAGTAACAGTTTCACTGACTGCAACCACATTGCAGGAGGGAGCAAACATCGCCAGTTTCTGCAAGTTGCTGCAAATTTCCCATGAGTTGTCATTATTCAATACACCATACTTTACAACACCATTATTGCTGTACGCATACTCCGTAAAAGCTTTGCTCCACGGCATGGTGAAAAGATAAAAGTATTTCGCCTTGTGTCCGGTACTCTCAATACGGTAACGCACCGCCCAGGTCAAACCTGCCGGAGTAAGCGTATAACGGGAGAAAATGCGGATGTCCCCGTAAAGCCCCTCCCGCTCCAGAATGATCTCTTTGCCGGAATATTCCATAGCAACTGTTTCCGGGACGACCCCGTCCACGGTCAACTTCAGAACCGTATCTTTCTCTTTGGGAAAAGGTGCTTCATAGAGAGTGCCAAGCTGGGTTGCTCCGGGAGCGGCAAAAAGCTCCTGTCCTTTATAGGCAAACATCCCGATTCGGCCGTTATTTGCCAATCTTGCGGCGATCCGGTAATCTCCGCAGGTGAGTTTCACCATGCCTTTTTCCGGCCACACCTGTTTGACTTCACCCACCGCCGCAAAGCAGACAGCCAAAGCCAATACACTCAACAATCTTTTCATCTCAACCCCTTATATTATTGAATTTTTCCGTTGCGTTTTTTCGACAATCCATTAAAATAACTGCTGTTTGACGCCTGCCTCAACTGAGTTTCACTGCCAACTGTCCCGGTAAAACTGTAACATGACGGCCAATTATATCCCTCTTTAGCAGCACTTGGCACAGCAACTGTGTGACCGTCTGCCATTACCACATTTCCATAATTGGCATGAACTCCGAGCAATTGTCCGGATCCGGTTGTCTCATAAGAAGCCAGCTTATTAAGTGACTTGTATTTTACGACATCATCCGGATCAAAGCTGTCTCCGGCATAGATCGTCTGTGCCGGCATTTTAACTTCTGAAGATTTCAGAGATATCGAAGTATTGGGGGAACCTCCAACAAAAACGGCACATAATCCACCATAATTCATTCCGTAACCTGTGGCATCACCACTTCCCGGTACTTTATTGAAATCTTGAACTCCGTATGTCTTCGGACAATAAAAAACATCTACTGAACCTTTCAGGTAAGTATTGTAAAAAAACCAGGTGCTTTGTCCTCCTGTCCCATTGATATTAAGACCGGCAACAAGATTGTAATACTCATTATTGTCTCCGATATACATCTGACCGGCATTACCAAGCTGTTTGAGATTGTTGATGCAGCTCGCCGATCTGCCGCGTTCTCTGGCACTATTCAGAGCCGGAAGCAGAATCGCCGCAAGGATGGCTATAATCGCAATGACTACGAGAAGTTCAATAAGAGTAAAGCACACGTGCTTTACTCTCCGATCGGAGAGTGATTTTTTCATAACTTGATCCTTTCTTTAATTTGATACTTTGGAGACACCCTAATATAACACTCCGGGAAAGCTTTTTCAAACCTCCCGGTAAAACGATTTATTTATTCAACAGATAAAGCTTGTAATTGCGTCTGGTCACCATCGTTTTGAATTTACCGCCGCTGACTGCGATTGGTTCTTTACTTTCCGCATCAATGACTTTATATCCGGCAGGAACTTCAACTGTCAAATTCTGATCTTCCAAAGACAAATTCGCTACCACAGCCAGATATTTACCTTTATTTTCCCAAACTCCGGTATAGCACTCTTTACCGTCAACCGTCACCGGCTGGGAGTCGTGCCAATAAGCATGGAATTTGACTTCCGGATCGCCGATTTTGAAATCCTGCTTGATCCGGACAACCTTGTACGCCGAATCAGGTTTGCAGAATACCGGAAAAAGCGTATTGTCATGCACAAGGCACATCGCCAGATAATCACGGGTGCCTTCATCACTGAATGCATACGCTTTATCAATTTTAGGACTCTTGGTCAGATTGCAAGTAAGACAGACATTCCAGCCGAATGCCTGACCACCGTATTCGATCGCCCAGCGGTCAGGGGTAGAGACGTAATAGAGAAAGTCTCTGCCGCCTTTTTTCAAACTTTCCAGCATCTCTTCACGGTTTACCGTGTATTCATCCATCACATCCGCTCTGCTGAAATATGCAGAGTTGACACTCTCACCGGTAACCACGCTGTCGCAGAAACTCGCAATCGGAGCAACCAGTGTCGCCGCCAGATGCACCCGCATGATCGGAAGTTTACCATGCTTTTTGTAAAAGACAGCACACATCCGCTTGAGCATATCCCGGCGGGCGAACCAGTCATATTCAGGATAACGCTTGCCGTCAAGCTCATAATAGCCCATGCCGTGTCTGGCATTGGCATCCGGAACCGGTCCCCATTCATCAAGATTGGCAATACCGTCAGCACCGTTTTCAGCATGTTTCTCCAGCAGATAACAGAAGAAATCCGCATAACGGCTGCCCAGACCGGGCTGGAACTGCTTTTCACCTTTTTGACTGCCGTAAGGTGCGGTGGAAAGCGGCTCTTTCCGCCACTCGGCGAAAAATTTCTTAACTTCCGGCGGCTGCCAGAGAAAAGGTGCATTGATTTTAGTCCCAGCTGCATCAGCATTGTCGGTAGTAGGATCCCAAATCTTTTCCTTGTAGAGCGACATATCCTTGTAAACCCCCAGATTGCAGAGGATCGGATCGATGTAAATACCGTAAAGACGATTTTCTCTGTGAGCTTTTTCGATCTTTTTACGGTAGTTGTCCACGTTGTAAAGCCGGGGATAGAAACCGACTGCCGCCGGATTCTTATCGCCGTTGTCAAGGTAATTGTAAGAACCGCTGCTGTAAATCACCGGGAAATTCGCTCCGTATTTCCGGGAAGCAGTCGCCGCATTGTATTCATAATCCATATCTGTATTACGCCAGCCGGGAGTCCGGGGACGCACCGGAGTTGCCATCAAACCGAATGTATAAGTCGTGCGTTTACTGACAAGTTTGGGTCGGGAAACCGGAACCACTTCCAATTTAACAACTCCACCATCTCGGACAACGGACAATCCGTCCTCTCTTTTCTCCCGGTCATGCGGAGACCAATTCTCCTCGGATTTGCAGAACCAGAGCAGACCGCGATCGTAACTGCCCAACCACACCATGATCTTAAAAGGTGATTTCCAGAGCGTACCGCTCCCTTCCGGCAAACGCCGGGTATTGCTGGTTTTGGGAATATTCAGCGAAAATCCTCCCTGACGGGGACCGGTATAGTGGATGAATTTCGCATACTTTTCCTGATAGGGGATCGTGTATTTGAATGAATCAAGCTGCACACTGCCGCGGGGATCAAAAGTGAAGTCAACTTTGATCATACCGTCATATTCAACGGCTGTACGCACCTCAATATCCATGTTTTCCGAATTTGCCCGGCTCAAAAATTCAACGATGCCCTTGCGTTCACGGATGACCACCGGCTTGCCGGTTTTGAATTTGACCTCTTTACCGTTGACCACCGCTGTGAATTCCATGGGACCGGCAAGGAAATTCTCTCCCAGAATGGAGACTTTGTCCAGCAGATTGTCTGCTCCGAATGTATATTCACGCCCCCACACCGAAGCGGTCATACCTTTCAAGGTTACCGGCGTGAAAGGAGGCAGAATAAAATCATCATCCAGTGCTTCGATACCACGGCGGTTATTCATCCAGTCCTTTTCCTCTTTTTCCGCCTGCTCATCGCTCACCGGAGGAACCGGACGCGTCACGGCTGTGCCGGAAGCTTTTTTCTCCGCCGGAACAACCGGAGCATTACCCGCCTGAACAATCTGAGGATTCACCGCTCCGACCGGTTCGATTTTCAGTGAGTCGATGTAGTAGTCGACATCCGTCCGGTTGTAAAGCATCAATGCAAAATTGCCGTGTCCGGCAGGAACTTTGAATTTGCGGTTGACAACATGCCACTGGTCGTCTCCGGCGATCGTGCCGCCTGCCATGACATAGATGTTGAATTTCTTATTGCCGGGAACATAACCGCCAAGAATAAAGTCCATCTTGGAAGCAACTTTTTTATCGCACACCCCCTTGCGGATGGCTATCGAAAAATTATATTCCAGATCGGGAATGAGATTCAACGGGAATTTGCGGTAGGTGTATTTGCCGATGCCGGCAAATTTATAACTCTTTTTTCCGGTGTGAGCAACCGCATCTGTATGATACTGCCCGTCAGATTCAAAATCCATTACTGTAAGATGGATCCCGTCTGCAGCAAAAAGCGGCAAAGAAGCCAATGCCAAAAACAGCAAACTTTTTAAAAGATTCATTGATTTTTCTCCTTTCAAGAAAAGTGGATTACTTTTTGCAACAAAAAACAACCTGTTGTTTTAATTCTCTGTCATAATAATATATCCCATCATTTTACGATGTCAAGCTGCTGAAAGGAATTTTTTATGAATTTATCCCCAAATGCTCCTTGAAAAATACTCAATGTATGGTATTTTATAGCAGAAACTTATTACGATCAAACAAAACAACAAGGATTTTTTACTGTGAAAATCGCTCATTATGCTCAAGTTATCACCCCTGAAACCGGAACCTTGCTCGCCGGATACTACGCCAACGATGTCAGTGCCGAAATCCTTGACGACTTAAAATTATCCGTCCTGCTCATGGATGACGGCGACAATAAAGGAGCGATCCTCGCGTTTGACCTCCTGGGGATGGATGAAGATGTCTCCATCAAAATCGCCGGGGATGCCGCTGAAATCATCGGATGCCCAACGACAAATGTGATCATCACCTGTTCACATACCCATTCCGGCCCCCACACCAGAAGCAGTGCCGCTGTACAGCGTGATAACGTGTACGTTTCCAAACTTTACGATCTGGTCAAAAAAGGCGTATCCGAAGCAATGAAAAACTGGCAGGAGGTCGATCTCTTTTTCCACTCCTCAAAGTGCGATCAGAATTACAACCGCCGCTACGTTGACGGTGCGAACAAAGGTTTGAGCGTGGCCGGAAATCACTGGGTGGAACCGCTGGCAACCGAATATGCCGATAAAGAACTCGGACTGGTCATATTCACTAAACCGAATTCCCCCTGTCCCGTCGGAGTGCTGGTAAACTATGCTGCCCATCCGCTTGCCGTTCACTCCATGGGCAGAGGAGGATACCGTATCTCCGCCGACTTCCCCGGTATGCTGCGGAACTTCATTGAAAAAGAGAGCTGCTGGTGCGTATTTTCCCAGGGTGCCGCCGGTGACCTTTTCCCGAAAAATGCAGAGGGAGGTTCCGAAGCAGCCGCCGATGTTGCGAAAGCGATTGCCATAAAAACAATGCAAAATTTCTGCGATGCCATCCGCCACCCGGAACATTACCGGATCGAGAATCCCAAAATCCGCACCTCCATGGAGATTATCCCTCTCGACTTCAGAGAGGATAAAATCCGGAATAACGATCTGCCCGCACTCTACAAGGGACAGACGGTAATGCAGGCAAGAGTCCATCTTTTTGCAATCGGCGATATCTGTTTCGTCGGAGTCCCCGGCGAATTGCTCAATGAACTCGGACAGGAAATAAAATGGCACAGCCCTTTCAAAAAGGCATTCATTTTCTACAATTCGACCTCTTATTTAAGTTACATCTGCCACGCCAACAGCTTCTTCCCCGGCGGTTACGAGCAGCGTACTTCCATGATCAAACCATACGAAGGACTCAAACTTGTCGTCGCCACCATAGATGGAATGAGAAAACTGCATGAGCCTTTCCCGGAAGAACTCTGACAGCAAATGATCTTCCCACCCATATCCGGAAAAGTTTGATACATTTATTGGATAGCACCGGATTTTTGAAACAAAACGGCTTCCGAAGCAGCATTGGCACTCCGGAAGCCGTAAGTTTATTCCAGAATTTTATAATAAGACCGGTCACAGGCTTTTCAGGTATTTCAAGCTCTTTTCCGCACTGACAAAGGGATCAACCGTCTCATCCTGTTCATAAATTACCCACTGGGCACCGGCAGCGGCGGCAGCGGCAAACGAACCGGCGATATTAACCAAACCGGTCCCCAATTCAGCAGTCTGCTTGACATCATCGAGCTGGGTGGAATCTTTCAAATGCACCTGACGGATCCGTTTGCTGTAACGGTTGATGAATTCCACCGGGTCCAGACCGCCGCGGGTGATCCAGCAGACGTCAGGCTCGAAGAAGAATTTCTCCGGATCATTCTTTTCAGAAATCAGGCACAACGCCGGAACACCGTCAACCTTTTCAAATTCCAACCAGTGGTTGTGGTATGCTGACACAGTACCGTGTGCGGCGGCAATATCTGCGATTTTGCGGGAATAATCAACAATATTTTTCCATTCAGCAGTGAAGTCGCAGAAGTCACCGTAAGATACCGAGGGGGAATTCAACGCCTTGGCATAACTGTATGCAATATTATCCTTGTCCAGCAAAGCATCTTTGAAAAACATCGTACCGGCACACTCAAGATGCAATTCTTTCAGCAATGCCGCCAGCTCTTCCGGAGCAATACCGCCGAAGTCGATAGCAAATTCAACACCGTCAAAACCGAGTTTGGCGATCTCTTTCAAACCGGCACGGAAATCACTTTTCAGCACCTCGCGGAAATTATACAGCTGTACTCCGAATTTCATAACATGTCCTCCTGGTTGTTGTTTGACCGTAAAAAACTGCACATTCATTATTGTGCCTGCACATACTATACTGCCGGAAGTGCTTTCCGGCAAATATCCAAACTTGCGAAAAGAGCATCAATATTGCGTTTTTTATATTTTAAACTGTAATTGATTCATCCCTGGTGCGTTTTTGCGTTCCCGCCGTTTCAACCGGAAGGCAATATACAAAAAAATGCATCGTTTTTGCGGCATTTTTCAAAAAACGCAACTTTGATGCATCAAGAAGAAAAATTTTTCATTTTTTCGTAATATAATGCTAATTTTTCGTAATATAATCAAGGAATTTTATTTTGACCAATGCTATATTAACGATGAAAACGGTGGAGCGTATCAGGTTTCAAAACCGGAAAAACCAAGCTGTTTTCCCCTCGCCGGGGGCGGCCGGCAGATAGAAAAATCAAATTGCAAAAAAATCCGGAAAAGATTCCTGAAATTCCCTGCCATCCGGGCAGAGAACCAACGGCAATCCGCCGCAGGAAACAGCCGGAGAAAAAAACAGGAGATCATCTCATGCAAGGTACATTCCGTTTCTCATTCGGACCGTGGAACATTCACGAAGGCGCGGATCCTTTCGGTCCCGAAGTCCGCTCAAGCATCCCTTTCAACAAAAAACTCGCCCTCTACAAAGAACTCGGCTTTGACGGTGTGCAGTTCCACGATGATGACGCTGTTCCCGGCATGAACGATATGACCCCGGAACAGATCATCTCCGAAGCAACCGCCCTGAAAAAAACTCTCGATGATCACGGCCTGACCGCTGAATTCGTCGCCCCGCGTATGTGGTTCGATCCCCGCACCATCGACGGCGGTTACACCAACAACTGTGCCAAATGCCGCCAGTATGCCCTCGACCGTACCAAACGCACCATCGATATCGCCAAAGCTCTCGGCACCAAAAATATCGTCCTCTGGCTCGCCCGTGAAGGTACTTACATCCGTGAAGCCAAAGACCCCGTCGTTGCCACAGAAAGAATCGCCGAAGCTCTCCAGACCATCATCGATTACGATAAAGATGTCCGTGTGATGATCGAAGCCAAACCCAATGAACCCATGGATCATACCTACATCCCCACTATCGGCCACGCTATCGCAATGGGTCTGATGACCAGTGATCCTTCCCGGGTCGGCTGCCTGATCGAAACCGCTCACGCCCTGCTCGCCAACCTCTCTCCCTCCGATGAAATGGGATTCGCCCTGGCTCACAAAAAACTCTGGAGCGTCCACCTCAACGATCAGAACGGTCTGAAATTTGACCAGGATCTTACTTTCGGTGCCGTCGATCCCCGCCGTGCCCTCAATCAGGTGCGGGTGCTGGATCAGCACGGATTCGGCAATGACGGTGAATGGGTCGGACTCGACGTCAAAGTCATGCGTACCCAGAAAGAGGGTGCCGATCTCAAACATCTGGCATACAGCCGCAAAATCTTCCTCCGTCTGCTGGAAATCTCCCGCTCTCTGGATGACAACATGATCGCCCAGCTTACCGCTGAAAGAGATTATGAAGAGCTGAACTGGTACATTCTCGACGCCATGCTGAAAGGATAATTCATTATGAAACGCAAAATCAGAATGGGTATGGTCGGCGGCGGTCCGGGAGCATTCATCGGCAATGTCCACCGGATGGCCTCCCGGCTCGACGGACTGATCGACCTCGTCTGCGGTGCTTTCGATGTCGATCCGGAAAAAAGCAAAGCTATGGGCAGATCTCTGTTTCTGCCCGAATCACGCTGCTATGCGACCTACGATGAGATGTTCGAAGCAGAAATGAAACTGCCCGAAGGCGAAAGAATGGATTTCGTTTCCATCACCACCCCCAACCATCTCCACGCCCCGATCGCATTGAAAGCTCTCAAATGCGGTTTCCACGTCGTCTGCGAAAAACCGATGACCCTTACCGTCGAAGATGCCGAAGCTCTCGCCGCCGAAGTCGAAAAAACCGGCTTGATCTTCTGCCTGACCCACAACTACACCGCCTATCCGATGAGCCGTGTCGCCAAACGCATGGTCCGCAACGGCGATCTGGGCGAGATCCGCCGCATCATGGTGGAATACCCCCAGGGATGGCTCGCTGATGTGGTCAAACCGGACAACATGCAGGGTTCATGGCGTACCAATCCCAAAACCAGCGGTGTAAGCTGCTGCATGGGAGATATCGGCAGCCATTCAGAGAACCTCGCTGAATTCATCTCCGGTCTCAAAATCACCGAACTTTGTGCCAATATCAAGAGCTTCGTCCCCGGACGCACCCTCGATGATGACGGCGATGTTCTGCTCAAATTCGATAACGGTGCCATCGGATCTCTCACCGCAAGCCAGATCGCTGTCGGCGAGGAGAACGCTCTTAAAATCCGTATTTACGGTACCAAAGCCGCTATCGAATGGAATCAGCAGGATGCCGAAACGCTCATCGTCAAATACAATGACCGCCCGATGCAGGTAATGCGCCGCAACTGGGCCGGTATCGGTGCTGAATGGAGCCGTGTACCTGCCGGACATCCGGAAGGATTCCTGGAAGCATTCGGCAACATCTACCGGGATCTTGCCATGGCGATCAATGCCCGTCTGGAAGGAGTTCCCTACGAGTCTGAATTCCCGACAGTCCACGACGGTCTGCGTGGAGTCCGTTTTATCCACGCCGTTGTCGCCAGCAAAGGCAACTGGGTTAAACTCTGAAACAGGATTTGGGAATTATGAGCAGAAAAGTAACTATATTCACCGGTCAGTGGGCTGATTTGCCGCTGGAAACGCTCTGCCGGAAAATGCAGGAATTCGGCTATGACGGCCTTGAACTTGCCTGCTGGGGAGACCACTTCGACGTTTTCAAGGCTGCTGAAAGCACCGCTTACTGCGACGAAAAACGTGCCCTGCTGGAAAAATACGGCCTCGGCGTATGGGCGATCAGCAACCACCTCGCCGGTCAGCTCATTTGCGACCCCAATACCGATTCACGTTCCGATGGTTTCGCCCCGGCGGAATTGAAAGGCAACAGTGAAGCCAAACGGGAATGGGCGATTTCTTCCATGAAAGCCGCCGCCAAAGCTGCTAAAAATCTGGGTGTCAAAGTCGTCAACGGCTTTACCGGCAGTCCGGTCTGGCATCTCTTTTACAGCTTCCCGCCGGTCGGCCCGGATGATATTGCTTCCGGTTACCGCCGCTTTGCGGAACTTTTCAACCCGATCATGGATGTTTTCGCTGAAAATGATGTGAAATTCGCCCTCGAAGTCCACCCAACAGAGATCGCTTATGACATCTACACCGCCAGAGAAGCTCTTGCCGCTCTGGGCAACCGGACTGAATTCGGATTCAACTTTGACCCCAGTCACCTTTTGTGGCAGGGCATCGATCCGGTCAAATTCCTCCGGGCTTTCCCCGACCGCATCTATCACTGTCATGTGAAAGATTGTGCGGTCACTCTCGACGGTGAAGGCAGTATTCTTGCTTCGCATCTCAATTTCGGCGACCCCCGCCGCGGCTGGGACTTCCGCAGCCCCGGACACGGTCAGGTCGATTTTGAAGCGATCATCCGGACGCTCAATCAGATCAACTACAATGGACCGCTCTCCATTGAGTGGGAAGATTGCGGCATGAACCGGGAATACGGCGCCAAAGATGCCTGTGAATTTACACGGGGAATTGATTTCACTCCTTCAAATCAGTGCTTTGATTCGGTCTTTGCCTGATAGTAAGAGAAAGCAAAATGAAAGATATTTTCTTTTTTGACAGCAATGTGCGGGTCGGATTCGACAACCGCCATCGGGGAGCTTCTGTACAGGAGCTCCTCGATGAAATGGATCTCTACGGTATCGACCGGGCATTGGTCCGCAGTATGTCCACCAAGTGCAGCGGTGCAGTGATCGGCAACCAGCTGGTTACCGATGTCATCGCCGCCGATACCACCGGCAGACTGGATGGAGTATGGTGCATCCTGCCGTCACAGTGTGATGATATGCCCTGTCCGGATGACTTTTTCGACAGTATGAAAAAGAACAACATCCGTGCGATCACTCTGGAACCTTTTGATCACCGTTACGTTCCCTGCCGCCTGACTCTGGGAAAAATCCTTGATGCCGCCACCGAAAGAAAAATTCCGGTGCTGCTTCACGCGTTTCAGGGCATGTGGAGCGAATTGTATCAATTCATGAAGGAATTCCCGGATCTGACCTGCATCGTCAATGCCGGACACAAGTGGGGTACTGACCGCAATATCCGGCCCCTGCTGGAAAACTTCGCGAACTGTTCCATCGAATTGGGCGGATACTGGATCCCCGAAGGTATCGCTGATCTGGCAAAACTTTACGGAGCAAACCGGCTGCTTTACGGCAGCAACTTCCCCGGTTACAATCAGGGAAGCAGCGTATTCCAGCTCAAGCACTCCACGCTCGACGGTGATTCGATCGCTCTTATCGCCGAAAAAAATCTTGAAAATCTTTTGAAAGGAGCTGACTTATGACTCCGATCTGGCAACAGTCAAATTCGCTTGCCGCCCGTTTCTGGGAAAACGGAATAGTGGAAGATTGTCCGGTCTATGATATGCATGCCCACATGGGATATCATGACTCGATCTACTTCAAACGCTGTTCTCCGGAAGCAATGGTCGCCCACTTGCGGCGTATCGGCGTCAGACGTCTGGTCTTTTCACACGATATGGCTCTGGCCGGGATCATGCGTAATGCCGAAATCGTGGAAATTTGTAAACAATTCCCCGATATTCTGCGGATGTACGTCAGCATCAATCCCCATTTTCAGGAAAATATCAAAGAGGATCTCGCCATGTTTGACAAGTGGCAGCCCTATGCGATCGGTTTGAAATTCCTCGCCGATTATCATAAAGTGCCTGTCACGGACAAAGCATACGAGTATGCCTGGAAATTCGCTGACGAAAGAGGTATCCCCGTGCTGAATCACACCTGGGGAACTTCACCTTTCAACGGCGGCAAAGTCATGTATGAAGCAACCCGAAAGTACCCGAATGCAAAAACCTTCCTCGGTCACTGCATTTTCGGCGAATGGGATTACGCCGCCCGCTGTGTCAACGAAAGCAGCAATGTCTATCTGGAATTGACCGCTGTCCCCGGCGAACGCAACCGCATAGAGCAGCTCGTTTCCGCTGTCGGCAGCAAAAAGATCCTTTTCGGTACCGACCTGCCGTGGTTCGATGAATATCAGGCCGTCGGCGGCGTACTGGCAGCGAAAATTTCCGATGAGGAAAAGCGGGATATCCTTTACCGCAACGCCCAGGAAATTTTCGGCAACGACCGGTAACAGTCAACCGCAGTTAAAGCAGGGAAAAAATTGATATGCAAACGGTAATAGCCAACCGCAATGATTTTTTCCAGCCCAACTGCTGCCCCGTTGCCCTGCGATCCATACAGGGTGACGCATCAATGCAGCATGACGGGGATCTGACGGATATCCGTCATACCCACGATTTTGCTGAATTGATCGTCATTTCGCAGGGCAGCGGCAAACACTGGATCGACGGCAATGTTTATGATGTCAATGCCGGAGATGTGTTTCTGCTGCAGGGAAATACCGAACACTACTTCACCGAGAGAAACAATCTCGGCATGTTCAATTTGATGTTCGATGAGTTTTATTTGCAGGAACATCTGCGGAGTTTGCGGATACTGCCCGGATTCAACGGATTTTTCCTGATCGAACCAACTTACCGGCACCGGCACAAATTCCGCAACCGCCTCCATTTGCAGGGAGAAGAATTGATCGCCATGATCTCCCGTTTCCGCCAATTGGAAAACGAGGTAAAACTGAAACGTCCGGGATTCGACCTGATACTTTTCGCCAGAGCTTTGGAAATATTCGTCCTTATTTCCAGGAAATATTTTGAATCCCCCGATACCCAAAGCCGGAGTATGTGCAATCTGGCTGAATTGGTCACTCTGCTGGAAAATAATTACGCCGAAAACTGGAGCGTCGCCCGGATGTGCAAAATCTCCTCGCTTTCTCCAAGTTCACTGATCCCGGCATTCAAAGAGATCACCGGTTCTCCGCCGGTGGAGTATCTCCTCCATGTGAGAATGACCAAAGCCGCTGAAAAACTGCTCAACGGACAGGAACAGATTTCGGAAATCGCCGCCGCATGCGGATTTACGGATTCCAATTACTTCTCTCGTCAATTCAAAAAACACTACCGCTGCTCACCGCTGCAATACCGGAAACAAAAGTTCTCCTGATCAATCTTCCACATTGTGTTTACGCATCCAGTTGCCTAAAGCTCCGGCGGATGAAAAACCCAATTCAGAAGCGATCTCCTTGCGGCTCAAACCATATTTTTCCGCATGTTTTATATACTTGCTCCGGACAGAATTTATAAAATCTCCGATCGTAACTCCGGTCTCTTTGTGAAATATATGGGCAATATGACAACGGCTCAACCCCACTACCGAAGCAAGTTTATCCAATGAACAATTCCTGCCGTTGCAGTTGCAGATGAATGTCTTGAGCAGCTCACTGACCGCCGGAGGTTCATTATGGGGTTCACTGCGAAGTATCATCAGCTCATTAAGCAGGAGATTCAACGGCAGAAGCAGAAGTTTATTCACCGTTTCCTGATCGGCACTCTCCCGGACAAAAAGTTTACGCCAGCGGCCGATAAGAAGCATCGACAGCTCCTGCGGCAGATGAAGAAAAACCTCTTTTACGGTGATTTTCCCCCTCGCACCAACCTCGATCACTGAAACTGTCCACTTACCATTAGTATAATAGCACCAGCAATGCAGAAGGTCATGGTCGATACTTTTGTAACCGAATCCATGCGGCAGCCAGCTGTCCACCAGAAGTGCCATTCCCGGCTCAAGCTGATATATGGAATTGTTGAAAAAATATTCCGATCTGCCGGAAAGAACAAAAAGGATCTCCTCATGCGGATGACCGCTATTCGCCCCGGCATCACTTTTTACAATATTTTTCCGGGGGGAAAAACGGCTGACTATCCGGGAACACCCACGGGAAAGCATTTCATCCAAAAAATCCATAAATTTTTCCTTAATCGCAATATTGATGCTTATTTAACAACAATGATCTATTGGCAAACTATTTCTTTTATGCTATAATATAGTCAGTACAACCGCTTATTTCAAGCTGAATAACCTTAACAGGAGGAAAAAATGAACAAATTAGCAATCAACGGCGGCAGCAAAATCTTTGAAACAAAACCGATGCTCCCCAAATGGCCCCCCGTCTATCCGGAAACCGCAGAAAAAATCAAAGAATTGTACCTGAGTCACAACTGGTCTTTCTATGCCCCCAGAGAAGTTGAATTCAACCGGGCTTTCGCCGAATATACCGGTGCCGGAAACTGTATCATGATGGCCAATGGTACTGTCACGCTGGAAATGGCCCTGCAGGCTTTCAATATCGGCCCCGGCGATGAAGTTATCGTCCCTGCCCTCACCTGGCTCGCCACCGGCGAAGCTGTTTCCTATCGCGGTGCAACTCCCGTCGTTGTGGATATCGAACCGGATACCCTCTGTATGGACCCGGCTAAATTCGAAGCCGCTATCACCCCAAAAACCAAAGCGGTCATCCCCGTACATATTTTCGGTTCAATCGCCGATATGGACAAAATCAACGCTATCGCAAAAAAACACAACCTCAAAGTTATTGAAGACTGCGCCCATGCTCACGGCGGTGAATGGGACGGCAAACATGTCGGTACTTTGAGCGATGTCGGCTCTTTCAGCTTCCAGCAGAGCAAACTTATGGCCTCCGGCGAAGGCGGCTGCTGTATCACCAACGACGATGATCTTGCCGATACCCTGGGCCGTCTCTCCCACATCGGTTATCAATTCGGATCCAAACAGGGTCAGAAAGGCACTCCGCCGCCGGTCGGTCTGCTCTGCCACAACTACCGTGTGACCGACTTCCAGGCCGAAATCCTGCTCTCACAGCTCGCTCACCTCAAAGAAGACACCATCGCCCGTGCCAAAAATGCGGAAATTCTCCGTAAACGCCTCAATGCCATCCCCGGTGTTATGGTTCAGGCAGCCGGACGCAAAGCCACTTTGCAGAGCTACTACACCTACTGCGTGATGGTCGATCACACCAGACTCAAAGAGGGTTTCACCCGTGCCGATGTTTTGAAAGCCATCCAGGCAGAGGGCGTTACCGCTTACGAGGGTTGGGGACAGCCGATGTACCGGCAGAATCTCTGGACCGTTCCGGAAGATATGTACCGCAACGAAGGATGCGAAACTGCTGAAAACATCATCGCCAATGACCTGACCATGATGAATCTGCAGTACCTCATGCTGAGTGAAGCCGATACCCACAAAATCGCCGATGCCTATGAAAAGGTTTTGAGCGTTTATATGGAAAAATAATTGATCTTCGACACCAGAACAAGGAAAAGTTATTATGTTGAAAAAACTTCTTTGTGCAGCGGTCTTTTCCGCAGCAGTTCCGATGCTTTTCGCTGATGAAGCTGCTGTTGAAACTCCCGCTGCAGCTCCGGAAGTGCCGGATGTCATGAGAGAGGAATTCAATAATTCCCGCCGCTATGTCACAGTGAAAATGCAGACTCATGATGCCAAAGGCAAACCCGGAAAACAGATCTCCGACGGCTGCAGGAAAGAGTACAAAGACGGTATTCTGGCATTGTATTACAAACGCAGTGCCGGCGGCAACAAAAATGATTACGGCGTCTTTTCTTTCGGTATAGCTCCCCGTCTGGATATGAAAGGAAGCAATAAACTTACCATCCGTTACCGCCTGCCGGAAAGAATGAGCAGTCAAATCGTCTGGACTTATGCCGATGCCAAAGGCAAACTCAACGGCGGCTGGATAAAACTGCCCAACGCCACTGACGATTGGCAGGAATTCACCGTGGAACTTGACCGCAGCAGTGCTACGGCAAAGAAGCGTGCCGCTGCCGGAAATCCTCTGCCGCCGCCGGTGAAACTGGTCGCGTTGCAGATCTATTCCTACCCCAAAGCGGATGATGTGGAAAGATCCATCGAAATAGATTATATCAGTGTCCCGGGCGTTGCTGCCGAAGCGAAATAACACTTGTTTCAAAACCTGAAAAAAGAGGGGGAACCGATGAAATTGTCTGTCTCAAAAATTGTTTGGACGCTTCTCCTGCTGCCGGAATTTCTGGCAGCGGCAGTGATCGCCGAAAAAGGAAGCAGTGATTACGACATCGTAATCAAACCTGAAGCTCCCAAAGTAACTGTTTTTGCCGCCGGTGAATTGACCAATTACATGAAAAAGGTCGCCGGGGTTGAGATGAAAACTCTCAACGCCAAAGCCGCCGGACGTAAAGCAATCTACGTTGGAAGCCACTCCGAGCTGCCGAAAACCGAAGAATTCGATCTTGCCAAATACACCGGCAAAGAGCGTTTCCGGATCGCAGAATTGCCCGGAGGAGACATCGTCATTATGGGAGCAGACAACAATTTCAATCCGGTTTCCCGGAAAAATGCTGACTTCGGTCTGCTTTTCGGAGTTTATGACTTCCTGGAAAAATTCCTCGGAGTCCGCTGGTATGCCCCTGGAGAATTCGGTGAATGTTTTGAAAAAATGGACACCGTGGATATCTCCGGGCTGCCGGTTGACGAAACTCCGGCATACTATGCCCGCGGTTACTGGCCGTGGAAATGGAATGAATTTTCGGAAACAGATTCTCTGGTATTCAACCGCCGCATGAGGGCATTCGGTACCAGAGACGGCTGTTCCAATCACTCCATGATGGACTTTTATTTCCCCTATCATGAGACCAAACCGGAAATTTTCGCCCTCCGCCCGGACGGAAAAAGGGAATTCGGAGCCTTCCACCCCGGAACCAAACCTTCACAGCGACGGTGGGCAAAATATCCCCATTACTGCTTCTCCAATCCGGAACTGGTCAAAGTTTACTGCGATGCGATCGATGCCTATTATGCAAAAGATCCCAAAGCAAATTTCTGGAGAGATTGCCATCCCAATGATTACGTCGTCCATGTCACCCCGGATGACTGCTTCAATCTCTCAAAATGCTACTGCGAAAAGTGTATTGCCGCCCTTTCCAAAAATCCCCGGGCTGCTCAAAGCAATCTGGTTTACTCTTTCGTCGCCAAAATCGCCGAACACGTCAAGAAAAAATATCCGGACAAAAAAGTGATCTGTTCAGCCTATGAAGACTACTATTGGCCGCCGGATTTCAAACTGCCGGACAATGTGATCCTCGCCATCTGCGTTGACCCGTACTTCTTCTTTTTCGGCAGCAAAGTCTATCAGGATTCATTTGACAAGACCTTGAAAATGTGGAGCGAAAAGGTAAGCGAAATCACCGTCTGGCAGTATTTCATGCCGTACCGGGACACTTTCCCCTACTACATGCCCAATATCGCCAATGAGTGGTTCCGCCGCTATCCGCATATCAAAGGCTGCTTTATCGAACTTAACGATACCGCCCTCGCCGGACGTCTCGCCGGACGGGAAATGAAGGTCAATCCCGCATACAAAGGCGAAAAAACCACCGTTGACCTCGGACAGAACCACCTGACTTTTATCGCTTCAATGAAAGCTATGTGGGGTGCTCCCTACGACGTCAAAGCCGAATTGGAACGTTACTACAAGCTTTTCTACGGCCCTGCCGCCGAACCTATGAAAAAGTATTTTGACACCGCCATTTATCAGTGGGAAAATGTCAAAAACGTTTCCGGCAATCCCAATGCGATGTTTGCCAAATTCTCCGGTAAGGAACTCTATGAGGATATCTACTCTGCCGAAATCCTTGACATTATGGAAAACTCCATCAAAGAAGCCGAAAAACTCGCCCCGGCAAATTCCATCTACGCTGAACGTATCGCCTGGATCAGGACTTCTTATTTCAACGACTTCTGCAAAATCGCCAGAGCTTACCAGAAAGAAGCAAAACTTTCCAAAGACACCATCCTGCTGCGATCCAAAGCCAAAGCCCCGGTGATCGACGGCAAACTTGATGATGCTTTCTGGGCAGGATTGCCGGAATATAAATTCAGCCTCCACAATGCTCCGATGCCGCCGCCATTCATGACGACATTCAAAATGGGCTTCAAAGATGACGGCAAACTCTATATCGGCTTGAATGCCGGCGATCCGCATATTGCTTCCGCCAGACTGCTTTGCAAAGAGAGAGATACCAATGTCTATGGCGATGACAGTATAGAATTTTTCTTCCGTTCCGACACCATGCCGGAGAAAAAATATTACAATATCACCATCAACCTTGACGGAGTGATCCTCGATTACCACAACCTGAAAGGCAAAATGGACCGCACTTACAATACCGATGCTGATATTAAAATTTTCAAAGGTACTGATTTCTATTCTCTTGAAATGGCGATCGACCTCAAGGAGATCGGCGTGGATCTCAACACCGGAAACCCCGTCATGCGGATGAATATCTGCCGCAATAAACGCAGCGGTGTTCCCCAGATGCACGGTTCAAGCTGCTGGATCCCGGTTTACAGCAGTTTCAACAACATGTCAGTCCTGCCCTCCATCCGTCTGATCGGTATGAATGATAAAGCCATTGATGATTTTGCCACCAGACGCAATGCCCATCCGTCGATGCAGATCAAGGAGAAAACCAAAGAGAGAAATTCCAAAGAGGGTTGTTCCGCAACCGCCTCAAATGGTGAACTTACTGTCAAATACAAGTTCCCGCGTAAAGGTGCTTACGGCAACTTGCTCCTGACCGGCTTGGACAATGCCGATATGCGGGGCAAACACTTTATTGAGATCCGTTTCAAGAACCCCTCTCCGGCTCTCACTCACATGGCGGTTTACAGCTACATTGACAGCACCGGCAAAACCCGTTCCGACTGGATCAGATTCAGTCAGGGTGAAAAGCATGATGTTTTCAGTGTCCGGGCAATAGATGTCACCCGGGATGGAACCGGAGCGAAAAAGCGGATCAATCAGGGACAGAAACCCTTTGAACCGGTTAAACTGGTCTATTTTGCGATCTATTCACATCCCTCCCGTGATCTGGAACATGAATTTACTTTAGATTACGTCCGGATCACCGATTCTCCTGCCGGTAAATAAAAACTAAAGCCTGTACGCGATGAGGCTGTTGCAAAACCTCATTTTTGCAGGGGACTTACGCCGTCCCCTGCACCCCTGCGGCCGGTACGACCGGCTGCGAGGTTTGTCCTGTGGTTTGCGATGCGGGTTGGTG
>SUWD01000050.1 GCA_015061685.1 Lentisphaerota bacterium | reverse complement strand
CAATCAAGGGCAAAAAAATGACAGAAAAATGGGTTAAAACAGGAGATTAAGAACGTTCAGAAAGTTACATGAAGTATCGTAAAAAGAAAAGCAATGGGTAATTATTCGTTTAGGCAGCACAGCCGTTTGGGTCGGTCACGAAGTAAATTCCCATTTCGGGGTTTTCGTAACAGATGATACCCATTTCTTTATGGCGTTTGTGGGCTCCTTCGTAATCATCGACCTTGAAAGCCAAGTGAAATTCATTGTCTCCGAGATCGTAGGGGCGATCCATTTCCCGCAGCCAGGTGAGTTCCAGTTGATGACTGCTGTTGCCGTCTTCGAGGTAAACGATGATGAAGCTGCCGTCTTTAGCATTGATGCGGCGGACTTCGTACATATCAAAAGCGTCCTGATAAAATTTAATGCTCTTGTCAAGATCAAAAACGTTCAAGTTATTGTGAACCATGCGAAATTTCATAGTCTCGTTCTCCTGTTAATTTGAGTGTTGGGGAAATATACCGCATAAACTTCTGAAAAGCAAACCAAAAACAGCGAAAAGACTTTATAAACGTTATTATATTGGAAAACTCAGCCCACAGGGGCTTGAACCTATACAGATAACACAGTCTGCCTTTGAGTAACGGCGTTTGGTTGAAAGTAATAAAAGAGTAATCCCAAGGCTATATTTTCGATACTTTTTTACTTTATGTAAAATATTCCAGGAGGGTAAGGTTTTGATCGCTCTCTCGCACCACGTCTTTGATAGCGGGGTGTTGCATCTATTAAACTATATGGAATATTGTTTCTTGAACAGAATATTCTATCCATATACGTCCAGAATTTGTAGTCTTTATTGTCAATAGTTTCGTTTGCATAGCCGGTTCCGGAAACTCTATTGTTTCTTACACGGGGATTTTTGCGACGACTTGAAACAGTTGTTTTTTTGTTTCTGGCAGATAATTTTTGAAAATTTATTTTTAATTGATTTTCCGTCCACAGTTTAGCGATTTCGGAAAACTCCTGCAACGTTTTTGAATCAAAAACGATAGATGTTTCATCTTTTGAACCCTGTTTTAACTTATTGCTTTGAGTGTTACCTCCGTTGATTTTACGAAACTCGACTTGATTTACATTTAATTGCTCAAAAAAGCAAGTGTCAGGAGTGCTTTTGCCAATAAAAAATACGATCATTAAGCATTTTCCGCTACTATCACCCGGCGATCACCGAAAAATTCCCTGACAAAATCTTTTCCGCTTGAAAAAATCCGCTTCCGGTTGTAAATTAAGCACTGTGAACCAGAGAGGAGAAAAATATGGTAAAGAAATTGAATTTTTTCATCATGCTGACCATGGTGCTTGCAGGAATATTCACTTCCGGATGCGATAAAATAAATGATTTCATCAATCCGCCGCCCCCGCTGCGGCTCTCGCTCCGCAATACCGATATACCTTTCAGCAGCGGCAAGGTGCTGATCGTCAGTAACTATTCCGACCAGATCATCCAGTGCAATCTCAATTGCACCCGGAAAGATCCTCTGGGTATTCTCGGAGGAAATTACAATGGGGATTTCAGCTTGAATCCGGGTGAATCAAAGGAATTCGGTCTCAATCAGATCGGAACAAATTTCTATACCTATGACTTCGGTCAGATCACCGTACACGGCTTTGACCGCAAAATGAATTTCTCCGTACAGGAAAACGGTCTGGAATGGTATCCGGACAAATGATGGAAAAAGTTTGGAGCTGTTGCAAAATGAAGTGCCATCCGGGGGAAGTTGCCCCCGGACTCCCACTTGCACCGGGATAAATCCACGGTGCAGCTTTCCCGCAATCTGCAATACTGCTCTGCTCCTCCGTTGTCGTCGGCAAAGTGGATCTCTCAAAGAAAACTTTTGAGTAAATAGAAAAAATGTACTAACTTACTCAAGCAGAAACCTTTTTCTCCCTGAAAAACAAAAAGTGGCGTTGCTTACCTCTACGAGGTTTTGCAATAGCCCCTTTCTTTTTTTCCCTTGCATTCCCATTTTCCGGGTGTACAGTATCAAGCGGGGGACGAATGTGGGACGAATGAATCCTCCAACAGTCGAAAAATAATGGAAAAGAACGCAAAATACTAAAAGGAGGCAAAATACAGCAATTTTGCGTGTTTAAGAGGGATTCTGCCTGAAAAAAGGGGAAATTCGTTTAAAATGAAAATGGCTCCCTCCTGCGCTAAAGCTCCGGAGGACAAGCCGGCACCTGGGCTGCCCTCGCTTCGCTCACGCACACCGGACGGTGTCGAACCACCCCTACGGGGATTTTAGTTATTTTTTGTTCACACAAAAAATGCAGGATGATTTCTCATCCTGCCTCGCCTGCGGTTTGGATCCATTTTTCATTCGTTTAAAATGAAAATGGCTCCCTCCTGCACTAAAGCTCCGGAGGACAAGCCGGCACCTGGGCTGCCCTCGCTTCGCTCACGCACACCTGACGGTGTCGAACCACCCCTACGGGGATTTTGGTTATTTTTTGTTCACACAAAAAATGCAGGATGATTTCTCATCCTGCCTCGCCTGCGGTTTGGATCCATTTTTCATTTGTTTAAAATGAAAATGGCTCCGGCACCTGGGCTCGAACCAGGAACCAAGTGGTTAACAGCCACCTACTCTACCATTGAGCTATGCCGGAGCGTTTCATTATGTCATATAATATAGCGTATTTTTTGATTTTGTCAACTCGTTTTCAGAAAAAAAAATAAAAAAAAGCGTAAAAAAAGGGAAAGATACAGATAAATTCTGGTATTTTCACCAGACGCATGTATATTATAGATATGATAAGGATACCGCTTCGGCGGAATTATTCCGGTAAAAACTGGAGATAAATATGAAAATTCACGAAATAAAACAATTCGATCACATTGTAATCGGCAGCGGCCTCGCCGGTTTGACCTGTGCATATCACCTCGCTAAAAGCGGAAGATCCGTCGCCGTTTTCACCAAAAGAGAGATCGATGAGTGCAACAGCCGATTCGCTCAAGGCGGCGTTGCTTGCGTCACCGATAAACTTGACTCTTTCGATGAGCATGTCGCCGATACCCTCACCGCCGGCGCCGGAATGTGCGATGAAAAAGCCGTCCGTGCCATCGTCGAAGCCGGACCCGAAGCTATCAATGAAATCATCTCCCTCGGTGCAAAATTCACCACCCGTGCCGAACTCGGACATAAAGATGATCCCGATTCATTCGACCTCGGACGTGAAGGCGGACACCACAAACGCCGCATTCTCCACGCCGGAGATATCACCGGTGCCGAATTGGAAAGAGTCATGGTCAAAACCATCCGCGAAAAAAACAACGTCACCGTATTTGAAAATCATATCGCCATCGATCTGGTCGTCAGTAAACGTCTGGGACTGCCCGGAAGCAACCGCTGTTTCGGCTGCTATGTCCTCAATTCCGAAAACGGAGAAATTTTCACCGCCCTCGCCGCAACCACCACCATCGCCTGCGGCGGCGCCGGAAAAGTTTACCTCTATACCAGCAATCCCGACGTCGCCTGCGGTTCAGGAGTGGCGATGGCTTACCGGGCAGGTGCAAAAATCGCCAATATGGAATTCATCCAGTTCCACCCGACCATCCTCTATCACCCGGAAATACGCTCTTTCCTCATCAGCGAAGCTCTCCGCGGCGAAGGTGCCGTTTTGAAGTGCCGCGAAAAACGCAACGCCGAACCGGTCGAATTCATGCAGAAATACCACCCAATGCAGAGTCTCGCCCCCAGAGATGTCGTGGCAAGAGCTATCGATTCAGAAATGAAACGCACCGGCGAAGAGTGCGTCTATCTGGATATCCGCCACCACAGCGAAGAAACTTTGAAACGGCGATTCCCCAATATTTTCGCCCAATGTCTCGAAGCCGGGATCAATATGGCAAAAGACCTCATCCCCGTCGTCCCCGCTGCCCACTTCGTCTGCGGCGGAATCAAAACCGAAGTCAACGGTGCCACCAGCATCCTCGGATTGTACGCCGCCGGTGAATCCGCCTGTACCGGTCTGCACGGTGCCAACCGTCTTGCCAGCAATTCCCTCCTCGAAGCAATGGTCATTCCCAGAGCTATGGCTGAAGATATCGAAAGCCGTTTCGATTCACTCAACGCCATCCATCCCGACATCCGCAAGGCAATGAATTGGACCACCGGAAATGCCACCAACTCCGATGAACAGATCCTCATCGCCCACAACTGGGATGAAATCAGACGCTTCATGTGGGATTACGTCGGCATCTACCGCACCAGCAAACGTCTGGAACGGGCAAAAAACCGGATCAAACTCATCCGCAAAGAGATCGAAAAATACTACTGGGACTTCATCGTTACCCCCGATCTGGTCGAATTGCGGAATATCGCCACTGTCGCTGAATTGATCATTGACAGTTCACTCAAACGCAAAGAGAGCCGGGGACTGCATTACAACGCCGATTATCCTTTCCTTGACCCCGAATTGGAGTGCGTTGACACCATCATCCAGCGGGATGTAAGGAGTCTGTAATGCAATATGATTTTGCCATTTCCTCCGGTGCTTACGAGGTGGTTGCAACCTTGCAGGAAGCCGGATTTGAGAGTTACATCGTAGGCGGTGCGATCCGGGATCTGCTCCTTGACCGCAAGCCGAAAGATTTTGACATATCCACCTCCGCCACTCCGGAGGAGGTCCGTTCCGTTTTCGGCAGACGCCGGGCAAGGATCATCGGAAAAAGATTCCGCCTGACCCACGTCACGATCCACGGAGAA
Source organism: Lentisphaerota bacterium (assembly GCA_015061685.1). Lineage (GTDB taxonomy): Bacteria > Verrucomicrobiota > Lentisphaeria > Victivallales > Victivallaceae > UBA1784. The sequence goes on along the minus strand of SUWD01000050.1, from coordinate 5,924 downwards.
CTCTTTGAAGTAAGCACATTCCGCAAAACCCCATCGCTCCACGCCGGAAACAGCGGCAATGAGAAATTCAAGAAAATGCCGGAAAATCTCATCGTTTCGGACAATGATTACGGCACGTCGCGGGAAGATGCTTTCCGCCGGGATTTCACCGTCAACGCCCTCTTTTACGACCCGGTAAAAAAAGAATTGACCGACTTTACCGGCATGGGGGTGAAAGATATTGAAAATAAAGTCGTCCGTGCCATCGGCAATGCCAAACTGCGGTTTGAGGAAGACCCGGTGCGGATGCTCCGGGCATTGAAACTGGTTGCTCAATTTGATTTCTCTCTGGATGACGATACGGAAAATGCCCTCTTTGACTGCCTTTCTCTTTTGCGTCACGCTTCACCGGGCAGATTGTCGCTGGAACTGGAAAAAATTCTCCGTTCCAGCTCCTCCGACCGGCACTTTGAAGTATTTTTTGATTACGGCCTGCTCAACTATTTTCTCCCCTTTCTGGCGGAGAACTGGGGCAGCGACGCCTGTCAAAAGGCTCTTGACCTGACTTATGAACGCAACTGCCGGGTCGAAGCCGGGATCTACCGGGACAGCATCTCTCTGGCTCTGGCTTCCGTGGCCTTGCCTTTTGCAGTGGAAGAACTGAATTGTCCTGCCGGGAAAGTTTGGAAAAAACGCACTGAAGAGGTGGAAAACGCCCTTTACAATGCCGTGAACACCATCTTTGCCCCGCAAATTCTGATGGTCAAAGTCCGGGAAGCGGCAGTTCGGATAATGCTTATGCAGAGCCTTTTGGAAAATGCGGATGACAGAGACATCCCGGAGCTTATGCGGCACAAATCCTACGCCCACGCCAGAGAATTGCTGCTGATCCGGGCTTTGGCAAATCAGCAGGATATCGCCTCTCTGGAAAAACGTTTTCCAAAAGGGAACGATCCCCGGGATTTCCGTCACGCTGCCGGACGGCAGGAGAAGAAAAATCCGTCCCGTAAAAACCGTTCCCGTCACCGGAGCAGAGGGCGCCGGGAGGGCAAACGTCCGGAATTGCCGCCGGATATGAGCGAATAAGGTTTTATCATGAAAAAAATTTTCCCCGTATTGACATTTTTGCTTTTCACCTTTGCCGGGAGTGCGGAAATTTTGCGTGATTCCGCCGGGAAACCGGTACGGTACGCCGGGAAATTCAATTCTTCGCAGGTCAATATCCGGGATTTCCGCCCGAAAAAGGATGAATTCCGGGGCATCTGGATTGCGGTGGTGGAAAATATCGACTTCAAAAAGCACTCTGATGTGCAGTCGTTTCAATCGGATTTCCGGCAAGCTGCCGACCGGGCGAAAAATGCCGGATTCACCGCCATAATCTTTCAAATCCGCTCCAACTGCGATGCCTTTTACCCGTCAAATCTCGCTCCGTGGTCAAGGTGGCTCACCGGACAGGAGGGAGTCGGTCTTGGTAATTTTGACCCCCTGCGATTCATGATTGATGAAACACACAAAAGAGGAATGGAATTCCATGCATGGTTCAACCCCTACCGGGTGATCGGCAATACGCCTTTAAGCAAAAATGCATACCTTAAAACTCTGGCAGCCAACAACTTCGCCAGAAGAAACCCGAATTGCGTCCTGGTCAAAAAAAATCCGGCAGGCAATCAGCTTTTCCTCGATCCGGGTATGCCGCAAGTCCAAACCCACCTCTGTCAGATAATCGGAGAGGTCATTCAGCGTTACCGGGTCGATGCGATCCACTTCGACGATTACTTCTATCCCTACGAGAAACTCGGCAGCGAAGATGCCGCAACTTTCCGCAAATACAATCCACAGAAACTCTCTCTGGACAACTGGCGGAGAAAAAATACCGATGATCTGATCTATCAAGTCCGTCTGACCATCACCAGAAACAATATCATTCAGAAACGGCAGGTGAAATTCGGCATCAGTCCTTTCGGCATCTGGGCAAATAAGCAATCAAACAAGCTCGGTTCACTCACCGGCGGCAAAGAGAGTTATTCTGCCATATTCGCCGATACAAGAAAGTGGGTAAAAAACGGTTATATAGATTACATTGTGCCGCAGATATACTGGAATTTCGGTCATGATGTCGCCGCTTACGCCGCTCTGGTAGATTGGTGGAGTGCCGCAGTAAGAGGGACAAAAGTCAAACTTTATATCGGCATCGGTGCATACAATGGCGGCAGGTGGCAGAGCAATGAATTGATCAATCAGATGCGTTACAACCGGATGCACCCGGAAGTTTCCGGAGCGGCATTTTTTTCCTTCCGCTCATTTTTCGGTCAGGAACGCAACAACGGGGCATTAAAACTGCTGGAATATCTCAAAAGGAGCCGATGATGCTGGTACAATTTGACTGTTATAAATGTGTTTTCAATCAGGTCGTGGAGATGGCAAAACAATCAAGCACCGACGACCGGGAACGCAGACAGATGCTGAAACTTTTTATTGAAGACATCATTGAACATGCCGACAACTCCACTCCGCCGGAGATGGCGGCGATGTTTTACACCCGGTTCTGTGAAAAAACCGGCATCGATGACCCTTTTGCCGAGGTGAAACACCGCTCAACCATGCTGGCGAAAGAACTTTTTCCTGAATTGCAGGAGATGGTCAGAAATTCCTCCGATCCCTTTGAAACGGCCCTGCGTACCGCCATCGGAGGAAATGTGATCGACTTCGGGGCAAATCCGGACTTCAAACTTGCCGATGCCGCCGAAAAGATCCGGGAGACCGCCAATCTGCCGCTGGATGAAAATATGCTCGCTCTTTTACGGGAAAAGTGCAAAGAAGCAAAAGATATACTCTATATTCTGGACAACTGCGGTGAAGCGGTCATCGACCGGCTGCTGATCGACCAGATCGGAGCAGAAAAAATCACCCTCGGCGTCCGGGGGAAACCCATTCTCAATGATGTCACCAGAGCCGAATTGAGTGATTCCGGCTTGTCCGGTCTGCCGGTGATCGACACGGGCGACCGGGCACCGGGAGTTTCACTGAAAAACAGCTCTCCTGAATTTCTGGAAAAACTTGCCTCCGCCGATCTGGTCATCACCAAAGGACAGGGAAATTTTGAATCCCTTGCCGACCGCACCGGGAAAAAGGTTTTTTTCCTTTTCCGGGTCAAATGTCCGGTCATCCGGATGCAGACCGGGGCATTGCCCGGTTCTCTGCAGATCAGGCAGGGAATTATCTGAAAAACTCCGTAATTCCCTCTTGAACAATGTCCCGGAAAAGTGTATATTAAAGGGTGAAATCGTTAACAAAACAATCGAGGCAATTTCAAAACTGATTCAAAAAGAGATGGAAAAATCAGTGTTGATGAGATCAAAGCAGCAGTTTGAGCGTGGCTGTTGGATAAATAACCACCGGAAATGCTCCGCGTTAAGATCACAGCGGTGATTTTTAAGAATTTTTGAGGAGTTTTGAAACAGCCTCAATCAAATAAGGTTCCTGATTATGCTTGTTAAATTTTTGAAATTATCCGCTGTCGCCGGGATTTTGTTTTCTCTGCTTCCCGCTTACGCCGCTCCGAAAAAAGAGTACACCCACCGGGATTTCACCAGAATCGCTTCCATGACTTCCCGGATCCTCGCAAGAAATCACTACTCAAATGTGCCGGTCGATGAGAAACTTTCACAAAAGATTTTCGATCAGTTTTTCAATTCCATTGACCCTTTGCACATGTTTTTCACCGCCGGGGATATTGACAAATTCGCCGCCAAACGCAGCACCATCGCCAATGATCTGATGAATGGCGAATATCAATTCGCCTTTGATGTCTATGAGGTTTACCGGTCACGTTACGCCCGATTCCGGGAATTTACCGGTAAAATGCTCGAATCTGATATCGACTTTTCCATCAATGAGAGTATCCCCGCTGACCTTACCAAAGAACCACGCCCCGAAAACGAAAAAGAGATGTTTGAGTTGTGGCGGAAGTATGTCAAAAATGAGATCCTCTCTTTGCAGTTGAGTGCCAGAATCGAAAAGGAAGAACGCCCCAAAGATGCTCCTTCCCCGGTCAATCCTCCCAAAACACCCGCCCAGAGGATCCTTCAGAGACAACGGGATATCGGCAATGATATCGCTCAAAAAGATAAGATCGATATTCTCGGCATCCTGCTGGACTCCATGGCCCAAACCTACGGTGCCCACTCCGATTATCAAGCTCCCAAATTGAGTGAGGATTTTGAAATACAAATGTCCCTTTCCCTCTCTGGGATCGGTGCAACTCTCACCAGCGAAGATGGTTACATCAAAATCGTCGAATTAGTCCCCGGCGGTCCGGCTGAATTATCCGGCAAGCTCAAAGTCAATGACCGTATCGTTTCCGTCACTCAGGAAAATGGCGAATCCACCGACCTGGTGGATATGCCGGTCAGCAAAGCTGTCCAATTCATCCGCGGCGAAAAGGGTACTGCCGTCACCCTTGAAGTCCTCTCCGGCAACTCCACCGCTCCGGTAAAAATCACAATCACCCGGGATAAAATCAAACTTACCGAGGGGGCGGCAAAAGGAGAGGTCAAAGAGGTCAACGGTGTTAAAGTCGGTATCATCAATCTGCCCTCATTCTATATGGATTTCGACGCTGCCATGAGAGGAGATGTCAATGCCAGAAAAGCAAGTACCGATGTCTTGAAAATTCTGGAAGAATTCAAAAAACAGCAGGTTCAAAGCGTTGTTATCGACCTGCGGAGCAACGGCGGCGGCAGTCTCCCGGATGCAGTGACCCTTACCGGACTTTTTATGAAAGGCGGCCCCGTGGTTCAGGTGCGGGCAAAGAACGGTTTGGAAGTTGAACGTGACCCCTCAAGAGAAATCGCTTACGCCGGACCGCTGGTTCTGCTGACCAGCAAACTCTCCGCCTCCTCCACGGAAATTTTCACCGGAGCCCTCCGGGATGCCCGACGGGCAGTGGTCGTGGGCGACAGCAGAACTTTCGGCAAAGGTACCGTCCTCCGGGTGGAGTCGCTTGACCGTTACAGCAACTGGTTCAAAATGAATATGCCCGCCGGTTCACTGACCTTTGAGATCGCCATGTTTTTCCGTCCCGGCGGCAGTTCCGTACAACAGTTGGGGATCAAGCCGGATATCCAGCTGCCCTCACTTACCGAGGAGATGAATGTCGGAGAAATGTATCTCAACAACCACCTCCCGTGGGACTGCATCACCCCGGTCAAAATCAATGTCTGGGACAACGATCTGGAAACAAAAATCGCTCAACTCAAAGAGAATTCAGCCAAACGGATAGCGGAAAATGCCAATTATCAGGCTTTCATCCGCCAGATCGAACTCTACCGCACTCTCCGTGACCGCAAAACCATTTCTCTCAACGAGGAGGAGAGATACGCTGAATACAAACGGGAAAAACAGATCTCCGAAGAAGCGGAAAAACTGCTCAAAGAGGAGAAAAACACCAAAGATGCCGGTGACGTGATCCTCAATGAAGCGATCTGTATTGCCAAAGACCTCTACACCCTCTCCATCCCGAATAAATAACAGTTATTCAGCCTCCATCAAAAAAAACAAGGGACTGCCGCAAAACCTCTTTTTTGCAGGGGACTTACGCCGTCCCCTGCACTCCTGCGTCCACTTTCTTTTTGCGGAAAAAGAGAGGTAGTTGCAAAAATCATTCAGGGAGGATTAAAAGATCATCTGCGATGAGCTGTGAAAGGTAATTTGAGACAGCTACCCAAGGGGTAACTGTCGAAAACGCCCCTTTTGCAGATCGAAGCAGAGGAGTTTTAAGATCACTGAGGATTTGCAGCAAGTACCTCAAACAAGTGAACAAAGAAAAACGGGAAGTCGCGGCTCTCCGCTGTCGAGCCTTGATCGTTTTTTTGCGGTCTGCTGTCTGTGGCGGTGGTTTGACTCATGCATTCACAATCAGACTCTCTGCCGCCTTTTATGGCGAC